>NZ_JAZHPB010000030.1:0-485 GCF_036543145.1 Janthinobacterium sp. LS2A
GCGCCGACGGTACGGCCGCCTTCGCGGATAGCGAAGCGCAGACCTTCTTCCATCGCGATCGGGTTGATCAGCTTGACGGTGATCGACACGTTATCGCCTGGCATGACCATTTCTTTGTCTGCTGGCAACTCGATCGAACCAGTTACGTCCGTCGTACGGAAGTAGAACTGTGGACGATAGTTGTTGAAGAATGGCGTATGACGGCCGCCTTCGTCTTTCGACAGAACATAGATCTCGCCGGTGAAGTGTGCATGCGGCTTGATCGAGCCTGGCTTGGCCAGAACTTGACCACGTTGCACGTCTTCACGCTTGGTGCCGCGCAGCAGCAGACCAACGTTGTCGCCAGCTTGACCTTGGTCCAGCAGCTTGCGGAACATTTCCACGCCGGTGCAAGTCGTTTTGACGGTATCGGTGATACCGACGATTTCGATCTCTTCGCCGACTTTGACAATGCCGCGCTCGATACGACCGGTCACAACGGTACC
>NZ_JAZHPB010000031.1:0-428 GCF_036543145.1 Janthinobacterium sp. LS2A
CCGGTTGCCGTCGTTGGCAGAGGTTCCGTCCCAAAGCGGACCATCGCCATCAACGGTTATTGCCTTTCGGCCTGTTGTACTTTCCGGCGTTGACGACTTCTAAAGTCGATAATTCCGACGAAAATAGCTATGGCGGGTAGCAAGAAAACCCCAATGACACTAGCACTACCCAAAAGCCCGAGCAATTCACTGTACTGAATCGCCTGGAAGTGAAGCGCCAACATTTCAACACAGTGTTTCTCGCCGGTATTGATATCGACCATGAGCGCAAGCCCGCTATGGTTTCCAAGATATACAGCAGCAAGCCACAGCAAAAAAATACAACAGTACGGCAACCATTGGTGGGACTTGATAGACATATTTCTCCAGCGGGCCGTCGGCGATATGTATGCGATGCGTAAATTGAATTTCCATATATGGCTGCTCTA
>NZ_JAZHPB010000032.1:0-352 GCF_036543145.1 Janthinobacterium sp. LS2A
CTGTGCTTTCAGGCGGGTGGCGATTTGCAGGCCGGCAGCATCGTCCATGGCCGAGTTGATGCGGAAGCCGGTGCTCAGGCGCGTCATCGAAGTCGACAGTTTGGATTGGGTATTCGTGATCGAATTTTGTGCCGACAGGGAGGCAGCGTTGGTGTGAAGGCTCAGCATGGTGTCATTCCTAATTAGGTGGTTACGGTGAGGAGCGACGATTTATCTGCTCCTATCAGTACAAGACGACCGTGCCGCCATCTTAATTAAATGCTTTAAGGAAATTTTTTAAAATAAATGCGGTTTGTCGCTTCGCCGACCCGTCCTGGTGCTGTTGCGGCATGTCGGTGCCAGGCGCGCACGA
>NZ_JAZHPB010000033.1:0-334 GCF_036543145.1 Janthinobacterium sp. LS2A
AGCTTTGGTGTTGGTGGCGATGTTCGACAAGTTGGTGTTGACGTGGTCCAGACGGTTAGCCGTCGCGCCCAGTGCCGAACGTACGGTGCTGACGCTGTCGATGGCGGTAGCCAGCAGGCCGATGGAGGCGTTGGCACTGCTGGTCAGTTCGCTGGCGCCGGTCGAGGCGGCCGACGAGAAGTTTTTGCTCAAGCCGTTCAGGGCCGTATTCAGCGAGGCCAGGTTGGTCGATACATCGAAGCTCATTTTCTCGGTCGAGCTTGCGCCGATCTGGAAGGTCATCGAGGTCGACAAGGTGCCTTTGGTTGCGGCGCTGCCATCGCCCAGCAGTGCT
>NZ_JAZHPB010000034.1:0-334 GCF_036543145.1 Janthinobacterium sp. LS2A
GGCTTTGGTGTTGGTGGCGATGTTCGACAAGTTGGTGTTGACGTGGTCCAGACGGTTAGCCGTCGCGCCCAGTGCCGAACGCAGGGTGCTGACGCTGTCGATGGCGGTGGCCAGCAGGCCGATATTGGCGTTGGCGTTGGACGTCAGTTCCGTGGCGCCTGCTGCTGCGGCGCTCGAGAAGTTGGCGCTCAGGCCGGTCAGGGCTGCGTTCAGCGAGCTCAGGTTGCCCGAAACGTCGAACGTCATTTTTTCGGTCGAGCTTGCGCCGATCTGGAACGTCATCGACGTCGACAGCGTGCCGTCAGCTGCGGCGCTGCCTTTGCCCAGCAGCTTG
>NZ_JAZHPB010000035.1:0-307 GCF_036543145.1 Janthinobacterium sp. LS2A
CAGATTGTTAAAGAACGAAACAGCTTTGATCGCTAAAAGATCAAACCTAAACCACAGCCTTGTTGACCGGCTTACGTTTGTACTTTCGAGTAAAACTTTGGTGGAGGATGACGGGATCGAACCGACGACCCCCTGCTTGCAAAGCAGGTGCTCTCCCAGCTGAGCTAATCCCCCTGAGATTTTACTAATTAGCTGGTAGGGCTGGTTGGACTCGAACCAACGACCCCCGCGTTATCAACACGGTGCTCTAACCAGCTGAGCTACAGCCCCAACGCGGAACTACTACGACTACTGTTTCTTCTTCATT
>NZ_JAZHPB010000036.1:0-285 GCF_036543145.1 Janthinobacterium sp. LS2A
TCAGAAGCAGAAAACACGTCAGTTCCCCCTTCCCTGACTATTTTTGCGCTTTTCAGCAAAAAAACTGCTGTTCACCCTCAAGAATAGTTGCACAAGCACGAAAGCGCCCCCTATAATAGTGCCTCTTCCAGACGTGGTGACAAACGTCGGGATAGTTTTCTGGGTATGCGGGTGCTTAGCTCAGTTGGTAGAGCGGCGCCCTTACAAGGCGTAGGTCGGGAGTTCGAGCCTCTCAGCACCCACCACCAATACAGAAAATTATCCAGTGCTTCATGGATCAGCAAC
>NZ_JAZHPB010000037.1:0-274 GCF_036543145.1 Janthinobacterium sp. LS2A
AGAGGCTAACGTTATAGGGACAAGCGAATAAGTGCACATGGTGGATGCCTTGGCGATTACAGGCGATGAAGGACGTAGTAGCTTGCGATAAGCTGCGGGGAGTGAGCAAACACACTTTGATCCGCAGATTTCCGAATGGGGCAACCCACCCTTTTAGGGTATTGCATACTGAATACATAGGTATGCAAGGCGAACGCGGCGAACTGAAACATCTAAGTAGCTGCAGGAAAAGAAATCAACCGAGATTCCCAAAGTAGCGGCGAGCGAAATGGGA
>NZ_JAZHPB010000038.1:0-265 GCF_036543145.1 Janthinobacterium sp. LS2A
GACAACCTTCCGCGATCCGTCCCCCCATCGCATCATACGACGGTGCAGGAATATTAACCTGCTTCCCATCAGCTACGCATCTCTGCCTCGCCTTAGGGGCCGACTCACCCTGCTCCGATGAACGTTGAACAGGAAACCTTGGGCTTACGGCGTGGAGGCTTTTCACCCCCATTATCGCTACTCATGTCAGCATTCGCACTTCTGATACCTCCAGCATCCTTTACAAGACACCTTCGCAGGCTTACAGAACGCTCTCCTACCATAT
>NZ_JAZHPB010000039.1:0-233 GCF_036543145.1 Janthinobacterium sp. LS2A
GTGCCGCCGAACGTGGTGTTGGTCATGACGTTGTACAGTTCCTGGCCCAATGCATTGTATTCAGCTTGCATGGCGGTCTTGTCGTTGGCGGTCGACGAGGCATCGGCTGCCTGGGTTGCCAGATCCTTCATGCGCACCAGCATGTTGGTCACTTCAGCGAACGCGCCTTCTGCCGTTTGCAGCATCGAGGTGCTGTTTTGCGTGTTGTTCATCGCAACGGTCATGCCGCTGGT
>NZ_JAZHPB010000004.1:0-540701 GCF_036543145.1 Janthinobacterium sp. LS2A
ATTCCCGACCATCATCGGCGCGAAAGTGGCGGCGCCGCACCGTCCAGCCGTGTCGTATGCGGGCGACGGCGCCTGGGGCATGAGCCTGATGGAAACGATGACCTGCGTGCGCCACAACATTCCCGTCACAGCCGTGGTGTTCCACAACCGCCAGTGGGGTGCGGAAAAGAAAAACCAGGTCGATTTCTACAACCGCCGCTTCGTTGCCGGTGAGCTCGACAACCAGAGCTTCGCGGAAATCGCGCGCGCCATGGGCGCCGAAGGCATCACGGTCGACAAGCTGGAAGACGTGGGCCCGGCCTTGAAGAAGGCGATCGACATGCAGATGAATGAAGGCAAGACGACCATCATTGAAATCATGTGCACGCGCGAGCTGGGCGACCCATTCCGCCGCGATGCGCTGAGTAAACCAGTGCGGCATCTGGATAAATATAAAGATTACGTTTGATTTGCTGGTGTTGTTGGATTACGCCCTCTGGGCTAATCCAACCTACGCACACGGATGGCGTGTGTGTAGGTCGGATTAGCCGGGCGCAAGCCCGGCGTAATCCGACACAGCGCTGTGACGAAATTCTCACACATTGTCACGGAAGTATCATAATTTCACTAAAGAATACAAGGCGTCCCGTTTTTTGAATTATTTGATTTGACAAGCCCATGCTTAAGGCTTAAATTCAATAAAAGACAAAAAACGGAACGTAGCGTATCAAAAACGATTTACGGAGACCACCATGAACCACCCTGTACCGCACACCGATGCCGTCACCACTGACTTCCTGCAAGCGTTCGGCGATGCCTGGAACCGCCACGATATCGAGGCCCTGATGGCCGCCATGGCCGACGATTGCGAATTCCATGCCGTGGCCGGCCCTGACTTGCTGGGCAAGAGTTTTATTGGCCGCGACGCCGTGCGCGCCGGCTTCGAATTGGCCTGGCAAACCTTCCCCGATGCCGCCTGGCTGAATCCAGAACACTTCGTCAGCGGCGAGCGCGGCGTGACGGAATCGACGTTTGCCGGCACCAAGGCGGACGGCACGCGCATCGAAGCGCGCATGGTCGACATCTTCACTTTCCGCGATGGCAAGATCGCCGTGAAGAATGCCTTCCGCAAGGATCGCCCACCGGTCGCTACCGGCAACAAAGCCTGAGCCAGCACGTTCACCGGGAATGATCATGAACAAACCTGTCGACACCCCATCTGACGTACTGGGCACCAGCACCGCCGCCCGCACGTCCTACGATCCCGCCTACGATCCGCTGGTGGCCCAGCGCCCCGGCCATGGCAATGCCTACGCGCCCACCTACTGGATCGGCACGGCCGGTGAGCCGCCCGCCGACGACGGCCCCATCACGCATGACATCGACGTCGACGTGGCCATCATCGGTTCCGGTTTCACGGGCCTGTCCTGCGCCATCTTCCTTGCCCAGGAACACGGCATCAAGGCGACCGTGCTGGAAGCGAACCGGGTCAGCTGGGGCTGCAGCACGCGCAACGGCGGCCAGGCGCAATGCACGACGGGCCGCCTGAAGCGCTCGCAGTGGATAGACCGCTACGGCATGGACACGGCCCTGAAACTGCACGCGGAAGTGTGCGACGCGATGGAAACGTTCAAGAAGATCACGGCCGACATCGATTGCGACCCGCAGCCGGGCGGCCACCTGTATATCGCCCACAACGCGAAAGCCATGCCCGCGCTGGAAAAAGAAGCCAAGATCATGCGCGAGATCTTCAAGTACGACGCACGCATCCTCGACGCCGACACCGTCAAGCGCGAATTCGTCGACGACAAGGAAGCGGCCGGCGCGCTGCACGAGCCGGAAGGCATCGGCATCCACGCAGGCAAGCTGGCGTTCGGCTACCTGCGCAAGGCCCGTGCGCTGGGCGCCAAGGTGCATCCGTCCAGCCCCGTGATGGGCTGGGAAACGCGCAACGGCGTGCATTATCTGCAAACGCCGGGCGGCGTGGTGCGTGCCCGTTCCGTGGCCGTGGCCACGGGCGGCTACACCTCGCCCCACTTGCATCCGCAAGTGAAGAACCGCCTGCTGCCGATTCTGTCGAACTCGCTCGTCACGCGTCCGTTGACGCCGGCGGAAATCGAGGCGTGCAACTTCCGCACCCACCAGGTGATTACGGATACGCGCATCCTGCGCCACTACTACCGCTTGATGCCGGACAACCGCGTGCAGATCGGCAGCCGCAGCGCCATCACGGGCGCCGACGCGCCGGACGACAAGTACAAACAGTTTTTGATCAACGATCTGCACCGCAAGTTCCCCGCGCTGACCGGCATCGCCATCGATTATTCGTGGTGGGGCTGGGTCGACGTCAGCCACGACATGATGCCGCGCATCGTGCAACCGGATCCGAAGCAATCGATCTTCTATTCGCTCGGTTACGGCGGCAACGGCGTCATGTATTCGGCGCAGGCGGGCCGGCGCATGGCCGAACGCATCGCGGGCAAGGCCAGCGACACGGGCTTGCCGATCTTCAATTCGAAACTGCCGTACCCGAACATGATGGAACTGGTCGAGTCGCAAGCGTTCGCCCCGTTCCGCCGCCTGGGCCAGCGCTTCCTGTACCGCTGGTATCACTTGAAAGATGAAGTTTTCTAAAAGCAGCACTGCAGTTCAAGTCGTCGCATGAGCTGGCATAGACCGGCCAGCGACGCCATCCGCAAGGATGTTATTGCCCGAACGTTCACACATAACAATAACTTGGAGTGAGACATGAACACAAATACGAGCAAAACCCCGAGCAAAACAGGTTTTTCAACGATGCGCCGCGCCGTCCTCGGCACCCTGGTGCTGGGTGCCGCCCTGGCTTCCAGCGGTACCGCCTTCGCGCAAAGCAAGGAAGTGACGATTGCCTATCAGGAAATCAACGGTCCCTTCCTGGTGGCGATCGCCAGCGGCGAAGTGGAAAAAACCACCGGCTATAAAATTAACTGGCGCAAGTTCGACTCGGGCGCCAAGGTAGCCACCGGCATGGCGTCCGGCGACGTGCAGATCGGCGTCATCGGCTCCAGTCCCTTGACGGCGGCCGTCAGCCGCGGCGTCGACCTGCAGCTGTTCTGGATCATCGACGACATCAATGAAGCGGAAGCGATGGTGGCCCGCAATGGCGCCGGCATCGCCAAGCCGACGGACTTGCGCGGCAAGAAGATCGCCGTGCCTTTCGTTTCCACCACGCACTTCCATACCATGTTCGCGCTGGAAACGTGGGGCATCAAGCCCACGGAAGTGAAATTGCTCAACATGCAGCCGAATCAGATCGCCGCCGCCTGGGAACGGGGCGACATCGATGCCGCCTTCGTGTGGGACCCGGCCTTGAGCAAACTCAAGCAAAACGGCAAGGTCCTCGTCACGTCCGGCGAATTGAGCAAGAAGGGCAAGGCCACGTTTGACGGCATGGCCGTCGAGCGCGCCTGGGGCGAAGCGAACGCCGACTTCATGGCCAAATTCGTCAAGGTGATGGCCGCTGCCGACGCCGACTACCGCGCCAATCCGAAGGCGTGGACCATCGATTCCCCGCAAGTGAAAGCCAACGTCAAGCATTCGGGCGCGGCCGCCAAGGACGTGGCCGCTTCCGTGGCCCTGTACGCCTATCCATCGCTGCAGGAGCAGGCGTCGCCAGCCTGGCTCGGTGGCGGCGCCAAGGGCGGCGTGGCGCAAGCCTTGCTGGCCACGGCGCAATTTTTGAAGGGCGAAGGCAAGATCGACACCCTGGCAACAGATTACGCCAAGTATGTGACACCCAGGTATGCACAGGCCGCCGGCCTGCTGAAGTAAACGTTGTGCGATGGCGCGCCTGCGGGCGCGCTGACTGAACAGAATGCGTTGAACTGAAGTGACTACACCTATGCGGGGCACATGATGGAAAATCTCTACGTCAAGGATGTCAGCGTGATTTATCCGGGCAAGACGGCCGGTGAACGCGTACATGCCTTAAATAATATCAATCTCACCATCAATAGCGGCGACTTCGTCGTCGCGCTCGGTGCCTCGGGCTGCGGCAAGACCACCTTGCTGAGCCTGATGGCGGGCTTTATCGCCCCATCCAAGGGCGAGATCATGTTGGGCAGCAACAAGGTGGAAGGGCCGGGTGCCGACCGTGGCGTCGTGTTCCAGAAACATGCCTTGCTGCCATGGCTGAACGTGATGGAAAACGTGGAATTCGGCTTGAAGCTGCAAGGCGTGGCTAAAGCCGTGCGGCGCGAACAGGCGGCAAAAAACCTCGCGCTGGTCGGCTTGAAGGACTTTCACGACAATATGATTTATCAGTTGTCGGGCGGCATGCAGCAAAGGGTGGGCATCGCCCGCGCCCTGACCAGCAATCCCGCCATGCTGCTGATGGATGAACCGATGGCCGCGCTCGATGCGCTGACCCGCGAAACCATCCAGGAGTTGCTGCTCGATATCTGGGCCAAATCCAGCACCATGTTTTTCTTCATTACCCACAGCGTCGACGAGGCGCTGTTCCTGGCGAACCGGCTGATCGTCATGTCGCCCCGTCCGGGCCGCATCACGCACACGTATGAACTCGATTTCAACAAGCGCTTCCTCGAATGCCGCGATGCGCGCGCCGTGAAATCGAGCCCGGACTTCATCAAGATGCGCGAAACGGTGCTCAACATCATTTATGGCGACGAACGCGCTGTCAATAAAGAGCTGGAGGTGTCCCATGCATAGCCCATCCGCCGTGGGATTTCCTCCCGCCAGCACCAAGCGCGCCGGCTTCTTTGGCCGCCTGTTCGCTCCCCGCTGCGCCATGCCCGGCGAAGCGTTCGGCGCGCCGGGGCAGGGCAATTCCAGCCGCATCGCTACCGTCACCGTCATCGCGGTGCTCTTGCTGTGGTTCGGCGTGACGGCCAGCGGCATGGTCAAGCCGCTGTTCCTGCCGTCGCCGCAAGCCGTCTATGAAAAGTTCATCATGGCGGCGACCACCGGTTTCGGCGGCGCCACCCTGTGGGAACACACTGTCGCCAGTCTGGTGCGTGTGTTCGGCGCCTTCGGCCTGGCCTGCCTGTTCGCCATTCCCATCGGCGTGATGATGGGCGTCAACCGCGTGGCACGCGGCATCTTCGATCCCTTGATCGAGTTCTACCGCCCGCTGCCGCCGCTCGCTTACTTGCCACTGGTCATCATCTGGTTCGGCATCGGCGAGTTTTCGAAGGTCTACCTGATCTTCCTGGCCATCTTCGCACCGATGGCCATCGCGGCCCGCGCCGGCGTCAGCTCCGTGTCGCTGGAGCAAATCCACGCGGCTTACTCGATGGGCGCTACCCGTTTCCAGGTCATCGTGCACGTGATTTTGCGTGCCGCGATTCCGGAAATCCTCACCGGCATGCGTATCGGCATCGGCGTGGGCTGGACCACCCTGGTGGCCGGCGAAATGGTGGCGGCCACGCGCGGCCTCGGCTACATGGTGCTCAGCGCTTCCGAGTTCCTGGCCAGCGATGTCGTGATCATGGGCATCATCGTGATCGGCTTCTTCGCTTTCCTGTTTGATTTGATGATGCGTTACCTCGAACGTACCCTCGTGCCATGGAAGGGCAAGGTGTAAGACGTTCTTGGGAGTGGCTCTTACGCCACAAGTGTTGCCGCCGCTCCCATTTTTTTAACCAGCAATAACCCAGCAATACCCCGTACTTACTCTCCAGCGCGCTTGCCCCTTGGCGACCGCGCCGGGCCGCTGCATTTCCAGATTGACTTATGGCATGCAGCCAACCAGACTGATTTGATGATGTATCGATGCTGCTTGACGGTGTTGCCTAAATAAAACAAAGCCGCGCGGCTGAAACATGCCGCAGCAGGCGAGGGCGCACCGAGCTTCAGATATTACTAGGAGACACAAATGATTAGCGAATCGCATAACAGTACCGGCTTGCAGCACTCGCTGAAGCAACGCCACATGAGCATGATCGCCATTGGCGGCGTGATCGGCGCCGGCCTCTTTGTCGGCAGCGGCGTCATCGCCAAGGCCGCCGGCCCGGCCGCCATCCTGTCCTTCCTGCTCACGGGCGGCCTGGTCGTCCTGATCATGCGCATGCTGGGCGAACTGGCTTCGTCCCTGCCCGTGGTCGGCTCCTTTTACGAATATGCGCGCCTGGCCTTCGACGACAAGCCGAAGGTCTCGAAATTCCTCGGTTTCATGAGCGGCTGGATGTACTGGTATTTCTGGGTCGTCGTCGTGGCACTGGAAGCCATCGCCGGCGCCAAGCTCGTCAACTTCTGGCTGCCCGACGTGCCGTCATGGTCGATCAGCCTGGTGCTGCTCGTCTCGATGACCATCCTTAACCTGTTCTCCGTGAAAGCGTTCGGCGAATTCGAATTCTGGTTCGCTTCGATCAAGGTGGTCGCCATCATCGTCTTCCTGTTCGTCGGCGCCCTGTTCATCACGGGCAGCCTGCCCAACAGCATCCCGACCCTGGGCTTTTTGACGAGCAACGGCGGCTTCATGCCCCACGGCTGGGGACCCGTGCTCAGTGGCGCCGTCGCCGCCACGGCCTTTTATTCGGGCGCCGAGATCGTCACCATCGCCGCCGCCGAAACGTCGGACCCGGCCAAGGCCATCGCCCGTGCCACCAATTCCGTCATCACGCGCGTGCTGATGTTCTATGTCGGTTCCATGTTTGTCGTCGTCTGCATCGTGCCATGGGATTCGCCAGCCATCGCCACGCCCTTCGTCAGCGCCCTGACCGTCATGAATATCCCGTACGCGGCCCACATCATGAACGCCATCATTTTGACGGCCGTGCTGTCGGCCCTCAATTCCAGCCTGTACGCCTCGTCGCGCATGATCTTTGCGCTGACGCGCCGTGGCGATGCCCCGACGGGCCTGGTCAAGCTGAGCAAGAACGGCGTGCCGATCCGCGCCATTTTGTTCAGCACCTTGTTCGCCTATTTCGCCATTGCCGTATCGTATGTGTCGGCCGACCTCGTGTTCCCCTTCATCGTCAATTCCTACGGCATCCTGATCCTGTTCGTCTACCTGCTCATTGCGATATCTCAATTGCGTTTGCGCCGCCGCCTCGAGCGCGAATGCCCGGAACGCATCAAGGTGCGCATGTGGCTGTTCCCCTACCTGACGTATTTCACCATCATCGCCATGCTGGTGATCCTCGGCGCCATGAGCGTGTCGTCCGATACGGAGCAGCGCGTGTCTTTCTGGTTCGGCCTGTTGAGCGTGGTCATCATGAGCGTCATGTACTACATCAAGAAGCTCGTCAACGACGATCGCAACGGCGACAACGAAGCCAAAGTGGAGCTCAAACATGTCTGACACGACCTTGTTGCCCGCAGGCCGGCGCCGCTTCCTGCGCACGACGGCCGCCCTGGGCGCCGCCGCCGTGGCGGGGCCGACCTTGGCCAACTCCGCCTCCGTCACCTTGCCGTTTGAAAATGGCGAGCGCGAACTGGTGGCTTTCCCGCAAAAGCGTCCGCTGATCCTGCTGACCAGCCGTCCGCCCCAGCTGGAAACGCCGTTCAGCGTCTTCAGCGAAGGCGCGATCACGCCCAACGACGCGTTTTTCGTGCGCTACCACTGGAGCGGCTTGCCCACCAGCATAGATGGCGGCAGCTACCGCCTTCGCATCGGCGGCCTCGTGAAGACGCCTTTGGAACTGTCGCTGGCTGAACTGAAGCAGTTGGCCGAGCCCGTCGACGTGGTGGCCGTCACGCAATGTTCGGGCAATAGCCGCGGTTTCTTTACGCCGCGCGCCAACGGCGGGCAGCTGGGCAATGGCGCCATGGGCAATGCCCGCTGGACGGGCATCCCTCTGAAAACCGTGCTGGAAAAGGCCGGTATCGCGGCCAGCGCCGTGCAGGTCGCCTTCAATGGCCTGGAAACGCCGCCCGTGGGCGACGGCCCCGACTTTCAAAAAGCCTTGTCCGTCGAGCACATCATGGCCGGCGACGTGATGCTGGCCTGGGCCATGAATGGCGAGGACATTCCTTTCCTCAACGGCTATCCGCTGCGCCTGATCGTGCCGGGCTTCTATGGCACCTACTGGGTCAAGCACCTGAGCGACATCACGGTGCTCGACAAGCCGTTCGACGGCTTCTGGATGAGCACGGGCTACCGCATCCCCGACAATGGCTCCGGCTTCATCGAACCGGGCACGCCCGTGGGCAAGACGACGCCGATCAGCCGCCTCAACGTGCGCTCTTTCATTACCAACGTGCACGATGGGGCGCAAGTGAAGGCGGGGCGCGACTTGGCCCTGCGCGGCATCGCTTTTGATGGCGGCCAGGGCATCAGCGAGGTGGCCGTGTCGGTGGACGGCGGCCAGACGTGGCAGGAAGCGAAGCTGGGCAAGGACCTGGGGCGCTTCTCGTTCCGCGAATGGACGATGGTCATGAAGGCGCCGCGCAAGGGCAAGCACGTGCTGATGGTGCGCGCCGTCAACCGCATCGGCCAGAGCCAGCCCATGAAAGCCCTGTGGAATCCCATGGGTTATATGCGCAACGTGGTGGAAACCACGCGCATCCAGGCAGTCTGAGGAGAACCATATGAAGATATTATTTGCCGCGCTGGCACTGTCGGCGGCGGGCGGCGCGTGCGCGCTGGAAATCCATTTGCCGCCGGAAACGGCGACCTACAAAGCCAGCGCATTGCCCGGCTACCAGCTGGTGCAGCGCAACTGCATGACCTGCCACGCGGCCCAGTATACATCGAGCCAGCCGCCCGCTTCGCCGCGCGCCTACTGGGAAGCGACCGTCAAGAAGATGAAAAAGCCGTTTGGCGCCCAGTTTGACGACGCGGACGTGCCGGCCATGGTCGATTACCTGGTGAAAACCTATGGCGTGGAGCGGGGCGCCGCAGCAGCGGGCGCGGCCGTCGCCAAACCCGTGGCAGCCGCTGTCCCGGCCGCCAGCGGCAAGGATGTCAAAACCTTGCTGGCGGCGAACGGCTGCATGGCTTGCCATGCGCTCGACCAGAAAGTGGTTGGCCCCGGCTTTGCGGAAGTGGCGGCCAGGTACAAGGGCAAGGATGGAGTCGCCGCCGTGGCGGCCAACATCCGCAGTGGCGGCACCGGCAAATGGGGGCCCGTGCCCATGCCGCCATTCAGCCAGCTCAGTGCAGCCGACGCGGCGGCTCTGGCGAAGTACGTGCTGAACCGATAAGTTCGTCCCGGACGCGCGGCAACCCTTAATACCACTTGCCGCCACCCATCTTGCGCGGTATTGCCCGCTGCCATGACGCAGCGGGCTTTTTTTTACCTGTTCCATTCGCCGCCGCATCGCTTGCGAACGCAGCGGTCAGCAGCACTGGTACTGTAAAAAACACCGTTATATAAAACCACTTGACTACCAATTTGGGGCGTCGCATTCTCTGTGCAGAAAGCCGATGCTTCGCTGTGCTTTCTTTACGTACAACATAAAAAGCTACTTCGATAGTTTTCGTATAACGTTCAGGAGACATTGTGAAGACACGGCAAATTAGCCGGCTGGCCTCGCCTTTGATGGCAGGCCTGCTGGGCAGCGCGCTGCTCGCTTGCGGCGGCAATTCCACCACCGAACTCCCATCGACCCTGCTGGCCGCCACGGCCGCCAGCGACAGTTGCGCGGCCTGGAGCGCCGCTGCCGTCTACACGGCGGGCCAGTGCGCCGTCTACGACGGCAAGGTCTACCGCGCCAAATGGTGGGTGCAGGGCACGGCACCGAACAACGACCAGTGGGGGCCATGGAGCCTCGATAGCAGCACTCCCACCCCGACACCCACCCCGACGCCAACGCCCACTCCGACACCCACGCCGACACCGACGCCGACACCCACGCCCACGCCGACACCGACGCCGACACCGACGCCGACACCGACGCCAGGCGTGCCCACCAAGGCCCAGGCCGAGGCGAACGAAGCGGCGCTGACGAACAACGATTTCTTCCGCAAGGTCAAGGCGTCGATCCGCACCTTGGGCAATACGGCCGTCGAGGCCGTGCAGCCTGGCCTGGCCAGCAATCCGCTCAACGTCAAGCGGGTCGAGCGCCTGCTGCCGGCGGCGAAGTGGGACTACTATTTTGCCGCGCGCGACGCCAGCTATACGTATCAACGTTTCCTGCAAGCCGTGGCCAAGTTCCCCGCCGTGTGCGACGACTACAGCGATGGGCGCAATGCGGACGCCATCTGCCGCCACAGCCTCGCCACCATGTTCGCCCACTTCGTGCAGGAAACGGGCGACCATAACGCCAGCAGCCCGCTGCCGCAATGGCGCCAGGGCTTGAAGTATTTGCGCGAACTGGGCTGCGACGAGACGGGCGCCGGCTGCGGCTACAACGTCGAGTGCGCCGACCCCGTCTTCAACAAGGTGTGGACCTGCGGCAAAAATGCAGACGGCAGCTTCAAGAAATATTTCGGCCGCGGCGCCAAGCAGCTGTCGTACAACTACAACTACGGCCCCTTCTCGCAAGCCATGCATGACGGCGACCAGTCCGTGCTGCTGAAGAACCCGGACCTGGTGGCCTCGACCTGGCTGAACCTGGCGTCGGCCACGTTCTTCTTTGTCTATCCGCAACCGCCGAAACCGTCGATGCTGCACGTGCTTGACGGCACGTGGGTGCCGAACGCGGCCGATACGACGGCTGGCGCGGGCAATAACTTTGCCACCACCATCATGATCATCAACGCCGAATGCGGGCAGGGCACGGAAAAGCAGGCCGCGCAAAACCGCATCGATTACTACAAGCAGTTTGCCGCCGACATGGGCTGGGATTATTCCGGCGAACAATTGTCTTGCGCCAACATGCAACGCTTCACCCCGGCCAGTTCCGCTTCCTACAACATCTATTGGGAAAAGAACTGGAGCACTGGTGGCGAGAACCAATGCCAGCTGGTCAGCTATCAAACCCCGTACAGCGCCTTGCTGGCGGGGAACTACGTGAAATGCGTGGAAGCCAACTGGAATGTGAAGTTGCAGTAGCAGTAAAGGCAGGACTAGCCAGCCAGGGATAACAGTTGACAAGAGCCCCTCGAGGGGCCTGCAACAGCTCTCGATGTAAAACCATAACGGAGACCAATACAACATGAAATCGAATGCATTATTGATGGCCCTGCTCAGCGGCGTACTCGTCGCTTGCGGAGGCGGCGGCCAGGACGGTACGACCGCCACCCCGAACACCTTGCTCGCCGCCGTCGAGGCGTGCGCCGTCTGGGATGCCGCCACCGTCTACACGGGCGGCCAGTGCGTGCTTTACCAAGGTGTCACCTACAAGGCCAAGTGGTGGACGCAGGGCAATGTCCCCAGCGCCGCCGACCAGTGGGGCCCATGGGCCGTGATGGATACGACGCCAACTCCGACGCCAACCCCGACTCCGACGCCAACCCCGACTCCAACGCCGACACCAACACCGACGCCGACGCCGACGCCGACACCGACACCGACACCGACACCGACACCGACACCAACGCCAACACCGACGCCAACACCGACGCCCACACCGACGCCCACGCCCACGCCCACGGCTTGCCGTCCGGACGGCCTGATCTCGGCCGTGCCGAATGTGCCGTATTGCAAGGTGTACGACGCGAATGGCCGCGAAGTGCTGAGCAATGGCTTGAACCGGCGCATCGTCGGCTACTTTGCCAGCTGGCGCACGGGCGTCGATGGCAGCCCCACGTATCTGGTGAATAACCTGCCGTGGGACAAGATCACCCACCTGAACTATGCGTTCGCCACCGTCGATCCGGCCACGTCGAAAATCGCCATCGGCAGCGGCGCCGCCAATCCCGATACGGGCCTCACGTGGCCAAACGTGCCGGCCGCTGCCATGGACCCGTCCTTGCCGTACAAGGGTCACTTCAACTTGCTGTCGCAATACAAGAAGAAGTATCCGGGCGTCAAATTGATGATTTCCGTGGGTGGCTGGGCCGGCAGCGGCGGCTTCTACACGGCCACGACGAACGCGGACGGCAGCATCAACACGGCCGGCATCAACACCCTGGCCGATTCCATGGTGGCCTTCGTGCGCCAGTACAACTTCTTCGATGGCGTCGACGTCGATTACGAACACCCGACCACCAACAATGAAGCGGGTAATCCGAACGACTTCGCCGTCTCGAAGCCGCGCCTGGCCGGCTTGATGACGAGCTACAACCTGCTGCTGAAAGTGCTGCGCCAGAAGCTCGACGAAGCGGCCGTGCAGGACAATAAATACTATCTGCTCACCATCGCCGGTTCCGCTTCGGGCTGGGTCTTGCGTGGCGAGGAAAACATGTCGGGATTGAAATATCTCGATTACGCCAGCCTGATGAGCTACGACTTGCACGGCGCATGGAACCAGTATGTGGGACCGAACGCGGCGCTGTTTGACGACGGCAACGATGGCGAACTGCGGGCCGGCAATGCCTATCAGTTCCAGAACATCGGCTACCTGAACACGGACTGGGCTTACCGCTACTACCGGGGCGCCATGCAGGCGGGACGCATCAATATCGGCGTGCCGTTCTACACGCGGGGCTGGAAGGATGTGACTGGCGGCACCAACGGCCTGTGGGGCACGACGCCGCTGATCAGCTCCACTGTCACGTGCGCCGGCACCAAGACCTGCGGCACGGGCGCAACGGGCATCGACAACGTGTGGTTCGATCTCGATTCCCAGGGCAAACCCACGCCGGGCGGCGGCAATCCGATCTGGCATGCGCTGAATTTGCAGAACGGTATCGTGCCGAGCTACCTGGACGCCTATAAAGTCACGGACAAGGCGCTGGTGGGCACCTATGTGCCGCATTACAGCAGCACCATGGTGGCGCCGTGGCTGTGGAATGCGACCAAGAAAGTGTTCATTTCCACGGAAACCACGCAGTCGATCGCGGCCAAGGCCCAGTACATCGTCAACAATAATATCGGCGGCGTGATGATCTGGGAAATGGCGGGCGACTATGCCTGGGATGCCACGCGCAATGGCGGCAAGGGCGAGTATTTCATGGGCACCACCCTGACGGACGTGCTGTACCAGGCTTTCCGCACGGCTGGCGCGTATGGCAACAAGCGCGCCGAAATCGCCATGCCGGGCACGGCGGCCAACGTCAGCATCACCCTCGGCGGCTGGAAGCTGGGCGACAGCAACTTCCCCATCAACCCTGTGATGACGGTGAAGAACAACACGGCCACGACCCTGCCGGGCGGTACCGTGGTGGAGTTCGACTATCCCGTCTCGGCGCCATCGGACATGAGCGACCAGTCCGGCTTCGGCTTGACGGTCATCAATGCCGGCTACACGGGGCCGAACAATATCGGCGGCTTCACGAAGAACTACAACCGGGCCCGCTTCGCGATTCCCGCCTGGCAATCGCTGGCGCCGGGCGGCTCCGTCGCGCTGACCTTGAACTACCGCCTGCCGATCTCGGGACCGGCCAACTACACGGTCACCGTGGGCGGCACCAAGTATGCGCTGACGCAGGAGTACCCGGAATTGCCGGTGGCCTTGCCGTAAGTTGAATCCGGTAGTGTAAACAGAGAAGGGCGGAACCGAGGTTCCGCCCTTTTTAATGGCTGCCGTTAAGCTGGCTTAAAACCAAGTTTCCACTTGGAAACCATACGACGTGCCGCTGGTATTGTTGTTGTAGATCGGGCCGCCGTTGTTCGACGCATTGACCGAAGCGGTGGCCGCATCGTTCCATTTGCCGTAGGTCACGAAAGCGCGCAGTTCAGGGCGCGACCACAGGCCAGGACCGGCGGAGATCGTCGGTGCGATGGTCAGCTTGGTCAGGCGCTTGGCTGGCTGGCCGCCCGATTGCGTCACGCGGTCCGTACCCAATTCGCCCACCAGCTTGAAGTTGTTGGTGAACGCGTACACAGGACGTACGCCGACCGAGGTCCAGGTCGAGGAACCGGTAGCATTCGACTCGTCTTTTTGCCACAGGGCGACAAATTCCATGCCGAAGTTGGCCATCGGCTGGATCGCCATGTCATTGAAGACGCGCGTACGCTTGCGGTCCGAACCGAAACCGGTGTCGCCCGAAGCGCCGAACTGGCCGTTGCCGGCACCGCCGACGCCAGGACCGACGCCGTACTGCACGCCGAAGGTGTTGCCGCCGCCGAAGACTTTCGCTTGACGGTGGAATGCCGACAGCTGCCAGCCATTGTGCTTTTGGCCATAAGCGTCGTTGTCCTTGCCTTCGCCGATGATGTAGGTCGCGGCCAGGTCCAGGGTGCCGTTTTCATTGACGGGAATCTCGCCGTAGATGAAGTTCTGGCGCACGGCGGACTTGGTGCTGACGACGCCGGTTGGCGACACGGTGTTGACGTCGTTGTCCTTGAAGAAGGCATACGAGAATTTACCGGGGCCCGCAGGAATGCGGTCCAGGCCGGCGCCCGTGCCGTTCATGTTGATGTATTGCAAGTCCAGCATGTGGATGTCAGGACGGTAGTAGAAGCGTTTACCGATCCAGGCCGTGCCGCCGTTCAGGAAATCGAGTCCCTGCGCTTCGACATAGGCTTTGACGATGCCCAGTTTGTTGTCGCCGAAATCCGAGTTTGGCGCATAAGCGTTGACCCAGATCGTGGCCAGGTAGTTCACGCCGCCGGACTGGGCAACGGACTTGGTGTAGCCGAACTCGGTGTAGGCGTCGCACTCATTGCCCAGACGATATTTCATGGTGTTGCCACCGAGGCCGAAGCAGCCTTGCGAACCGCCGTCACCCGAAGTATTGCTGCCGGCGCCAGCGCGCAGGTAGCCGTGGAAGCCTTCGGCATCGCTTGGGTACATCGGGTCGGCCATGGCGGAAGCGCTGGCTATGGCCAGCAGCAGGGCAGGTAAAGTTTTCAATGCAGTGCGATTCATGCGGTCTCCAGAAGAATGTTGGTGGTAGCGGTGATGCCCCGGAAGGCGGCCACCGCACACGGTCTAATGCCGAAAACCAAGTCTAGCAGCGCTTTTTTGACCACCCTGATACAAAACGTGCAAGTACTGATACTTTCTTTCAGAGTGTTGTTTTTGTCACATATCGATACTCTTGCGCATGGCGGGCTTGCAAAAGAGTATCGAATTGCGGTTTTGGAGTATCAGAAAGTATCAAAGGCCGGTGCTACATTGTGGTCGTGGTGCCAAGTAATCGGGCATTGCCAACGACAAAAAACACTGGAGACACACAATGAAACGTTCCGCCATTGCCGCGCTGATCGCCGGCTGCCTCAGCTCGTCCGCTTTTGCCGCCACCGACCTGGTCATCGCGACCGTCAACAACGGCCACATGATCGAAATGCAAAAGCTCGGCAAGTTCTTCGAGCAAGCCAATCCCGACATCAAGCTCAAATGGGTGACCCTGGAAGAGGGCGTCTTGCGCCAGCGCATGACCACCGATATCGCCACCAAAGGCGGCCAGTTCGACGTGATGACCATCGGCCTGTATGAAACGCCCATCTGGGGCAAGAAAAACTGGCTGATCCCTATCAAGCCGGACGCCAAATACGATATCGACGACTTGCTGCCCGCCATCCGCGAAGGCCTGTCCGGCGACGGCAAGCTGTACGCGTCGCCGTTCTATGGCGAAAGCTCGATGATCATGTACCGCAGCGACCTGGTGAAAAAGGCGGGCGTGACGATCGAGGACCGCCCGTCCTGGAACCAGCTGCGCGACGTGGCGGCCAAGCTGCACGATCCGGCCAACGGCGTGTACGGCATCTGCCTGCGCGGCAAGCCGGGCTGGGGCGATAACATGGCGTTGATCACCACCATGGCCAATTCCTACGGCGGCCAGCTGTTCGACATGAAATGGAAGCCGCAATTTACCAGCAAGCCATGGAAGGACGCGGTCAACATGTACGTCGACCTGATGAAGAAATACGGCCCGCCGGGCGCGGCCGCCAACAGCTTCAATGAAAACCTGGCCCTGTTCAACCAGGGCAAGTGCGGCATCTGGATCGACGCGACGATTGCCGCCTCCTTCATCACGGACCCCAAGCAAAGCAAGGTGGCCGACAAGGTGGCGTTCGCCCAGTCGCCCGTCGGCGTGACGGAGCGGGGCGCCAACTGGCTGTGGATCTGGTCGCTGGCGATTCCTGCAAGCTCGAAGCACCCGAATGAAGCGCAGCGCTTCATCAACTGGGCCACGTCGCCCGATTACGTGAAACTGGTGGCCAAAGAAACGAGCTGGGCCAACGTGCCGACGGGCACGCGCAAGTCGACGTATGCGAGCCCCGAGTTCCAGAAAGTGGCGAAATTTGCCGCCGCCGAAGGCAAGGCGCTGGCCACCACGCGCGCCGTGCAAAGCACCTTGCCGCCATCGCCATATGTAGGCGTGCAATTCGCATCGATTCCCGAATTCCAGGTAATCGGCGTGGCGGCCGGCCAGCAGATGGCGGCAGCGCTGCTGGGCAAGGTGACGGTGGACCAGGCGCTGGAGTTGTCGCAGCAGACGGCGGAGCGGGAGATGCGTAAAGGCGGGTACTACAAGTAGGCCTGCTGCATAGTTTGCGTACCCCCAACGGCGTAAAGCAGGGGTCAGACCCGCCGGGTCTGACCCCAGATTTCCCCTTGCCCCAAGAGAACACTATGAAACGCATTATCCCCCGGACTTTGCTGACGCCGGCCGTGCTTGCCGTCTCCGTCATTTCCGTGATCCCGCTGCTGATCACCCTGTACTACGCGTTCGTGCGCTATTCCATGCTCGATCCGAGCGGCCATCCTTTCCATGGCCTCGCCAATTTCCACTTTTTCTTTACCGATGCTTCGTTCCTGCCGGCCTTGCAGAACACGTTTACCCTGCTGTTTTCCGTGATGCTGGTCACGGTGGTGCTGGGCACGGCGCTGGGGCTGCTGATCAATGAAGCGTTCCCCGGGCGCGCCATCGTGCGCGTGCTCCTGATTTCGCCCTTCCTCATCATGCCGGCCGTGAATGCCCTGATGTGGAAGAACATGCTGCTCAATCCGATCTACGGCCTGTTCGCACAAATCAGTATTTTTTTTGGCGCCACGCCCGTCGACTGGCTGTCGGCCCACCCCCTGTTTTCCATCATCATGATGGTCTCGTGGCAATGGCTACCGTTTGCCTGCCTGATCTTCATGACGGCCCTGCAATCGATGGACCGCGAGCAGCTGGAAGCGGCGCGCATGGATGGCGCCACGTATTTGCAGCAGTTGCGCTACCTCTATATCCCCCACCTGGGCCGCGCTGTCTCGGTGGTGCTGATGATCGAGATGATTTTCCTGCTGTCGATCTTTGCGGAAATCTTTACCACGACGGGCGGCGGTCCCGGCTTCGACACGACCACCATCACCTTCATGATCTATCAGCAGGCACTGCTGTCGTATGACGTGGGAGCGGCCTCGGCCGGCGCCCTGTTCGCCGTGCTCATCGCCAACATCGCCGCCTTCTTCCTGATGCGCGTCATCGGCAAGAATCTGTCGAAATAAGGAGACCTTGATGCATAGCAAACTCAATCTATACGGCCGCACAGCCGCCGCCTGGCTGTTCGCGCTGCTGCTGTTCTTTCCCATCTTCTGGCTGGGCCTGATGGCCTTCAAGACGGAAGGGCAAGCCATTTCCACACCGCCGCTGCTGTTCTTCACACCGACCCTGGACAGCTTCCGCGAAGTGCTGGCGCGCGACAACTACTTCGGCTACGCGTGGAACTCGCTGTTTACCAGCGTGCTGTCGACGGCCATCGGCCTCTTGATCGCCATCCCGGCCGCCTATTCGATGGCCTTCTTTCCCACGGGCGGCACCATCGGCTTGCTGAAATTCATGCTCAGTTCGCGCTACATGCCCGGCGTAGGCGCCCTGATGCCGATCTATATCTGCTACCAGTACTTCGGCCTGCTCGATACGCGCATCGGCCTGACCATCATGTTCATGCTGATGAATTTGCCCATCATGATCTGGCTGCTGTACACGAGCATGAAGGAGTTGCCGCGCGAAATCCTCGAAGCATCGCGCATGGATGGCGCCACCGTGTGGGATGAATTCTGCCACGTCGTGCTGCCTTTGTCCGTGGGCGGCATCGCGTCCACGGCGCTGGTCTGCATGGTGTGGTCGTGGAATGAATCGTTCTGGTCATTGAACCTGGGCGCGTCCAACGCGGGCACCCTGGCCTGGCTCATCGCCTCGTATTCGAGCCCGGAAGGCCTGTTCTGGGCCAAATTGTCGGCCGCTTCGCTGATGGCGATTGCGCCCATCATGGCGCTGGGCTGGTTCTGCCAAAAACAACTGGTCCAGGGGATGACCTTCGGCGCAGTCAAATAAACTACAGAATAGAGACACAATCATGGCTTACCTTCAACTGAGCAATATCGAAAAATTCTTTGGCGAGCACCGCGCCATCAAGGGCATCGACCTGGAGATCCAACAGGGCGAGTTCGTCGTTTTTGTCGGGCCGTCCGGCTGCGGCAAGTCCACCTTGCTGCGCCTGATCGCGGGCCTGGAGCCGATCGACGGCGGCAAGCTGTCGCTCGACGGGCGCGACATCACGGCCCTGCCATCGTCCAAGCGCGACCTGGCGATGGTCTTTCAATCGTATGCGCTGTATCCGCACATGACGGTGTTCCAGAACATGTCGTTCGCGCTGAAACTGGCTGGCGTCGATCCGGCCATCATCCGCGAGAAAGTCGACAAGGCGGCCACCATCCTCGACCTGGGTAAATACCTGGAGCGCACGCCGAAGGAACTGTCGGGTGGCCAGCGCCAACGTGTGGCCATCGGCCGCGCCATCGTGCGCGATCCGAAAGTGTTCCTGTTCGATGAACCGCTGTCGAACCTCGATGCGGCACTGCGCGTGCAGACGCGCATCGAGATCGCCAAGCTGCACCGCGAACTGGGCGCCACCACGATTTATGTGACCCACGACCAGGTCGAAGCGATGACCCTGGCCGACCGGGTCGTGGTGCTGCGCGACGGGCAGATCGAGCAGCATGGCTCGCCATTGGAACTGTATGACCGCCCCGCCAACCGCTTTGTCGCGCAATTCATCGGCACGCCCAGCATGAACGTGGTGCCGGCCGATGCGGCGCCTCAGTTGCTGGCGCAAGCGGGCAGCGCGGCGCAGGCGGACGGTTTTGTCGGCATCCGCCCCGAGCACGTGCACCTGGGCGCGGCGCAGCCGGGCAGCGTGCCCGTCACCGTCGACCTGGTGGAGTCCTTGGGCGTGGAAACCCTGACCTATGTGCGCCTGCCGAACAATGTGCAGGTGGTCTCGCGCGGCGCCGAGCGCAGCAGCCTGCAGCCGGGCCAGCAGACGCATCTGACGTTCGAGCCGGGCTTCGTCCATTATTTTGACCGCGCCGGCAAGACCTATGCGGCGGCGAAAGGAGCGCTGTAATGGAATCGATCGCATTGAACCAGGCGAACCTGGCCAAGCTGCCAGGGAACGTGGCCGTGCCCGCATACGTGCGCGAGACGCTCGTGCCCAGCATCGTGCATATCGGCGTGGGCGGTTTTTTCCGCGCCCACCAGGCCGTCTACCTCGACGATTTGCTGGCCTTGCCTGGCAACGTGGAATGGGGATATTGCGGCGTGGGCTTGCTGGCGATTGATGCGGCCATGCGCGACGCCATGCGGTCGCAGGATGGCTTGTACACGGTGGTCGAGCGCAGCGCGGCGGGCGATTCTGCCCGCGTCATCGGCTGCGTCGGCGAATACCTGTATGCGCCCGACGACCCGCAAGCCGTGCTGGAAAAGCTGGCCGACCCCGGCACGCGCATCGTCGCGCTGACCATCACCGAGGGCGGTTATTATGTGAACCAGGGCACGGGCGAATTCGATGCGGCCCACCCCGACATCGTGCATGAACTGGCGCATCCGGAATCGCCGCGCTGCTCGTTCGGCTACCTGGCCGCCGCGCTGGCCCTGCGCCGCCAGCGGGGACTGGCGCCGTTTACCATCATGTCCTGCGATAACCTGCAAAACAATGGCGACGTCACGCGCAAGATGCTGCTGGCCTTTGTCGCCCTGCGCGACCTTGAGCTGGCGCGCTGGCTGGCCACCGATGGCAGCTTCCCCAACAGCATGGTCGACCGCATCACGCCTGCCACCACCGATGAACACCGGGCGCTCGTGCGCGACAGCTTCGGCATCATCGACGCCTGGCCCGTCGTGTGCGAGCCATTCCGCCAGTGGGTCATCGAAGACGAGTTCCCGCAGGGCCGGCCGGCCTGGGAAAAGGTGGGGGCACAGATGACGCACGACGTGCTGCCGTATGAAAAGATGAAGCTGCGCCTCCTGAATGCCAGCCACCAGGCACTGTGCTACATCGGCATGCAGCTCGGTTACACGTTTGCGCACGAAGCGATGAACGATCCTGGCATCCGCGCGCTCGTGCGGCGCATGATGGATGACGAGGTCACGCCTTTGCTGGATGAAGTGGAAGGCATCGACCTTGAACGGTACAAGGCTACCCTGATCAAGCGCTTCTCGAATCCGGCCGTGCGCGACCAGCTGGCGCGCATCGGCACGGAAGGTTCCGCGCGCATCCCGAAATTCGTGCTGCCGTCCGTGCGCGAAGCGCTGGCCAAGGGCGGCGCAATCAAGCTGCTGGCGTTTACCGTGGCCTGCTGGTTCCGCTACCTGGAAGGCCACGACGAGCAGGGGCGCGAGATGCCCTTGAACGACCCGTATGCGGTGCGCCTGCGCGTGCTGGCGCTGCAGGGCGGGGCGGACGCCGCGGTGCTGCTGTCCCTGCGCGAGCTGTTCGGCGACTTGAGCGACACGCCAGCGTTCACGCAGGCGGTGGCGCAAGCGCTGGCCAGCCTGTATGGACTGGGTGCGCGCGGGGCGCTGGAACAGATCGTTGCCTGACGGGGAGGGCGCGCCATGCCACGCAAAGCCGACGCTTGCTTGCCGCAGATGGAGCTGGAACAGCAGCGCGACGCCACGCCCGGCTTCGAGCCGAAAGGCAGTTTCGGCTTCATCCGCTACCTCGAGCACGGCTTTCCGAATGCGCTGGTGCGCTGGCATTACCACGACGAGTACGAACTGCACCTGATCGTCGAGAGCAGCGGCAAGGTCTTTGTCGGCGACTATATCGGCCAGTTCACGCCTGGCCACCTGGTGCTGACGGGGCCGCGCGTGCCGCACAACTGGGTCTCGCTCGACACGCCGCCCGAAGGCGTGGCCTTGCGCGACATGGTGGTCCAGTTTTCGCATGCGCCGCTGGCGTCGATGGCCGCCGCCATTCCTGAATTGAAGGATGTTTTTCCGCTGCTGCAGCGCGCCTTGCACGGCGTGGAATTCTTTGGGGTCAGCGAGCTGTCGCTGCGGCGCTTCCGGCGCATCCGCGACAGCAGCGGCCTGCCGCGCTTCATCGAATTTTTGACCTTGCTGGGCGAGCTGGCGCAGACCAGCGACTACCAACTGCTGTCGACGGTGCCCATGCAGTCGAGCGACGACGACGTGGCGTTGGCGCGCATCAGTTCCGCCATCAACTTCATCGTGCACAATTACAGCAGCCAGTTCTCGCTGAAGCAGCTGGCCGAGCAGGTGGACATGCCCGAGCGGACGTTTTCGCGCTTCTTTCGCCACGCCACGGGCAACAGCTTCACGGACTTCGTCAACCGCCTGCGCATCAACAAGGCGTGCCAGCTGCTGATGGAGACGGAGCGCTATGTCAGCAACATCTGCTACGAGGCGGGGTTCAATAACGTGGCCAATTTCAACCGCCGTTTCCTGGAATTGAAGGGCATGACGCCGAAGGAATTTCGCCAGCAGGCGCTGGGCCGCTTTGGCGAGTGACGCTTTTTGAGGTACATTGGATGGCACAGGCGGGGACAGCCTGGGAGAGACAAGCATGGAATACCGATGGCAGAAGGACAGCGAGCGCAAGGCGCCCGAACTGGAACGCGAAAGCTACGACGGCATCATCAATTACCTGGAACATGGTTATCCCAGCTCGCGCGTGCGCTGGCACTGCCATGAAGAGTATGAGCTGCACCTGATCGTCGCCACCAGCGGGCGCTTGTTCGTGGGCGACTATATCGGCGAGTTTTCACCGGGCCACCTGGTGCTGACGGGACCGCGCCTGCCGCACAACTGGATATCCAACGTGATGCCGGAAGGCGGCGTGGCCCTGCGCGACATGATCGTGCAATTCGCCCATGCGCCGCTGGCCGGCGCCGCGCGCGTCATTCCCGAATTGCGCGAGCTGCTGCCGCTGCTCGAGCGCTCCAGCTATGGCGTGGAGTTTTTCGACATGGGCCACGAGGCCGAACAGCATCTGGCGCGCATCCGCGCCACGCACGGCGCCGAGCGCTTCGCCGAATTCGTGCAATTAATGAGCAAGCTGGCGCGCACGGCCAACTACCGCTTGCTGTCGAGCGCCTCCTTGCGTTCCTACGACGATGACGCCACCCTGGCCAAGGTCAATGCCGTCCTCAACTACATCACGGACAATTACCGCGAGCCGATTTCGGCGGAAATGCTGGCCGAGCAGGTGGGCATGTCGCTGAGTAAATTCTCGCGCTTCTTCCGCAAGGCGACGGGCAACAGCTTCACGGATTTCATGAACCGCCTGCGCATCAACAAGGCTTGCCAGCTGCTGATGGATACGGATCAATACGTATCGAATGTCTGCTACGACGTGGGTTTCCAGAACGTGGCCAATTTCAACCGGCGCTTTTTGCAGGTGAAGGGCGTCACGCCGAAGGAATTCCGGCGCCAGGCCGATGGGCGCTTTGGCGGCATCGGCGGACCTGTTGCTGATACGCCACCGCCGTAACGGCTGTCATGGGCTTGTCACTTTGAGCAGTTATCCTCCACGGCTTCAATCCCACCCTAGCCGAGGAATGCATGAAGACTGCCGTAACGTCCACCCCGAAACTGACCCTGCTGGCCATCGCCGCCGGCCTGGCCCTGGCCGCCTGTGGCGGCAGCGACAGCCACAATGAGCCGGCCAAGCCCGTGGCGCAGACGGGAGTGTTCCTCGACGGCGCGGTGGAAGGGCTCGATTACGTGGCCGGCAGCGCGGCCAAGGCCAGCACCAATGCCAAGGGCGAGTTCATTTGCAACCCGGGCGATACGGTCGCCTTCAGCGTGGGCGGCCTGGCCCTGGGTTCGGCCCCATGCGGCCCCGTCGTCACGCCGCTGGCGCTGGCCGCCAGCACCAACGTGGGGGACGACAAGGTCGTCAACCGCCTGCTGGCGCTGCAATTGCTGGACGAGGACAGCGATCCGTCGAACGGCATCAAATTGACGGCGGAAGTGAAGGCCGCGCTGGCCGGCAAGACCTTGGACTTTGCCGCCGTTCCGGCCGTCTTCAACGCGGCCCTGTCCGCGCATCTGGCGGCCGTGGGCGCGAAGTTCGCCGGCCGCACGGTCGATGCAGAACGCCGCGCCCTCGTGCGCGAGCATTTCGAAGACACCCTGGCCTCGAAAGCGGGCGCGCCCGTCAACGAGGCGCTGACGCAAGCCAACCCGGTCGGCGAAGTGAAAGTGACCGTGACGCGCTACCAGATCCAGGCGGACAGCAAGTTCTACGTGCCGTACGAAGGCGCGAACGCCAAGATCAAGGGCGAATTCCCGAACGGCTTTTTGCCATCGTATGGTTCGGGCCTGGCCTATAAGGGCAAGAATGCGGCGGGCGACCTGGAATTCTATGGCTTGACGGACCGCGGTCCGAACGGCGACGGCCCGCTGGTGCCCGATCCATCGGGCAAGGGTACGATCGGCAGCAAGATCTTCCCGTCGCCGAGCTTCACGCCTTCGTTCGGCGTGCTCACGGTGGGCAAGAACGGCGCCGTGCTGTCGTCGAGCACACCGATCAAGGTATCGGCCACCGTCAACAGCTCGGGCTTGCCCGTGCCCGTGGGCGCCGTCGGCAATTCGGCCGAGATTCCCGTCATGGATGCGATGAAGTTCGACGCGGCAGGCAAGGCTGTCTTCAATGCGGGCGGTCTCGATTCGGAGTCCATCGTCGTCGATGCCAAGCGCAACGCGCTGTGGGTGTCCGACGAATACGGCCCGTTCATCGTCAGGATTGATGCGGCCACGGGCATCATCCAGGCCAAGTACGAGCCGGGCAAGGGCTTGCCGGCGCTGTTCGCCAAGCGCCGCGCCAACCGCGGCATGGAAGGCATGACGCTCGATACGAGCAACGACAAGCTGTATGCGTTCCTGCAAAGCCCTCTGTCCGACGGTACTGCGCCGTATTCGGTGACGAAGAAGAATGAACAGGTCGAGCGTTTCGCCCGCTTCACGCGCTGGATCGAATTCGACCCGGTGACGGGCACCAGCGGCAAGATGTATGCGTATCCGCTCAATGCAGCCGACTACCAGGATGGCCGCACGGGCAATGCCAAGCTGGGCGACATGGTGGCGCTGGGCGGCGGCAAATTCCTCGTCATCGAGCAGGGCGCCGCGCCATCGGGCAAGGTGTTCAATAAACTGATGCTGGTCGAACTGAAGGGCGCCACGGACATCGCGGCCGCCGCCTTCAACGCGGCGACGTCGGACCTGGAAAAAAGCAGCATGGGCGGCGCGGCCGTCAATGGCGCCGACTGGACGGCCGTCACGCCGTTGAAAAAAACCATGTTGCTGGACTTGAACGCCATCGGCTGGGCGGCGGAGAAGGCCGAAGGCCTGACCCTGATCGACGACTCCACCATTGCGCTGGCCAACGACAATGACTTCGGCCTGAAAACCAAGGTCTTTGACGCGAATGGCGTGGAAGTCGATGGCGCCGACGTGACCAAGTGCACGGTCGATGCGAACGGCACCATTATCACCAGCAGCGCGGCCGGCTGCAACGCCGCCAACACCATCCGCGTGGCGCGCGGCGACGACCGCGAGCGTCCAAGCCGCTTGTGGATCGTGAAGTTTGCCAAGGCGCTTAATACGTATTGATGTGCTGCTGTGTCGGATTACGCGGCGCTGCGCGCCGCTAATCCGACCTACATGATAAAAAGCCGCGCGGTGCATCTCTGCATCGCGCGGCTTTTTTACGTAGGTCGGATTAGGCGGGGCCGCCGAGGCCGAAGGCCGTAATCCGACATGTATCCGTTTACTTCTTGGTGTAGGTATTCAACCAATCCAAAACGGTGTGATGCCACAGCAGCGAATTGGCCGGTTTCAGTACCCAGTGGTTTTCGTCCGGGAAGACCAGCAGCTTGCTCGGGATGCCCTGGCGCTGCAGCGCCGTGAAGGTGCCCAGGCCTTGCGCGGTGGGGATGCGGAAATCGAGGTCGCCCTGGACCACCAGCATCGGCGTCTTCCAGTTTTTCACGAAGTTCACGGGATTGAACTGCTCGTGTTTGGCCGGTGCGTCGTAGTACGGGCCGCCGTTTTCCCATTCCGTGAACCACAGTTCTTCCGTCGCGTACGCCATGCCGCGGTTGTCGAACACGCCGTCGTGGTTGACCAGGCACTTGAAGCCGTCCGGCCAGTTACCGGCGATCCAGTTCATCATGTAGCCGCCGTACGACGCGCCCAGCGCGCAGCTGCGCTCGCGGTCCAGCCACGGGAATTTCTTGGTGGCCGCTTCCAGGCCCTTCTGCAAGTCGACCAGCGGCTTGCCGCCCCAGTCGCCGCTGATGGAGTCCGTGAACTTCTGGCCATAGCCGGTCGAACCGTGGAAGTCGATGAAGACGGTGGCGTAGCCGGCGCCCGCATACACTTGCGGATTCCAGCGGTAGCTCCAGCTGTTGCCGAAGCTGCCTTGCGGGCCGCCGTGAACGAGGAAAGCGATTGGATATTTTTCACCGGCCTTGGCATTCCACGGTTTCATGACGTGGCCGTAGACGGTCTCGCCATTCGCGCCGGCGAACGAGAACTGTTCATATTCGCCGAAACGCACGTCGGCCAGGGCTGCCGCATTCTGTTTCGTCAGCTGCACCATCGGTGCGTTTTCCGACTTGGCGTCAAGCTTGCGCGTGTACAGCTGCGCGCCCGAAGCCAGGTTGGCCTGCGCCAGCACGATGGTGTTGCCGCGTACGTCGAAGTCGCCCACGGCGCCCTTGCCCGTCAGCGCTGCGACCTTGCCGCTGGCCGCGTCGATGTGGAACAGACGGTGCTGGCCCACGTCATCGGCGGAAACGAGGAAGGCCTTGCTATCCGGCGTCCAGCGGAAGTCGGCCACGGAACGGTCCCAGTCGTCGGCCACGGTGCGCTTCTTGCCGGTCGCAACATCCATCAGCACCAGATGAAAACGGTCCGCTTCGAAGCCCGGCTTGGTCATGGCGACATAGGCCAGGGTGCGGCCATCGGGTGAGTAGGTGGCTTTCGCGTCCCAGGCCGGATTGTCGGCCGTGAGGTTGCGCGGCGCCTGGCCGCCGGCGGCGGGAATCGTGTAGACGTCGAAGTTGGTCGACCACGATTCCGTGCGGCCGGCCACGCGCACGGAGAAGGCCACGGTCTTGCCGTCCGGGCTGAAGTGGTATTCCCCGTTGTCGCCGAACGGTTTCGATGGCGCGTCGCCATCGAGGGTGCCGCTCAGGCTGACGGGTGCGGCGCTGACCTTGCCGGTCGAATCGATCGGCGCCGAGTACAGCGCGTTGCGGCGGCCATCGGCCCAGGTATCCCAGTGGCGCACGAACATCTGGTCGTAGACCATGCCGCTCGCCTTGTTCTTGGCTTTGTCATCGAGGCGCTTTTTCGTGCAGGCGAGGTCCGCGCAATCGAGGAAGACGCCCATGCTGAAGGCCAGGCGGTCGCCCTGCGGCGACAAACGGTAGCTGTCGACGTCCAGCGCCAGGTCGGTGACCTTGGCCGCTTCGCCGCCGTTCAGGGGCAGCTGCCACACTTGCGATGAGCCGGAACGGCCGGAGAGGAAGTAGATGGCGTCGCCGTTCGGCGACCATTGCGGGTCGCTGGCGCTGGCATCGCCGCGCGTGAGCTGGCGTGGCGCCGCGTTCGGCGCGCGCAGGTCGATCATCCACAGCTGCGTGTTGCCACGGTTTTTGTCCAGGTTGGTGGTGCGCACCGTGTAGACGACGCGCGTGGCGTCCGGCGACAGCACGGGGCTGCCCACGCGTTCCATGGCCACCATGTCTTCCACGGTGAAACCGCGCGGCGCGGCCAATGCCGGCACGGCGGCAGTGGTGGCCATGGCGGCACTGAATGCTCCCAAGAGCAGCAGACGTAAACTCATTCAAACTCCCGTTTTATATTGCGACGTTATCGATATGGTATTGACGTGGCCGGCTGTACCGCCGGCAGCCCGACATCATAGCAATAAAGACGCGCCTGCTGCGGGAGTTGACCGCCGGTTAGCCGGCCTTTGCTGCCAGTTGGTCGAGCGCCACGTGGCCGAGGAAACCGCCGCGGCTGGCGGCCGGCAAGCCGTCTTCGATGGCGTGGGCAAAGCGGATGCCGGGGTCTTGTTCCAGCGCGGCCAGCACGCGCGCCGTGTTCGGATAATCGGCCAGGCTGGCCAGTTGCAGCGGTTCGGCCCAGCGCGCCGTGGCGGCCAGGTAGGCGTCGGCGATGGTGGGCGCGGCATCGGAGGCGAGCCATGCGCGGCCCTCGAGCAGGCGCTCCAGGTGGGCCAGGCTTTTGTTCACCTTCTCGACGGCCATCTCGCGCCAGACGGCCGCGCGCGCATCGTCCGGTGACGCGCGCGCGGCCTGGAAGGCGGGCATGAAGGCCGCGTGAAACGTCGTGTGCAAAAAGGACAGCACGCTGTTCAGGCGGTCGTAGTCTGGCGTGCCTTGCGCAAAGCCCAGGCCGCTGCCTGGTGCGCGGGCGGCCAGGTGCAGCAGGATCGCCATGCTTTCCAGCAGCGGCGTGCCCGTGTGCGTGAGCAGGGCCGGCGTCTGGCTCAGCGGATTGATGGCGAGAAAGGCCGGATGCTGCTTGCTGGCCGGGTCGCGCGCTTCCACGCGGGCCAGACGATACGGCAAGCCGCTCCATTCGAGGGCGGCGATGGCGGCAAACGAGCAGCCGAACGGCACGCTGTAGATCAGGGTGGTTTCCAAGTCAAACTCCGATGAGGTGAGGGAAGAGCAGTCTAATCGCGATGGTTACTATTTGGAAGAAGGCAGAATAATGTGGTATAGGTACATTTTTTATACCAGGTTGGAAGCGAACCATGAAAGACAATGTCTCCGGCTGCGCCGTGGAAGAAGCGATGCGCTTGCTGGGCGGGCGCTGGCGGGTGGTGCTGCTCAGCTATCTGATGGCGGGGCCGAAGCGCTTCAGCGAAATCCGCCGCGCCGTGCCGAATATCTCGCAGCGCATGCTGACCCTAGACTTGCGCGCGCTGGAAGAAGCGGGCTTGCTGACGCGCACGATCTACGCGGAAGTGCCCGTCAAGGTGGAATACCGGCTGACGGACGAGGGCTTGCGTCTGCGCGAACTGGTCGAGATGCTGCGGGCCATCGGCTTGCGCCTGCGCGGACAGGCGGACGCGGGCGGGGCCTTTCTCGCGCCCGATGCAGTGGATAATTCTCTATAGAAACAGCTGTTTTTATGCAAAGTGCTAGACTGCCGGCCTTAGCTCACTACACTCGATACCCATGCGCCTGACTTCCATCGCCCTGACCGCCGCCGCCCTGTTCGCCGCCCTGCCGGCCCATGCCGCCACCATGCCCACGCTCGACCAAATTCACGCCGCCGTGCAGGCAGGCGTAGCCAAGACACAAGCGAAGACGCAGTCGAGCATGCCGTTCGTCATCAAGGTCACCAGCCTGGCCGGCTGCCAGGACTCGCAGGAAGTGCCGGGCGAAGTGGTGTGCCTGGTGGGGATGAGCGCCGGCATGCGCGATGCCTTTAATGTACTGCCTCTGCGTAAAGAGGGCGATACCTGGGTCGGCGTCGAGCGCAAGAACGCCAAGTTCACGGGGCCGTCGCCGGCCGAGGCGCAAGCGATGATACGCGCGTGGGCCAAGGAAGAAGTGGCGCGCAATCCGGAAGCGGCCAAGGACGTGCAGATGCAGGAAGCGCAAAGCACCATGCAGGTCAAGGCCGTTAACGAATGCGACGTCAAGCGCAAGACGGGCTACCTCGTGTGCGATACGGAATTGAGCGTGCCGAGCCGTCCGGAAGCCATCAAGACGGAACTGACCTTCATGCTCGAGAGCGGCAACTGGCGCTACGTGCCCCGTTAAACGTTTTTCCTCCGGGACAGCCACGCTGTTCCGGCATCATTCCCGCCATCCCCCGCAGCCACGCCGCCGTCTGCAATATTTGCAGATCCACAAGGCAATCTCCTCCGTGAAAATTGCCGATTTAAATTAATAATTAAATATTAAAATTAATGTATCGGTGCAGATTGCAGCCGGCATGCTGCCGTGCCGCATTTGACCGTTCCCCCGTGCCAGCAAGGGCTACAGCCAAGGATCCGACCATGCGACTCAATCTTCCCGTCAGCGATACCGAAATCAATTTGAGTGATAGCGAGACCATCGTCTCGACTACCGACTTGCAAGGCAATATCACCTATGCCAACCCGTATTTCATCGCCGTCAGCGGTTACAGCGCGGAAGAATTGATCGGTGCGCCGCAAAACATCCTCCGGCATCCGGACATGCCGGTCGAGGCGTTCGCCGATTTCTGGGCCACCATCCGCTCGGGGCGCTCGTGGAGCGGCATGGTGAAAAACCGCTGCAAGAACGGCGATTATTACTGGGTGCTGGCGAACGTGACGCCCGTGGTCGAGGATGGCGTGGCTGTCGGCTACATGTCCGTGCGCACCAAGCCCACGCGCCAGCAGGTGGCGCAGGCATCCGCCCTGTACGCGCGCATCAGGGCGGGGCAGGCAGATGGCATTGTCATCAGCCAGGGCGCGGCCGTGCGCACGGGCTGGCTGGCCAGGCTGGCGAGCTTGCGCGACCTGCCGCTGGGCAAGCGCATCGGCTGGAATCTGGGCTTGCTGAGCCTGGTATTGCTGCTGCAGCTGGCGTGGAATGCGGGCGTGCTGCCGGCCGGCGCGGGCGGCTGGCTGACGGGCCTGTCCGTGCTGGCCTTGGGCGCAACCCTGTATTTCTGGCACAGCTTGCACCGCGCCGTGCTGCAACCGTTGCAGCAGGCGCGCCAGGCCTGTGACGTGATGGCGGGCGGCGACCTGACGGGCGAGCTCGACACGACACGGCGCGACGAGATGGGGCAGCTGCTGCGTTCCTTGCGCCAGCTGCGCGTGAATTTGCACTCCATCGTTGGCGACGTGCGCGGCAATTTCCTGCGCATCAGCATGGCCAGCCAGGAAATCGCCGCCGGCAATATGGACTTGTCGGGCCGCACGGAAGCGCAGGCGTCGGCCCTGCAGCAGACGGCGTCGAGCATGGAGCAGCTGGCGGCCACGGTGCAGCAAAACAGCGGCAACGCCGTGCAAGCGAGCGACATGGCGGGCAAAGTCCACGGCCTGGCCGGGCGCGGCGGCGAACTCGTCGGCCAGATGGTGAGCATGATGGCGGACATTAACGCTTCATCGAAGAAAATCGGCGACATTACGGGCATTATCGAAGGCATTGCCTTCCAGACGAATATCCTCGCTTTGAACGCGGCCGTGGAAGCGGCGCGCGCGGGCGACCAGGGTCGCGGCTTTGCCGTCGTGGCGGGCGAAGTGCGCAGCCTGGCGCACCGCAGCGCGGCGGCCGCCACGGAAATCAAGCAATTGATCACGGCGTCTTTGGCGCAGGTGGAGGCGGGCGCGAAGCTGGCGCAGCAGGCGGGCGCGAGCAGCGCCGAAATGCTGGGCGCCGTGCAGGGCGTGCACGGCATCATGGAAGAGATCGCCTCGGCTTCGCGCGAGCAAAGCCACGGCATCGGCCAGGTCAACATGGCCGTCACGCAGATGGATGAAGTGACGCAGCAGAACGCGGCGCTGGTTGAGGAATCGGCGGCCGCTTCGGCGTCGCTGCAAGACCAGACCCTGCAGCTGGAGCAGGCGATGGCCCTGTTCAAACTGGAGCGGCGGCGCGGCGGCCCGGCCACGCCTGTACGACCAGCCGAGCGCCGCCGCGCTACAGCAGACGCTCTGACAGCGCCTTGAAGGCAACCTCGGGCACGAGAAAGGCAAACGGGGTTGACAGGGGCGGCAGCTGGCCCAGCAAGCCGCAGTCGGCGCGCAAGGCCGTCAGCGCCTGCACTTGATCCACATCGACGGGCAAGTCGATTTCACCGAAGACCAGCTTGCCGTTGCGCGGCACGTGCGCGATGGCCGCATCCTGGCAGGCGAGGAAGGCGACGGCATCGTGCCAGTTGCCGAACGGCGCTTGCCAGTCGGCATCGAGGCCATGCTCCGCCATGATGTCCGCCTGCATATCGAGCAGTGGGGCGCTGCCGACACCGGGCGTGATCGTGCAGCGCGCCTGCGTGGCAGTGACTTCCAGCGCCATGTTGTCGGCCAGGTGGCTCGGCAGGATGTCGCTGAACAGCCGCGTGCCCAGCGCATGGGGCAAGCTGTCCATGATATTTTTCAAGAAATACACGCAGGGCACGGCCGGCGCGCCCGCTGGCGTGTGGTCCAGGTACAAGCGCCAGTTGCTTTGCAGCGGAGACGGCAGCAGCTTGCGTAAGGGACCGAGCAGGGCCGGGCCGAAATGCCCGTGGCGGTAGGTCAGCACCGTGAATGGCGTCTTGCCATCGCGCTGCCACAGGGTCACGCCGGCGGGCAGCAGCCGCTGCGCGGCAGCGGCATCGACCAGCCAGCTCACGTAGACGACGTCGCGCACGTCGCTGTGCAAGGTCAGGAAGGGCAGGCGTGACATGACGGCCTGGCGCACCTTGGCAAAGCGCGTGCAATTGGCGAGCGCGGCAAAGAGCCGCCCCGGCCAGCCCGCGCGCGGGTGGCGGTAAGTGTTGTCTTGCAATTGGGGACTTTCAGATGCGGTGATGCAGGCGGACGGCGCCGCCTGCCGGAGACGCTGCGTGTTTACTGCATATGCCAGCCGTGGCTGACGACAATCGATTGGCCGCTCAAGGCCGTCGACGGGAATGCCGCCAGGAAGACGGCCGTTTGCGCCACGTCTTGCGTGGTGGTGAATTCGCCGTCGATGGTGTCTTTCAGCATCACTTTCTTGATCACGTCTTCTTCGCTGATGTTCAGCTGGGCCGCCTGTTCGGGGATTTGCTTGTCGACCAGCGGCGTGCGCACGAAGCCCGGGCAGATGACGTTGGCGCGGATGCCGTCCTTCGCGCCTTCCTTGGCCACCACCTTGGCCAGGCCCAGCAAGCCGTGCTTGGCGGCCACGTAGGCGCTCTTGAACGGCGAGCCTTCGTGCGAGTGCACGGAACCCATGTAGATGATGGCGCCGCCGCGGCCGGCCTTGATCATTTCGCGCATGCAGGCGCGCGTGGTGAGGAAGGCGCCGTCCATGTGAATGGCCAGCATCTTTTTCCATTGGTCGAACGGGTAGTCGACGACGGGGCTGATGATCTGGATACCCGCATTGCTGATCAGGATATCGATGCCGCCGAAGTGGGCCACGGCATCGGCCACGCCCTTGTCGACCTGTTCTTCGCTCGAGACATCCATGGCGACGGCAAACGCCTGGCCGCCCGACTGCTTGATTTCCTCGGCCGTCTTGCTGGCCGCTTCCAGGACCAGGTCGGCGATGACGACCTTGGCGCCCTGTTTTGCGTATTCGATGGCCATTTCCTTGCCGATGCCACTGGCGGCGCCGGTAATCAGTGCGACTTTGTCTTTGAGTTGCATATTAATCCTTTGCATTGCGGGTTGGAGTGATCGTGGAAAATCTGACTTTGCCAGTATAGCGAGAAAACGCGGTGTACATGCCCCGCGCACGTCTATGGGGCTTGCTGCCTGTCAAGGATTTCCTGCAGCCGCCAGGCGCCGGGATTGGTGCCCGCCCACGTGCGAAACGCGTGGTTGAACGCGCTTTGTTCCTGGTAGCCGAGCAGGAAGGCGATGTCGACCAGCGACAAATGCGGCTCGCGCAGATAGTCGCGTGCCAGGCCGTACCGGGCCTGGTCCAGCAGGGCCTGGAAGCTGGTGCCGGCGTCGGCCAGCTTGCGCTGCAAGGTGCGCGGCGTCACGGCCAGGCTGGCTGCAACGGTCGCCAGCCGCGCCGAGCCCTGGCGCAAGCCTGCCACGATGGCCGCGTGCACTTGCGCGTCAATGGCGCCGCCAGTGTCCGTTTCAGCCTCGCGCTGCGCCAGCAACTGTTCCGCATGCTGGCACAGCACGGGGTAGAGGCTGACGTCGGCGTTCGGCACGGGCCAGTCCAGCAATTGCGCGTCGAAAGTGGCCGTGTTGGCGCCCGCGCCAAAGGCGGGCAGGCTGCCCAGCACGCGCACGTATTCGTCGCGGTGGGCCGCGTGGCGCAGCAGGTCGCCGCCGCCATCGTGGGTGAAGGCCAGCCGGGCCGGCGGCAGCGGCATGCCGGCCAGCCAGTCGCCGCTGACACGGATGCCGGCAAAGACGCTGTCGACCAGGTGCCGGCTGGCGCCCGGGTAGTTGCTGGTCCAGCGGTAATGCGCGACGGCGCCATCGCGCTGCAGGGCCGACTGGCCCAGGTCGTGCGCCAGCCGTTCATAGCGGGCCGTCTGTTCCAGCACCTGGCCCACGTTGCTGCAGCTGAGTAAAATCAAGCCATAGGCGCTGTACGTGCCCATGCGCACCCGCTGGCCCACGTGCAGGCCGAAATGCGCATCGCCCGCCAGCAGCGCGCCCGCATCGAGCAGGCGCACGTAGTCGCGCGCGGCCAGGCCGGGCGTGGACGCTTCCAGGCTGTGCGGCGCCACGCCGGCCGCTTGCGCCAGGGTGACGCCATCGATGCCGTGCGCGCCGGCCGCTTCGAGCAGCGGCAGCAGATAGGCGCCGGCGACCCGGCCGTCAGTGCTTGTCATGATGGAACAATGCGATTGTCATGAAAAACCAATACCCTTCGTCTGTGGCGGCATATGCTATTGATCTAGCAAGAAAATCAGGCAAGAACAGTATAGCAAGCCGCCGTGGCGCGCAACTGGCCGAATATAGGGGATGTCGATGCAACGCTGGAATGGCTGGGGAGACGAGAGCATCACGTATGCGCTGAGCGGGGACGCGCTGGCGTTTCTGCGCGAGCGCCTGGGGCCTGGCAGCGGCATCGTCGATGCCACCTTCGACGACGCCTGCGCGCAAGTACCCGCTTCGCGCCTGGCGCCGCATCCGCTGATCGACACCCAGCCCGCCACGCGCGTGCGCCATGCGCTCGGCCAAAGCCTGCCCGACTGGTTCAAATTGCGCCATAGCCGCATCGGCGCGGTGCCCGATGGCGTGGCCTTTCCCGACAGCGCGCTGCAGGTGCGCCAGCTGCTCGCGTATGCGCGCCAAGCCTGCGTGGCCGTCATCCCGCATGGTGGCGGCACCAGCGTGGCCGGGCATTTGACGGTAGCGGCGGGACCGCGCCCCGTGCTGTCGGTCAGCCTCGCGCGCCTGCGCGCGCTGGGCCACCTGGACCGCGAAGCGCAGCTGGCCACGTTCGGCGCCGGTGTGTATGGTCCCGACCTGGAAGCGCAGCTGCGCGCGCACGGCTACACCCTGGGCCACTATCCGCAGTCGTTCGAGTATTCGACCCTGGGCGGCTGGATCGCCACGCGCTCGTCGGGCCAGCAATCGTTGCGCTATGGCCGTATCGAGCAGCTGTTCGCGGGCGGCGAAGTGGAAACGCCGGCCGGCACCTTGCGCATCCCCACGTTTCCCGCGTCGGCGGCCGGCATCGACCTGCGCGAAATGGTGCTCGGCTCCGAAGGGCGGCTGGGCATCCTGACGCAAGCGACGGTGCGCGTCTCGCCGCTGCCGCCTTACGAAGCGTTCCATGCCGTGTTCTTTGCGGATTGGGGCCCGGCGCAGGCGGCCGTGCGGGCGCTGGCCCAGTCGCGCCTGCCCTTGTGCATGCTGCGCTTGTCGAACGCCCTGGAAACGCAAACCATGCTGACCCTGGCCGGGCACAAGAAACTGGTGGGACTGCTGGAACGATATTTGTCGCTGCGCGGCTGCGGCGACGGCAAGTGCATGCTGATGCTGGGCACCAGCGGAGAAGCCGGCCCGGCCCGTGCGGCCCTGCGCGGCGCCCTGGCGCTGGCGCGGCGGCATGGCGGCGTGCACGTGGGGCGGCACATGGGCGACAAATGGAAGCAGGGGCGTTTTCGCAACGTCTACCTGCGCAACGGCGCGTGGGAGCACGGCTATGTGATCGACACGGTGGAGACGGCCGTCGACTGGCCCCGCGTGGCACCGATGATGGCGGCGCTCGAGCAGGCGGGTGTCAATGCGCTGGCCGCGCATGGCGAGCAGGTGCACGCGTACACGCATCTGTCGCACGTGTACGCGCAGGGCGCCAGCGTCTACACCACCTATGTCTACCGGCTGGCGTCCACGTACGAGGAAAACATGGCGCGCTGGCGTGCCCTGAAAGACGCGGCCGGCGCCGCCATCGTCGCCAACGGCGGCACCATCAGCCACCAGCATGGCGTGGGCACGGACCACGCGCCGTGGCTGGTGGCCGAAAAGGGCGAGCTGGGCATCGCCGCCATGCGCGCGCTGCTGCGCCAGTTCGATCCGCAGGGCATGATGAATCCCGGTAAGCTGCTGCCTGACGCGGGAAGTGGATTGTGAACAGGGACGATTTGCCCGGCCTCCTGGCGCGCGAGTGGGACGTGCTGATCGTCGGCGGCGGCATCACGGGCGCCGGCATCTTGCTGGAAGCGGCGCGGCGCGGTTTGACGGCGCTGCTGGTGGAGCAGCGCGATTTCGCCTGGGGCACCTCGAGCCGCTCCTCGAAGCTCGTGCATGGCGGCTTGCGCTACCTGAAGCAGGGCCAGTTCGCGCTGACGCGCGAATCGGTGCACGAGCGGCAAACCTTGCTGACGGATGCGGCCGGGCTGGTCGAGCCGCAAGGCTTTGCCTTTGGCGATTACAGGGGCAGGAAGCCGGGGCGGCGCCAGTTCATGCTGGGCCTGGCCATCTACGACGTGATGGCGGGCCGGCGCGCGCGCCGCTATGTCGACGCGGCGGATTTCGCCATGCTGGCGCCGCATATCCGGCGCGACGGCCTGCAGGGCGGCATGCTGTACCAGGATGCCAAGACGGACGACGCGCGCCTGGTGCTGCGCGTGCTGCAGGAAGCGCGCCGCCATGGCGGCGTGGCCGTCAATTACCTGGGCGTGGCGTCCTTGCTGCACGACGGTGGCAAGGTCGCCGGCGCCACCTTGACCGATGCGCTCGATGGCAGGGCATTCACCATGCGTGCGCGCCTGGTGATCAGCGCCACGGGCGCCTGGGCAGACGCCTTGCGCGGGCAGGTCGGAGAAACGCCGAAACTGCGGCCCCTGCGCGGCAGCCATCTGCTGCTGCCCGCCTGGCGGCTGCCGCTGGCGCAAGCCGTCAGCCTGATGCACCCGCATGATGGCCGCCCCGTGTTTGCGTATCCGTGGGAGGGTGTGACCCTGGTGGGCACCACCGATGTCGACCACGGCGCCAGCCTGGACGTGGAGCCGGCCATCACGCGCGGCGAACTTGCGTATCTGCTGGCCGCCTTGCAGTGGCAGTTCCCGCAGCTGGCGCTGGGCGAAGGCGATGTGCTGGCCACGTTTGCCGGCGTGCGTCCCGTGATCGGCAGCGGCCAGCTTGACCCGTCGAAGGAAGCGCGCGAACATGCGCTATGGCTGGAAAACGGCTTGCTGACGGTGGCGGGCGGCAAGCTGACGACGTTTCGCGTGATCGCCCTCGACGCATTGCGCCGCGCCGCGCCGCTGCTGCCGGGCTGGCAGGCGGATTTGCGGCCCTTGCCGATTTTCGATGCCACGCCACCGTTGTCGGGCAAGGCCCTGGCGCTAGATGCCGAACAGCGCGAACGGCTGCTGGGCCGTCATGGCGCGGGGGCGCAGGCGCTGTGCGATGCGGCACAGGACGGCGAACTGGCGCCGATTCCCGGCACGCAGACCCTGTGGGCGCAGCTGCGCTGGGGCGCGCGCATGGAAGACGTGCAGCACCTGGACGACTTGCTGCTGCGGCGCACGCGCCTCGGTTTGCAGCTGGCCGGCGGTGGGCTTGCTATCATGCCGCGCCTGCGCGCCATCTGCCAGCGTGAACTGGGCTGGGACGACGCGCGCTGGGAGGCAGAGCAGCAGCGCTATCTGGCCCTGTGGCGCCGCCATTACAGCGTGCCGCAGGGTGAAGAAAACCATAAAAATAAGGAGAGCATCATCGAGACCATCCTGTTTGGCCAGCCCCTGGAACTGGGCGACGCGCGCATCACCTACGACAGCCTGTCGCCGCTGGACTTGCGCCGGAGCGTGGACGTCCTCGTCGACGACCTGGGCGAAGACCTGCTGCAAATCACGTGCGCGAATGGCGACATCGTCGACGTGGGCTGGTATCCGGCGTGGAACGAACAGGGGCGCTTGCGCGTGGTGGCCGTGCGCGGGCAGGACTGGGAAGCGCCTGTCTTCAGCGCGCAGCCTGACAAGGATCCGCAAGCGCTGCTGCAGGCGCTGCGCGCCGCGCTGGCCAGCCTGGCATAAGCCATGGCCTCCTTGGCGGGCGACGGCCCGTATATCCTTGCCATCGACAATGGCACGCAAAGCGTGCGCGCGCTGCTGTTCGACCAGGATGGCAATCTGGCGGCAAAGGCGCAAGTGTTCCTCGAAGCGTACTATTCCGATCACCCCGGCTGGGCCGAGCATGACGCCGACGGCTACTGGCAAGCCGTGTGCGCAGCGTGCCAGCAGCTGTGGCGCGGCACGGACATCAATAAATCCTTGGTGGCCGGCGTGGCCGTGACGACGCAGCGCGGCACGGTCGTCAACGTGGATGAAGAGGGCCAGCCCTTGCGGCCCGCCATCACCTGGCTGGACCAACGCAGCACGCGCGACATCCCCCAGTTGGCGCCATGGTGGCGCGCCGCCTTCCGCGCCACGCGCCTCGATGGCACGATCACGTACTTCCGCCGCGAGGCCGAGATCAACTGGATCAGCGCGCACCAGCCCGACGTCTGGCGCCGCACGCACAAATTCCTGCTGCTGTCGGGCTTTTTGAACCATCGCCTCTGCGGAAAATACATCGATTCGACGGGTTCGCAAGTGGCGTACATCCCGTTCGACTACAAGCGCCACGCGTGGGCAGGGCGCTTCGACTGGAAGTGGCAGGCGCTGGCGATCAAGCCGTCCATGCTGCCGGAACTGGTGGCGCCGGGCACGCGCATGGGCGCCATCACGGCATCGGCCGCCGCGGCGACGGGCATCCCCGAGGGTACGCCGCTGCTGGCGGCCGCCGCCGACAAGGCCTGCGAAGTGCTGGGCGCCGGCTGCGTCGAACCGCACGTGGCGTGCCTGAGCTACGGCACCACGGCCACCATCAACACGACCAACCGCAAATACGTGGAAGTGACGCGCTTCATTCCGCCGTATCCGGCCGCCATGCCGGGCGCCTACAGCACGGAAGTGCAGATTTTCCGCGGCTACTGGATGGTCAACTGGTTCAAGGAACAGTTCGGCGACCGCGAACGGGCGGCGGCGGCCGAAGATGGCACGGGCTTGTCCGCCGAAGCCTTGTTCGACCGCCTGGTCGACGCCGTGCCGCCCGGCTCCATGGGCCTGATGCTGCAGCCGTACTGGAGTCCCGGCATCAAGGTGCCGGGCCCGGAAGCGAAGGGCGCCATGATCGGTTTTGGCGATGTGCATACGCGCGCGCACATCTACCGCGCCATTCTCGAAGGCCTCGCGTATGCGCTGCGCGAAGGCAAGGAACGCATCGAGCGGCGCAGCGGCATTGCCATCACGGAGCTGCGCATCGCGGGCGGTGGTTCGCAAAGCGACGCCGCCATGCAGCTGACGGCCGACATCTTCGGCTTGCCGGCCGCGCGCGCCCACGTGTATGAAAGTTCGGGCCTGGGCGCGGCCATCGCCGCCAGCGTAGGCCTGGGCTGGCATGCGGATTTCCCCGCCGCCGTGCAGGCGATGACGCGCAAGGGCAAGGTATTCCAGCCGCATCCCGAGCACCGCAAGATCTACGAGCAGCTGTACCGGCGCGTGTACCAGAAAATGTATGCGCGGCTGCAGCCCCTGTACCGCGAGATCGCCGACATCACCGGCTATCCGGAATAGCCAATCATTAAATCGTATTGCGAATCATTCGCATCCGATATATGATGTGTTCCGCATTTCACTAAGGCAACTTATCCCGGTGACTGCAGTGCGCCGCCGGCCATGCGCCGGCGGCGTGTCCGCGCGGGCAGAGTTCCGCCGCAACGCTTCCTTCAACGCCGCCGCTTGATCGTGCACCGCTGTCCTCTGCCCTTGCATTTTTTCATTCCACAAGCATCGAGCAGCAAGCAAACCCAGGCAAGGATAGCGATGAAGAGCAGCAGCAAACAACGATTGACCCCGCTGGCCGCCGCGCTGGCGCTGGCATTGGGTGGCGCGCACGGCCACGCGTGGGCGGTGGCGATGGCCGACAAGACCGAGAAGGCCGACGCCGTGCAGATGCCCGCCATCAGCGTGTTCGGCGACGCCATCAGTGCCGGCACGGCCGGACGCTCGTATATCAACAGCGCCGACATCGAACGCCAGCAGGCCGACAATGTCGCGTCCCTGCTCGACACCTTGCCCGGCGTGGACCTGGCCGGTACGGCCCGTCCCAGCGGCCAGAGCCTCAATATCTGGGGTTTCAACAAGGTGCAGGACGTGAAAGTCATCCTCGATGGCGTGCCCAAGGGCTTCGAGAAATACCGCCAGGGTTCCATCTTCATCGAGCCGGAACTGATCAAGCAGATCGAAGTGAACAAGGGCGCGCATACGAGCTTGTATGGCAATGGCGGCTTCGGCGGCGTCATCACGGTCGAGACCAAGGATGCGCAGGACTTGCTGGAAGGCGGCGAGAAAGTGGGCGCCATGCTCAAGTATTCGCGCCACTCGAACAATGGAGAAAACGACGCCACCGTGGCCGTCTACGGCCGCACGGAAGATGGCCGCTTCGATGCGATGGCCTTCACGACGCAGCGCAAGTCCGACGATTTGCGCAAGCCCGATGGCAAGCCATTCCGCTTTTCCGCCATCGATGCGCCATCGAGCCTGGCCAAGCTGAATATCCGGCTGACGCCGGAGCAGCTCTTGACCCTGACGGCCATGAAGAGCGGAAGCTCGGGCTGGGGCCCGTTCGCCGCCATGGGCGAGGACGTGCCCACGCCGACCGAGGCGGAAATCAAAAAATACGGACTGGAAGAGGCGTGGCAGCGCAAGGCCGTGTACCGCGACCAGGACGACGATACGTATTCCGTGAAGTGGCAGTACGCGCCGCAGAACAACCGATGGATCAAGCTGACGGCCAGCGCCGGCTATTCGCACACGGACCAGCATGACAAGCGCCTGCCCTCCGCTTCACTCGGTTCCTACCTGGGGTCCCTGGGCAACGAGAGCTGGGCTTCGTACGTGGACCGCATCGCCGAGGTACGCAACGAAAGCGTATTTAGCACGGGCGCCGTGTCGCACGTGCTGCTGACGGGCCTGCAATGGCACAAGAACGTGCGCGACACTCTGATGTATTACCCGTCGTCGACGGCGCTGAAGGACCCCAGCTACAACTATGGCTACTTCCAGCCCTACTACATGCCGGCCGGGCGCCAGGAAACCACGGGCCTGTATCTGCAGGATGCGATGACGTATGGCGACGTGACGGTGACGGCGGCGCTGCGCCACGACAGAGTCGTTTCCGAGGGCGTGCCGAACAAGGCGTCGCGCTACAACAGCCCGCTGGCGGCGGCTGGCCACGACTTCAGCGAAAAGGCGCACGAAGACTGGTCGCCGCGCCTGGGCCTGTTCTGGAAGGCATCCAGCACGCTGGCCTTGTTCGGCGACTTGAGCCGCACTTGGCGTGCGCCGACGATCGACGAGATGTACTCGAATGAATACTATGTATCGGCCAGACAGGGTTCATCGACGCCGGGTACCAGCCGCGACCTGGCCGTCGAACGGGTGACGGCCATGCGCACGGGCGTCATGCTGCACCGGCAAAACGTGTTCATGGAACGCGACGACGTGCAGCTGCGCCTGACGGCGTACCGGAACCGCGTCAGCGACAATATCGGCCCGCGCCTGGGTATCCTGATCGAAGGCTATGTGCCGGGATCGGGCAAGGTGCCGCCGGCCCTGTCGTCCTACCGCAACCTGGCCGGTTTCCGCACGCAGGGCGTGGAAGTCGAGTCTTACTACAATTCGCCGCGCCTGTTTGCCAGCGCTTCGCTGTCGAAGCAGCGCGGCACGCGCACCGGTTCCCAGCGCGACCCGTGGGGCCAGGACGAAGCCGTGTCGACCATCGCGCCCGATAAACTGATGGCGGGCCTGGGCTGGCGCATGCCCGACCTGGGCGCCAGCATCGGCTGGCAGGGCCGCTTCGTGGCGAAGCAGGAGCGCGTCTTGCCGGTGGGGAATGTGTACCGCCTGCCGCCATCGAAAGGCTATGCGCTGCATACCGTGTTTGCGTCGTGGAATGGCCGGCAAGGCGTGTGGCGCGGCACGGAGGTGCGGCTGACGGTTGATAATGTTTTCAACCGCAATTACATGCCCTACTTGAGCGAAGCCGTTACCGGCGTGGGGAGGAATGCGAAGTTGAGTGTGTCTAGAAAATTCTGATTACTTCTGAAAATGGCGGGCCGGAGACGCGGGCCTGAGAAAATGCCGATGGCGGCGTTGCAGCTTCCTTGCCGTACATTCGTACTGTCTGCGTCGCTGCGCCTTGCCCTCGACATTTTTCAGGCCCGCTTGGCCCCGGGGTGCCTTTGCGTGGGACGTGGGCCTACTCTTTGTTTGCCGCATGTCTTGCTAAGCTTTAACGCAGTACGATCGCCTTGACCGTCTCCCAGGCCGTGCTGCCCGAGTGGGTGGCGCGGACCTGGTTGCGGCCCGCTTCCTTGGCCACGTACAGGGCGCGGTCGGCGGCGACGAACAGGGCTTCGCGGTCGTCCAGCTGGTGCGGGCGGATGGTGGCCACGCCGATGCTGACGGTGATCCATGGCGACGTGCTTGACCGCGGGTGCGGCAGTTGCAGCGCTTCGATGCTGGCGCGGATGGCTTCGGCCAGGTGCAGGGCGCTGTCGGCGTCCGTGTCGGCGAACAGCAAGACGAATTCCTCGCCGCCGTAGCGGGCCGCCAGGTCGCCGGAGCGGCTGGCGTGGGCGGCGATCGCCTGCGCCACCTGCTGCAGGCAGAGGTCGCCGGCCGGGTGGCCCAGGCTGTCGTTGTACAGCTTGAAGTGGTCGACGTCGAGCACCACCAGCGACAGGGCGCCGCCGCCGCGCACGGCGCGCTGCCATTCTTTTTCAAGGAAGCTGTCGAAATGCCGGCGGTTGGCGATCTGCGTCAGCGGGTCGAGATAGGCGGCGCGCTGCAGCGCGTCTTCCGACTGCTTGTGGTGCGTGATGTCGTGCAGCAGGCCGATATACAGGGGCTGGCGCAGATACATGGGCGTCAAGGTCAGGTCCATGCTCAGCGCCGCGCCGTTGCGGTGGCGGATCGCCACTTCGCGCGTGCCGTGGTTGTGCGCTTTTTCCGGATTGGCCGCGTGCATGGCGAAATAATCGAGGTATTCCTGCGTCACGAGGGGGCTGAGCAGCTCTCCGATGAAGCGCCCGGCCAGTTCGTTTTCGCGGTAGCCAAGGTACTGGTCGCAGGCCGGGTTGGTGTACTGGATGCGGCCATCGGCCTCGATGATCAGCAAGCCCTCGGCCATGTTGTTGACGATGGTGCGCAGGCGCTCGGCCTGTTCCTGCTGCGTTTCATTGTTGCTGCGGATTTTCAGCTGGGCGCGCACGCGCGCGCACACTTCGGCCATGCGCAGCGGCTTGCTGATATAGTCGACGGCGCCGCAGTCGAGACCGGCCACCACGTCTTCCGTTTCCGTCTTGGCGCTCATGAAGATGACGGGGATGCGCTGCGTCAGCGGATGCTGCTTGAGGCGGCGGCACGTTTCGATGCCGTCCATGTCCGGCATCAGCACGTCGAGCAGGATCAGGTCGGGCTGGGCGCGCTGGGCGATCGCCAGCGCCCGCTCGCCGGACGTGGCGACATAGGTTTGATAACCCTGTTCGCTCATCAGCTTGCGCAGCAGCTCAAGGTTGGCCGGCGCATCGTCGACAATCAAAATGGCGGCTTCATGCCGCTGGGAATGCTCCACACTGCCTGGACTCATTGCTTCCGGCCTTCTCGATGTACTCTGCGCTGCCTGCGTTTGCTGCATATTCGGTGATGCTGACCGGGTTCAAATCTGATACAGCCGTCAAATCATACCGCCTCGCCATTTTTTTGGGTGAAAAAATCGATGTTACGCGAGCAATGAAAGTATTATTTTTATGATATTTTTAAAAATAAATACACGCAATTGCTATCATGAAAGCGGTTTTTAGGCGGAAAAGACGCGTGCCCCTGGTGCGGGGCAGCGGGGGACACGCCCCGCGGCAAGCGGGGCGTGGAGAGTGCCATTACATTTTTGCGGCGATCAGTTTGCCCAGGATGGCGATGCCTTCGCGGATGCGTTCCGGCGGTACTGTCACGAACGACAGGCGCAGAGTATGCGTGTCGGGCGTGTTCGCGTAGAACGGCGCGCCCGGTACGAAGGCGACCTTGTTGGCGATGGCTTCATCGAGCAGTTTCATCGCGTCGATGTGTTTCGGCAGGGTGACCCAGATGAACATGCCGCCTTCCGGCTTGGTCCACGTGACGCCGGCCGGGAAGTGTTCTTCCAGCGCCGACAGCATGGCCTGGCACTGGTTGCCATACAGGCTGCGGATGCTGGGAATATGCCGGTCCAGGAAGCCATCCTTGATTACTTCATGCACGACCATCTGCGTCAGCTGCGAGGTGTGCAGGTCGGCCGCCTGCTTGGCCAGTTCCAGGCGGCGCACGAGCGGCATCGGCGCCACCACGTAGCCGAGGCGGATGCCTGGCGTGAGCACTTTCGAGAACGAGCCCATGTAGATGACGCCGTCCGGATTCATGTTGATCATCTTCGGATACGGCTCGCCGCTGTAGCTGAGGGCGCCGTACGGATCATCCTCGATCAGCGGCAGGCCGTGGCGGGCGCAGGTTTCCACCAGCTCCACGCGGCGCGCCACGGACAGGCTGCGGCCCGTCGGGTTCTGGAAGTTCGGCAGCGCGTACAGCAGGCGGGCGCCATCGGCGACGGGGTTGATCGACGATGGCACCAGGCCTTCGTCATCGGTATCGACGGAAACGAATTCGGGACGATAGACGGAGAATGCCTGCAGGGCGCCCAGGTAGCTGGGGGTTTCCACCAACACTTTGCTGCCTTCGTCGATCAGGACCTTGCCCAGCAAGTCCAGCGCCTGCTGCGAGCCGGACGTCATCAGCACCTGTTCTGGCAGGATGGTGCTGCCATTGCCCGACAGCGAGTCGGCGATCCACTGGCGCAGCGGCAGGTAGCCGTCGGTCGGGCCGTATTGCAGGGCCACCTTGCCATTGTTCGACAGGACCTTGTCGAAGGCGGTCTTCATTTCTTCCACGGGGAAGGTGGCGGGCGAGGGCAGGCCGCCGGCAAACGAGATGATCTCGGGACGCTGCGTGATCTTCAGTATTTCGCGGATGAACGAGCTTTGCAGCTGTTCCGCGCGTTCGGCAAAGCGCCATTGGATCGGATTCGGATTTTCAATTTTCATACGAGTCTCACAGAAGATGCCGAGCTGCGCCGGCTGGATTTGTTGGCCCGCTTGTGGCGGTGCGTTCGCAAGCGGCGCCGGATAGGCGTCGCCATGGTGCTGCGGTATTGTACGGCTTGCACGCCGCCGTGCCCATGTGCACGCGCAACGGCGTTGCAAATGGGCGTCAAGAAACCTTACTTCAGCTTGCGTCCGATGGCCACCACGGCGATCACGGCGCCGGCAAACAGCAGGCTTTCGCCCGTCAATGGCTCGTTCAGCAGCACGGCCGCGCCCAGCAAGGTGAGGAAGGGCTGCAGCAGCTGCGTCTGCCCCACACGGGCCACGCCGCCCAGCGCCATGCCCCGGTACCAGAAAAAGAAGCCGATAAACATGGAAAACACGGAAATATAGGCAAAGCCCAGCCACGCCGCGCCGCTGGCCTGCGCCATCAGCGCGCGCTGGGGCCAGGCGTTCCACAGGACCACGGGCAAGACAAAAGGCACGGCCAGCAGCAGCGCCCAGCAAATCACATGCTGGCCCGGCATGGCTTGCGCCAGGCGTCCGCCTTCCGCATAGCCGAGTGCCGCCAGCAGCACGGCGGCAAAGATCAGCCAGTCGGCCACGTGGAAGCTGCCGCCGCCCTGGCGCAGCGCGAACGCCACCACCAGAGCCGTGCCGAGCAGGGCCATCAGCCAGAAGCCGGCCGAGGGGCGCTCCTTGCCGCGCAGTACGGCAAACACGGCGGTGGCCAGCGGCAAAATGCCCACCAGCACGGCGCCGTGCGAGGCGGGCAGGCTGCGCATGGCGATCGACGTCAGCCACGGGAAGCCCACCACGCAGCCCAGCGACACCAGGGTCAGCGGCAGCCATTGTTCGCGGCGCGGCAGCGGTGCGCGCTGCTGCCACAGCCACAGGCCGGCCAGGCAGGCGGCGACCAAGGCGCGGCCCAGGGCGACAAAGGTGGGATCGAGTTCGGCCACGGCCAGCCGCGTAAAGGGCAGGGTCAGGCTGAAGAGGGCGACGGCGATCAAGCCCAGTAGCAGGCCCTTGCGGTCGGCGCCGAGGCGCAGGGAATGGCTGGGGGAAGGTGTGGCGTGCGATGGCATGGCTGTCCTGGTACGGGTGGTGTGGAATAAAGGCGGGCAGATGTGGATGAATGCGCCCGGTACTGCTATCCTAGGGCGCAATAGCAATACAGTACAAATACACTTTTACGCATAACTCCACATACTGTAATGGTCATATGAGCAATACACTCGCCTCTCCGTCCCTGCCCTTGCTGTCGCGCGCCTCGGGCGAAACCCTGATCGACCAGATCGCGCGTTCGCTGGTGGCGCGCATCGATGACAAGCTGCTGCGCGGCGGCGCGCGCATGCCGTCGATCCGCCAGTGCGCGGCCAGCCTGGACGTGTCGTGCGCCACGGTGGTGGCCAGCTACGACAAGCTGGTGGCGCGCGGCTACCTGGAATCGCGGCGCGGCGCCGGCTTTTTCGTGCGCGAGCGCTCGCCCCTGAACACGCCGGCGGCGCCCGCTGGCGCGCAGGACGCAGCGGCGCAGCCGATGGACGTGGTGTGGCTGATCCGTAACATGTTCCGCCAGACGCCGGCCATTCCCGCGCCCGGCATCGGCATGTTGCCCGCCGAGTGGCTCGATGGCGACCTCGTGGCGCGCGCCTTGCGCGAAGTCAGCCGCCAGCCCGGCAGTTTGTTGCTCGGCTATGGCATGCCGCAAGGTTTCTTGCCGCTGCGCCAGCAGTTGCAGCTGAAGCTGGCGGGGCTGGAAATCGCCTGCCCGCCCGAGCAGATCGTCACCACGGTGGGCGTGATGCAGGCGCTGGACCTGGTGGCGCGCGAGTTTGCCCGCCCCGGCGACACCATCTTCGTCGACGATCCCGCGTACTGGCTGATGTTCGGCGCCTTTGCCGCCATGGGCGTGAACGTCATCGGCATCCCGCGCCTCGGCGACGGCCCCGATATCGCCGTGCTGGCCGAGCTGGCGGCCCTGCACCGTCCGAAGCTGTACGTGATCAACTCGGTGCTGCACAACCCCAGCTCGACGTCGCTGTCGGCAGCCAAGGCGTTCCAGGTGCTGCGCCTGGCCGAACAGCACGATTTCCTCATCGTCGAGGATGACATCTATTGCGACATGCACCCGGGCGGCGCGGTGCAGCCGGCCACGCGCCTGGCCGCGCTGGACCAGCTGCGCCGCGTGATTTACCTGGGCGGCTTTTCCAAGAGCCTGGCGGCGAACCTGCGCGTGGGCTTCATCGCCACATCAAATGAGCGGGCGCAGCGCCTGGCCGACCGCAAGATGCTGGCGACCCTCACCACCAGCGACATCGGCGAAAGGGTCGTGTATAAAATCCTCTCGCAGGGGCTGTACCGCAAGCATGCGGAGCGTCTGCGCGCGCGGCTCGACAAGGTGCGCGAGGGTACGTATCGCAAGGTCGAACAGGCAGGCTTGCGCTTCGATCCCGCGCCGGCCGGCATGTTCGTGTGGGCCGATGCGGGCTGCGACACGAATGTCCTGGCCGAAAAGGCGCTGGCCGAGGGGCTGGTGCTGGCGCCGGGCAGCCTGTTCTCGCCGCGCCAGCTGCCGTCGACCCGCATGCGCCTGAACCTGGCCACGGTGCAGGACGAGCGGGTGTGGGCGTTTTTCGCCCGCGCGCTGGGTTAGAGGCGACTTTCGGCAGCCGCTCTTGAAATCGCTGGCACCATCCCCAACTCCGTAGAATCCGTCCCATCCACAAGACTATGAGGTAAAAATGGCTGTCTCCGAAAAGCAAACCCTGGGTTTTCAGACCGAAGTGAAGCAAATGCTGCACCTGATGATCCATTCCCTGTACTCGAACAAGGAAATCTTCCTGCGCGAATTGATCTCGAACGCGTCCGACGCGGCCGACAAATTGCGCTTTGAAGCGATCGATAACGACGCCCTGTACGGCAACGATCACGAATTGAAGATCAAGGTCAGCTTCGACAAGGATGCGCGCACCATCACCATTTCCGACAACGGCATCGGCATGACCCGCGACGAGGCGATCTCGCACCTGGGTACCATCGCCAAGTCGGGCACCAAGGAATTCTTCGGCAAGCTGTCTGGCGACCAGCAGCAGGATGCGGCCCTGATCGGCCAGTTCGGCGTGGGCTTCTATTCGGGCTTCATCGTCGCCGACAAGATCACCGTCGAAACGCGCCGCGCCGGCGCGGACGCCTCCGAAGGCGTGCGCTGGGAATCGGCCGGCGAAGGCGATTACAGCATCGAGACCATCGAAAAAACGGGCCGCGGCACGGACATCATCCTGCACCTGCGCGAAGGCGAGGACGAACTGCTGTCGAGCTGGAAGATCAAGTCCATCATCCGCAAGTACTCGGACCATATCTCGCTGCCGATCGTGATGCAGAAGGAAGAGTGGGACGACGAGAAAAAAGAAACCGTCCTGAAAGACGAATTCGAAACCGTCAACCAGGCCAGCGCCCTGTGGGCCCGCAACAAGGCCGACATCACGCCGGAACAGTACGACGAATTCTACAAGCACGTATCGCACGACTTCCAGTCGCCGCTCACGCACACGCATAACCGCGTGGAAGGCCGCAGCGAATACACGCAGCTGCTGTACATCCCGGCCAAGGCGCCGTTCGACATGTGGGACCGCAACAAGCGCGGCGGCATCAAGCTGTACGTCAAGCGCGTCTTCATCATGGACGATGCCGAGCAGCTGATGCCGACCTACCTGCGCTTCGTGCGCGGGGTGATCGACTCGGCCGACCTGCCGCTGAACGTATCGCGTGAAATCCTGCAGGAGTCGCGCGACGTCAAGGTCATCCGCGAAGGCTCGACCAAGCGCGTGCTGGGCATGCTGGAAGAACTGGCGAACGCGGACGAGCAGGACAAGAAGGACAAGTACGCCGTCTTCTGGAAGGAATTCGGCCAGGTGCTGAAAGAAGGCATCGGCGAAGACGCGGCCAACAAGGAACGCCTGGCCAAGCTGCTGCGCTTTGCGTCGACGGCCAACGACAGCGACGAGCAAATCACCTCGTTCGCCGACTACGTGGCGCGCATGAAGGAAGGCCAGGACAAGATCTATTACGTCACGGCCGACAACTACGCCGCCGCGAAAAACAGCCCGCACCTGGAAATCTTCCGCAAGAAGGGCGTCGAAGTGCTGCTGCTGACGGACCGTGTCGATGAATGGATGCTGTCGTTTATCCAGGACTTCGAAGGCAAGGAACTGGTCTCCGTCGCCAAGGGTGGCCTGGACCTGGGCGCGCTGGAAGACGAAGCGGAAAAGAAGGAGCACGAAGAAACGGAAACCTCGTACGCCGACCTGGTGGGCAAGATGAAGACGGTGCTGGCCGACAAGGCCAAGGACGTGCGCGTCACGTTCCGCCTGACCGATTCGCCAGCCTGCCTGGTGGCCGATGAAAACGAATTGTCGGGCAACCTGCTGCGCATGCTCAAAGCGGCGGGCCAGAGCGCGCCGGAATCGAAGCCTATCCTGGAAATCAATCCGAACCACCCGCTGGTGACGCGCCTGAAATACGAAGATGCGGAAGGCGGCAAGTTTGGCGACTGGGCCAACATCCTGTTCGACCAGGCCATGCTGGCCGAAGGCGGCTCGCTGGCCGACCCGGCCAGTTTCGTGAAACGCCTCAACGAATTGCTGCTCAATTCGGCGAAGTAATCACCACCGCATGCCTAAAATGTAGACGTAGGTCGGATTAGCGCAGCGTAATCCGACACGGCGGCGGTGACCGATGTACTGAAGCCGGCCCTTTCCTCCCGAAAGGGCCGGCTTTTTTCATGCGCATGCCCCAAGCCCTGGCTGCGGCGACTTCAGGCATAATTGCCCCTTGTTGAATTTAATCCGTCAATGGCCGGCATGGCCGTTGGTGCAGGAGCCTGTCATGTCAGTGAGTACCCGCGACGCCCTTTTGAAAAGCGCAGAGATCCACCTGCGTTCGAAAGGCTACGCCGCTTTCAGTTATGCCGATTTGTCGGAAGAAATCGGCATACGCAAGGCCAGTATCCACCACCATTTCCCCACCAAAGAAAACCTCGGCGTGGCCTTGATCACGCAATATATCGACGTGTTTACCGAAAAGCTGCAGGCGATCGATGCGGCGCATGCCGATCCGGTCGAACGCCTGCGCGAGTTCGGCGGGCTGTTCCTGGCCAGCGCCAACGACCATTTGCTGCCGCTGTGCGGCGCGCTCGCGGCCGAAATGGCGGCGCTGCCCGAATCGCTGCAGGCCCTGGGCCGGCAGCTGATGGCGCAGCAGCTGGACTGGATGGAAAACAATCTCGTGCAGGCGGCGCAGCTGCATGGCTGGACCTTGCGGAAAGCGCCGAAGGATTATGCCTTCATGCTGCTCAGCGCTCTGGAAGGCGCCAGCTTTATCGGCTGGGCCCTGGGGCCGTCGACTGATCCGCTGGCCGCTTTCCATTACATGCTCGACAATCTGGCGTAGCGCGGGCCAGCCCGCTCAGGCAAACAGGGCGGGCTTGGCGATCATGAGCGCGCAGATGATCAAAAAAACGGCCAGCTTGAGGCACAGCCAGGTTTTCAGCCTGGCGCCCGCCTGCGCGTATCCCTGTTCCACCTTCTCTTCCACCTTGTCCGCCCAAAAATGATCGATGGCTTGCGCGCCGATAAAAAGCGCGAGGGACAGCCGCATCCAGCCCATGTGCAGCCAGGCCCATTCTTGCTGGTACAGCAGGACCAGCCCGCCGGCAAGCAGTATCCAGCCTGCGACGGCGATCTGCTGATGGAGCTTATGCAAGGTGTCGCGGCCGGCAGGCTCGCGCATCAGGTTCAGCAGGCGCGGCGTCAGCATCATCGGGCCGATGAAGGCGATGGCGGCGACTACGTGCAGTATCAGCAGGAATGTATAAGTGTGCATGGCGTTCTCGTCTCGGCAAGGACAGTTGTTTGCGGAACGTTTAGAATAAGTTTTACTACCCACTTTCGCTACTCGCATTCATGGCAAAAACTGCAGCGCATGCGGAGCCCCGCAAGCGGCCGTCCCAGGCCAGATCGGCTGCCACCGTCGCGGCGATGGTGGAGGCGGCTGCTCGCATTATTGAGGTGCGGGGCTGGGCCGCGTTGACGACGAATCACGTTGCCGAGCTGTCCGGCGTCAGCATCGGCTCGCTGTACCAGTACTTCCCGTCGAAAGAGGCGCTGCTGGCCGAACTGGTACGCCGCGAACGCGCAGTGCTGCTGCACGACGTGGGGCTAGCCATGGCGCTGGAGGGTGAGCTGCCGCTCGCGATAGAACAGGGGGTGATGGCCGGCCTGGCGCACCAGTTCAGGCGGCCCGCGCTTGCCCTCGCGCTGGAATCGGCGCCGTCGTCGCCATCGTTGCAGCATGAGGACGACGCCTTGCGGCATGCGCTTGCGGGCCAGCTCGCGGGGCTGCTGGCGCGTCATGGCGTCGCCGATCCTGATATGGCCGCCGCCGACGTGATTGCGCTATGCCGCGGCATCATCGACGCCGCGGCGCTGCGGGGAGAAACGGATATGGCGTCGCTTGCGCGGCGCCTGGGGCGCGCGGTCCATGGCTACCTGGACACGGCGGGACCTGCCACGGAAGCTGCCGCCAGCGCTTAAGGGAGGATGCAGCTGTCCAGGCCACACATTTCCCCGGCCGATGCGGCCAGATCCTCCTGGGACCTGGCATGCATTTTTTCCAGTGCCTGCAGGAATACCTCTTGCGGCTGCGCGCCGGAAATGTGCGTCCCATTGCCAAAGACAAACAGCGGCACGCCGGAAGCGATGCGCGAGGCGCTGCGTTCATCGTCCTGCACCTGCTGGCGCAATTGCGGTGTCGACCACGCGCGCTGCACCGCCTCGGCAGGCACGCCCGCCTGCGCCGCGAGCAGGGCGAGGGAATCGCGGTCGAACAGCGACTTGCCGTGCGAAATACTCTGCGCATACAGCACTTCGACCAGGCGCTGTTGCAAAGCCTCGTCGTTGACGGCCTTGACGAGCATGTGCGCGTCCATGGTGTCGCCAAACAGCATGGTGTCGAAGCGGTAGTCCAGGCCTTCGGCCGTTCCATGCGACTGCACCGAATACAGCATGCCCTCGGCGGCCATCGGATCGCGAAATTTTTTCAGCAAGGCTGCCTTGATCGGTTCGGCCCGATGGTTCGGTGCGATGCGGTAAGCGCGCAGCCTGACCTGCACGGCGTCCCTGTGTTCGAAAGCGGCAAGGGCCTTCTCGAAGCGGCGCTTGGCGATCCAGCACCAGGGGCAGACGAAATCGGACCAGATGTCGACGACCAGCGCTTGTGTGTTGTTTTTCATGGTTGCTCCTTGAGTGGCCGGCCCGGCGTGCACGCAAGCCAGGCCGGCTGACGCGGCGGTATCAAGCCTTGTCGAACGCGTCCAGCACGTGGGTGCTGTACACAACGGCGGCGCCCGCATTGAGGTTGATCGCCACGCCGAGCGCCTCGCCAATTTCTTCCACGGTCACGCCCAGCTTCTTGGCGGCGGCAGCGTGGAAGGCGATGCAGCCGTCGCAGCGCGTGGTGACGGCCACTGCCAGCGAGATCAGTTCCCGCGTTTTCGCATCGAGATGGTTGGTCTTGTCGCCAGCGCCGCCCAGTGCGGCGATGCCTTTCATGGTGTCGGGCGTCAATGCGTTCAGTTGCATCGCACGTGTGTTGATGTCTTGCCGAGCTTGTTTCCAGTCTTCCATGATTTCCTCATTATGTATGCGCTTGCGCGCGGGTTGGTGGTTCGATGATTCCCGGGATGGGTATCAGGCCTCGATTATTTCCAGGGTGGGCAGCATGCGGATGGCCTTCGAGAAATTGGCCAGGTTGACCGACGTTTTGGTGACGGCCTGGTGCAGCGCCTCGACGCGCTCGCGCGAGGCATCCGTGCGCAGCCGCACCACGTAACTGACTTCGTCGTAGCCGGGATTGACGTTCTCGTCCAGGCCGAGGAAGCCGCGCAGGTCCAGCTTGCCGTCCGTTTCGATTTCCAGGCTGTGCACGGTGATGCCCATGGCCGCCGCATTGGCCGCGTAACCGACCGACAGGCAGGCGTTGAGGGCGGCCATCAGCAGTTCTTGCGGATTGGGCGCCGTGTTTTGGCCCAGCAATTCATGCGGTTCGTCCGAGGCGATCTCGAAATGGCGCGCATGTTTTTCGCCGCCCAGCACATAGTGGCTGACGGTGGCCACGCTGCGCGTCTGGTGCTGCCAGCGGGTCTTGACATTGAAACGCGCCTCGCCCTTGTCGGGATGCCCTGCCACGCCCTGGGCGAATTGCTGCAATGCTGCCACGTTGATGCCATTGAGCATATTGCTGGCAGGCGCCGCGCCATACGCGGGATAGTCGGTATAACCGTGGGACGGGGCGCCGCTGGCGCCGTAATAGGTCGAGCGGTCGCTGTCGGCCAGCGGCCAGTTGTTTTGCATGCGCTCCACCAGATCCGGGTTGGAGATGAATGGCATGCCGAAGGCGATCAGGTCGAGGTCGCCTTTTTCCAGCTCGCTGCGCGCCAGTTCCTGCGTGAAGCCGCCCGCGCCGATCAGGGTGCCGTGATAGTCCTGGCGGAATTGCGCGCCAAAGCCGGCTGGCACTTGCGCCGCCGTGATGGTCGGCTGGTAGTTCAGGTGCACATAGGCCAGCTGCCTCGTATCGAGTGCCTGCGCCACGCTGCTCCACACCTGCGCTTCATCGGCATAGGCGCGCATATCGTACAGGCGGCCGAATGGCGAGACGCGCACGCCGACCTTGCCGCTGCCGATGGCGGCCGACAGCGCGTCTATGGTCTCGAGCAAAAAGCGCTGGCGGTTGGCGATGCTGCCGCCGTACTGGTCGGTGCGCGTATTGACGGCGCTGCTGAGGAACTGGTCGAACAGGAAGCCGTTGGCCGCCATGATCTCGACCCCGTCAAAGCCAGCGTCGATAGCGACTTTTGCCGCATGCACGAAGTCGGCGGTGACGCGGGCGATCTCGTCGACGCTCAGCGCGCGCGGCACGCTGGGCAGTACCGGTCCCGCCTTGCCTGGCTCGATCCAGGCGTAGACGGTGGTGTTTTCCGCCGCCACGTCGCTGGGGCCGACGGGCGCCGCGTTGCCCGGCTGGATAGACACGTGCGACATGCGGCCCACGTGCCACAGCTGGGCGAAGATCTTGCCGCCCTTGGCATGCACGGCATCGGTGACCTGGCGCCAGCCCTGGCCCTGTATGTCGCTATGGATGCCCGGCGTGTACAGATAGCCGCGGCCTTCATCGGAGACGGGCAAGCCCTCGGTGACGATCAGGCCGGCCGAGGCGCGCTGGGCGTAATACAGCGCGGTGAGCGCATCGGGATTGTTTTCGAGCGTGCGCGTGCGCGTCATCGGCGCCATGACAACGCGGTTGGCCAGAGAAATGCCGGACAGGTCATAGGGGGTGAACAGTTGATGCATGTAATGCCTCGCAAAGGTCGAATGCGCCGTGGCGCGAAAAGATTGCCGGGTGAAATACCGGGTTCGAAATAAGTCTACCATCTAGTAGGTAGACAAGTCAACCGGTCGCATTGTCGGCAAAATCGCTATGATGCGGCTTTGCACGGGACGATATGGATGATGGCAATGAAGAAGCGCCTGATGGCGGGCCTGGGCGCGCATGCGCTGGGCTGCCTGTTGTTTATTGTGTTGAGCTGGCTGGGATTTTTCCTGTACACGCAGCTGTTCGGCAGCCTCGGCTCGCGCGGCGTGGCGGGCGGCCTGGCCTTGCTGCTGGTGTTCTACGTGTATGCGGGCACGAATCTGCTGCTGGCGCTGCTGCCGCCCGGCTGGTGGAAGCCTGCGCTGTGCGGCTTGCTGGGTGCGGCCGTGCTGGCGTATCTGTTGCCCCAGCATCCGCTGCGGGCGATCTACTTCAGCGTGCTGGCGGGCGGCTTGAGCTGGCTGGCCGTGCTGGCCAGCGCGCGTTTAAGCCGATATCTGCGGGGCTGACAGGCTGTCGATGAAAGCGGCGACGGCGCCGGCCGCCGCTTCCGGCGCGGCCTGCAGCAGCATGTGCGGCGCGGCGATGTCGACCAGTTGCGCGCCCGCTGCCTGCCGCAGTATCTGCACGGCGTTTGCGGGCGGCACCAGGCGGTCGTGGCGGGCGCGCAGATACAGCACGGGCAGGCTGCCGCGCGCGAAGCTGCGCGAGGCGTCCGTTTCCAGTACGGCGCGCAGGCGCTGGCGCAGCGTTGCCGGTGGCACTTGCGCCAGCGCCGTTGCCAGTTCCGCCTGCAGTTGCGGCGTGGAGTAGGGCGCCAGCAGCGCCTGGCGCAGGGCGAAGCCGGGCATGGCGCCAAAGGGCACGAGGCCGAGCAGGTGGCGCAGCGGCGCCAGCACCGGGCGCGGATTGCGCACAAACGAACAGCACAGGACCAGGGCGCGCATGTCAGGCGGCGGATCGGCGCGCAAAGCCGCCCCCAGCGGTCCCGAAAACGATTCGGCCAGCACGACGAAAGGGCGGTCCCGCGGCAAGCGTTCGCGCACGAATGCTTCCAGCGCCGCATAGTCGAGTGGCGCGGCCGGGTAGGCGATGGCCAAGGTATCGATGGCGCTGTGCGCGCGCAAGGCGGCGTCGAAATGGTGGAACAGGCTGGCCGTGCCATCCATGCCGGGCAGGAGGACGAGCAGTGTCGAAGCGGGAGGAGAGATCGTCATTGCAGCCATCATAACAGCCGCGCCGGCGCACGCGCCGTCCGCCAGCCGCACGGCATGGGGGCTGGCGCCATGCTAGAATCGCCGGCGCGCCATGCGTGGCCGCAAGAGCGGCCAAATCCCCGACAGACAGAATCATGCATATCATTTTTTCGAATTACCGCACCCTGGGCGGCGCCTTGCTGGCAGCGGCCTGCATCCTTTCCCAGCCCGCCCGCGCCACGGCGGCGCCCTCGGCGCCGGCCGGGAAAAGCCTGTCGTCCTTGCTGGCCGGCGGTCCCTTGCCGCGCCTGAGCGAAGACCCGCAAGTGCGCGCGGCCCTGTTCGATTTCTTCGGTTACGCGCGCGGCAGTTACACGGAGGACGATGAACTGCTGCTGGCGCAGGCGCTCGAAGCGATCAGCGAAAAGCGCGACGCCACGCGCACCGTGCTGGCCGACGGCCGCCAGTTGCTGGCGTCGATGAATGACCGCAAGCAGGGCCGCGAACGCGGTGCCATGCTGCTCGACAAGCGCGGCGCCATCATCGCCTTTGGCCTCGTCAACGGGCATTGCCGCCTGGAGGGCCAGCCGCTGGCGAAGGTCTGCAATCCCGATCCGAACGCGGTACTGACCGTGTTCCACCGCAAGGGCATGCTGGTTGGCGATGCGGCGCCCTTGCTGGCCTGGGCCCGGCAATTGCCGCCCATGCTGGCGCTGATCGCGGGCGACAAGGAAGCGGGCGCCGACGGGCAAAAGATCGCCACCGTCGAATATGTGCTGGCGCAGCCGGCCCTGCCGGGCTGGAACCGTGCCCAGCTGCCGCCCGCGTATCCGCCGGCGCTGCTGCCGCTGCTGCTCGATAAATCCACGGTGCTGACGTCGGCCGGCGCGGGCGTGTTTGCCTATCCGCTCACCTTGAAGGGCAAGAAACAGAATAATGTGCTCGACCATGCGGAAGGCCGCCCGCCGCGCGACCTGGAAGTGGCGCTGCGCAGCTATGCCAGTTTCGACACGGTGGTCGAGCGCTATCGCCAGCTGGCCAAGGGCGCCCGGCTGCAGCGCAATGAGCGCACGGCCTACCTCGATGGCAACATGGGGCAGGGCAGCTACCGCGTCTATATCCGCAACACGGGCGCCGATGGCGTGATGATCGACGTGGCTTTGTGGCAGCGCAAGCTGGCCGCCAGCCGCTGATCTAGCAGGGACCTGGCTGCTCGTAGCCTAGTTGCGCCAGCTGCGCGGCGATGGCGTCGTCGCGGGTTTTTTTGCCCGTTCGCAGGCGCGCATGCGTGAGGGACGCGGGCAAGCCATGCGCCAGCAGGGCGTCGATGTCGAGCATGGTTTCCGATGCCGACAGCTGGCGCAGGGCGGGCAGGGCGGCGAGGCCGGGCAGGCTCTCGAGCGTCTTGCAGGTGTGCAGATGCAGGCGCTCAAGCACGGGATTGGGCCCCAGCGCGATTTGCCGCAGCTTGATCTGGTCTTCCACCCATAGCGCCTGCAGCAGCGGGAAGCGGCCGATGTCGCCCAGGGTTTCCAGGCCGCGCACGCGTATCACTTCCAGTTTCCGCAGCAGGGGCGCCTCGATGTGCGCGAGCGATTCGCGCCCGCCCAGTTGCAACAGCAGCCGGTCCAGGCGGGCCATCTCCGAGATGAAATCCAATGGCACCTTGTTCTTGATGCGGTACAGCGACAGCTCGTGCAGCGCCGGCAGGCCGGCCACAGTGTCGATATGCTGGTCGTGGCCCTCGATGACCAGGCTGGCCAGCTGCGTGTAGTGGCGCAGCGGCGCCAGGTCGATATTGTTTTTGGCCGACTCGCCCAGGTTCAGGTATTCGAGGCCGCGCAAATTATCGAGCTGCAGGATGTCGGCCTGCGCCAGCTTGTACACGCCCAGGCTCAGGCGCTTCAGGTGGCGCAGCTCGCCCAGGGTTTCCAGATGGATGGCTTGCCAGTGGCAGTCGATGGACAGGCTGGCCACATGCGGCAGCGCGCGCAGGATGCGGGCGTCGAACACCCTCGGGTCGTAACCGTAGATGCGGATGGTCAGCGCCGTGCCGCAGGTGGCGGCCAGGGCGTCGAGGTCGGCCAGCAGCGGCTCCGGCTCGCCCAGGGTATCGAACTGCACCAGTACCTGCTGGCCGCCCGCGATGGCGGCGCGGATCGCCCTGGCGTCGATGCGTTCGGGATTTTGGATGCGTAGCGGCTGTGTTGCTTGCGTCATGGTCATAGTCCTATCGGGTAGTCCACTTTCCTGGGAGGAGGGCAGCCTTCCGGCCCCGGAAACGTTTGCTTGCCCGTGTCGTCGTAGCGCTTGCCGCACTCCACGAGCACGCGCTTGCGGAAGGTGTAGATGCTGGCCACCTTGCCATTCGGGTGGTAGCAGATATTGTCGCCGTCGCGGTCGGACGAAGCATAGCTGATCATGGTCTCGCCGTTGACCGTGCGCGTGCTGTGGCCGCTGCGCGGCTCCGTGCATTTGAGCTGGCCGCTTTCGTAATAGACGTTCAAGACCGAGGTGTCGGCGGCGCGGTCGACCAGCAGTTCATCCTTGCGCTTGCCGTTCGGGTAGTTCGAATAGCCTTCCTGGCGCTGGCCGTACTGGAAGGCGTAGTAATACTGCGGCTTGCCGTCCGGGTAGTACATATGGTGGTACTCGCACACGTCGTCGCGCGTGCTGCCGTATTCCTTGAAGGTGCAGCGGTGGATGTCGTTGAGCAGCTGGCCGTCTTCATAGTATTCGCGCAGGTGCGTGAGCAGGCGGCCCTGGTCGATGACGGCCAGGCGCTCCGGCTTGCCGTTCGGGTAGTAGCGCGCGTCCAGGCCCTGCTTCTTGCCCATCTCCCACAAGGTATCGAGGCGCAGGATCTTGCCGCTGTCGTCGAATGCCTGTTCACGCCCATCGAGCTGGCCGTTGCGGTAGGTGGCCGTGTAGACCATGTATTCCTTGCCGGCCGGGCCCAGATAGCGCGTGTGGCTGCCTTCGAGCACGCCGGCCTGGTAATGGTCGCGCAGGCGCAGCGCGCCTTGGGCATCCGTGTCGATCGCTTCGCCCTGTTTTTTGCCTTGCACGAAAGTGACGCTTTGCGTGGCCTTGTCCTTGAGCTTGAGTTTCCACGGACCGTCGCGCAAGTCTTCGATGAAGCTGCCGTCGCCGTCTTCCGTGATCCATGCGCCATGGCGCGAGCCGTTCACGTAGTTGCCGCGCGTTTGCAGCTTGCCGCCCATGCTGCGTTCGTGCGGGCCGTTCAGCTGGCCGCCCGCGTAGGTGTCGAAGCCCGTCACTTCCTCCGCATCGGCATAGTTGACGACCGTCCAGCGGCCTTCGCGCTTGCCGGCCCGGTACATGCCGCTCTCGCTCTGTTTTGGGTAATTGAAGTACCACATGCCTTCCTGCAGGCCATCGACGAAATGGCCTTTTTCGCTGCCTTCATGCATGCCTTCGCGCACCCACAGGCCCTGGCGCTTGCCTTTCGCGTACTGGCCCCGCTCGACCACCGAGCCGTCGTCCCAGGCCAGGCTGTAGATGACGGAAGGGCCTTCCTGGCTGCCCGTGAACTGCTTCGGCGCCGTTTCCCACGCCACTTGCCACAGGCGGTAATTGCGCAGGATGCCGGCGCCCGCATCGCTGTACAGGGTGTAGCTGGCGGTGAGAAAACGGTCGCCTTTCTTCTCGAAGGTTTTCTTGTAGATGATGGCGTCCTGGCTGCCAGCCTCCACGGGCTTGCCCTCGTCGCTGTAGTAGCCGACGACGGTGCCCTGCGTATGGTCGATGGCGTCGAAGTCCGCATTGCCGCTCTTGCCGCGCGCGACGCTGTAGTCCATCGGCGCCAGCTTGGCCAGCGCCGCCTTGACCTGGCCCGCGTTGGGCGCGGCGCTTTGCGACACGATGCGGTTCAGGGCCGGCTGCAAGCCGTCGAGGCGCCGGTATTTGCCGGAGCTGCGGTGGTAGCGGTAGGCGCGCAAGCCGTTCTTGCCGTCCTGCCGGAACAGCACCAGCATGGTTTGCACGCTGTCGTCAGATTCCTTGTCCAGCGAGGCGTAGAAGACGGAACGGATGACGGCGTTGCCGAACTGGTCGAGCAAAATGGGTTTCGATGTGTCGCTCTTGCATTCGCAGTAATAGCCGTTGACGCCCTCTTTTTCCTTGAGAAACGCGATGTCGAAGCCGCTGTCCTGCGACGCGGTGATGGCGGGATGGGCGAGGGTCTTGCCTTCGTAGAAGGGCGCGCCGTGGGCGAAGGCGGAGCAGAGCAGCAAGGGCAGAAGCAGACGTTTCATCGTGAGGCTGGCGCCGGGGCGCCGCAATGGAAAGGCCACGATTCTGCCTGCGTTCTTACTTGTGGGCAAATGGGCGCGCGTCTATCGTGTGCGCGCCCTTGTTCAGGGCTGGTGCGCGGCGCAGAAGTCCAGCAGCAGCTGTTCGCCGTCCGGCCACGGGCCGTAGCCGGCGTCGCCGTTGATATGGCCGGCGTCGCCGATCATGGTGAAATCGCTGCCCCAGGCGGCGGCAAACGCGCGTGCCCGCGCGAAGCTGACGTAGGGATCATCGCCGCTGGCGACCACCAGGCTGGGAAACGGCAAGGCTTGCAGCGGCATCGGCGCAAAGCCCGTCGTGCCGGTGGGGTAGGAGGGCGCTTCCACATCGCTGGGGGCGACGAGGAAGGCGCCGGCGATCTTGTGCGGCGAGCCGCTGGCAGCCCAATGGGCCACCAGCGTGCAGGCCAGGCTGTGCGCCGCCAGCACGGGCGGGCGCTCGCAGGCGGCGATGGCGCGGTCGAGCTCCGCCACCCATTCGTCCTTGTCCGGCGTCTGCCATTCCCCGTGCGGCACGCGCGACCATTGCGGGTGGCGCGCTTCCCAATGGGTTTGCCAGTGCTGCGGCCCGGAATTCCACAGGCCGGCCAGGGTCAGGACCAGAGGCGACATCATTTCTCCTTTTGAAATTGAAATCAGAGCTCCGTGCGTAAGGCGAAGAGCTCGGGGAACAATACCACGTCGAGCATCTTGCGCAAATAGCTGACGCCCGCCGTGCCGCCCGTGCCCGTCTTGAAGCCGATGATGCGCTCGACCGTCGTCACATGGCGGAAGCGCCAGAAGCGGAAGGCCGTTTCCAGGTCGACCAGCTTTTCGGCCAGCTCGTACAGGGCCCAGTGTTTCGACGGGTCGCGGTAGACTTCCAGCCACGCCGCCTTGACGGAAGCGTCGGTGCTGGTCGGCAAGGTCCAGTCGGCATCCAGGCGCTCGGGGGCGATATACAGGCCGCTGCGCGCCAGCAGCTTGATCGACTCGTCGTAGACGGAGGGCGTGCGCAGGGCGGCGTCGAGCACCTTGTAGGTGTCCGGCGCCGTCGTGTGCACGTTGAGCAGGGCGGCGTTCTTGTTCCCCAGGATGAATTCGATCTCGCGGTACTGGAAGGACTGGAAGCCGGACGAGGCACCCAGGTAGGGGCGGATGGCCGTGTATTCGGGCGGCGTCATGGTGGCCAGCACGTCCCAGGCGTGCACCAGCTGGTCCATGATGCGCGCCACGCGGGCCAGCATTTTAAAGGCGGGCGCCAGGTCGCCGCTTTGCAGGTTGGCGCGCACGGCGTGCATTTCGTGCAGCATCAGCTTCATCCACAATTCGCTCGTCTGGTGCTGCACGATGAACAGCATTTCGTTGTGGTTCGGTGACAGCGGATGCTGGGCCGTGAGGATGCGGTCCAGCGCCAGGTAGTTGCCGTAGCTCATCGATTCGCTGAAATCCATCTGTGCGCCATGCCACTGCGCATCCTGGCCGCCCGCATGCATGGGGCAGCCGCTGGTGTTTTCCTTGTTCATATTCTTGTCGTCGCTCATGGGGGGATTCAGGTGACGGCATCGCGCTTGGCGGCGATGTCGTAGGCTAGTGTGTCGAGGATGTCGCGCAGGATTTCCACGGCATCCCACACGTCGGCAAAGCTCGTGTACAGGGGCGTGAAGCCGAAGCGCATGATGGCCGGTTCGCGGTAGTCGCCGATCACGCCGCGCGCGATCAGCGCCTGCATCACGGCATAGCCATGCGGGTGCGTGAAGCTGACCTGGCTGCCGCGGCGCGCATGCTCGCGCGGCGTGACGAGACCCAGCGGATGGCTGGCGCAGCGCTGCTCCACCAGCGCGATGAACAGGTCTGTCAGGGCCAGCGACTTGCGCCGGATGGCTTCCATGCTCGTTTGCGCAAAGATATCGAGGCCGCATTCGACGAGGGCCAGCGAGAGTATCGGCTGCGTGCCGCACAGGGCGCGGGCGATGCCGTCGGCGGGCGCGAAGCCCGGGTCCATGGCGAACGGCGTGGCGTGGCCCCACCAGCCGGACAAAGGCTGGCGGAAGCGCGCCTGGTGTTTTTGCGGCACCCAGATGAAGGCGGGCGAGCCGGGGCCGCCATTCAGGTATTTGTAGGTGCAGCCGACGGCCAGGTCGGCGCCGGCGCCGTTCAGGTCCAGCGGCACGGCGCCGGCCGAATGGGCCAGGTCCCACAGCGCCAGCGTGCCCTGCGCGTGGCAATGGCTGCTGATGGCGGCCATGTCGTGCTGGTAGCCGGTGCGGTAGTTGACGTGCGTGAGCATGGCGACGGCGCAATCGGTATCGATCGCTTGCGCCAGTTCCTCGGGACTGTCGACCAGGCGCAGCTGGTAACCGCGATCGAGCCAGGCGGCCAGGCCTTGCGCCATGTACAGGTCGGTGGGGAAGTTGCTGCGTTCGCTGACGATGATGCGCCGCGCGGCATGCGCGGGATCGCTGGCCTGCATCTGCAGGGCGGCGGCCAGGGCCTTGAACAGGTTGACGGAAGTGGTGTCGGTGATCACCACTTCGCCCGTGCCGGCGCCCAGTAGCGGGGCCAGGCGGTCGCCCAGGCGCTTGGGCAGGTCGAACCAGCCGGCCGTATTCCAGCTGCGGATCAGGTCCGTGCCCCATTCTGCCGTGATGACGTGCTGGGCGCGGGCCAGGGCCGCTTTCGGCCGCGCGCCCAGGGAGTTGCCGTCGAGGTAAATCACGCCTTGCGGCAAGTCGAATTGCTGGCGCAAGGGCGCCAGGGGATCGTCGAGGTCGCGTGCGCTGCAGTCATGTCGAGAAATCATGGTGGCTTTCATATTGATACTTGTCTCAGTGGCACGATATTGCTTGAAGCTTAAAGTATTGTGCGGAAGCAGGCAGTGTAGCAAATCCACGCCGGAAAGCGGCATTTCCGCGTTCGAGGAGGCGCGCGAAGTGCCAGCCTGCGGGGCGTCAACGAAAAAAATCACGATTTTTAAAAATATTTTCAAATAACCCTAAAGTTTCGCCAGGCGCCGCCGTCAACGATTACATGAACGGTGTCAAACCGGCCAAAAAAGAATGCAGGTTTTTGAAATATTTTTCAAAAAAGCCCTAAAGTTCCTGCCAAGGCAGCCGTTATCTAAGTAGACAGGCTTGATTCCGATCAAGTTGTTGTAAAAAAGTGATATTTTTTACAGGCCAAAAATTGGCTAAATCCGGCATGCAGCCAACCACCGACATCCGCGCCGTTACTGGCGTGCGACCATGATCGAGCAGTGTTTGTCAGACAAACACCTACGATCCCATCCGCTATTCCCCGACCAAAAATACAGCGCTGCGCCTCTGTTGCGTTTAATGTTGCTCCTGCAGAATGTATCTCACTGGCAACAAACAATGCCAGCTGAATTCAACGGATTGAGGAGATGGAAATGACTGCTAACGACATGATGGCTGAGATTCGCGACGCTAACCTGAGCTACCTGATGCTGGCCCAGCAAATGATTCGTGCGGACAAGGTAACGGCCATCTTCCGTTTGGGCATCGCCGCCGAAATCGCCGAACTGATCGAAGGCATGAGCAATGCGCAGATCCTCAAGCTTGCTGGCGGCAACATGATGCTGGCCCGCTTCCGCTTCGACGACAGCGCCATCCTGGGCATGTTGACGAACTACAATAAAGACCGTTCGCTGGCCCAGTCGCATGCAGCCATCTTGATGGCCGGTCAGGGCGTCGAAGAAATCGCTTGATGCAACAACCTTCAGTCAGTATCAGTCAGTAGCGGAGTACACAGCATGGCCAAGAAAAGTGTCGTATCGGAAGCGCAGGAAATCCAGCTGGCCATCGAATTGATACAGCTGGGCGCCCGTTTGCAACTGCTGGAGACGGAAGTCTCGCTGTCGCGCGAACGCCTGCTGAATCTGTACAAGGAATTGAAGGGCGTCTCGCCGCCCAAGGGCATGCTGCCGTTTTCCACCGACTGGTTCATCACCTGGCAACCGAATATCCATTCCTCGCTGTTCATCAATATCCACAAATTCCTCGTCGACCACGCCGGCGCCACGGGCATCGAAGCCGTGATGAAGGCGTATAAACTGTATCTGGAACAGATGCCGCCCGAAGCGGGCGAAGAGCCGCTGCTGTCGCTGACCCGGGCCTGGACCCTGGTGCGCTTTTTCAGCAGCAAGATGCTGGACATGGCGCCCTGCGGCAAGTGCGGCGGCAAGTTCGTCGTCAACTGCCTCGACCTGAACGCCGATTATGTGTGCGGCCTGTGCCACATGCCTTCGCGTGCCGGCAAGACCAAGAAAGCGCGCGATGAAGCGGCCGCTGGTGCATCGCCGGGTGTGGTTGTCTGAGCCATACATATATAAGACAGAGATACAAGACAAAGAGTTAGCCGGAGCCGGTCGCCTGACCGCACTCCGGCTTTTTCATGCCGGCATCGCTTACACTGGCGTTTTCCTCTTTCGACTACCCCATGCTGCAACAAATCCTGCGCGCGCCCGCGCTCAAGGCCATCCTGATCCAGGTGCTGGCCTTTCCCTTGATGTTGCTATTGGTATATGGCCTGGCGCGCGTCGGCGTCGCTATGTCGCTGCCGGTCGTGGCGCTGGTGCAGGGCGTGCTGGCGGCGCTCATCACGTGGCGCGCGGGACTGGCGCGCTGGTGGTGCGCCATCGGCCTGCTGTTTGCGCCCGCCTTGCTGGCCGCCAGCCTGCTCGATTTGCCCCCGGCCGTGTTCTTGGCGGCCTTTGTTTTCCTGCTGAGCCTGTATTGGTCCACATTTCGCACGCAAGTGCCGTTTTATCCGTCGGGGCCGAAGGTGTGGCAGGCCGTGGCCGGGCTGATCGCGGACCGTCCCGGCGTGCGCCTGATCGATATCGGCAGCGGCCTGGGCGGCCTGGTGCTGGACCTGGCGCGGCGCCGGTCCGACGGGCAGTTTTCCGGCATCGAACTGGCGCCGCTGCCGTGGCTGGCAAGCCGCTTGCGCGCGAAGCTGGCGGGCAGCCGCGCGCGCTTCCTGCGCGGCGACTACGAAGCGCTCGATTTCGGCCGCTACGACGTGGTGTTTGCCTACCTGTCGCCGGCGGCGATGGCAGCCCTGTGGAGCAAGGCGGAAAGGGAAATGTTGCCCGGCAGCATGCTTCTTAGTTACGAATTCCAGATTGCGGCACGCAAGCCCGATAAGACCATCGCCGCCACAGAGGGTGGTCCTTTGCTTTACATATGGTGCTTTTAAGCAATTGTCTGCGTTATTTGCTTGCCCGTGGGGCAATCTCACGTTATTGTAGTTCCACACGGCATTTTCTCGGAATTGCGTTGAAAAGCGGGGCATTTCAATTAACTTTCGGTTACTTTTTTGCCACTGTCCTTGCCGGCGGCGCAGCCGCCAGAAGACAGGAACAGGTTTGAACATGCCGGGCACACAGCCCCGGCCATTATTGGGAGTCAGGGCACTTGTTAGTCATAATCGGATACATCATCGTTTGCGCCTCGGTCTTTGGCGGCTTCGCAATGGCCGGCGGCCATCTGGCGGCGCTGTTCCAGCCGCTGGAGTTGCTGATGATCGGCGGCGCCGCCCTGGGCGCCTTCCTTGTTGGTAACAATAACAAGGCCATCAAGGCAACAATCGCCGCCTTGCCGAGCCTGTTCAAGGGCTCGCGCTATACCAAAGAGCTGTACATGGAACTGATGTCCTTGCTGTTCGAAGTGCTCAGCAAGGTGCGCAAGGAAGGCTTGATGTCGATCGAAGGCGATATCGACAAGCCCGAAGAAAGCCCGCTGTTTTCCAAGTACCCGGCCGTGCTGGCCGATCACCACATCGTCGAATTCATGACCGATTACCTGCGCCTGATGGTGTCGGGCAATATGGACGCGTTCCAGATCGAAAACCTGATGGACAACGAAATCGAGACGCACCATCACGAAGGCGCCGTGCCGGCCCACGTGATCGCCAAGGTGGGCGATGGCTTGCCCGCGTTCGGTATCGTCGCCGCCGTGATGGGCGTGGTGCACACGATGGAGTCGGTGGGCATCCCGCCGGCCGAGCTGGGCATGCTGATCGCGCACGCGCTGGTCGGCACCTTCCTCGGCATCTTGCTGGCGTATGGTTTCGTCGGTCCTCTGGCCAGCCTGCTCGAGCAGAAGCTGGAAGAGTCGAGCAAGATGTTCCAGTGCGTGAAAGTGACCCTGCTGGCCAGCCTGAACGGCTATGCGCCGGCGCTGGCCGTGGAGTTCGGCCGCAAGGTGCTGTTCTCGACCGAGCGCCCGACGTTCAACGAGCTCGAAGACCATATCAAGAAATCGAAAACGAAGTAAGCAGTGAATATACGCCTGGATACCATGAGTCATTTGCAGCACACGGAAGGGGGACGCCATGGCCGATGAAGGCATGCGCCCGATTATCGTCAAGCGTATCAAGAAGACGGCTGGCGGGCACCATGGCGGGGCGTGGAAAATCGCTTACGCCGACTTTGTCACGGCCATGATGGCCTTTTTCCTGCTGATGTGGCTGCTGGGCTCCACCTCGAAGGGCGACTTGAACGGCATTTCCGAATTCTTCAAGACGCCCTTGAAAGTGGCGATGGCGGGCGGCTCAGGCAGCGGCGAGAGCAATTCCGTGATCCAGGGCGGCGGCCAGGACTTGTCGCGCCAGGATGGGCAGGTGCGCAAGGCGCAGGAAGAGCAGCAGCGCAAATCGTTCGACCTCAATTCCGCCAAGGCCGCGCTCGAGCGCGAAGAGGGCAAGCGCCTGCAGGCGCTCAAGGCGCGCATCGAAGCGACCATCGACGCCAATCCCCTGCTGAAAAAATACAAGAACCAGTTGCTGCTCGATATCACCAGCGAAGGCTTGCGCATCCAGATCGTCGACGAGCAGAACCGTCCGATGTTTGCGCTCGCCAATGCGAATCTGCAACCGTACACCAAGGAAATCCTGCACGCGATCGGCTTCGTGCTCAATGAAGTGCCAAACCGCATCGGCCTGTCCGGCCATACGGATTCGACGCCCTACATGAGCGATGCCGGCTACAGCAACTGGGAATTGTCGGCTGACCGCGCGAATGCATCGCGGCGCGAACTGGTGATCGGCGGCATGAAGGAAGAAAAAGTCTTGCGCGTGGTGGGCCTCGGTTCGGCCGCCCACCTGGACAAGCTCGATCCCTTCAATCCGATCAACCGGCGCATCAGCATCATCGTCATGAACAAACGCACGGAAGAAAATGTCCTGCGCGATGGTTCGGCGATCGAGCTGCCGGTGACCGATGCCGCTTCCGCCGCTGTCGCGTCAGGGCTGGCGGCCGGTGCGCCGCCCGCGGCGACAGTCCCCGCCCCGGCAGCGGCGAAAAAATAACACGCAAGGCTGTCGACGCGTGGTGTATTGAAACAATGAGACCTTTATGACAAGAAAGAAAATACTTGGCTCGCATGTAAAGCGCCTGCTGTCTGGCGTGTCGGACCATGGCCGCAAGCACTTGACGGAGGTGGAAACCGACCTGGTGCAGACCGGCATCTTGCTGGAAGAGGCGATCGAGAAGCTGTCCTTCAATTTCATGGCGATACACGCAGCCGTCGCTGCGCAGCAAGACACCATCGCCTTGCTGCTCGACGGCGGTATTCCGGCCGAGCAGCAGCGCGAAAAACTGCTGGCGTTGCAGGATGAGGTGGGGGGCTATGTGAATGCGGCCATCACCAGCTTGCAATTCCAGGACATGACCAGCCAGCTGATCGAGCGCACCTTGAAGCGCGTGACGGGCTTGCGCGAGTTCCTCGGGACCCTGGGCGAGCATGGCGCTGAGATGTTGCCGGAGAGCGACAATGAAGAAATTGTCGCCTTGCTGGGGCGGGTCAGCATGGCGCTGGCGATTCAAAGCTTGGAGTTGCGCAGCGTGCTGCGCAAGGCTGTCAGTCAACAGCATTTGGAAAGTGGCGACATCGAGCTGTTCTAGCATGCCAGTGCGGAGCGCTTGTGGTTGCATGGATTGATTAATCAAATACTCGGGCAGGATGCCCGGAATAAGTGGGAGCAAAGATGGCCAAAACGATACTTGCAGTGGACGATTCCAGCTCATTGCGCCAGATGGTGGCGTTCAGCCTGAAAGCCGCCGGTTACCAGGTGGTGGAGGCCGTCGACGGCCAGGACGGACTGGAAAAAGCCAAGCTGCAAACCGTGGACCTGGTATTGACGGACCAGAACATGCCGCGCATGGATGGCCTGGAACTGATCAAGCTGTTGCGCGAACTGCCGACCTACCAGAAGGTACCCATCCTGATGCTGACGACGGAGTCGTCGGACGAGATGAAATCGAAAGGACGTGCCGCCGGCGCCAATGGCTGGCTGGTCAAGCCGTTCGATCCGCAACGCCTGATCGAAGTGGTCAAGAAGGTGATCGGCTGATGCCAGCCGCGCAGTGCAACGATGCAATTGACGGAGTCACCCTATGACCATCGATATTAGCCAGTTTTTTCAGGTCTTTTTCGATGAGGCCGAAGAACTGCTGGCTGAAAAAGAACGGCTGCTGCTGGCCGTTGATATTGCGGCGCCCGACGCCGAAGACCTGAATGCCATTTTCCGTACCGCCCATTCGATCAAGGGCGGCGCATCGACGTTCGGCCTCTCCGACATGAGCGAGGTGACGCACATCCTCGAGTCGCTGCTCGACCGTATCCGTCAGGGCCAGATGGCCCTGACGGCGGAACACGTCGATGCCTTCCTGGCGGCCAAGGATATCCTCAAGATGCAGCTCGACGGCCACCGTCTGGGCAGTGCCGTCGACCAGGATGCCGTGGCCAATGTGCGCATGATGCTGCAGTCGTTTTCGCAGGACGTGCCCGTGGCTGCGCTTACGCCCGTCGCACCGGCCTTCCATACGGCGGAAAAAGCCGCCGTCAGCCATGCCGGCGGCCATCGCATCCGCCTGGAACTGCCGGCCATGGAGTCGCGCGAAGTCGATGCGCTGGCGGCCGAACTGGGTTTGCTGGGCGATGTCGCCGTGTCCGCCTTGCCCGACGCGCGCAAGGTGCTGGAAGTGACGACGCATGAAAGCCTCGATGACATCCTGGCCATCTGCTCGTTCGTGCTCAATCCCGACGACATGGTGATCACGCAGGCGCCGCCACTGGCGCCAGGCGAAGCCGAAGCGGCCCGCGCGGCGCAGGAAAAAGCCCAGGGCTACGGTTTCTTCGACCCGCTGCCAGGCACGCCTGGCGCGCAGGGCGCGACGGACCCCGGTTATGGCTTCTTCCAGCCGCTCGAGGATATCCGCGCCGCCGCCGGCGTGCAGAGCGACGCCGAACAGGGCTACGGTTTCTTCCAGCCCCTCGAACAGATACGCGCCGACGCGGCCAAGGCGGGCAACGCCAGCGCGGCCGCCGCGCCAGCCGTGGCCAGCGCCGTGGCCGAAGCGGAGCAGGAAAAGAAACCGGCCAAGAAAGAAGGCGACAAGGCCGGCGCCGAATCGTCGTCGATCCGCGTCTCGATCGAGAAAGTCGACCAGCTGATCAACCTGGTGGGCGAACTGGTGATCACGCAGGCGATGATCGAACAGCGCGCCAGTGCGCTCGATCCGATGCTGCATGAAAAACTGCTCGACAGCGTCAGCCACCTGACGCGCAACACGCGCGACTTGCAGGAAGCGGTGATGTCGATCCGCATGATGCCGATGGATTTCGTCTTTTCGCGCTTCCCGCGCATGGTGCGCGATCTGGCGACGAAACTGGGCAAGAAGGTCGACTTCATCACGAATGGCGCCGCCACGGAACTGGACAAGGGCCTCATCGAGCGCATCGTCGATCCGCTCACGCACCTGGTGCGCAACAGTATCGACCACGGCGTGGAAATGCCGGCCGCCCGCGTGGCCGCCGGCAAGACCGAGGCCGGCCGGCTGTTCCTCTCGGCCAGCCATCAGGGCGGCAACATCATCATCGAGGTATCCGATGACGGCGCGGGACTGAACCGCGAACGCATCCTGGCCAAGGCCGCGCAGCAGGGACTGGACGTGTCCGAGACGATGAGCGACGCCGACGTGTGGCAGCTGATTTTCGCGCCCGGCTTTTCCACCGCCGAAGCCGTCACCGACGTGTCGGGCCGCGGCGTGGGCATGGATGTCGTCAAGCGCAATATCAGCGCCATGGGCGGCGTCGTCGACATCCGTTCCGCGAAAGGCTTCGGCACGACGATTTCCATCTCGCTGCCGCTGACCCTGGCCATCCTCGACGGCATGTCGATCAGAGTCGGCGACGAAGTGTATATTTTACCGCTGGGCTTTGTCATCGAATCGCTGCAGCCAGCCGTTGAAGACATTAAGGACATCAGCGGCAAGGGGCAGGTGGTGAAAGTGCGCGGCGAATACCTGCCATTGATCCCGCTGTACCAGATGTTCGACATCGCGCCGCGCTTTACCAGCCCTTCGGAAGGCATCTGCGTGATCCTCGAGACGGAAGGGCGCAAGGCGGCCCTGTTTGTCGACGACCTGGTGGGACAGCAGCAAGTCGTGGTGAAAAACCTCGAATCGAATTACCGCAAGGTGGTGGGCATTTCCGGCGCCACCATCCTGGGCGATGGCGGCGTGTCGCTGATTCTCGATGTCGCCGCCCTGATCCGTTCCTCGCGCCAGCTGGCTGACGAGTCCATTTTTTCGTAATACCGATAGATAAAGATAGGAAAACGCACCATGTCAGATACTCAACAAACATCCGGAAGCAATGCGGGCGACGGCAAGGACATCGCCGGCCGTGAATTCCTGGCCTTCACCCTGGGCTCCGAAGAGTACGGCATCGATATCCTGAAGGTCCAGGAAATCCGCGGTTACGAAGCGGTCACCCGCATCGCCAACGCGCCTGAATTCATCAAGGGCGTGATCAACCTGCGCGGCATCATCATCCCCGTGGTCGACATGCGCATCAAGTTCAACCTGGGTACGCCTGTGTACGACCAGTTCACGGTGGTGATCATCCTGAACATCGGCGGCCGTATCGTCGGCATGGTGGTCGACAGCGTTTCCGACGTCACCACCCTGACGCCGGAGCAGGTGAAACCGGCGCCGGAAATGGGCACCGCCTTCTCGACCGACTACATGATCGGCCTGGGCACCATCGACGAGCGCATGCTGATCCTGGTCGACATCGACAAGCTGATGTCGAGCAGCGAGATGGGCCTGATCGACAAGCTGGCGGCGTAAGCCACCGCATGGCAGCAAGGCGGCGCCCGGTGCGCCGCCGTTTTACCACGCAAAGAATCACTACAGATATGCATGTACCGGCGCGAATAGTATTTAGAGGCGCGCCGGCAGGCTGCAAGGTCCGACAGAGACCAGGCCACAACACGGCGCCGTCCGGTTGAACGGGCGCCGTTCACATAAATATTGGAGACTGTAATGAGTTTGCGCGATTTCAAGATAGGCACCCGGCTGGGGATAGGTTTTGGCAGCATCCTCGCCATCCTGGTGGTGGTGATCGTTTCGGCGAATGCACTGAATTACCGTAACAAGGCCCAGCTGCTCACGGGCCTGGAGCTGGCAAGCGAAAAGAATACGCAGGCGTCGCTGATGAAAAGCGCGATGCTGGAAACCGGTATCGCCATGCGCAATATCGGCTTGCAGGGCGATGTGGCCCTGATGCAGGCGGAAGAGGGCAAGGTGCGCGCGCAGCGCAAGCTGTACGACGGCGCGCGCGGCAAGCTGGCCACCCTGGGCCTGTCCGATGGCGAAAAGGCGCTGCTGGCCAATATCGCCAAGGTCGACGGCGAAGTCGATGCCGCCTTCAAGGAAGCGATGGGGCAGGTGCTGGCGTTTAACAGCGAGGGCGCGGCGAAGGTGATCGCCACCCGCATCGATCCCTTGAACAAGACGACCCTGGCCGATATCAACAAGCTGCTCGACTTGCAGCACGTGGCGCAGCAAAGCTTCATGGACGACTCGCTGGCGGCCGATGCGCGCCTGATGACGGTACTGTTCATCCTGGGCGGCGCGGCGGTGGCGATCGGCGCCTGGTGCGCCATCTTCATCACGCGCTCGATCACGGTGCCGCTGTCCGGCGCAGTGGCCGTGGCGCAGAAGGTGGCGGCCGGCGAACTGACGTCGCGCGTGGTGGTCGAAGGCAAGGATGAAACGAGCGCGCTGCAGCAGGCATTGAAGGACATGAACGAGAGCCTGGTGCAGACCGTCAGCGACGTACGCAAGGGAACGGAAACCATCACCGTAGCCTCGCGCGAGATCGCCAGCGGCAATGCGGACCTGTCGGCGCGCACGGAAACGCAGGCCAGTTCGCTCGAAGAGACGGCGTCGTCGATGGAAGAGCTGACGTCGACCGTGAAGCAGAACGCGGACAACGCGCGCCAGGCCAACCAGCTGGCCGTGTCGGCATCGTCGGTGGCGGAGCAGGGCGGCAAGGTGGTGGCGCAAGTGGTCGATACCATGGGTTCCATCAAGGACAGCTCGCGCAAGATCGTCGACATCATCGGCGTCATCGACGGCATTGCGTTCCAGACGAATATCCTGGCGTTGAATGCGGCCGTCGAAGCGGCGCGCGCAGGCGAGCAGGGACGCGGTTTTGCGGTGGTGGCGTCGGAAGTGCGCAATCTGGCGCAACGATCGGCCGGCGCAGCCAAGGAAATCAAGGGCCTGATCGGCGACTCGGTCGACAAGGTCGATGCCGGCAGCCGCCTGGTGGACGAGGCGGGGCAGACCATGGGCCTGATCGTCACGTCGATCCGGCAGGTGGCCGATATCATGGGCGAGATCACGGCGGCGACGCAGGAACAGAGCCACGGTATCGAAGAGGTCAACCAGGCCATCGCGCAGATGGACCAGATGACGCAGCAAAATGCGGCGCTGGTCGAGGAAGCGGCGGCGGCCGCCGAAAGCATGCAGGAGCAGGCGCAGAATCTGGGCGACGCCGTCAGCATCTTCAAGCTCGATGGCGAGAGCGCGGCGCAGGCGGCCATGCCCGCACCCGCGCTGGTGCCTGTGCATGTGGCGGCACGGCCGGCACCGAGTGTGGCGGCAAATACACGGCGGTTGGCAAAGTCGGCGCAAGCCGGCTCGCCACCGCCCGCGAAAAAGCTGGCGGCGGCCGGCGGCGACGATTGGGAAGAGTTCTAACGCCAACCCGGTCCCGCTAGTTATACTTGCAAAGGCATTGGTCAGAGTAGTCATAGAGAGGTAAAAACAAATGCCGCAAACTAAAACGGATTCGGTCAAGGAATTTGATTTCACTGGCAAGGACTTTGAACGGGTCCGCGCCATGATTTACAAGCGGGCCGGCATCGCGCTGGCCGACAGCAAGCAGGAAATGGTCTACAGCCGCCTGGCCAGGCGATTGCGCGCGACCGGCATCTCCTCGTTCGTCCGCTACCTGGATGACCTGGAAGCGGGCCGCATGGGCGACGAGTGGGAAGCGTTCACGAATGCGCTGACGACCAACCTGACGTCGTTCTTCCGCGAGGCGCATCACTTCCCGCTGCTGGCCGAGCATGTGAAAAAATTGAGCGGGCCGATCACCATCTGGTGTTCGGCCAGTTCCACTGGCGAGGAGCCGTATTCGATCGCCATGACGGTATGCGAGGCGTTCAATACGCTCACGCCGCCCGTCACCATCATCGCCACGGACATCGACACGAACGTGCTGGCCACGGCCGCCAATGGCGTCTACAACCTGGACCGCCTCGACAAGATGCCGGCCGACCGTGCGCGGCGCTTTTTCTTGCGCGGCAAGGGCGACCGCGAAGGACAGGTGCGGGTGCGTCCGGAACTGCGCCAGATGATCACCTTCAAGCCGCTCAATCTGCTGGCCGACGGCTGGCCATTGACGGGGCAGTTCGACGTCATCTTTTGCCGCAACGTGATGATTTATTTTGACAAGGCGACGCAGCGCAAGATCCTGTCGCGCTTTGTGCCACTGATGAAGCCTGATGCCCTGCTGTTTGCGGGCCATTCGGAGAATTTTCTGTACGTGTCGGATTCATTGAAGCTGCGCGGTAAAACAGTCTATGAGCTCGACCAGCCCCGGGGCGCCGCGCCCAAGGCAACGTCGCATCGTACATGAGAGTGAAATATGAGCCTGGAATCCAAAGAGCAATTCGCCACTAACGTCTATTACGACAGGACGTTCAACTGTGACGCCGCTAAGATCTTGCCTGGTGAGTACTACTTTACCAACAAGGACATGCTGATCGTCACCGTGCTCGGCTCCTGCGTCTCGGCCTGCATCCGCGACCGCGTCACGGGCCTGGGCGGCATGAACCATTTCATGCTGCCCGATGGCGGCAGCGACCCGAACAGCCCGATTTCCGCGTCGATGCGCTATGGCACCTACGCCATGGAAATCCTGATCAACGATTTGCTGAAGGCGGGCGCGCGGCGCGAGAACATGGAAGCGAAAGTGTTCGGCGGCGGCGCCGTGCTGCGCGGCTTCACGGCGATCAACGTCGGCGAACGCAATGCGGCCTTCGTCATCAACTACCTGAAAGCGGAAAAGATGCGCGTGGTGGCCGAAGACCTCAACGACATCCACCCGCGCAAGGTCTACTTCTTCCCCCGCAGCGGCAAGGTGCTGGTGAAAAAGCTGATGCAGACGCATAACGATACGCTGGTGCGCCGCGAACTCGATTACGCCAGCCGCCTCAAGGTCGCGCCGGTGGGCGGCGAAGTCGAACTGTTCTGACAAACACCCGACCAAACCTGCTGCGCGTCGCGCTGTGCGGCTTGCGGCGGTTTGTCCGGTGTACTAATTTAATAAAGAATACGGGCCGCAAGGCCTGGAAGGATAACTATGAAGATCAAGGTATTGATCGTGGATGACTCGGCGCTGATCCGCAGCGTCATGACGGAAATCGTAAACAGCCAGCCCGACATGGAAGTGGTGGGCGCGGCGCCCGATCCGCTGGTGGCGCGCGAGATGATCAAGCAGACCAATCCCGACGTGCTGACCCTCGACGTCGAGATGCCGAAGATGGATGGCCTGGACTTCCTGGAAAAACTGATGCGCTTGCGCCCGATGCCGGTACTGATGGTGTCGTCCTTGACCGAGCGCGGCTCGGAAATCACCATGCGCGCGCTGGAACTGGGCGCCGTCGATTTCGTCACCAAGCCGAAGATTTCGATCCAGAGTGGCATGCGCGAGTACACGGACATGATCGCCGACAAGATCCGCGCCGCCTCGAAGGCGCGCATCCGCGCGCGCACCCTGCCGTCGGCCGGCGACAAGGTGGCCGCGCCGCTGCCTGCCCTGCGCAGTCCATTGACGTCGAGCGAAAAGCTGATCATCGTGGGCGCCTCGACGGGCGGCACGGAAGCGATCCGCGAATTCCTCATGCAGATGCCGTCCGATTGCCCCGGCATCCTGATCACGCAGCACATGCCGGAAGGCTTTACGCGCTCGTTCGCGCGCCGCCTCGATTCGCTGTGCAAGATTTCGGTGCAGGAAGCGGCAGGCGGCGAACGCGTGCTGCCCGGCCACGCCTACATCGCGCCCGGCCATTCGCACCTGACCCTGACGCGCAGCGGCGCCAACTACATGACCAAGATCGACCAGGGCGAACCGGTGAACCGCCACCGCCCGTCCGTCGATGTGCTGTTCCGTTCGGCCGCGCAATCGGCCGGTAAAAATGCCGTCGGCGTGATCCTCACCGGCATGGGCAAGGATGGCGCACAAGGCATGTTGGAGATGAAGGCCGCAGGAGCGTATAATTTTGCGCAGGATGAAGCCAGTTGCGTGGTGTTCGGCATGCCGCGCGAGGCGATCGCTGTCGGTGCTACGCATGAGGTCGGCGCTTTGACGGCGCTGCCTGGCATGGTGCTGGGACACCTGGCGGCGCATGGTATGCGTGCTTTGCGCGTGTAAGCCACGTTTTATATGATCTGAGGCAAGTTTGTTCGCCTAAAAGCAACGAAAATGCTATCCTACAACTTGCTGCCGTAGTGTCGACCATAATGTCGGCATTCATGTCGATATTATTAACAAACCGCTACAGAAACAACGGAGTTATTCATGGCTGATCCAAAGATGAAATTTTTAGTCGTTGACGATTTTTCGACGATGCGCCGCATTGTCCGGAATCTGTTGAAGGAACTGGGTTATGCCAACGTCGATGAGGCGGAAGACGGCGTGATGGGCCTGGCCAAGCTGCGCGCGGAATCGTTCGATTTCGTCGTGTCGGACTGGAACATGCCAAACATGGATGGCCTGACGATGCTGCAGCATATCCGCGCCGATCCCGCACTGGCCAAGCTGCCCGTGCTGATGGTCACCGCCGAAGCGAAAAAAGAAAACATCATCGCCGCCGCGCAAGCTGGCGCCAGCGGTTATGTCGTCAAGCCGTTCACGGCCGCGACCCTCGATGAAAAGCTGAACAAGATTTTCGAGAAGCTGGAAAAAGCCGGCGCCTGATCCAGGCTTGACCGTTATCAAGAAAACGCTGCCCGTGCAAACCGGCAGCGTTTTTTTCGTCAGTTCGCGCCTTGCTTACACCAGGCCGCCATTCGCACGTAACGTTTGTCCATTCACCCAGCGGCCATCCGGCCCGGCCAAAAAAGCCACGGCCGCGGCGATATCGTCCGGCGTACCCAGGCGTTCCAGAGGCGCCATCTTGCCCATGCGCGCTATCGTTTCTTCCGTCTTGCCGTTCAAGAACAGGGCCGTGGCCGTGGGGCCGGGGGCGATGGCATTGACGGTGATGTTCTTGCCGCGCAGTTCCTTGGCAAAGATATTCGTCATCGTCTCGATGGCCGCCTTGGTGGCGGCGTAGACGGCATAGCCGGGCAGGGCCAGGCCGATCACGCTGGTCGAGAAATTGACGACGCTGCCGCCGTGGCGCAAGCGCGTCGCCGCCTGGCGCATGGTGTTGAAGCTGCCCTTGACGTTGATGGCGAACAGGCTGTCGAAGGTGGCGTCGTCGGTCTCGGCCAGGGTGGGCAGCGCGGGCGGCATGATGCCGGCGTTGTTGACCAGCACATCGACGCCGCCGTAAGCCGCTTCGGCCGCATCGAACAGCGCTTGCACGTCGCCCGCATCGGCCACGTTGGCCTCGACGGCGATGGCGGCGCCGCCTTCCGCGACGATGGCTGCCACCAGCTCGTCCGCCGCATCCTTGCCGCTGGCGTAGTTGACGACGACCTGGATGCCGTCGCGCGCCAGGCGGCGGGCGATGGCCGCGCCGATGCCGCGCGAGGCGCCCGTGACGATGGCTACCTTGGCAGAGTTGGATGTTGTGTTCATGGGTGTTCTCCTGTCATGGTGGGAGGTCCGCATGCTGTTGCCGCGAACCAGTGCCATCATTTTGATCTTTATTCATGGATGGATAAAGATGGCAGTTTTGATTTCAATGTGCAAATTACATTAACAATGATGCCTGGCCTGCCTGGCGGGACAGGCAAGATCCCGCAGGTTTCAGGAGATTGCGCAAAGGAATGAAATATTTCCTAAAGTTAACTTTACACGTCAAATAATTTGGCCCATGATCGCTGCAGTATTCCACCTCTGTCCCCGACCCCGACACGAAGGAGCGCACGATGCGTCGAGCACCCGTATTATTTTTCGCCCTGAGCACGGCCCTGTTGGCGGCCTGTGGCGTGAGCCTTGAGCAAACCACCGCTGCACCTGTCGCGTCTGTCGAGATGCAGGAGCCGGCCGCGCAGCCGCCTGCCGAAGCCGATGGCCGGCATGCCTATCTGCACCGCGTGGGCGGCCAGGATTATGTCAGCCTGAGCCAGAGTGGCCCCGAGGGCGGCTTGCCCATCCTCACGGGTACGCAGCGCCATGCGCGCGCCATTCGCCTGCTGGCGGCCGATCCTGCCCAGGTACGTGCCATCCTGCGCAGCCTGAGGCTGCCTGCGAACCAGCGCAAGCTGTGGGCGGGAGAGGAAATCGTGCTCGATGCGGCCAGCTACGACATGTTGCAAGCGGCGCGCGGCAGCAACAAGCCGCTGTTTGCCGAACTGAAATTGGTAGGGATGGAGAAGTAGAGAAAGAAACGGGGCCGAATGGCCCCGTTGTGACAATGCTTAAATTTCGAGGTTGTCGATCAATCTGGTTTGACCCAGCTTGGCTGCGGCCAGCACCACCAGCGGCTCGCCGGCGGCCAGTTCGGCGGCGCTCGGTGCTTGCAGGTTGGCGCGCTTGCGCACGGCGATGTAGTCCGATTTCCAGCCGCGGCTGTTCAACAGCTGCATGCTGGCCTGTTCCAGTTCGCCCACGGCCAGATTGCCCTTGCGCACTTCTTCGGCCACGAAATTGAGTCCCTTGTACAGTTCCGGCGCTTCCGCGCGTTCGCTTTCCGATAGATACATATTGCGCGACGATAAGGCCAGGCCATCGTCCGCGCGGTAGGTTTCCGCAGCGATGATTTCCGTCGGCAGCGCGAACTGGCGCGCCATGTTGCGGATGATCATCAGCTGCTGGTAATCCTTCTTGCCGAACACGGCCACGCGCGGGCCCACGCACGAGAACAGCTTGGTGACGACCGTGCACACGCCTTCAAAGAAGCCAGGGCGGAACTCGCCTTCCAGGGTATTGCCCAGGTCATCGGGCGGGCGCACGCGGTATTCCTGCGGTTCCGGGTACAGTTCCTTTTCCGTCGGCGCGAACAGCACGTACACGCCTTCCTTTTCCAGCTTGGCGATGTCGGCCGCCATGGTGCGCGGATATTTCTCGAAGTCTTCGTTCGGGCCGAATTGCAGGCGGTTCACGAAGATCGAGGCGACGACGGGGTCGCCATGCTTGCGCGCCAGGCGCATCAGCGACAGATGGCCTTCGTGCAGGTTGCCCATGGTGGGGACGAACGCCGTGCGCAGCTGTCCGCTGAGCTGGTCGCGCAATTCTTCGATGTCGGAAATAATTTTCATGGATTGCTTTCGCTAAAACCCCGTTGTACGGTGGTCAGTGACAAAGGGAAGGGGTCAGGCGGGCGAATAGGCCAGCCGGACGTAGATGGGGGCAAACGGTTCTGCCTGCGTGATTTCGATCAGGGTTTCCTTGGCCAGTTCCAGCAGGGCCACGAAGTTGACCACCACCACGGGCACGCCGCCGGCAATGTCGAACAGCTCGCTGAACTCGACGAAACGCGACGATTGCAAGTGGCGCAGGATGCTCGACATGTGCTCGCGCACGGACAGTTCCTGGCGGCTGATGCGGTGATGCTGGGTCAGCTTGGCGCGTTTCAGCACGTCGAGCCACGCCTGCTGCAAGTCCACCGGTTCCACGTCGGGCCAGGTGGGCGTCAGGCTTTGCTCGATGAAAATCTGCGTGCGCACGAAATCGCGCTCGAACTGGGGGATGGCGTTCAGGTCGTAGGCGGCCAGCTTGATCTGCTCGTACTCGAGCAGGCGGCGCACCAGTTCGGCACGGGGGTCGCCGCCATCTTCCTCGACGTCACTCTTGCGCGAAGGCAAGAGCATGCGCGACTTGATCTCGATCAGCATGGCGGCCATCAACAGATACTCGGCGGCCAGTTCCAGGTTGCGCACGCGGATCTGGTCGACATATTTCAGATATTGCAGGGTCACCTGCGCCATCGGAATATCGAGAATGTTGAAGTTTTGCTTGCGGATCAGGTAGAGCAGCAAGTCGAGCGGGCCTTCGAAGGCTTCGAGGAAGATTTCCAGCGCGTCCGGCGGAATGTACAAATCCGTCGGCATGCGCATCATCGGCTCGCCATACAGGCGGGCGATGCCCAGCGGGTCGGCGGCGGGCGCCGCGTCCGTTACCGTTGTTGCAGATGCTGCAGGGTCGCCGCTGCCGTCGCCGTCTGCGACAGGTGGGGGCGACTCGATGACTACGCTGGCGCCGGAGGCGTCGGCTTCCGGCGTGACTGCAGAATCTTCAGGCAACATCGTGCCGGTTCCAGATCTTAGTTCTTGTTCTGGTAAACGTAAGCCTGTTGCTTGACGGCCGACGCCAGCTGGCGTTCCTGCTCATCGATGCTGACGGCCGGCTTGTCCCACAGCAGGGCGCGGCCCGCTTGCTGGCCCGCTTCCATGCCAGGGTTCTTGGCCTTCAGTTCGGCGATGAACAAGGTGTGGTCGGATACGTAGTTGGTGTGTTTTGCAGGCAGTTTCATATTCTCTTCTGAGTGTCTTATGGGTAAGGTCAGCCGGCCGTATTTTACCGCGCCGTGCGGCTTGGCGGGTTGTTGTATCGGCAAGTCCGGGGCGAAATTGCTAAAAATCAATAACGCAGCAAACGCCGCATCACCATCGGTGCCGGTTCTGCGGGGTTGGCGTGCGAATATTCCAGTTCTTCGGCCAGGTCGAATTCGAAGGCCGCATAAAAATCGATCAGCTTGCGCTGGTCGCGCCGCACTGCCAGGCGCAATTCCTCGGCCTGGCAGGACAGGCCGTGATGAATGATGGCTTCGAGCAAGTGCTGCGAGACGTGGCTGCCCCGGTAGGCGGGCAGCACGCCCATGCGTGAAATCTTCCAGATGGCGGGGTCGCTGTCGAGCGGCATCCAGCGCAGCGAACCGGCTGGAATGTCGTCGATCAGCAACAGAAAACCGCCGCCGTGGCGCAATTGCTCCGCCACTTGCTCGGCCGTCTCGTGGTGTCCACTGGACGAGGCTGCCACCTTGCCGGCCCATGCGGCGCGGGTCAGCTCGGCCATCAGCTGTGCATCGGCATTTGTTGCTTCGCGCACCACGATATTCATCATCGGTCCTTGTGGGCGCTTAGCGGATGCGCATGCCAGGTTCGGCGCCCGGCCACGGGTTCAGGATGTAGATGCCCGGATTCGCTTTCTCGTCGGCGGCGGACGCGGCCATGACCATGCCTTCGGAAATGCCGAACTTCATCTTGCGCGGCGCCAGGTTGGCCACCAGCACCGTCAGCTTGCCGACCAGTTCTTCCGGCTGGTACGCCGAGCGGATGCCGGAGAACACATTGCGCAAGCGGCCTTCGCCCGCATCCAGGGTCAGGCGCAGCAGCTTGTCCGAGCCGTCGACCAGTTCGCAGTTGACGATTTTCGCGATGCGCAGGTCGACCTTGAGGAAGTCGTCGATCTTGATTTCGGGCGCCAGTTCCTCGATGGCGGCAGCGGTTGCCACTGGAGCTGCGGCGTCATTCGCGGCGTCGCCGGCCGGTGCGGCAATGGCGGCGGCCGCTTGCGGCGCGTCGAACAGCGCTTCGATCATCTTCGCATCCATGCGCGTCATCAAATGGCTGTAGGCGCCGATGGTGCGGCCCAGCATGCTGTTCGAGACGGCGTCGCCGAACACCTGCGTGTCGGCCCAAGTGAATTCTGCGTCGTTGAGAAACGATGCCACGTTCTTCGCCACGCCCGGCAGGACCGGCGACAGCAGGATCGTCAACTGGCGGAACAGGATCAGGGCCGTGGTGCATACGTCGTGCAGTTCCGCGGTCTTGTCCGCGTCCTTGGCCAAAATCCACGGCTTGTTTTCATCGACATACTGGTTGGTGATGTCGGCGATTTCCATGATTTCGCGCAAGGCCTTGCCGAATTCGCGGTTCTCGAAGTGCGCAGCGATGCTGGACTGGCGCTCGACGATCACGCCGTTGGCGTCCACCGTCAGCGCGCGGTTGATCCAGCTTTGCGCGCCTTCCGACAGTGTCGACGCCAGCTTGCCGTCGAAACGCTTGGCGATGAAGCCGGCGCAGCGGCTGGCGATGTTCACGTATTTGCCGATCAGGTCGCTGTTCACGCGGGCGACAAAATCTTCGCCGTTGAAGTCCAGGTCTTCCACTTTCGAGTTCAGCTTGAAGGCGATGTAGTAGCGCAGCCATTCCGGGTTCATGCCCAGGTCCAGGTAGCGCAGCGGCGAGATGCCCGTGCCGCGCGACTTCGACATTTTCTCGTTGTTGACCGTCAGGAAGCCGTGTACGTTGACTTTCAGTTTGTCGATCACCGGGTGATTGGCGAATTTCAACATGGCGGGCCAGAACAGCAAATGGAAGGAAACGATGTCCTTGCCGATGAAGTGGATCTGTTCCGTCGACGGGTCATTCAGGAAGGCGTCAAAATCGATGCCTTTCTTGTCGCAATAGTTTTTCAGGCTGGCCAGGTAACCGACGGGCGCATCCATCCACACATAGAAGAATTTACCTGGTGCATCGGGAATCGGGATGCCGAAGTAGGGCGCGTCGCGCGAGATATCCCAGTCGGCCAGCTTTTCACCGGCTTCGCCCAGCCATTCGCTGACCTTGTTGACCATTTCCGGCTGCAAGCGGCCTGGCGTGTTGAGCCAATCCTTGAGGAATTCGAAGCAGCGCGGATCGGACAGCTTGAAGAAATACTGTTCCGACGGCTTCATCACGGGCGTCGCATTGGTAAACACGGAGAACGGGTTGACCAGGTCGGTCGGCTGATAGGCGGCGCCGCACACTTCGCAATTGTCGCCGTACTGGTTCTTGGCGCCGCATTTCGGGCATTCGCCCTTGATGTTGCGGTCGGCCAGGAACATGCCCTTGACCGGGTCGAAGAAGCGGTCGACGGTTTTCGTGACGATCAGGCCCGTATCGCGCAGCTTGCGGTAGATCGATTGCGACAGGTCGACGTTTTCCGGCGAATCGGTCGAATACCAGTTATCGAAGGCGATATGGAAGCCATCGAGATACTGGGCGCGGCCGGCCGCGATGTTGGCGACGAATTGCTGCGGCGTGATGCCTTCCTTTTCGGCGGCGATCATGATGGGCGTGCCATGCGTATCGTCGGCGCCCACAAAGTGCACTTCACGGCCGGCTGCGCCATCGCGTTGCATTCGCTGGAACCGGACCCAGATATCGGCCTGGATGTATTCCATGATGTGGCCAATGTGAAAAGCGGCGTTTGCGTAAGGCAGGGCAGTGGTGACGAACAGCTTGCGAGTCATGATTGATGCACTTTTGGGATGGATAATAGGACATTTTAACAGCGGAAAGGCAATATGAGCAGATGCAGGGCCGGCAAGTGATGCTTTTGCCGCCATCGCACCATGCAAATTTGCGCTAGACTGCGCGTATTGCACATATGTAGTACACACGGAGATTTACATGAGCATCACAGTAGAAGACGTCAAGGCCGCGCTGGCCCAGGTTATTGATCCAAATACACATAAAGATTTCGTTTCCAGCAAAACCGTCAAGAATCTGAAGGTCGACGGCGATGATATTTCCCTCGACATCGAGCTCGGCTACCCCGCCAAAAGCCAGATCGACCTGATCCGCAAATCCGTGCTGGCCGCCCTGCGCGTGCTGCCGGGCGTGGGCAACGTCAGCGTGGGCGTGTCGTCGAAAATCATTTCGCACACGGTGCAGCGCGGCTTGAAGCCGATGAGCAACGTGAAAAACATCATTGCCGTCGCTTCCGGCAAGGGCGGTGTTGGCAAATCGACCACGGCCGTCAACCTGGCCCTGGCTCTGGCGGCTGAAGGCGCCACCGTCGGCATGCTCGACGCCGATATCTACGGCCCGTCGCAACCGATGATGCTGGGCATCAGCGGCCAGCCGAAGACCCTCGACGGCAAGAGCATGGAACCGATGGAAAACCACGGCCTGCAAGTGTCCTCGATCGGCTTCATGATCGATCCGGACGAGCCGATGGTGTGGCGCGGCCCGATGGTCACGCAAGCCTTGCAGCAATTGCTGGACCAGACCAACTGGCGCGACCTCGATTACCTGATCGTCGACATGCCGCCAGGCACGGGCGACATCCAGTTGACCCTGTCGCAGAAAGTGCCCGTCACGGGCGCCGTGATCGTCACGACGCCGCAGGATATCGCGCTGCTCGACGCGCGCAAGGGCTTGAAAATGTTCGAGAAAGTCGGCATTCCTATCCTCGGCGTGGTGGAAAACATGAGCACGCACATCTGCTCGAACTGCGGCCATGCGGAGGAAATCTTCGGTGCCGGCGGCGGCGCGAAGATGTGCGCGGACTTCGGCGTGGAATTTCTCGGCGCCTTGCCGTTGACCATGGCGATTCGCCAGCAAACGGATTCGGGCACGCCCACCGTCGTGGCCGAGCCGGAAGGCCCCGTCGCCGTGATCTACAAGCAGATCGCCCGCACCATCGCGATCAAGGTGGCGGAAAAGGCGAAGGATATGACGAGCAAGTTCCCAAGCATCGTCATCAAGAACGACTAATTGTTGTGCTTGGCGCTCCCATGCGCCAAGGTCAGCAGGAATATGGTTTCATGCAGTCCGTGTTGTTATTTAACAAGAGGAGACATCATGCAATTGAACACCGTATTCCTGCGTCAAGCAGCCGCCGTGATCGCCGGCAGCCTGCTGGCCGCCAGCGCGTTTGCGCAATCCGTTTCCTTCGTCGAGCCAGCCGATGGCGCGACAGTGGCGAGCCCGTTCAAGGTCAAGTTTGCCGTCAGTGGCATGGACGTCAAGCCGGCCGGCGACATGACGGCCAAGACGGGCCACCATCATCTGCTCATCAATACGGGGCCGATGAAGGCGGGCGAAATGATACCCATGGATGACAAGCATTTGCATTTCGGCAAAGGACAGACGGAAACAGACGTCACCTTGCCGCCGGGCCAGTACACCCTGACGATGCAGTTCGCCAATGGCGCGCACCAGTCGTATGGGCCGGAGCTGAGCAAAAGCATCAAAGTGACGGTCAAGTAAGCCAGGCATCGTCATCTGTTTCGGCATCTGGCCGGGTTCCAGCAATGGGCCCCGGCCTTTTTCTTGTTATTGCTTCTGTCATCATTGCGTCATATAGTCGGCGTATGCTGCCCGGTGGCCTAACTTTTGATGAGTGGATATGACGAAACCTTTCTCCCTTTCCCGACAACTGGCGCAGGCGCTGCTGCTGGCCGCTGGCGTGGCGGCGTGCCACGCGCATGCGGCCAAGGCGGTGCCCAATACTGCGGCGCAGCCGAAGCTGGTCGTGGTGCTGGTGGTGGACGGCTTGCCGCAAGAGCAGGTGACGCGCTACCGCGACCAGTTCGGCCAGGGCGGTTTCCGCCGCCTGCTGGAGCAGGGCGCGTGGTTCAGCGATGCGCACCAGGCGCATGGCATCACGGTTACCGCCATCGGCCACTCGGCCGTGCTGTCGGGCGCCTACCCGTATCAGCATGGCGTGATCGGCAATAACTGGATCGATCCCGTCACGAAGAAATCCGTGTACTGCACCGAGGATGGCAATTTCCATTACATCGGCGAAGAGACGCAGCCCGATGACGGCACGGCGCCGACCAAGCTGCGCGTGAGCACCCTGGGCGACGAACTGCGTTATTCGACGGGTGACAATGCCAAGGTCGTCACTGTGTCGGGCAAGGACCGGGGCGCCATCCTGCTGGCCGGGAAAACGGGCACGGCCTATATGTACATGGAAAAGACGGGCAACTTCGCCAGCAGCACCTACTATATGCAGCAGCACCCTCAATGGGTGCAGCGCTACCAGGCCTCCAAACCGCAGGACCGCTATTACGGCAAGAGCTGGACGCCGCTGCTGGCCGATTCGGCCTATGCGCGCGACGCCCGTGATGATCTTGTGGCGGCCAAGCCGGGCGCGCGCAACACCTTCCCGTTTGCCTACTACAGCGACAGCGGCAAGCTCGATGGCGAGTACTACAGCCGCCTGAAGTCCGGTCCCTTCCTCGACGAGCTGACCCTGGAATTCGCCCGCGCCGCCATCGATGGCGAAAACCTGGGCCGCAATCCGGCCGGCGTGCCCGATATCCTCGGCGTGAGCCTGTCCGCGCACGACTACGTGAACCATGCCTACGGCCCGGAAAGCAAGATGTCGCACGACCATCTGCAGCGCCTGGACCGCATGCTGGCCGGCTTCTTTGCCGACCTGGATAAAAAAGTCGGCATGGATAACGTGCTCGTGGTGCTGACGGCCGACCATGGCTTCGCCAACGTGCCGGAATTTTCCGAGACGCGCGGCTTCTCCGCCAAACGCATCGATGGCGCCAAACTGGTCGATGCGCTGAACCAGCACCTGGCGACAAACCTGGGCATCGACAAGCTGGTGACGGCGTCGTCGCTGCCGAATATCTACCTCGATTACGCGCTGGCGGAAAAGAGCGGCGTCCATCGCGCCGCCCTGGAAGATGCGGCGGCCCGCTTTCTGATGCAGCAGGACGGCCTGGCGCAAGTCTACACGCGCACGCAGATGGAAACGGGAGCCGTCGCCACGCGCATGGACACCTTGATGCGTCGCGCCTGGAACCGCCAGCTGTCGGGCGACCTGATGGTCGTCACAAAGCCGGCCTGGTACTTCGGCAAGGGCAGTGGCGGCACCTCGCACGGCACGCCATACACCTATGACACCAACGTGCCGCTGATGGTCTTCGGCCCCCGCTGGATCAAGCCGGGCGCCTATGGCCAGTACGCGGAAGTGGTCGACATCGCACCGACCTTGGCCCATCTGCTGCGCATACGCCAGCCGTCGGCGTCGGAAGGGCGGATTTTGACGGAAGCGGTGCGCTAAGGCTCTTGGGCAGTGGTGTTGTCGGCTTACGCGCTGCGCGCTAAGCCGACCTACGGGGTTTGCATGTCGGCGCCGCCGCCAATTTGACCGGCGTTGTTTGCGTTTCGGTGCCGCCACCAACACGACCGGCCTTGGCCTTGTGAAGAGCGTAGGTCGGATTAGCGGGGCAAAGCCCCGCGTAATCCGACAACAACGTTGGCAAAACCGCTTACAACAACCAATCGATCGGCAGCAACGACAGAATCGCCACGCCCATGCGCTTCCACACGCTGGTGCCCGGTTCCGTGTCGTAGCGCGTGGTGGCGCCGCTGGCGTCGCGGGCGAGCCAGTACAGCGCGCCGTCGTCGCCCAGCATGACCTGATAGGCGCGCTGCGGGATCGTGGTGCGCATGGCTAGCCCCAGCTGGCTGGCCAGCGCGGGGCTGTCGATGACGAGGCCCATTTCCGTATTCAGCTCGATCGAGCGCGGGTCGAAGTTGAACGAGCCGACAAAGATGCGCTGGTCGTCGACGGCAAAGGTTTTCGCATGCAGGCTCGATGCGGAGCTGCCGAAGCGGCCCGGCTGTTCGCGCGCATCGCCCGCTTCCCACGAGCGGCGCGATTCGTACAGCAGCACGCCCGCTTCCAGTAGCGGCTTTCTCCACTTCGCATAACCGGCATGCACGGCCGCCACGTCGGTCGCTTCCAGCGCATTCGTCAGGATGCGCACGCCCACGCCTTTTTTCGCCAGGTCGGCAAAGGCTTGCGTGCCCGATTTGCCGGGCACGAAATACGGCGATACCAGGTCCACTTCCTTTTCAGGCACGCCCAGCAGGTTTTGCAGGTTTTCCGCTACGCCCGTGCCGGGCCTGGCCTTGTCCAGCACCTTGGCCGGGTCGTCGCTGACCATGCGCGTCCTGGCCCATTCGAAGGGCAGGGTGCGTTCCATCATCTGCTTGACGAAGGGCGAGGTGCGCAGCGCCTGCACGTATTCCTCGGCCGCCTTGGTGTCGTCGATGCGGTCCGCCTCGGCGGCGATAGTGGCCGCGTCGCCTTCGACAGGGCTCGTCAGCAGCAGCCTGGCCGGGTAGGCCGAGGCGCTGTTCCAGTAGCGGTCGAAATCGTGCGAGACCTCGTCGACGACGGGGCCGATGGCCAGCACGTCCAGGTCGGCGAACAGCACGTCGCCGGCCGCGCCAAAATATTCATCGCCCACATTGCGCCCGCCAATGATGGTGGCCTGGTTATCGGCCGTGAACGATTTGTTGTGCATGCGCCGGTTGAGGCGCGAAAAATCCGTGGCAAAGGCGAGTGCGCGCGGCGCACGGGGAATAAAGGGGTTGAACAGGCGGATTTCCAGATTCTGCTGCTTGCCCAGCATGGTCAGGGTCTGGTCCAGGCCCGCCGTGTTGTTATCGTCGAGCAGCAGGCGCACGCGCACGCCCCGTTCGGCCGCCTGGCGCAAGGCATCGAACAGCAAGGTGCCCGTGATGTCCTTGTGCCAGATGTAGTACTGCACGTCCAGGCTGCGCTGGGCCGCGGCGGCCAGCAGGGCGCGCGCGGCAAACGCATCGCGCCCGTCGACCAGCGGATAGATGCCGGACACGCCCGGATGCTGCGCCACCATGGGCGCAATGGCCGTGGCCAGTTGGGTGTGCGCGGTATCGGTGACGACTTGGGAAGGGACGCGGCCTTCCAGCGAGGGCAGTGAAGCGCAGCCGGCGAGGACGGCGGACAGCAGCAGGGGCAGCAGAGGCAGCAGCCGCAGGCTGGCGCTGCGTGAGGGTAGTGCGGGAACGGGCATGGCGGGCTTTCATCGAGTTGCACGATGTTAGCAGATGCGCATGCCCGCACGCGGGCGCGGTTTTACAGTTGTTCCAGCGCGATCAGTTCGGCCACCGTTTGGCGGCGGCGAATCAAGCGGGATTGCTCCCCATCGACCAGGTATTCGGCCGCATGGGGGCGGCTGTTGTAGTTCGACGACATCGACGCGCCATACGCGCCCGCGCCTTCGAAGACGACGTAGTCGCCCACCTGCGCTGCTGGCAGCAGACGTGTTTCGACCACGCCGCCATCGCGCTGGGTAAACACGTCGCCCGATTCGCACAGGGGGCCGCCGACGACGGTGGCGCATGCGGGGCTGGCGTCCAGCGCGCGGCCGTCATGCGCGATCACCGACATTTCATGGTAGCTGCCGTACATGGCGGGGCGCATCAGTTCATTGAAGCCCGTGTCGAGCAGGGTGAAGTGGTTGCCGCCCATTTGCTTGGTGGCGCGCACTTCGGCCACCAGCAAGCCCGCGTCGGCCACGAGGAAGCGGCCCGGTTCGATTTCCAGGTGCACGGGATGGCCCAAGTGCGCCTCGATCTGCTTGCGTGCCGCATCCCACAGCTGGAAGTAGTGGTCCGTATCGACGGGCTGCTCGCCGTCGCGGTAAGGCACGGACAGGCCGCCGCCCGTGGAAATGGCTTCGATGTCGTGGCCCATGTTCTTGACCAGGTCGACCATGGTGCCGCAGACGGTTTCCAGGTGGCTGTAGTCGACGCCCGAGCCGATGTGCATGTGCAGGCCCACCAGGTGCAGGCCATGCGCGCGGATGACGGCCAGCGCCTTCGGCAGTTCTTCGTGCCAGATACCGTGCTTGCTGTTTTCGCCGCCCGTGTTGGTCTTGTTGCTGTGGCCATGGCCATAGCCGGGATTGATGCGCAGCCAGACGCGGTGGCCGGGCGACACGGGGCCCAGCTGGCGCAGCATGTCGACGGAACCGCAATTGACTTCAATTTTTGCCGCCGCCACGCGCGCCAGGGTGGCGCGGTCGAACAGGTCGCATGTGAACACCACGCCGGCGGCGCCGTTGGTTTGCGCCGGCGTAAAGCCCGCCTGCAGCGCGCGTTCGATTTCGCCCAGCGAGACGGCATCCACGTGCACGCCCGCTTCGCGCATCAATGTCAGCAGGTGAATGTTCGAATTGGCCTTTTGCGCGAAGCGCACGGTGTCGAACTGCGCCAGTTGGGCGATGCGCGCGCGGATGGTGGCCGCGTCATACACCCACAATGGCGTGCCGTGTTCCTGGGCGAGTTGGGCGAGGGTGGCGTCTGACACTGGTTTCATGGTGGCCTGTCTTTGTCATGTTGTGGGGTGGTGTCGGATTACGCGGGCTTTGCCCGCTAATCCGACCTACGATGCTGGCCATGATGCGGGTTTTTTGGCTAAACATAAAATATCCATTTAAGCTGACCTTATTCATTTATGATATGGACATGACTATCTCCCTGCGCCATATCGAAGTCTTCCGCGCCATCATGACGACGGGCAGCGTGACGGCCGCCGCCGCCATGCTGCATACGTCGCAGCCCACCGTCAGCCGCGAGCTGGCGCGCCTCGAGCATTTGACGGGCTTGACCCTGTTCGAGCGCGAGCGGGGGCGGCTGCGTCCGACGGCCCAGGCGCTGCAACTGTTCGAGGAAGTGCAGCGCGCTTATTTCGGCCTTGAGCGCATCGTCAGCACGGCGGCGGCCCTGCGCCAGTTCGACCAGGGACAGTTGTCGATCGCCTGCCTGCCCGTGTTTTCCCAGTCCTTGCTGCCGCAGGCGTGCAAGCGCTTCGTCGCCGATTTTCCCAAGGTGAGCATCAGCATCACGCCGCAGGAGTCGCCGCTGCTGGAAGAGTGGCTGTCGGCGCAGCGCCATGATATCGGCCTGACGGAAGTGGGCAATGCGCCGCCGGGCACGGCGCTCGCCACCCTGATGTCCGTCGATGAGGTGTGCGTGCTGCCCGATGGCCATGCGCTCGCCGGCAAGGCCGTGCTGCAGCCGGCGGACTTCGCGGGCCAGCCTTTCATCAGCCTGGCCGCCGTCGACCCGTATCGCCAGCAGATCGACGCCATCTTCGCGCAGGCCGGCGTGGAGCGGCGCCTGGCGCTCGACACGCACAGCGCCGCTTCCGTCTGCGCGATGGTGCGCGAAGGCGTGGGGCTGGCCATCGTCAATCCGCTCACGGCCCTCGACTATGCGGGGCAGGGCTTGCAGATCCGCCGCTTTGCCGTGTCCTTGCCGTTCACCGTGAATCTGGTCAAGCCTTTGCACCGGCCCTTGTCGCAACTGGTGGCCCTGTTCGAGCAGGCGCTGCATGCGCAGGCGGACGAAGTAAAAAGGCGCTTGCTGCAGCTGTGACGGCGCTTGTGGAGCGGCGGCGGTCAACAGAGTAAAATGGCGTTTTACTTATTCAAGCCTGATTACTTCGATGACCACAACCGCTACTCCCGTCCGTACCCGTTTCGCTCCCAGCCCGACCGGCTATCTGCACCTGGGCGGCGCCCGCACCGCTTTATACAGCTGGGCGTATGCCCGCCACTTCGGCGGCACCTTCGTGCTGCGCATCGAAGACACGGACGTGGAGCGTTCCACGCCGGAAGCCGTGCAAGCCATCATCGAAGGCATGAAGTGGCTGGGCCTGGACCACGACGAAGGCCCGTTCTACCAGATGCAGCGCATGGACCGCTACCGTGAAGTGGTGGCGCAGATGCTGGCCGAAGGCACTGCATACCACTGCTACTCGTCGCCGGAAGAAGTCGAAGCGATGCGCGAACGCATGCGCGCCGCTGGCGAAAAGCCGCGCTACGACGGCACCTGGCGCCCGGAACCAGGCAAGACGCTGCCTGCCATTCCTGCCGACCGCAAGCCCGTCGTGCGCTTCAAGAATCCGCTCGATGGCGATGTGAGCTGGGACGACGTGGTCAAGGGCACGATCACGATCTCGAACCGCGAGCTGGACGACCTGGTGATCGCCCGTCCGGACGGCACGCCGACGTACAACTTCTGCGTGGCCGTCGATGACTGGGACATGCAGATCACCCACGTGATCCGCGGCGACGACCATGTCAATAACACCCCGCGCCAGATCAATATCCTGCGCGCCATCGGCGCACCGCTGCCGCTGTACGGCCACCTGCCGATGATCTTGGGTGCGGATGGCGAAAAGCTGTCGAAGCGCCACGGCGCCGTCAGCGTGATGGATTACCCGGCGCAGGGCTTTCTGCCGGAAGCGATGCTGAACTACCTGGCGCGCCTGGGCTGGAGCCATGGCGACGATGAAGTTTTCTCGACCGAGCAGTTCTGCGAGTGGTTCAACCTGAACCACCTGTCGAAATCGGCGGCCCAGTTCAACAATGAAAAACTGGCCTGGCTGAACAACCACTATATCAAGCAGGCCGACAACAGCCGCCTGGCTGACCTGGCCCGTCCGCAAATGGTCGCTGCCGGCGCCGTCTTCGAAGGCGCGCCGGACCTGGCGCAAGTGCTGGGCATGATGAAAGAGCGCGCCAACACGGTCAATGAACTGGCCGCCGCCTCGATGCTGTTCTTCCGCGAGCCGCAGCCGGAAGCGGAGCTGGTGGCGCAGCACATCACGGATGCCATCAAGCCCGTGCTGGCGCAGTTTGCCGAGCGCATCGCCACGGTGGAGTGGAGCAAGGAAGCCGTCGCCGCCATGATCAAGGAAGTGCTGGCCACCAATACCATCAAGATGCCGCTGCTGGCCATGCCTTTGCGCTTGATCTTGACGGGCCAGTTGCAGACCCCGGCCATCGACCAGGTAGTGGTGATCTTCGGCCGCGACACCGTGCTGGCGCGTCTGGCAAAGTGGCTGTAATCGCCGCTCTTAAATACGCGTAAAAATACGGCGCGGAAACCGCCCCTATGAAAAGTTGCTCATAGACGAAAAAGGGTATTTGCAGAGTGAAACTTCTTTGCTATACTCTTGTTTCTGCACCAACGGGGGTATAGCTCAGCTGGGAGAGCGCTTGCATGGCATGCAAGAGGTCAGCGGTTCGATCCCGCTTACCTCCACCAGCAGCAATGATGTTGCTTGTTGAAGTGGTGCAGATGTTGTTTGGAAGTTCCGCGGTCCCCATCGTCTAGAGGCCTAGGACATCACCCTTTCACGGTGAGTACAGGGGTTCGAATCCCCTTGGGGACGCCAGGTTGTTGTGGTATAGTAGTGGCAGTTGTTTGTACTGATTGTTGTAAGTTCAGGCCCGTAAAAACGGAATCTGGATGGAAAGCAAGTAGTGGAACAAAGTCGCCAAGTGCGGCTTTTATTATTTCTGCGCCCGGGGGGGTATAGCTCAGCTGGGAGAGCGCTTGCATGGCATGCAAGAGGTCAGCGGTTCGATCCCGCTTACCTCCACCAACAGCGCAGAGGTAAAGAAGTAAATGTAGTGCCGAGGTCCCCATCGTCTAGAGGCCTAGGACATCACCCTTTCACGGTGAGTACAGGGGTTCGAATCCCCTTGGGGACGCCAGTTCAGTCTGGTGTTGTAGTAAATAAGTAGCAGTGTTTCTGCGCCCGGGGGGTATAGCTCAGCTGGGAGAGCGCTTGCATGGCATGCAAGAGGTCAGCGGTTCGATCCCGCTTACCTCCACCAACAGCGCAGAAACAGGTAGTGAATAAATCAAAGTCGCCTTGAGCGGCTTTTTTTACGTCCGTGCCCCGTCCTGGAGTAGGGCGTAGGTCGGATTAGCGCAGCGTAATCCGACAGCACCATCGGCCTAACTCGGCATCCATAAGTCGCTTATGCGGCTTTTTTTGCGCCTGCTGAAATCGCAATAACGCAGTATTGCCATATCGCACGAGCATCTTCTGCCTCATAGCGGGATCCCTGCAAATAAGATGGAAAATAAAACCCCCGGCAGTTGATTTCGTGAATCACCCCATGCTATACTTCGCGCACGCTTTTTTGAGGGGCTAAGCAAAGCCTTCAACGAAGAGTCCGCTGAGAGTAAAGCCAGCACAGGTCCCCATCGTCTAGAGGCCTAGGACATCACCCTTTCACGGTGAGTACAGGGGTTCGAATCCCCTTGGGGACGCCAGGATTTCGTTGTAAAGTAAGAGCGCAGTGCTGAACGGGCCTGACAAGTCAGGCTTTTTTTGTTTCTGCGATTGCTGCAGTACAGGGTCAGGATGCAAAGTAGCGCATTCAGGACAGATTTCTGTCCCCATCGTCTAGAGGCCTAGGACATCACCCTTTCACGGTGAGTACAGGGGTTCGAATCCCCTTGGGGACGCCAGATTCTCAAGCAGTAAGACAAGTAACAGGTCGGGATGCAAAGCAGCGCATTCAGGACAGATTTTCTGTCCCCATCGTCTAGAGGCCTAGGACATCACCCTTTCACGGTGAGTACAGGGGTTCGAATCCCCTTGGGGACGCCAGACCGGCTGAATCAGCCAACAAAAAAGCCGCCTGGTAACAGTGCGGCTTTTTTGTTGTGGGCTGCCATGTCACGTTTTTCTCTTCTCCTTTGAATATGCCATTAGCTACCGATCGCGCGCCATCCCTGGCCATCTTCTGCAAAGTCGTCGACAACTACGGCGATATCGGCATTTGCTGGCGCCTCGCGCGGCAGTTGCAAAGCGAACATGGGGTGGTCGTGGCCTTGTGGGTCGATGATTTAGCCAGTTTCCAGCGCATCTGTCCTGACATCGACGTGGCAGCCGAAGCGCAGCAAGTCTCCGGCGTCACGATACGCCATTGGTGCGGCCAGGATGGCGTGTTTGCGCCGGCCGATATCGCCGACATCGTCATCGAATTCTTTGCCTGCGACATTCCGCCCGGCTATATCGCCGTCATGGCGCAGTGCGCGCCGCAGCCCGTGTGGCTGAACCTGGAAGGCTTGACGGCCGAAGAGTGGGTCGAGGGCTGCCATGCGCTGACGTCGCCGCGCCACGGCATGATCAAGCATTTCTTCTTTCCCGGCTTCACGGATAAAACGGGCGGCTTGCTGCGCGAAGCGGCGCTCGACGAGCAGCGTCTGGCGTTCCAGTCCGATGCGCCCGCCATGGCGGCATTCCTCGGGCGGTTCGGCGTGACGGCGGCGGACATGCGCGCCTTGAAAGTGTCGCTGTTCTGCTATCCATCCGCACCCGTCGCCGAGCTGTTTGCGGCGTGGCAGGCGGGCAGCGAACCCGTGACGTGTCTGGTGCCGGAAGGCGTTGCGTTCGATGCCGTTCAAGCGTTTATCGGCGACGATGCGGCGGTGCCCGGTGCGGCGCGCACGCACGGCGCGCTTACCGTGCGCGTGCTGCCTTTCGTGCCGCAAGACGATTACGACCGCCTGTTGTGGGCTTGCGACGTGAACCTGGTGCGCGGCGAGGACTCGTTCGTGCGCGCGCAATGGGCCGGTCAGCCGTTTCTCTGGCATATCTATCTGCAGGATGAAAACTTGCATCACGTGAAATTGCGCGCCTTCCTGCAGCGCTATGCGGCGGATGCGGACGGTCCCATCGACAGCCTGGTGCAGGCGGCGCTGGCCTGGAATGGCGCCAGCGCGGAAGCCTTGCCGTGGGCCCGGCTGTGGCCCGCATTGCAGGCCGATTTGCCGCGCATCCGGGCGCGCGCGCAGGCCTGGCGGCGGCAGATGCAGGCTAATGGCGATCTGGCAAGTAACCTGCTGGCGTTCGCTGGCGCGACGAGATAGGCGCTTGCCCAAAATTAAGGTAAAATGCCCGGTTATTTCTAACGTATTTTTAACCGATCAAACGCAAGCTTGCGGCGCTGATGGCGCACAGGCGGCAGATGGTCTTCATGCAACCCACTTTTTACGTACATTCCTATGAAACCCGCAAAAGAAATTCGTGTTGGCAATATCATCATGGTCGACAGCAAGCCAATGATCGTGTTGCGTTCTGATGTCAACGGTTCGAGCCGCACGGGCTTCACCTACAAATGGAAGATGAAAAATCTTCTGACGAACACCCCGATGGAAAACGTGTTCCGCGGCGACGACAAGTTCGACGTTGTTGTTCTGGATAAAAAGCCAGTGACGTATTCGTACTTCGCCGACCCGCTGTTCGTGTTCATGGACACCGAGTACAACCAGTACGAAATCGAAGAAGAAAACCTGGGCGAAGCGCTGAACTACCTGAAAGATGGCATGGAATGCGAAGCCATTTTCTACGACGGCAAAGCTATCTCCGTTGAACTGCCTACGACCATCGCCCGTCAAGTGGTGTACTCGGAGCCAGCGGTCAAGGGCAACACCTCGGGCAACGTCCTGAAAGAAGCCAAGATCGAAAACGCCATCGACGCGCACCGCCACACCGTGCAAGTGCCGCTGTTCGTGGCACAGGACGACGTCATCGAAATCGACACCCGCACCAACGAATACAAGCGTGTCGTACGCAACTGATTTGCTCCAGTACTGGACCATCAAGAAACGCTGCCTTCGGGCGGCGTTTTTTTTTGCTTGGAAAATAATTCCTTATCACAACTATTAGCTTGCAAGGACTGCTATGCTATGGCTAGCACATTATTGCGTTAGAAACATTGAGGTTTCCTGGAGATACGATGCAGCGCAGTCAGATGTTACGCAGTGGCGCGTCCCGGAGCGTGCCGCGCCCCGTACTGGCCCGTGCCACGGCGCCGGCCAGTCCCATGGCTCATCTGCTCGACGCCGGCGTCTTGCCGCAACAGCAGATGATGCAGGCAGGCAAACTCAGTTCCCATGCGCTGACGTCGCAGTACCTGGCCCGCATCCGCTCCCTGTGCAGCATCGGCGCGCGCGCCTATCCCGGCATTGAAATCAATCCCGACGCCTTGAAAATCGCCCTGGAAATGGACCGCGAGCGGCAAGTGCACAAGGTGCGCGGCCCCTTGCACGGCATCCCCGTCGTCTTGCGCGACAACATCGCCACGGGCGACCGCATGAAGACGCGCACGCAGGCGCCCCTGGCCACGCATGCCAGCTGCGATTCCTTCGTGGCGGCGCGCTTGCGCGCGGCCGGCGCCGTCATCATCGGCAAAAGCAATTTGCGCCAGTGGGCCGCCGTCAGCGTGCCGCACGCCAGTGCCAGCTGGGCCGGGCTCACCATCCTGGCCGTCGACAGCGCGGTGGACGGCTCCATCGTCGCGCCTGCTTCAAACTGCGGCCTGGTTGCCATCAAGCCCACAGGCATGGCCGCAGGCGGGCAGGGCGGCGAGCCGGCCACTGCCGGACCGATGGCGTCCAGCGTGCGCGAGGCGGCCTGGCTGCTTGCCGCCTTGAGCGGCGAGCGCCTGGCCGATGGCGTGGTGTTCGATGCCGCCGGCTTGCGCGGGCGTCGCATCGGCGTGGCGCGCAGCCTGTTCGGCCTGTGCGCCGGCACCGATGCCGTGATCGAGCAGGCGCTGAACGTGCTGCGCGAGCAGGGCGCGGAACTGATCGAATTGCCGCCCGCGCCCGGGCCGGGCGGCATCGAAACGCTGCTGCGCTCGGATGGCCTCGATGCGCTGGTGGGGCCGACCTGCCACGGCGTAGCGCAGCCGCAGTCCGACTTGCCGCACATCACGGTGCCTGCCGGCGTGCTCGGGGGCTTGCCGGTCGGCTTGTCCTTCATCGGTCCTGCCCACGGCGAGAAGCCGCTCATTGCGATGGCGTATGCCTACGAGCAGGCGACCTTGCACCGGCGTACGCCCGCACTGCCATCGAGCATCACCCTGGCGCTGCGCCGACCATGATGATTCCTTTCGTTTTCTTTCGATAAACTATGCTTGCAACCTTGCTGCTGAGTGCGGCCGTGGCCGCCACCCCGACTCCTTTCGATGCCGAGCAACTGTCCGGCAGCTGGTCCGACAGCGTGAATACAAATAGTGTGTGCGAAGAAGCGCGCCACTTCACGCGCATGCAGCTGTCAGACGACCATCAGCGGCTGGCGATCTTCAACGACCGTACGTGGAAAAGCAAGCTGGGCGAAACCAACCGCTTTGCCGCGACGGTGGTGGCGGAAACGGAGCGTAGCCTGACGTTACGCTATGACAATGAAACCCGCCTCAATGCCGCCGGCAAGCTGGTGGAATGGCAATTGATCATCGTCGCGCCCGGCGTGTACCGCTGGCGCGAGACGGGCTGGCCCGAAGGCAAGGTCAACGGGGTGGTCGGCATCCGCTGTTCTCCCTGAGGCGCGCGCACAAGCATGCCATTCTGCTATGCTTTCGGCATTATTCGATATTGTTAGGAACTTGCATGTCCGTACGTTTGCTCCTGTCCCTGTTCCTGGGCGCTGCCGTGGCGCTGGCCGCCATGCCGGCGCAGGCCCGTACGCCGAGGCTGTCGCTGATCGAGCAGGCGCAAAGTTGCGACGGCGGCGCTACCTGTCCGTATTTCCCGGATGTCTACAAGGCGGATTACGCCTTTCGCAAGGCTTTTAATGTCGGCTTGAAAAAGGCGGGCCTGAAGCGGCAGCGCTGGGTGCCCGATGGCGTGGCCAGCCCGCTCAAGCCGGTCGAGATCGACGGCAAGGCGCGCCTGCTGAGCAGCGTCTGCGAACCGCACAATTGCGGCCACCGCTATTCGATTTTGTACGACCCGGCCGCGCGCAGCATGACGGGCGTGTACATGGGTAGCGATGGCAAGGGCGGCGTGCGCACCGTCTACTTCGGCGAGCCCAGCATCGCAGAAGCCGAACTGCTGTACAAGAACTGATGCACGCGTCACTGCACATTTCCAGCGAGCGCGACGAACTGGACGTGCCCATGATTCACCGCTACCTGAGCGAGCAGTCGTACTGGAAGCGCGGCGTGGCAATCGACACGGTGCGCAAGGGGATCGCCAATGCGCTGTGTTTCGGCGGCTATGTTGATGGACAGCAAGTGGCGTTCGCCAGGGTCGTCACCGACTACACGGATTTTGCGTACCTGCGCGACGTGTTTGTGCTGCCGCAATACCAGGGGCGCGGCTATGGCAAGCAGATGGTGGTCGCCGTGCTCGGCGATGAGCGCTTGTGCGATGTCGCCTGGATGCTGGGCACCGACGATGCGCACGGCCTGTATGCTGGCTTTGGTTTTACGCCGCTGGAGGCGCCGCAAAAGTACATGCGCCGCCCGGCGCCAGTAAAATTATCAAAAGAATAGTTGATTCCATAAAAACTATTGATATTGTCGTATTAGATTAATATTGCCTTGATAATGACAATATGTCATTATGCGCGCTCTGCTGCGATTGCGCAGCCGTACTTTGCTGGTGTTTTGCCTTGCCATCGCCATACGGTGAGGGCGAGCTGAATGAGCGGTCTGACTGGTCGTCCCCTGGGTACGTTTTTTCGACAATGTAAAGGAATACATCATGAAACAATATGGCGCCGAATTTCTCGGCACGTTCTGGCTGGTACTGGGCGGTTGCGGCAGCGCCGTGCTGGCCGCGGCCTTCCCTGGTCTTGGCATCGGCTTTGTCGGCGTGGCGCTGGCGTTTGGCCTGACGGTGCTGACCATGGCTTACGCCATCGGCCACATCTCGGGCTGCCACCTGAATCCTGCCGTCTCGATCGGCCTGTGGGCCGGCGGCCGCTTTCCCGCCAGCCAACTGTTGCCATACATCATCGCGCAAGTGCTGGGCGCCATCGTGGCCGGCGGCGTGCTGTACGTGATCGCCAGCGGCCAGGCCGGTTTCGATGTGAGCAAGGGCTTTGCCTCGAACGGTTTCGGCGCCCACTCGCCGGGCGGCTATTCGATGCTGTCGGCGCTGGTCATTGAAATCGTGCTGACGATGTTCTTCCTGATCGTCATCCTGGGCGCCACCGACAAGCGCGCACCGGCCGGCTTCGCCCCGCTGCCGATCGGCCTGGCGCTGACCCTGATCCACCTGATCAGCATCCCCGTCACCAATACCTCCGTCAACCCGGCCCGCAGCACGGGCGTGGCCCTGTACGTGGGCGACTGGGCGACGAGCCAGCTGTGGCTGTTCTGGCTGGCACCGATCATCGGCGCCTTGCTGGGTGCGCTGGCCTACCGCCTGATTGCCGGCGAAAAAGAGTAGGCCGGCTTGGCCCGCAGGGCGTAAGCCGACACTGCCGGCAACGCAGCTTGTCGGCTTACGCGCGGCCTTGCCACGCTAAGCCGACCTACGCGGCTGGCCTACCGCCTGATTGCCGGCAAACGATTTGACGAAAGCAGCCCACGGGCTGCTTTTCTTGTTTACTCCGCGGCGCGCCACTCGCTCAGGTAGTGCTGCGGCGTGCGACCCAGGATGCGGCGGAACATGGCGCTGAAGGCGCTGGGGCTGGCGTAGCCCAGCGCATAGGCGATGGCGGCCACGCCTTCGCCCCGGTCCAGGCGGCAGAAGGCCTCGGCCAGGTGGACTTGCTGCAGCCATTGGCGGTAGTGCAGACCCGTTTCCTTGGGGAATAAACGGATCAGGGTGCGCGCGCTGGCGCCCGCATCCTGCGCCCAGTCCTCGATGCTGCGCCGGCTGCCGGGCGCGTCCATGATGGCCGAGCACACGGCCACCAGGCGGCGGTCGCGCGGCCACGGTATGGCGAGGGGCACGGTATCGGCCGCCGCCAGTTCCGACAGGATCAGGTGCGCCAGCCAGTCGCCGCGGCCCTCTAGCGCATATTCGACCGGTTCGGCCAGCAAGGCCAGGATCAGTTCGCGCAGCAGCCGGCTCACTTCCAGCACCTTGCAATCGGCGCCATATCGGGCCGCCACCTGTGCGTCGATGTACACGGTACGCATGCTCAGTTCGCTCAAGATGTGGACTTCATGCACGATGCCCACGGGGATCAGCAGGGCGCGCCGCGGCGGCAACATCCACACGCCGTGCTCGGTGGACACGCGCATCACGCCTTCCGTCGCATACAGCAGTTGCGCCCGCACATGGCTGTGCGGCGCCGTATAGTCGCCCGCCGCATATTGCCGCGACATGGCCGTCACGGGGCGCGGCACGTGCTGGTAATCGTGCGAGCTGGTGCTGCGGCTGAACGGCACGCCATCGGGGTGGGTCTGGACGAGGGGTTGGGTGTACATGCTGGTCGTTGGATGCGCTCTTAATTGTCACCTAGTTGTCACTTGGGCGACGATTATTGGAAGTTATCAGTTCAGTGACCATACTATACTGGCTTCTTTGCCGGGCCGCCCGCCGAGCCCGATTATTGCGGATGACACATGCACACAACCACAACTGCTCCAGCATTGGCCAAGTCCGTGCCGGCGGCCCCTTCGCTTCATAGCTCCCAACAACAATCCGGTCTGGCCATGCACATCCTGGGCGCCGTCGCCTTCGTGCATTTGCTCAATGACTTGATCCAGGCATTATTGCCGTCGATTTATCCGATGCTGAAAGCCGAGTTTTCACTCAGTTTTACCCAGGTCGGCCTCATAACCCTGACGTTCCAGTGCACGGCTTCCTTGCTGCAGCCCTGGATCGGCTTGTACACGGACCGCCGTCCGCTGCCATTCCTGCTGCCCGTCGGCATGTGCTTTACCCTGGCCGGCGTGCTGATGCTGTCCGTCGTGTCGACCTTTCCCACCTTGCTGATCGCCTCGGGCCTGATCGGCGTCGGTTCCTCGACCTTCCACCCGGAAGCGTCGCGTGTGGCGCGCATGGCCTCGGGCGGGCGCTACGGCTTTGCCCAGTCGCTGTTCCAGGTGGGCGGCAATGTCGGTTCCGCGCTGGGGCCGCTGCTGGCGGCCGCCGTCATCGTCAACCGTGGCCACGGCAATATCGCCTGGTTCAGCCTGCTGGCCGTGCTGGCCATCGGCGTGCTGTACAAGGTCAGCCACTGGTACAGCGGCCACCTGGCCAGCTTCAAGCCGAAGGCGGGCGGCCATGGGCCGAACTTGTCGCGCAACAAGGTGATGGGGGCGCTGGGCGTGCTGGCCCTGCTGGTGTTTTCGAAGTACATCTACATGGCCAGCCTGTCGAGCTACTACACGTTCTACCTGATCGACAAATTCCACCTGTCGCTTGGCGATGCCCAGCTGTATTTGTTCCTGTTCCTCGCCGCCGTGGCGGCCGGCACCTTCATGGGCGGCCCCATCGGCGACCGCATCGGCCGCAAGCGCGTGATCTGGATTTCCATCCTGGGCGCCGCGCCATTTACCCTGCTGCTGCCCTACGTCGACCTGTTCTGGACGGCCGTGCTGACGGTGATCATCGGTTTCGTGATTTCATCCGCGTTTTCCGCCATCGTCGTTTTCGCGCAGGAACTGGTGCCGGGCAAGGTGGGCATGATCGCGGGGATTTTCTTTGGCCTGATGTTCGGCGTGTCCGGCATCGCCGCCGCCGCGATGGGCCACCTGGCCGACGTGGAGGGCATCGCCTATGTGTACAAAATCTGCTCCTACCTGCCGCTGCTGGGCATCCTGACGGTGCTGCTGCCGCATATCGAACAGGCGAAAAAATAAGCTGGCGCCGCAGGAGGGCTTGACGGCCCGCCCGCGCGCATGCGATATTGTCTCCATGATCTCTTCCATCCTCCCTCCAGTCCTTGCATACCGCGGCGCCGCTGCGCTGTGTCCGTGTACCTGGCTTCGCGAGGATGCGGCCCGGCGCCGTTAAACTTTTTACTCCTCATTCCGATGGCCGCAGTGTTGAAAAACCTGTGGCCATTTTCTTTTTCCGCAACGCGCATGAAAGTCCCGCATGACACTTCATTTGTACGACACGTATAGCCGCAGCTTGCGGCCCTTCGAGACCATCGCCCCGGGCGAGGCGGGCCTGTACGCCTGCGGGCCCACGGTCTACGACTACGCGCATATCGGCAACCTGCGCACCTATCTGTTCGTCGACGGCTTGCGCCGCGCGCTCGAATTCAACGGCTTGCAGGTGCGCCACGTGATGAACATCACGGACGTCGGTCATCTGACGTCGGATGCGGACAGCGGCGACGACAAGATCGAGGCGCGCAGCGCCCGCAGCGGCAAGTCGGCCTGGGACATCGCCGCTGAATTTACCCGCGCGTTCGAGGGCGATCTGCACCAGCTCAATATCCTGCCGCCCACCGTCTGGTGCCGCGCCACCGACCACATCGCCGAGCAGATCGCCTTCATCCTCGACCTGGAAGCGAAAGGCTATACCTACAGCACGGACGACGGGATCTATTTCGACACGACGCGCCAGGACAGCTATGGCAAACTGGCGCGCCTGAACCGCGACGGCCTGCAGGCGGGCAAGCGCGTGGACCTGGGAGAGAAACGCGACATCTGCGACTTCGCGCTGTGGAAGTTCAGCGGCGTGCCGGGACAGCGGCAGATGGAGTGGGACAGCCCGTGGGGCCTGGGTTTCCCGGGCTGGCATATCGAATGCTCGGCCATGGCGGAAAAGCACCTGGGCGCGTACTTCGACATCCATTGCGGCGGCGAAGACCACGTGGCCGTCCACCACAGTAACGAGATCGCGCAAACGGAAGCGCGCCACGGCACGCGCCTGGCCAACTTCTGGCTGCACGGCGCTTTCCTGAAAACACAGGATGCGAAGATGTCGAAATCGTCGGGCGACTTTTTACGCCTGCAAAGCCTGGTGGAGCAGGGCATCGATCCGCTGGCCTACCGCTACCTGTGCCTGGGCGCCCACTACCGCAGCAGCCTCAATTTCACGGATGAAGCGCTGCGTGCCGCCGCCAGCGGTTTGGCGCGCCTGCGCGTCAGCGTGCATGGCCTTGGCCAGGTGGATAGTGAGGCCGCCCCTGATCCTGCATGGCTGGCGCGCTTTGCGGCGCAGGTCAACGATGACCTGAACTATCCACGCGCCCTGGCCGTGGCCTGGGAACTGCTGAAAAGCAGCCTGCCGGACGCGGTGAAAAAGGCCACCATGGCCCGCTTCGATGCGGCCCTGGGGCTCGATCTGCTGGCCTGGCAGCCGGCGCAGGTAGATGTGCCGCAGCCCGTGCAGGCGTGGATGGCGGAACGGGCCATCGCCCGCGCGCAGCGTCAGTGGGCCGAGGCGGACCGCTTGCGCGCACTGGCGCGCGCGGCCGGCTATGACATCGACGATACGCCGCAGGGGCAACAGGCGCGGCCTTTGTGAAGATGTCCGGCATAATGGCCGCTTGATGACACTGGAGATGCCGTGAAGCGCCGTTTGCTGCTATTGAGTTGTTGCCTTGCTTTTTCTGCCGCCCGGGCGGCCAGCGAATGCCCGGGCTTTCCCGCGCTGGCCACTTCCAGCGAGACGCTGCTGGCGCAAGTGCGCGCGCTGCCGCCCGTCGGCATCGACCGCGAACGGCAGGCGTGCGCGCCGGCGACCGTCATCGATTTTGCCTACAGCGGCGGGGTGCTGTGCAGTTTTGGCAGTGAAGTGGAGGCGGCGACATCCGCCGTCACGCGCCTGGCCGATGGCGGTGAACTGGTTGAATACCTGTATCTGTTCCCGTATGCGCCGGCCACCCATGCGCGCTTGCTGGCGCTGCTGTCGGCGCGTTTTACACCTGTCGACAGGGCGGCCTGGCCCGCCTTCCTGCAGGGGGCCAGGCCGGGCAAGGAAACCACGGCTCTGTTCACGCATGGCGGCTTTTATATCTCGCTGGGCAAGCCCACCGAAGGCGATCCTGCTGAATGGTATTCGAATGTGATCTTTGAAAAGGTGGACCAGCCTGCGCTGGGCGTGCGCAAGGTCTGCAAGGAAGCTCGCGATGGCTGAAGCGGACGCTTTTCCGGCCGCACTGGCAGGCACTGTGGCGCAGCTGTTGCCTGCGCTGGCATATGGCCAGTTGCATGCGCCGGTTCGGTCGTTTTCGGTATGCCAGGATGGCGAGACTTTGCTGATCCCGACGCGCACGTATTACGATAGCGAGCGGCTGCTGGCTTGTACGCGGCTGCCCGGCGACGCGGGCGTGATCGCCCTGTGCCTGGGCGCGCGCCACCATGACGGCCATGTGCGCGAAGCGTGTGCAAGGCAGCTGTTGCTGCAGGAGCGGGCATGGACGGTGCCGTTCGTCGTGCACCTGTGCGGCGAATACGTGCTGGAGATTATTGAGATAATTGGCGCGGCGCTGCCGGCCTGGAATACGCAGGCGCTGGCGCGCTACCTGCGGGAGAACCCCGCCTATGTGGACACGCTGGAGCGGCGCACGATCAGCTACTGGAGCTGCTACTACCGCGGGCGCCATCCCGCATGGGATAGCTACCCGGGACGCAGGACCATGGCGGCCCTGCGTGCATTGCAGCAGCTTACGCCTCGATAAAGCGCATCTTGAAGCTGCGGCCCTTGATATTGCCGAAGTCGCGGCCCAGGGAGTTACCGGCGTTGAGGCGCTTGAAGGCCGCTTCGGCCACCTTGCGGTCCAGCGCCACGTAGGTCATGAACTCGAATACGTTGATCTTGCCCACCTGCTCCTTGGTGAGGCCAGCGTCGCCCGTCAGCGCGCCCAGCAAGTCGCCCGGGCGCAGCTTGTCCTTCTTGCCGCCCATGATGCACAGGGTGACCATCGGCGCCGGCAGCGCCTCCATGCCGTCATCTTCCGCCAGTTCCTTCAGGTCGTGCCATTCGGCGGCGCTGTTCTGGTACTGCTCGATCAGCTTGACCCATTTTTTCTCGTTCGGCGCGCACAGCGACAGGGCCAGGCCCTTCTTGCTGCCGCGGCCCGTGCGGCCGATGCGGTGGATGTGCACTTCCGTGTCCTTCGACACGTCGACGTTGATCACGGCGCCCAGGTCGGAAATATCGAGGCCGCGCGCGGCCACGTCGGTGGCCACCAGCACGGAGCAGCTGCGGTTGGCGAACAGCACGAGGATTTCATCGCGCTCGCGCTGTTCCAGCTCGCCGTACAGGGCCAGCGCGGAAAAGCCTTGCTGGCGCAGCTCGTCGGCCAGTTCGCGGCAATGCACCTTGGTGTTGCAGAAGGCCAGCGTGGATTCCGGCTTGAAGTGTTTGAGCAGTTTGCCGACGGCGCTATTGCGCTCGTCGAAGCCGATTTCATAGAAGCGCTGCTCGATCTTGTCGTTGTCGTGCTGCGCCTCGACCGTCACTTCCAGCGGATTGACGAGGAACGACGCCGTGGCGCGGCGGATATCTTCCGGGTACGTGGCCGAGAACAGCAGGGTCTGGCGACGCGCCGGGCAGGCGCTGACGATGCCGGCGATTTCTTCGTAAAAACCCATGTCCGTCATGCGGTCCGCTTCATCGAGCACCAGCGTTTGCACGTGGTTCAGGTTGATGGTGCCGCGGCCCAAGTGGTCGCGCAGGCGGCCCGGCGTGCCGACGACGATGTGCGCGCCGTGTTCCAGCGAGGCGATTTGCGGGCGCATCGGCGCGCCGCCCGTCAGGGTCAGGATCTTGATGTTGCCGGCCGCGCGGGCCAGGCGGCGCAGCTCATTGGCCACTTGGTCGGCCAGTTCGCGCGTGGGGCACAGCACCAGGCCCTGCACGGCAAACCAGGCCGGATTGAGCTTGTGCAGGATGCCGATGCCGAAGGCGGCCGTCTTGCCGCTGCCCGTTTTCGCCTGGGCGATCAGGTCGCGGCCATCGAGTACGGCCGGCAGGCTTTGCGCCTGGATGGTGGTCATCTCGTGGTAGCCGAGCGAATCCAGGTTGGCCAGGAAGGCGGGCGTCAGCGGCAGGCTGGAAAAAGAAGTGGTGGCGGATGTGGTGTTCATAAGGGCGGAGCCGGTAAAAAGCGGGTGGATGGGCACAGTCTACAGGCGTTATACGCCCTTGTGCGGATGGTTGTGGAAGCTGGCGGCAAACGGCCGCCGGCGTTGGGGTACTAGTTGTCGGGCGCCCAGATGGGCAAGCCGGTCAGATCGAGGCCAGCGTCGCGCGTCCATACGGGCAAGCCCGTGGCGTCGGTCGGCTCCAGCAATTCAAGCTGCACCTGCTTCAGCGCCACCTTGCGCGCGCGCGTGCGGCGTTGCGGTTCCGGCGCCGGCTCTGGCGCCTCGTGCGCTGGCGGCGGGCCGAAACCGGGCAAGTCGATGGTGGCGTTGTCTTTTTTATCTCTCATTTGCTAACCTCTTTCCCTGGCTTGCGAAAGCCAGGGGGCGGGCAAGGTGCTGCCCGCCTATGTCTATACGCTTTAACTTCATCCACAAAACAAAAGCCCGGCTACTGGAGTCGGGCTCATTGTTGGAACAACCGTCAGGAATACCTGTCCTGCGGATTTAAGTGCGGCACGCAGTGTATCACAGGCGTGCCGCATTGTGGGTGGCTTAGCGGAAGCTCAGAGCGCCCGTCAGGTCGCCCGGCGGCAGCGCGCCGCGCGACGCAAACGCGTCGTTGCGCACTTTCAGGCCTTCGAGCAGCGGCAGGTCGTGCAGGCGCGTGATCAGGCGCAGGATCGACGTCGTGTCATAAAAACTGTGGTCGACGGCGCCTTTCTTCGCGTACGGCGAGACGACGATGGCGGGAATGCGCGTGCCCGGACCCCAGCGGTCGCCTTTCGGCGGCGCCACGTGATCCCACCAGCCGCCGTTTTCATCGAAGGTGATCACGACGATCATGTCCTTCCACTGCGGCGATTCCTTCAAATGCTGGATGACGTTGGCCACGTGCTGGTCGCCCGATTCGATATCGGAATAGCCGGCGTGCAGGTTCAGATTGCCCTGCGGCTTGTAGAAGGTCACGGCCGGCAGCTTGCCCGCCACGGCGGCGGCGAGGAATTTGTTCGAGATCGGGCTGTCGCCTGTGCCGCCGTCGCGCAGGTGCTCGGCGCGCGCAGCCGTGCCTGGCGCGAACTGCTTGAAGTAGTTCAGCGGCTGGTGGTGGAACTGGAAGTTCGGCTTGCTGCCGCCGCCTTTTTGGTCGAGCGCCGCTTGCCAGCCGCCGCCATACCACGCCCAGCTGACGCCCTTGCGCGACAGCAGGTCGCCGATGGTGTCATAGGTTTGCGGCGGCAGGGTGTTCGCGTCGGCCGGGTCGGCATGCAGCGGGTCGCCGTCGAAGGCGGGGCGGATGTAGCTCGGTTGATATGGCGGGGCCATGGTGTTGACGGCATAGCCGTCCGGCGTGATGGCGCCGTCGTTCACATATTTCGGCTTGCCGTCCAGCGCGGAGGCGGGGCAGTCGGGCGAGATCGCCAGGCGCACGCCTTGCGGGCCGTCGGACAGTACGGCGATCTTTTTCTTCGCCGCCGTTTCGGCCGCGTTGAAGTATTCGTTGGCGCGGCCGGTCACCAGGAACTGGTGGTTCATGTAGGAGCCGCCGAAGGCTGCCATGAAGAAGTTGTCGCACAGCGTGTATTGCTCGGCGATCTGCCACAGGTTCAGGTTTTTCGACGTTTCGCCGTAATGGCCCATCACCAGGCCGCCGCTGTCGGCCCACGCGGCAAAGCCGTCGTTCTTGCCGCCGTTGATCTGCATCTGGTTGTTATAGAAGCGGTGCACGAGGTCGCGCGTGATGATGCTCTCGGGCAGGGGCTTGCCGGCCGCGTCGCTCAATTTGTAGGGCGCGTTGGGCAGGCCGGAAATCTGGTCTTCCTTGATCAGGTAATCGGTGCCGCCGATATTTTGCTGGTTCGGCACGAGGCCGCCCCAGATCTTCGGCAGCGTGGCCAGCGGCTTGCCGTCGCGGTCCAGCTGCTGCGCCTGTTCCGCCGTGACGGCGGACAGGGGCGCGCTGGTGCCGGGGAAGTTGGCGAACAGGTTGTTGAAGCTGCGGTTTTCCAGGTAGATCACGACCACGTTCTTGACGTGCGCCTTGAGTTTCGCGTCGAGCGAACCCTTGGCGATGGTCTTTTTGGCGGGCGCGGCGTCGGCCAGCGCCGGCAGGCTGGCGGCCAGGCCGACTGCGGAAGCAGCCTGGAAAATGCGCCGGCGCGAGGGATTGGCGGGTTGGTCGGCCGGATCGGCTGGCAGGGCGGTGGCGAGGTCCTTCACACATTCTCCTTGGGTGTCTCTATGGGCACGGGCGTTGGCGGCAATCGCCGGCAACGCCCGTGAAGCGGGAAAATTGTATCACCGGCCCTGCGCCGGTGTGAAATACTAGAACTGGTAGCGCACGCTCAGCGCCACCTTGCGCGCCGGACCATACATGCCCGAGTACCACCAGTCCGACACGGAAGCCGTGTATTTTTTGTCGAACAGATTGGCCACGTTGACGGTGGCCGACAGCTTGTCGTTGACATCGTAGCGCGCCATCAGGCTGGCCACCGAGTACGCCTTCTGTTCCCAGTGCATGGTGCTGTTGATCTGCCACGCGTCGATGTCCGAATACACGCGGCTTTGCCAGTTCACGCCGCCGCCGATTGTCAGGCGATTGAGGTCGCCGGGCAGGCGGTAGGTCGTCCACAGTTTCACCAGGTGGCGCGGGAAGGTGGTCAGGATGGCCTTGCCGGCATTGTTTTCCGTCTGGCTGTACGACCACGAAGCCGAAATATTCCAGTCCGGCGTGATGGCGCCCGTCGCTTCCACGTCCACGCCCTGGGTCTTGGCGCCCTTGATGGCGCGGTTGGCAGGATTGTTCGTGCCAGGCACGGTGTAGCCGGGGTCCGATTCGGACAGATTGCTCTGGCGGATCTGGTACAGCGCGGCAGAGGTGTTCAGGCGGCCATCGAGCCAGCCGCTCTTGACGCCTGCCTCAAAAGTCTTGCCCTCGCGCGGCGCCAGTAGCTTGCCGTAGCGGTCTTGCGATGCTTGCGGCTGGTAGATGGTGGAGTAGCTGGCGTAGGCGCTGTGCGTGCCGTCGATATCGAATACGAGGCCGCCATACGGCGTGAAGACACGGCTCTCCGAGGCGGGGGACGCGCTGTAAAAATTCACGGACGGCGCGTCCGAGATGTAGTTCTCGCTGTAGCGCAGCACCTTGGCGCCAGCGATCAGTTTCAGGCGTTCGGAGAGGTTGAAGCGGCTGGCCGCGTAGGCGCTGGCCTGGCGGCGCGTGCTGTCGTAGATGACGGTGGTACCGCCAAACACGGGCGTTGCCGTGCGATTCCAGCGGTACAGGTTGACTGGCGTGTTTTCGACGCCCCGGTCGAAACGGCCATCGGTCGTGCTTTGAAATTCGCTGTAGTCCATGCCCAGCACCAGCTCGTGCTGGCGGCCGAATGCGCTGAACGGCCCGCGCACATTGACGTCCACGCTGTTGACCTGAAGCTGGTAGTCGCGGTAGTCGGCGTTCAAGCTCAGGCCATCGCCCGTGGCCTGGTCGGGAAAGCCGCCACTCACGCTCAGGTAGACGGCGCGTTCTTCCTGCGACGATTGCACGCGGTTGGCCGAGATTTTCAGCTTCCAGTCGTTGGCCAGCGCGTGCTCCACGGTGGCGAAGAGGTCGGTCGAATTGGTGTCGAAGCGGTTCGACTTGGCGGCCGGGCTGAAAGAGCGTGGCAGGTCCGTCATGACGCCATTGCTGTAGAACAGGGGGAAGCCCAGGTAGGACAAGGATCCGTTCGAGCGCTTGCGCTGGTGCGTGACGCCGGCCGTCAGCTTCGTGTCGCGTGACAGATCCGCTTCGACCACGCCGTAGACCACTTTCTTGTTGCGGCTGTAGCCGTCGATGATGCTGTCGCCTTCTTCGTACACCGTCACCAGGCGGCCGCGCACGGTGCCAGTCTCGTTCAGCGGACCCGAGACGTCGGCCATGGCGCGCCGCTCATCGTAGGAAGCCAGCTCGCCCTCGACGGAGGCCTGGAACTGCGCCGTCGGCTTCTTGCGCACCATGTTGATGGCGCCCGAGGCGTCGCCAGCGCCCGTCATCAGGCCCGAGGCGCCGCGCAGCACTTCGATGCGGTCGTACAGCGCCATGTCGGCCAGGCTTTGCGACGGTATCGCATTGAGGCCCAGGTTTTCCGAATGCGTGCTGACGCCATCGAGCTGGTAATTGGTAATCGAATAGCCGCGCGACGTAAAGCCCGTGCGTTCGCTACCCAGCGAGAACAGCGTGATGCCCGGCGTCTGTGCCATCACTTGCGCGATCGTGTTCAAACCCTGGTCCTGCATGCGCTGCTGCGTGATGACGCTGACCGACTGCGGCGTTTCCCTGATCGACAGGCCCAGCGGCGTGGCCGTGGCGATCGGCAAGGTGGAGACATACGCGCCCGAGCCTTCCGTCGCATCCTGCTGCGCCTTGACCGACACTTCCGGCATCATCGCCATCGCTTCGCCACTCGCCGCCGGATCGGCCGGGCGCAGCACATAGCTGCCGTTGGCGCTGCGTTCGGCCTTCAGGCCCGTGCCGCGCAACACGCCGTTCAAGGCGGCCAGCACGTCGTGGCGGCCGCTCAAGCCGGCCGAGGTCTTGCCGCGCGTCTGCTCGGGCGTGAAACTGAGGATGACACGCGACTGGCTGGCGACCTGGCGCAGCGCCGTGGCCAGGTCGCCAGCGGGCACCTGGAAGTCGAGCGTGGCAGGGGCCGCCGCCGCGCTTTCCTGCGCCAGGGCTGGCGCCTGGACGTTCAGCAGCAGGGCCGAACCGATGAAAACGAGCTCGATGGCATACGCCATGGGTTTGATACGCGGCTTGGAATGAATGGCAGGAGACATGGTTACCTTGTGGTGTAGTCGTCAAAAAGAACGTTGCCTACACAGGTCACGCGAGAATCGGAAGCGGGTACTTTTTTTTGCGCCGGCGTCAAAATATATTTTCAGCGCGGCTGGCGCGCCTCGACCTGCACCCAGTAGCGCGTGCGCAGGCGCACGTCCACGGGCAGGGAGTCGGGCAGCGACAGCAGCACGGCATCCAGGTCGGCCAGCGGGAAGACGCCGGAGATGCGCAGGCCGGCGACGGCGTCGTCGCAGCCCAGCAAGCCGTGGCGGTAACGGCTCAGTTCATGCAGGAAGTCGCGCAGCGGCATGGCGTCGGCCAGCAGCAAACCCTGGCGCCAGGCCCAGACATCGGGTGAGACGGCGTGCGCGGGCAAGGCATTCTGCGCCGTCATGCCGCCGCCCTGGCCCGCGCGGAGCACCGGGCTGGCCTCACCATGGCGCGGCATCAGCCGCACGGCGCCTTCCTCGACGGCGACCAGGGTGCTGCCGTCCGCCTGGCGCACCGAGTAGCGCGTGCCCAGCGCCTGCGCGTGGCCTTGCGCCGTTTCGACGAGGAAGGGGCGGTAGGGCATGCCCGTTTCGCGGGCCGTGGCGATGAACACTTCGCCCTGCACCAGTTGCAGCAGGCGCTGCGTGCCCGTGTAGCGGATGTTGACGGCGCTGCCGCTGTTCAGGTGCAAACGGCTGCCGTCGGGCAGGGTCAGTTCGCGGCGTTCGCCCACGCCGGTGGACAGGTCTGCCAGCGCGGCGCGGGCCATGTCGGGCGCATATTGCGAGCGCGCGCCGAACCAGCCCGTGAGGCCGATGGCCGAGACCCACGCCAGCAACTGCAGGCTGCGGCGGCGCGAGATGGTCGAGGCAGGGCGGGAGCGCTGTGTCAACGCCGTGCGGCTGGCCTGTGCATCGAGTTCGCGCAAGCCGCCGCTGACGCTTTCGATATGTTTCCACGCCCGTTCATGGTCGGGGTGCGCCTGGCGCCACTGCTGCCAGGCCGTTTTTTCCGCCGGCGTCGTTTCGCCGCTCATCAGGGTGGCCAGCCATTCGGCTGCCTGCATGGCGATGGCCAGGTCGATGGGCTGGCCCTGTGCGTAGACGGTGGCGCCGCGCATGTCAGGAGGCGGCAAAATCGGGCACGGCAAAAAAGCATAGCAGGTTGGCCTTGCTCAGGTATTTTTTGACGGAATGCGTGGTGGTGCCCAGTTCGGCGGCGATCTCGGCGTAGGTCATGCCGTCCAGGTGTGCCAGCAGGAAAGCGGCCCTGGCCTTGGCGGACAGCTGGTCCAGCGCGCGGTCGACCAGCTGCAGCGATTCGAGCAGGATGGACATCGCTTCCGGCGACGGCGTGCTCGCTTGCGGCTGGTGCAGCAGGGCGTCGAGGTAAGCCCGTTCGAGCTCTTCGCGCCGGCAGTGGTTGGCCAGCAGGCGCTTGGCGATGGTGGCCAGGAAAGGGCGCGGCTGCGCGATCCCGGCACTGCTGCGCGCAACGAAGATCTTGATGAAGGTATCCTGCGCCAAGTCGCCGGCCAGCCCCGCATCGTGCAGGCGGCGCTTCAGCCAGTGCAGCAGCCAGGAATGGTGCTCGGCATACAGGGCCTGGAAGTCGGACGGAGGGGAAGGGGCGGACAGCATGCGAAGAGGGTGGGATAGCTTAATCTAAATGAGAATTGTTCTCATAATAACGCAGCGGCGCGCGCCAGGCAATCAGGAAAACGCGGCGTTGCTGAAATGCGACTGCGCGCCCGGGCCACGCGCGGTGCCGGATTTGCGCCTGCACACGGTAGATGTAAAAGTTTCCTTGACGCAAGCTTTCATGTGAGAAAATGCGGCTTGTCGATGTGGTGCGGAGCGGAGCGAAAAATGATGTGGATGGTTGGCGGTGCCCTGATTCTATTGGTCGCCAGATTTTTATGGCTGGCCTATTTTCATCGGGTCAACGCGATGTCGCGCCAGGCGGAATTGATGAACTGGCTCGATATCGGCCGGGTGTCGAACCCCGATGGCGGCAAGGATATTCTGTTGGCGAGAAACGAGCGCGGCGCCCGGATCGACTGGCGCACGGGCGAAGTCTGGCTGATGAATCCCAAGGTTGCCGAGCCGTTTGCCGATTTCCTCGCGGTCGAGCGCTGGCTGACGATGCGCGACATGCCGGCGGCAGGCAAGCCGGCCGCAGCCACGCCTGCGCCAGTGGAACCGGAACCGGAAGCGGCGCCTGAGCCCGGCCCCGTGCGCGATACCTTGCCGTCCTTCCAGCAAAAAGTCGATGCCTGCCTGGCCAAGGCCGAAGGCGGCCAGGAATTGTTGGAAACCAAGCAGGCGTTCGAGGCGGGCAGCGAGCCCTATCTCGAGGCGTCGACGGAACTGAGCAAGACGGCGCTCGAGCTCGAAGTGTCGCCAGCCATGGTAGCGACGTTTCATATCAGCGCCTTTGCCGCCCTGTCCGAAACGGCGGGCGCCGACAAGCTGGAAAGAGTGGCGGCCAGCCTGCACGCGGCGGCCAGGCAGATCAGGGCCAGCGTCGCCGTGTAAAAAGCGGGCCTGACCCGGAATGAAAAAAACCGCTGACTCCCTTGCAGGAATCAGCGGTTTTTATGTATTGGTTGCGGGGACAGGATTTGAACCTGTGACCTTCGGGTTATGAGCCCGACGAGCTGCCAGACTGCTCCACCCCGCAGGCGAATTATAACCGAGTTTGTTGCATTGCGAAAGAGCGGATTGACACGAAGGGCATTTGCTTTGCATGAGGGCGGTAGGCATGCTGCGCCGCAATGGAAAAAGCCGCCGATCCCTTTGCAAGAATCAGCGGCTTTTTATATATCTGGTTGCGGGGACAGGATTTGAACCTGTGACCTTCGGGTTATGAGCCCGACGAGCTGCCAGACTGCTCCACCCCGCAGGCGAATTATAGCGGGGTTTGCTGCAATGCGCAATGGCCGGGTTTCAGACCCTCGATTACGCCCCCGCCAGGCGCCACAGCGACGTGACTTCCTTCGAACGGGCCGCATGCAGGCTGTCGGTGGCGTCCTGCGCGCGCGGGTGCGTAGGTTTGACGTCCAGGCGGTCGACGACTTTCAAGCCCGCCTGTTGTATCCATTCGAGCAATTGTGCGCGCGGGCGCAAGCCCAGGTGCTCGGCCAGGTCCGACAGGATCAGCCAGCCTTCGCCGTTTGGCTCCAGGTGGTCGGCCAGGCCGGCGAGGAAGCCGCGCAGCATGCGGCTGTCCGGATCGTAGACGGCGTATTCGATCGGCGAGCTGGGGCGGGCCGGCAGCCAGGGCGGATTGCACACGACGAGCGGCGCGCGGCCGGCAGGGAACAGGTCGGCCTGCACCACCTCGACCTTGTCGATCACATCGAGGCGGGCCAGGTTTTCGCGCGCGCAGGACAGGGCGCGCGGGTCCTGGTCGGTGGCGACGATGCGGGCGACGCCGCGCTGCGCCAGCACGGCGGCCAGCACGCCCGTGCCGGTGCCGATGTCGAAGGCCAGGCTGGCGCGCGCGGGCAGCGGCGCTTCCGCCACCAGGCCCACGTATTCGCCGCGGATCGGCGCGAACACGCCGTAGTGCGGATGGATGCGCTGGCCCAGGGCCTGCAGTTCCACGCCCGTGCGGCGCCATTCGTGCGCGCCGATCAGGCCCAGCAGTTCGCGCAAGGAGGCGATAAACGGCTCTTCGCCGCGGCCATATGCTTCATTGCACGCCAGTTTCACGTCCGGCGCGCGGCGCAGCGGGATCGTATAGTCGGCATCGAAGGGCAGCAGCAGCATGGCCAGGGTGCGGGCGCGCTGCGACTGGGCCTGGCGGTGCAGATGGAACGCTTCCGTGGCGGTCGGTTCCGGCTTGGCCAATTTGGCGGCCTTGGCCTTCTTGCTTGGCTTGTCGTTCTTGTGGTCGGCGCGGCGCGCCAGTGCCTGCAGCAGCTGGCGCGCGTTCTGGAAGTCGCCGCGCCACAGCATGGCCGTGCCTTCGCAGGCCAGGCGGTAAGCCTGGTCGGCCGTCGTGCGGTCATCGGCGATGACGACGCGCTTGGGCGGCGGCATGCCGCTTTCCGAGCGCCAGCGGGCCGCGTGTTCGGCGCCGTTTTCGCTCCAGTGGATCTGCGGATGAACGGTAGGTGAAGAGGTGTCGGACATGGGATTCAATCGATAGAAGGGGGCGCGCGGCATGGTCGCCTGCGCAGGCCGTCTTCCATTATACGTTGCTGGCCGTGCCGTCTGTGCTGCCGGCGCTGTCCGTCCCATAGGCAAGCGCCAGCGCGCGGGCGCGCGCCTGCTCTTCCGGCGTGGCTTCCACGATTTTCTTGCCGGCGTCGGCCACCGCGTCCGGCTGCACCAGCTTGAGCAAACGTAAGCTCAGGCTGCCCGCCAGGTCGCCATCGTTGCCCCTGGCGCTGGCGCTGGCGCCGTCGGACAGGCCCTGATAGAGATTGCTTTGCAATTGCTGGCCCAGCAGCTTGAACAGGTCGTGCAGATTGCCGGCGAAATGCGTGTCGGGCAATTCCTTGGCGGGCAGGGCGCCGTCATCGGATGCCGGGGCTTCCGGCGTTTCGCTTTGGGTGTGCTCAAGCACGCCCGCGCTGATGTTCGATTGATATTGCACTTCCACTTCGAAGTCGAAGGTCTGGCCGTCGGCCGTCGTGATCTTGCCCTTGCCGATGAAATGCGCGTTTTCATCGAGGCTGAAGGCGGCCGCGCGGCTGCTGCCATTGGGGCCCGAGACGCTGGCGCCGCCGCTGCTGAAACTGGCTCCCGCCTGCAGATCGACGGAATCGAAGGCAACGGTGGCGCCGTCGCCGAACAGCTGGCGCGTCATGTTGCTCAGAAAATCCTGCGCCACGTCGACGGTGGCGTTGCCCAGCGCATCGGTCCGTTGCGAGAGCCCCTTGGCCGACAGGTCCAGGCCATTCTTCGACAGGGCCACGACGTCTTGCGCCGTGCGCTGCATCAGGGGTGAGCCGGCCAGGCCCGTGGCGCCGTTGCCCGTGCGGGACGGCTGCTGGCCAGCCAGCGTATTCGAGGCGGGTTGACGGCTGGCGAGGGCGGGAAGCTGGGACATGGCGGTTTCTCAATGAGCGAAGTACCGTTATTAACGGCGTTCTACGCCCATTCTTTAACCATTAGTGGTGGTGTGACCAGCTACCGTCCGCCGATTCCAGGTAGGACTTGACGGCATCGGCCTGGCCTGTGGCGTGGCGCTTGAGTTCGCCGCATGCGCAAATGCCCTGGTACGGCTGGATATGCGAGCAGGCGGAGACTTTTTGCAGGTAGACCTGCATGGATTTGTGACATTTGACGCACTTGAAGGTGAGGCTGCGGGCGGCTTTCATGGGGTTCCTTGAACTGTTGCGGGGCGCAGGCGGTAGCTGCGCGAAGGGGGCGATTTTAACTCACTCCGCCTGCCGTTACATACTGTTGCAACTGCGCCACGCTGAAGTCAACTGAATCCGGTCTATCACGTTGAGACACTACGGAGGCCATCTGGCATCCATTGACGAGGTAGCACCATGGACAAGCATGACAAGGAAAAGCCTGCACAGCCCGCCAAGGAGCTGGTCAGGAAGTGGCTGAAAGCGGAGCTGGAACAGCGCCGGCCGCCGCCCGACCCCGAGCAGATCCGCCGCGAACTGGGCTGGGATATGCTCAGGCTGTGCCGGGAGCCGGCCAGCCGTTAGCGACCTAACGTACGGTCACCACGCTCTTACCGCCGGACCCCGGCTGCACGAGGATGCGGGTGGCGATGCGCTCCGTCATTTCCTGTACGTGCGAGATCACGCCCACCTTGCGGCCCATCGCTTGCAAGCCGTCGAGCGCATCCATGGCCACGCGCAGGGTTTCCGTGTCCAGGCTACCGAAGCCCTCGTCGATGAACAGCGATTCCACGCGCACGCGGTTCGATGACAGCGAGGCCAGGCCCAGCGCCAGGGCCAGCGAGACGAGGAACGATTCGCCGCCCGACAGCGAGTGCACGGAGCGCAGCTCGCCGCCCATGTCCTGGTCGCGCACCATCAGGCCCAGCGATGGATTGTTCGGGTTGTCGATGCGTTCCAGCTGGTAGCGGCGCGCCAGGTGGTTCAGGTGCGCGTTGGCATAGCCGAGCAGCACTTCCAGGGTGAATTGCTGCGCGTAGTTGCGGAATTTCTTGCCGTCGGCCGAGCCGATCAATTCATTCAGGCTGGCCCAGCGCCGCTCGATGACGGCTTGCGCCTCGATTTGCGCCAGCATCGCTTGCGCGCTGTGGCGCCGGGCGTCGTCCTGCGCGATGGCCAGGCGCAAGCGCGTCGCTTCCTCGTTGGCCGCCTGGCGTTCCTGCAGCAGGGCGCCGAGCGCCGCCTGCAGCGCGGCCACGTCCATTTCCAGCGCTTCGGGCGGCTGCTGCACATGCGCGGCCAGCTGCTGCCGGCGTTCGGCCAGCACGGAAACGGCTGCCGTGTGGCGGTCGGCGATCACTTGCAGGGCGTCGCGTTCGGCGCGCATGGCGTCCGGCGCGATGGCCAGTCGCGCGCGCAAGCCGGCCATGTCGGCGGGAGCTTGGGCCGGATGGGCTTCCTGGAACTGGCGCAGCCAGTCGTGCAGGGCGGCGGCGGCGCCGTGTTCCTGTTCGCGCAAGGCGGCCAGGCGCCGCGACAACTGCGCGCATGCTTCGTCGAGGCGCGTGCGTTGCTGGCTGGCCGACTGCGCCGCCGTTTGCTGCCGCGCCAGCTGTTCTTTGGACTGCGCGATGGCCGCTGCCAGGCTGCGCTCGACCTCGGCCACGCTCTGGCCCTGCCATAGCGCGTGGCGCTGCGCTTGCAGTGCCGTTCGCTGTTTGTCGGCGGCGGCAAAGACGGCATGGGCTTCCTGCGCCGTGTGCCGCGCCTTGCCGGCGGCCAGCAGCGCCGCTTCCAGTTGCGCGGCCAGGGTCGCCAGTGCGTGGCCGCGCTTGTCCTGGTCCGCCTGCTGTTTCAGCCATTGCCGGCTTTCCGATTCACGCGCCGCGCGGAAGTCGGCCGGGCCGGCGCGCCAGCTGTCTTTCCAGTCCTCGGCGCCGTCGGCGTCGGCAAAGGCGCCATCGAGCTGCGCCAGCAAGGCATCGAGCGTGGCGCGCGCCGTCTCGCCCTTGTCGGCGTTGCCCGCTTGCTGCGCCTGCAGCTGCACCAGCTGCGCTTGCGCCTCGGCGACGGTGCTGGTGCAGCGCGCGTGCTCGCTGGATGCCAGTTCGTGCGCCGCCTGCGCCTGCTCGCGCCGCGCGCTGGCCTGGCGCAGCACCGTTTCCTGCTGCGCCAGCGCCTGCAAGCCTGCCGCATTGGCCGCCAATTGCTGCGTGAACCAGTCCGCGCGCTCGTCTACCGGCGGCAGCTGCAGGGTGTCCGCGTGCGGCTGCCATTGCGCATTCAGGCCGTCGATGATGGACGGCAGTGCCGATAGTTCTTCCGCCGTTTGCGCCTGTTCGCGCATATGGGCGGCCAGTGCCGCCTTGTGCGTGGCCAGCCGTTCCAGATTGCCGCGCGCCTGCGTGCGGCAGGCCAGCACGTCATCCTGCAAGCTGGCCAGCATCGCCTGCAAGGCGTCGTCGGCGTGGCTGTACGGGTGTTCCAGCGCGCCGCAGACGGGGCAGGGTAGGTCATCCTGCAAATTGGCCCGCAGCTGCTCGACGCTGGCCGCGCATGCCGCTTCGGCGCCCTTCAAGGATTTTTCCGCCTGCGCCAGGCGTGCTTCCAGCAGCGCCGTTTGCGCCGCTTCCGCCGCCAATGCCGTGCTTTCCGTTTGCGCGGCCTGCGCCAGCTGGGCCGCCTTCGCTTGCCAGTGCGCCAGCGCCTGCCGCTGGCGTGCCAGTTCGCTCCAGGTTTTTTCCGCGCTGGTCAAGATGCGCGCGTGTGCCTCCAGCTGGCCGCGCTGTTCCTGCAGCCCCAGGCCATCGATGGCTTGCACGGCCGCCAGCGCCTCGCGCCGTTCGGCATCGCGCAGCGCCAGTTCGGCAGCGGCGCTGGCCAGCGCATCTTGCGCCGCCTGCGTGGTGTCAAGGGCCTGGCGCACCTGCCGCGCCGATGCGGCCATGCTGGCGTCGGCCGCATCGGCTTGCGCGGCCGCTTGCCCGGCCTGGGTAAACAATTGATCCCATAATTGCCACGATTGCGCCAGCGCCTGCCACTGCTGGTGCGATGCCAGCCACTGACTGCCCGCTTCCTGTTCCGCCTGCGCGGTCTGCTGGCGCTGCTGCAGCGTGTGCAGCGCGGCGCGCGCAGCCTCGTTGGCCTGGTCGGCACCTTGCGCCGCTTGCTTTGCCTGCTCATGCGCGGGCAGCTGGGCCAGGATACCGGCATCGAGCGCCTTGGCCTGGTCGAGCAGGGGCGCCGCATCGTGTTGCGCCGCTTCCCTGGCCTGCAAGGCCGCTGCCGCCAGTTGTACTGCCTGCGCCAGTTGCGTTTCGCTGGCCTCGGCCTGCGCCGCCTGCGCGCGCGACGCTTCCAAGGCCGCGCCCGTGCTGGCGATGTCGTTCGCCAGACGCGCCACGTCGTCGATCAGGGGCCGCGCCGGCTGCAGCAATTCCCACTGCGCCAGCGCCGCACGGCGTTCTTCGGCGGCGGCCCGTTCGGCATCCGCGCCATCGAGCGCCTCTTGCGCCGCCGCCACCTGGGCTTGCAGCTTGTGCGTCTCCTGGTGCCAGCGCTGCTGCAGTTCCAGCACGGCCTTGCGCAAGTCGATGGTGTGCAGGGTGGTGTCGGCCGCGCTGCACAGCGTTTCGGTATCGGCCCGTTCTTCCGGCGACAGGGGACGCTGGTCGGCCAGTTTTTCGCCCAGGCGTTCGAGGACCTGTTTTTCCTTTTTCGCCCGCTCGAAGGCGCGCATGGAGATATCCGTATAGATGCTGCTGCCCGTCAGGGTTTCGAGCAACTCGCCCCGTTCATTGTCTTCCGTCTTGAGGAAGGTGGAAAACTCGTTCTGCGCGAGCAGCACGGCGCGCGTAAACTGGTCGAACGACAGGCCGATGCGCTTTTCGATCTCTTCCTTGACTTCCGTCTTGGTACCGCCGATGGGTTGCAGCGCGGGCAGCTGGTGCAAGCTCATGGCGGTGGCCTGCAGCGCGCCTTCCGCCTTGGTGCGCGAGCGGCGCACGCTCCAGCGCGCGCGGTAGCTTGCGCCATCGTTGCCGACGAAGTCCACTTGCGCGTAACCGTCGGGCGTGCCGCGCCGCAGCAGGGTGCGCGTATCCTGGGCATTGACGGTTTCCTTGCCCACGTCGGGCAGGGCGCTGCCCCGTCCCAGCACTTTCAGCAAACGCGGCGTGGCGTCGTACAGGGCCAGGCACAGGGCATCGAGCAAGGTGCTCTTGCCCGCGCCCGTGGGGCCGCTGATGGCGAACAGGCCGGAAGACGCCAGCGGCTCCTGCTGGAAGTCGACTTCAAATTCGCCGGCCAGCGAGGCCAGGTTCTTGCCGCTGATGTTCAGTATTTTCATGGTTCTTCAGTTGCGCTCACGCGCCGGGCAGCAGCAGTTCGGCCAGGGCCGACAGTTGTTCGGGGGGCGCTTCCTTGCCGTATTTTTGCAGGTACAGGCGGCGGAAGATGTCGTCGGGCTGCAGCTGTGCCAACTGGTCGAGCGTCAGGTTCTCGGGCGCGCTGCTGCGTGCCGCGCTCGACGTTTCGATCTTCGCCAGGCGCACGTGCTTGCCGTCGAGCGCCGTTTCGATGCGCGTGCGCAGGCCCGGTTCCGGCGCATCGAGGCGCACGCGTACTTCCAGGAAGGGCTGCGCTTCCGCTGGCGCCGCAGGCACGTCGAGGGCGGCCAGCTGCACCAGCACTTCGTTGATGGGCGCCGGCGTGGCGGGCACGCGCAGCAAGGGCACGGCGCGCGGCACTTCGATGACGCGCACCTCAGTCAACTGCTCGCCATCGATATCGAGGCACAGCACCTGATGCCGATAATTCACCTCCGCGAACGACAGGGGAATCGGGCTGCCGCAGTAGCGGATGTGCTCCTGACCGCCCACGGCCTGCGCCTTGTGCAGATGGCCCAGCGCCGCATAGGCGATGGCGGTATCGAAGATCCCCGACGGCAGCATTTCCGTGCCGCCGATGACGATGCGGCGCTCGGAGTCGTTCGACATTTCGCCACCCACCATGTGGCAGTGGCCCATGGCGACGATGGCTTGCCCGGGCTGGCGGCGCGCCAGCGCCAGGTCCGCCAGTTGGCGGTACAGCAGGGCGATGCCACCCAGGTAGGCGTCCTGCGTGTCGCCGGCCGGCAGTTTCGGCACGTCGCCGGGACGCAAAAAGGGCACGGCCAGGCACCAGGCCTGCACTTGCCCGTCGCCGCCGGCGAGCGGCAGCAGCAGGCGTTCCAGGTCGATATTGCCTGCCTCGTCGCGCAGCAGATGGCCGATTACGTGGGTGCCATGCGCGGCCAGCAGGGGGCCGGGCGCTTCGAGCCGTCCCGCCGAATCGTGGTTGCCGGCCACGACGACCAGTTGCAGCGCGGGCAGGCGCGCGCGCGCCTGTTGCAGGAAGACATATAACTGCTTTTGCGAGGCGGCCGACGGGTTGGCGTTGTCGAATACGTCGCCCGCCACCAGCAGCACGTCGACTTGCTCCGTCACGAGCGTGTCGAGCAGCCAGTCGAGGAAGCGCTGGTGTTCGTAGCCCCTTTCAAAATTGTGCAGGGTCTGGCCCAGATGCCAGTCGGAAGTGTGCAGCAGGCGCATGGTGTGGCAACGGTAGGGAGGACAGGCGCCAATATAGCAGGAATGATAGGGGTCAGACCCGTTGGGGGCATGTTTCCTGGTAGGGAACTTGCCGATCGCGAAGCGACTGACCCCAGCCTTCAGTTGGGCTTGCCCTCAGCCATCAAGCCGTCAATGCGCCAGCTCTGTATGTATTGCGTCCATCCTGCTTGGCCTTGTACAGCAGCACGTCGGCGCGCTGCAGCAGCACGGCGGGGGAAATGTCTTCGTCGCGGTAGAAGGCCAGGCCGATGCTGGCGGAAATGCGCACGGTGATGCCGTCGAGTTCGAACGGCTGCTGCATGGCGGCGACGATTTTTTCCGCCAGCACGGCCGCGTCGTCGGGGCGGGTGATCTGTTCCATGATGATGGTGAATTCATCGCCGCCCAGGCGGGCGATGATGTCGGTGGCGCGCATGGTGTGCGTCAGGCGCTGGGCGAAGGCGCGCAGCAGGGCGTCGCCGGTGCCGTGGCCGTGCGTGTCGTTGACGGGCTTGAAGCGGTCGATATCCATGTACATGACGGCCATCAGGTGCTGCTGCTGGCGGCTCGCGTGCATGGCGTCGCTGAGTTTTTGCTGGAAGCCGGCGCGGTTCGACAGGCCTGTGAGCGCATCGACCTGGGCCAGCTTCAGCAGGCGCTGTTTTTCGCGCTTTTGCACGGTGATATCTTGGCGCATCACGTGAAAGCCCACCACCTGCAGCTTGTCTTCGCCGATCTGCGGGATGTAGATCACTTCCAGGCAGCGCTCGATGCCTTCCTTCTCGTCTTCTTCCTCGAAGCTCAGGGTTTCGCCGGCCAGCACTCTTTCGATATACGGCGCCACCGTGCGGTAGCGCGCTTCGCCCACCGTGTCGCGCACGCGCTTGCCCAGCGCCTGGCGGCCCGTCAGGCCGAATTCGCGTTCATAGGCGATGTTCAGGAAGCGGTAGACCTGGTCGGCGTCGATGTAGGCGATCATGGCTGGCAAGGTGTCGGCGATGGTGCGCAGGCGCGCTTCGCTTTCCAGCAGCGCCACTTCCGATTCGCGCAAGGTGGTGATGTCGTCCAGGGTTCCCACGTAGCCTTCGATCTTGCCGTCGATGAGGATGGGGGCAATTTTGACGGAGACCCAGACCAGCCGGCCGTCGCGCTGCAGGCAGCGCAAGGTGGACTGGAATGGCGCATGGCTGCGCGTCAGCTGTTCCAGCGCCACGTGCATCAGCGGATAGTCGTCCGGGTGCAGGGCGCTGGTCCAGCCGGCGCCCAGGGCGGCCGCGCGCGGCAAGCCCGTGATCGATTCGAAGGTGCGGTTGACATAGGTGCAGCGGCGCTGGCGGTCCAGGCGCACGAGGCCCAGCGGCGAGGCGTCGTTGACGGCGGCCAGTTCGGCCTGTTTCTGGCGCAGTTCCAGCTCTTGCTGGCGGCGCTGCGAGATATCCTCGGCGATGCACAGGATATGTTCGATCTGCTGGCGCTCGTCGAACACGGGCACGGAGACGGCGCGCAGGTAGCGCAGGCTGCCGTCCGCCAGGCGCAGCGGCTTTTCCGTATGGTCGATGACGCCGTGCTCGGCGAGGATGGCGCGGTCGTCCTCGGCGTCGTGCAGGCCGAAGTCGGGCGGGAAGGCCTGGCAATCGGTCTTGCCGATGACGTCGGCGGCCAGGTGGCCGGTGATGTCCTCGGCCGCCTTGTTCCACACTTCCATCTGGCCGAAGTTTTCCGGCCGTGCGCTTTTCACGTAGACCAGCACGGGCAGATGGTCGATCAGCGACTGCAGGAAGCTGCGGTTGTCCTGCAGCGCCAGTTCGTCGTGCTTGCGCGCGCTGATGTCGCGCGAGGTGACGGCCACGCCGTCGGTGATCGGCACCACCTGGTGGCGCAGCCAGCGCGTGGCGCCCGAGGCCAGGGTCAGCTCGAATTCATCTTCCAGCGGCTGGCGCGTTTCCATCACCAGCACGAAGCGCTGGAAGAAACGCTCGCCGCGCAGCAGCGGCATGTGCTGCAGCACGCGCTGGCCCAGCAGTTCGGAGCGCGGCTTGCCCAGCATGTCGGCGGCCCGCTCGTTGATGTCGGCGAAAATGAAGTCTTCCACCGGTTTGCCCGGGGCGGGGCGCCAGGCTTTCAGCAGCAGCACCGAGTCGAGGCTGCCGTGGTGCGCCGCGCGCAGCAGCGCCTGCGTTTCCGTGGCCTGGCGGATGCTGCGGCGCAGGCGCGCGCTCTGGCGCATCAGCAGGGCCGTAAAGCCGGCAATGAGCACGCTGGCGGCGAGCAGCGCGCCCACATACAACAGGCGGCGGTGTTCAAAGCGGGCCAGGGCAACGGCGCGGCTCACGCCCACCACGGCCAGCAGCGGGTAGCGCGGCAGCTCGCGGTAGCTGTAGATGCGCGGCGTCGCGTCGACGGGCGGCTCGATCAGCAGTTCCTCGGGGGCGTGCCGCGGCGGACCCGGCATGCGGAAGTCGATGCGGTCGCTGAGGATCAATTGCTCGCCGATGCGGCCCACCGTCAGGCCGCTGTCGCGCGCCACCAGCATCAGCGCGCCATGCTCGTCGAGGTTCAGGCGGTCGTAGTCGTCGACAAAATACGTTGGGTCGACGTGGATGACGATGGCGCCGGCAAAGCGGCCCCGCGCATCGTTCAGGCGGCGCGCCAGGCGGATGGTCCAGCGCTTGCCGTCCGCGTCGAGCATCGGTGTGTCGACCAAAACCGTGTCGGATGCATTGGCGGCCAGCGCCCTGAAAAATGGCTGCGCGGCCAGGTTTTCCGGCAGATAGGCGTGGGCGCTGTCGATGACGTTGCCCTGCGCGTCGATGAGGGCGATCGGCAGTTCCAGCTTCGATGGCAGCACGCTGTCGAGCAGGCCCTGGCGGCGCGTGAATTCATTGAGGCGCAGGCCGCCGTCCGTTTCCTCGTATTTGAGCTTGAACAATTGCGTGGCATGGTCGGTCTGGCGCAGCGTGAAACTGGTATGGTCGGCCAGGGTACGCGCCAGCGACTGGCTCGCGGCCACGGCGTCGCGCACGGCGCTGGCCCGCTCTTGGCCCACCTGATAGTAGACGGCCGCCCACAGCGCCAGCAGCAGGATGAGCGCGAACAGGGGCACCAGACTGATGCGGTACAGGCGGCGGGCAAGGCGTTGCAGGGGTCTCGTTATCGCTATCACGGGCGCTTGCAGGCTAGATTCATGGAAAAAGGGAGGGGCGGCGTGGCGCGCATGATAGCCGAAATCGGCTGCCTTGCGCATAAGCCCGTCGCCGCCACGCCCATCGTCTGTTCGCGGTCTGTCGCTGGGCTTATTTTGCGTTAAATCAAGTATCTGTGGTGCCGCGCACGCTAAAAAAGGTGCGCCGGTGGCGACACGGGCTGGCGGCGTGGCAGAAAAAGTACAATTGCGCCCCCATCCTCATTAAAATGGATGCTTCTACCTCCCATATCGAAAGTTGTCATGCAGAGTAAAAAGCCCGATGCGGCACGGCTGGACAAGATCGTGGCCGAAGCGCGCCGCGCCGCCGACCAGCGCGAGAGCGGCTACCGCGAGCGCTCGCTGAAGATGTACCCGTGGGTCTGCGGCCGCTGCATGCGCGAATTTACGCGTGCCAACGTGCAGCAGCTGACCGTGCACCACCGCGACCACAACCACGACAACAATCCGCCCGATGGCAGCAACTGGGAACTGCTGTGCCTGTATTGCCACGACAATGAGCACTCGCGCTACCTGGAAGCGGACCGTGGCGCCGGCCTGCTGTCGGCCGAGGTGGCGCCGGCCACGCACAATCCGTTTGCCGCGCTGGCGGGCCTGATCAAGAAAAAGGACTGAGCGGGCCGCGCCGCTTCGCCATGCGCATCTTGCTGACCGAAGACGACCCGCAGCTGGGCCGCGCCACGCAGATCGGCCTGGAGCAGGGCGGCTATGCCGTCGACTGGGTCACGAGCGCCGAACACGCGCACACGGCCGTGCGCCTGCACGACTATGGCTGCATCCTGCTCGACCTGGGCTTGCCCGGGCAGGACGGCATGCAGGCGCTGGGCGTGTTGCGCGATAACGGCTACAGCGGCGCCGTGCTGGTCGTCACGGCGCGCGACACGGTGGGCGAGCGCATCGCCGGCCTCGACGCGGGCGCCGACGACTTCATCGTCAAACCGTTCGACCTCGACGAGCTGGCCGCGCGCATCCGCAGCGCCTGCCGCCGCGCCGCCGGCCGCCTGCGCGAGCACCTCGTGCACGGCGACCTCGTGGTCGATATCGCGGACCGGCAAGTGACGCAGGGAGGCTTGCCCGTGACCCTGACGGTGAAGGAATTTCGCATCCTGCAACTGCTGCTGGAACATGGCGGGCGCGTGCTGAGCCGGGAACAGCTGGAGAAAAACCTGTACAGCTGGGGCGGCGAAGTGGAAAGCAATGCCGTGCAAGTGCACATCCACCACCTGCGCAAGAAGCTGGGGCGGGACTTGATACGCACCGTGCATGCGATCGGTTATTGCATCGACAAGCCGAAAGCGGCCTGACAAAGAAAACGGGCCGCCCTGAGGCAGCCCGTTGTGCTCTATGGCTGGTCAGCCATCAACTCATCAGAAATCGACGGTGGCCGACAGCCACAGGCGGCGTCCGTCCAGGCTGTTGACATAGCGGTTGGCGTAGGTCAAGGTCGGCGCCGACGAACCACGGTACGGCTGGTAATCGATGAAGTCCTTGTTGAGCAGGTTGTACACGGCCGCGTTCAATGTCACGCGCTTGTTCAGCTGGTAGCTGGTGCCCAGGTGCAGCATGGTGTAGCCCTTGTAGTCGCCCAGCGCGGCCTTGGCGGCGCGCGTGGAAGCCGAGGTGCCCGGATCGCGGAAGCGCTCGCTGCGGTACTCGGCGCGCAGCCAGCCATTCCATTCGCGCGAGATATCCCACGAGAGGCGCGCATTGACGGCGTGCTTTGGCGTGTCGCTCAGCGGCTTGCCCGCGTTGCTGCCACTCTTCTGTTCGCTTTCCGTGTACGTGTAGTTGGCGCTGGCCGACAAGGTCTTGCCCAGCGGGAAGCGCGTGTTCAGCTCGACGCCGCGTGTGACGGCCTCATCCACGTTGACGGACTGGCCAAACGCATCGACGTTGGGCCAGTTGCCGAAGCTGACGCAGCCTGGACGGTTCGGCGACGGACGGTAGTCGCAGTTGACGAGACCGGTGCCCGTCGTGATCTTGTCCTTGAATTCGTTGTTGAACAGGGAGCCGCTGGCCGTCCAGCCGGCCAGGTTGTCGAAGTAGGCGCCGATTTCCGTCGTCGTGCTCGTTTCCGGCTTCAAGTCCGGGCTGCCGACGAGGGGGATCGTGCCCTGGCCGCCGAAACCGTTGATGCCTGGCGACAGTTGCTCCACGCGCGGCGTCTTGTAGCCCTTGCTGATGCCGCCTTTGACGGTCCAGCTCGGCGTCGCGTTCCACACGGCATACGCGCGGGGGCTGGTCTGGCCGCCGAAGATGCTGTGATCGTCATAACGGGCGCCGAAGGTCAGCGCGACGTTCTCCAGCACTTGCCATTCGTCTTCCACGAACAGGGCTTTTTGCGTGAATTCGAATTTCTTCGGCGCCACGCCGTCCGTCATTTCCGCCTTCCACCATTGCGCGCCGACGGTCGCCATGTGCTTGCCTAATGGCATGACCAGCTTGGTGTCGAACACCTGGCTTTCCACTTCCAGCGTGCGTGCGCTGCCGGCCACGGCGCCGGGCGTGCCTGGCGGAATCGTGCGGCCCAGGGTCTCCGTCTTGTTCACCATGTAGCTGCTGTCCAGGGTGCCGAAGCCGAAGCGGCCCGTGTGCGACAGGGTCCACTGGTCGCGGTTGTATTTCTGCTCGGGACCGTAGCCGCCCTGCAAGCCCAGGGTGCCCAGCTGTTTCTTCGAATTGTCGTAGGTCTGGCGGCCTGCGTCCGCGTCGAGGATGACGGTGTGGTAGCGGTTCGGCGTGAAGGCCAGGCGCGCGCCAAAGTTTTCAATGTCCGCGCGCACGGGGTTGGCGCCCATGTTCGGCACGACTTCCGTACCGGTACCGTCGTTGTAGCGGATGTCGGCCGCATCGCGGCGCTGCTTGCTGCCGCGCAGGGACAGGCCCAGCAGGTCGGTGGCGATGGGGCCGCTCAGGTAGAAGCGGCCGGCCTTGACGTCGCCGAAGTCCGATTCCTGCTGCACGGTGTAGTCGGCCGAGACGGAGCCCATCCACTGCTTGCCCACCTTGCGCGTGATGATGTTGATCACGCCGCCCATGGCGTCCGAGCCGTACAGGGTCGACATGGGGCCGCGGATGATCTCGATGCGCTCGATGGCGGCCAGCGGCGGCATGAAGCTCGTCTGCGTGCCGCCGAAGCCGTTCGGCGTGACGTTGCCGGCCGCGTTCTGGCGGCGCCCGTCAATCAGCACCAAGGTGTAGTCGCTGGGCATGCCGCGGATGCTGATGTTCATGCCACCCGTCTTGTCGCCCGCCGCGCCCACGTCGATGCCTTCCACGCTTTCCAGCGCCTGCGTCAGGTTGCCGAAGCGTTCCTTCGACAGTTCCTGGCGCGTCAGCACCGTGATCGAGGCGGGCGCCTGCTTGATGTCCTGCTCGAAACCGGAAGCGGAGACCACCACTTCCGGCATGCTGGCAGGCGCGCCCGTCTGGGCGTGCGCCGGCAGGCAGGACAGGGCGGCCACGGCCAGGGCCAGGGTGGTGGGACGCGGCAGGGGCGCGCGGCGGGTGCTGTTGGACATGCAAACTCCTGATGGTGGATGAGTTATTGGTGTGTGTTGCTGTGCAAGCTAATGGGAATCATTGAGGCAATAAGAATCATTTACAATTGCGGACATGGCATCCCAAAAAATATTTCGCTCCGGATCTTGCGCAGAAGTTCTTAAGAGATTCTTAACGGCTGGCGGCGGCGTGAAAACCTGGTCCTTGCGGCGCACCCTGCTGGCCGTGCTGCTGGGCCTGACTCTGGCCCTGTGGGTGGGCAGCGCCGCCATCGTGTACGTGGAAGCGCGCCGTGAAAGCCAGGAATTGTTCGACCAGTCGCTGATCGAGACGGGTCATCTGCTGCTGTCGCTGGTGGAAAAGGATGCGCGCAAACACGGCTTGACGGGGCCGATCGACGTGCCGCTGCGCGGCCATCCGAATCCCCATCAGTATTTGCTGTTCAAGGTGCGCGACGCGCAGCAGCGCGTGCTGTACCGCAATGACGCGGCGTCCGATATCGCCCTGTCGCGCAGCGCGCCGGACGGCCTGTCCTGGACCAGCATCGGCGGCCAGCGCTGGCGGTTGTTTTCGCTGTGGGACCCGCAGCGCACTTTGCAACTGCTGGTGGCCGAGCCGACCAGCCACCGCGACGACATCAGCCGCGGCTTCTTTTACCGCATCGCGCTGTTCGGCCTGCTGCTGGTGGCGCTGGCCACGATCGCCATCTGGTGGAGCATCCACCGCGTGTTTCGCGTGCTGCAGGCGTCGGCCGATGAAGTGTCGGCGCGCACGCCCGATGAACTGGCCGACGTCAGGCTGGCGGGCGCGCCCGCCGAACTGCATCCGCTGCTGCTGGAAATAAACCGCCTGTTCGGCAGGGTGCGGCAAAGCCGCGACAACGAGCAGCGCTTCACGGCCGATGCGGCGCACGAGCTGCGCACGCCGCTGGCCGCCATCAAGACCAATCTGCAAGTGCTGCAGCGGGCCCGCAGCGCGGACGAACGCGAGGAATTCATCGCCGCCCTAGGCGCCAGCGTGGAGCGCGCCACGCGCCTCGTCAACCAGTTGCTGGCGCTGGCGCAGCTCGATCCGCAGTCGCAGGCGCAGGATACTGTACTGGCGCTGGCGCCGGGCGACCTGGCGCACCTGCTGGCGCAGCAGGGCGCCCAATGGAAGGCGCTGGCCGCGCCGTACGGACTGTCGCTGAGCGTGAACATGGCGCCGGCGCCGTGCGCGCTGCATGCGGACAGCCTGCAGCTGCTGCTGCGTAACCTGGTCGAGAATGCGCTGCGCTATACGCCTGCGCCGGGCTTTGTGGCCGTCAGCTGCGGCGTGGAAGCGGGGCGCAGCTATGTGCGCGTGGCTGACACGGGGCCCGGCATCGCCGAAGATCTGCATGAGCGCGTGTTCGAACGCTTCGTGCGCCTTGGGAGCACAGCGCTGCCCGGCAGCGGCCTGGGACTGTCCATCGTGCGCCGCATCGCCGAACGGCATGGCGCGTACATCATCCTTGGCGAAGGGCTGCAGGGCAGGGGGCTGGCGGTGACGGTCGTGTTTCCATGACGGCCCCGCCAGCGGTGCTTCACATGCTTACAGCGACTTCAGGAAAGCCAGCAGCGTCTCGCGGTCCGTCTTCGACAGATTCTCGAAACGCTGGCGCGCCTTGGTCCCTTCGCCGCCGTGCCACAGGATCGCTTCCGTTAGGCTGCGCGCGCGGCCGTCATGCAGGTAGCCAGCCTTGCCGCCATTGCCCATGACTTTTTCCGTGTAGCCGATGCCCCACAGGGGCGCCGTGCGCCACATGCTGCCTTGCGCCTGTCCTTCCGTGAAGGTGTCGGCCAGTTCGGGGCCCATGTCGTGCAGCAGCAGGTCGGTGTACGGGCGAATGGTCTGGTTGCGCAGTTCCGCAAACAGATGTCCCGCGCCCGTCTTCATTTCCACCGTGTGGCAGGCGGCGCAGCGCATGCCCTGGAACAGCTTCGAACCGGCGGCCACCTGCTGCGGGTCGACCTTGAGTTCCTCGATCGGCGCCACGCCTTTCGGGAAGCCGCTGGCGATGCTGCGCTGTGCCGGCACGGCCACCAGGGCCAGGTATTGCGTGATCGACTGCAGGTCCGCTTCCGAGATGCCCGGCTGGGCGCCTCCCGCCGCGCAGGCTGCCGGCCCCGCCATGCAGGCGCGGTTGCGGTACACGGGCGAGGTGACGGCCATGTCCAGCAGCAGTGCGTCGGCGGCCTGGTGGCGCAAGGTGGCTTTCGCGGCCTTCCAGCCGAAGCGGCCCAGGCGCACGGCGCCCGTCTCCGGTTCATACACATAGTTGGGCAGGCCCATGACGCCGTCGGCATCCGGCGTGCTGCGTGCGCGCGCCAGGATGTCGGCTTCCGGCACGGCTTCCAGCAAGCCCGTGCCGATCATCGGCGGCGCCGCGCGCAGAGAGACGATTTGCGGCACGGGGCCTTCGAAGGCCAAGGTCGGCTTGCGCAGTTCGACCTGCGTGCCATCGGCCAGGGTAGTCTTGCGTGTCGTAAAACCACCCACGCTGACGCTGTTGCCCCAGTTTTGCGGCGCGCCGGACGGCGACACGGCATTCATCTGGATCGCCGTGCCGTATTGCGGGTGCGGCACCTGCTGGCCCGCCGCATTGATGCTGGCGACGCGCACGGCCATCGTGTCGAGGCGCTGGTTCACAGCCATCGGCGCGGGGCTGCGGCCATTGTTGACGTGGCAGGCGATGCAGGCCGACTGGCCGTAGCGCTGTCCCTGCAGGCCGACGGCGGGCGCGTAGCGGTCGTTGCCGCCTTCGTTGTGGTCACCGGTGGTGAAGTTGGTGTGCACAAGGCGGCGGCCCTCGACAAAGCGCTGCATGTTCTGCATGCCGATGTTGTTGTGCGGCTGCTGGAACATGAACAGGGCGTTGTCCGAGTAGTTATACGACACGGAACCGAGGCCGCCGGACAGCGTTTCTTCCGGCAGGGGCACGCCATTGAGGCGCGGCTGCACGCCATACCACGGCCGCAGTCCCGCGCCTACCACATACGTCCATTCGTACGAGTAGTAGCGGATGCCGCCATCATCGCCTTTCGATGCCATCGACGCGGTGGTGGAAAACATCGATGGCGACACTTCGATGATGTCGCCGGCCGTCAGCGCGCGCGCCTTGACCTCGGTGCCATTCGGCATGCCGCCGGCATCGAGGCCGCCATGGCCCGGGTACTCCTTGATCAGCAAGGTGCAGGCGCCGTTGATGCCGTTGGCGTTCGTCAGCCTGTCGTTGGCCGGATAGGCCATCGGCTTGCAGACGGGGACGTTGCGGTCCACCAGTTCGCCGGGCGACATCCAGCCATAGCCCGTCACGCCGGGACGGTCGAAGCCGCGGAAGAAGGCCACGCCGCCGGACAGGAAATCGACGGTGGTGTACTGGTTGACGATCAGCGTAGGCTTGGTGACGCCGCGGACCTTGCTGTTGTCGATGATTTCCACGCCCCAGGTGCGGTTCTTGAAGTACTGCGGCACGAAAGTGAGGTAGTTGCCCGGGCCCTTGTCCTGCGGCAGGTCCGTGACGGGATCGACCGTTTCATTCGGACCGTAGCCGATCTCATTCCATTCCTCGCCCCGCTCGCGGCCATGGCGCGCCAGGCCGCGCGCGCCGAAGCGCGTCACCAGCGTGCCGTCGGCAAGCGTGAATTGCAGGCTTTCCAGCGGCTGCGCGGCGGCGGGCAGCGGTGTCCAGCCGGCGCCGTTGGCGGGGAATTTCAGCGCCGACGTCGCGGTCGACGGCAGGCTGTTGTCGCTGCCCGGCGTCTTGAAGCTCACTTCCAGCAGCGAATAGCCATACTGCGTGGCGCGCGCCACGCCCTGCAGGCGGATGTAGCGGGCATGGATGCCCAGGTTGAAGAATTCCTCGGTGCCGCCGTGGCCATTGCTCACGTAGCGCACTTGCGACCAGTTCTGCCCGTCGTCGGACACTTGCAGCGCGTACTGCTTGCCGTACGCGTTTTCCCACAGCAGTTTCATGTAGCCGACGGGCGTCTTCGCGCCGAAGTCGAACTGTATCCAGGCGCCGTCCTCGAACTTGCTGGCCCAGCGCGTGTCCGTCTTGCCGTCGATCGCCATGGCGGCCGACATGCCGTTGTTTTCCACGGGAGAGGAAGTGGCGGCCACGGGCGAGATGGCCACGCCGGGCTGGCCAGGATCGATGGTGACCGGGGGCGGTTCGGTGACGGGCGGCGTCACGGGCGGCAGTACGGGTGTGCCCGAAAATGCCTGGATTTCAAAGATGGAGTAGCCATACTGGCCCACGCGCTTGACGCCCTGCATGCGCAGGTAGCGTCCTTGCGCGTCGAACCCCGTGATGTCCTCGATGCCGCCCTTGCTGTCGCTGACGTTCTGGATGGTGGTCCAGTGCGTATTGTCGTCCGATACCTGCAGCAGGTAGGCGCTGGCGTGCGCGTTTTCCCAGGCGATATGCACGCGCGTGATGCGCTGCGAGATGCCGAAATCGAGGGTCAGGTATTCATTGTCGGAGAACGCGCTGCCCCAGCGCGTGCCGTCGTTGCGGTCGATCGCGGCGCTGGCCGACAGGTCGCCCCGTTCCGCCGAGCTGGCCGTGGCGGCGACTGGCGTCAGTGCCGTTTCGGCCGATGGCTGCGCCAGCAGGTGCTGGGCCATGGCGGGCGTGGCCGGCTTGTCGCTGCCACCGCCGCCGCATGCCGCCAGCAGCAGGGCCACGGCCAGCGGCAGGTGCCGCCTGGAAAAGTGGATGAAGCCGGCCTGGTGCTGCCGGGGCCGAAGCAGGGATGTGTGCATGCGATCTTCCTTGTTTTTATTGGTTATGCGAGATTGGTCAGACGGGCTACCTCCGCATCCCGCCTATGGTGTTGCGCGTGCTTCACCGCCACGGCAGCGCCTTGCGGGCAAAGATAGGGGAGTGGTTTAATTGCTGTGTGGCAATATTGTTCTTAAGTTATAGAAGCACATACGGCATGTCAAGAAGTCTCGTGCGCTTGTCATCAACTGTTCATATAGCCTGGGTTTTTTGCACTATGCTGGTGCGCAAGGTGACTAAAAATGTGCGAAGGTATGAATAAAATTGGCTATGTCACCGTTAGATGTGGAAATGCACCCAGCGTTGCTTTCAACAGCGTTTCCGGTGAACGGATACGCCTGGCGTCGAGTATCCAACGCCATCCCAGATAGTTCGGCAAGTAGCGCGTCGCCACGCCGTGAAACGGCCCCATCCATTGTCGCAAACGGCTGTGATAGGCGTTGACGTTCTGCACGTGGGCGGCGCCCTGCACGCGGATGCCGGCGCGCAGGTTGACGGCCTGGTGGCTGATCCCCGCTTCCTTGGCGAAGCCCGATAGGCTGCATGACCATCGGTGACCAGCAGCACATCCTTGTCGATGACGGGCAACAAACAGTGATGCAACTGCGCCTTGGTTAGCGCTCCTTTTCCCGTGACGAAATCGAGGGTCTGTCCCGTACGGTCGCGCGCCACCAGGATGCAGACCTGTTCGTTCGATATGCCGCGTTTATGGGCATGGCCGCCCCGGCGGCGGGGCGGACGCGTCATGTTTCTGGATCCCTTTTCCGATTCCAGCAGATATAACTCGTCTGCCTCGGCGATGCCGTGCCGGCCATGCGGCCGGTCCGTCTTTGTCAACGACAAAAAACGGTGGCGCCAGCGAAACGTGGTATTGCGGTGTACGCCCAGCTGTAACGCCGCCTTGCGCACGGAATCCGATGCCAGCAGACAATCGGCGTAATCGAGCCACAAGGTCTTGTGGCGCAGGTGCGCCAGCGGCGTGCCCGTCAAGGCGTTGAAGGTGCGGCCGCAGGGCACGCAACGGTAGCGCTGCAGTCCGTGCACATGACCATGCCGGTGCAGGTGCGCCGAGCCGCAGGCGGGACAGGCCAATCGCGGCTGCGCCACATTTTCCAGCAGCGCGACGGTCGCGTCGTGTGGCGCGTTGCCATGCAGCAGGGCAATGCCTGCCTGCCGCTGGCGTCTGCTCAAACGAGCAAACTGCGCAATCAAGGTGATCCATTCGGCTGACCGCATGATCTGCTCCTGCAGGGTAAGTATGCAGAGTCAGACAAGACATCCAAGGGAAGATTCCGGCATTTCCCCTACTTGCCGATGACAGAGCCATAAAATTCAAGAAAAAATGCGTGGCGCGCGACGGGAATGCGGTATCTTCCTGAAATGCCTGCCGCCGACGCGTCCCTTTTTTTTGAGGAAGAACTGACCTTGCCGATTCCGCCAGCCGCACCGATACTCGCGCCCCTCTCCCTGGCCGCCGCGCGCGCCTTGCACCTGGCCGCACAGGGCTTGCTGCAGGCGCGGCGTAAAAAGGCCGTGAAGGCCGACGTGCTGGCCGCCATCCGCCAGATGGGCGTGCTGCAGATCGACACCATCCATGTGGTCGCGCGTAGCCCGTACCTGGTGCTGTGGAGCCGGCTGGGCGACTATCCGCAGCCGTGGCTCGAGCAATTGCTGGCCGAGGGCGCGCTGTTCGAATACTGGGCGCATGAAGCGTGCTTTGTGCCCATCGAAGACTATGGCTTGTACCGCCACCGCATGCTGGACCCGGCCGCCATGGGCTGGAAATACTCCGTCAAATGGATGGCCGAACAGGGCGAAGCCGTCGCTTCCGTGCTCGAACATATCCGCGCCAACGGCGCCGCACGCTCGGCCGATTTTGAGCGCACGGATGGCCAGGCTGGCGGCTGGTGGAGCTGGAAGCCGGAAAAGCGCTCGCTCGAAGTCTTGTTTACCTCGGGCGTGCTGATGATCGCCAAGCGTCATCAGTTCCAGCGTTATTACGACCTGGCCGAACGGGTGCTGCCGGGCTGGCACGACGGCTTGCTGCCGCCGGAAGAACAGGTGCGCCGGCGCCTGCTGCTGGCCAGCGTGAAGGCGCTGGGCCTGGCGCGCGCCAGCTGGATCAGCGACTACTTCCGCACCAAACAGCCGCGCGCCAGCCTGGCGCACGATTTGCAGGCGCTGGTGGACGAGGGTACGCTGCTGCGCTGCACGGTCGATGGCTGGATGGACGCCGTGTACGTGCATGCCGATCACGCGGAACTGGCGTGTGCGGCGGCCGCCGGCAAGCTGGCGCCCACCCTGACGACGATATTGTCGCCGTTCGACCCTGTCGTCTGGGACCGCCGCCGCGCCCTGGAATTGTTCGGCTTCGACTACCGGCTCGAATGCTACACGCCCGCTGAAAAACGCCGCTACGGCTACTTCACCTTGCCGATCTTGCGCCGTGGCGCGCTCGTGGGACGCCTGGACGCCAAGGCGCACCGCGCGCAGGGGCGCTTCGAGATCAAGTCGCTGGCGCTGGAAGACGGCGTGCGCGTCAGCCCCCGCCTGGTGCAGGACGTGGCTGGCGCCGTGCGGCGCCTGGCGCTGTGGCATGCGTGTCCGCAGGTCGAGATAGCCCAGGCGCAGCCGGCCGCTTTTGGCGCGCTGCTGGCCGAGGCACTGCACGACGGCGGCACCGCCGCAAGGCAGGCCGCATGATGCTGCCGCCGGCTCCGCCCGCGCTGCTCGACGCCGACGGCCAGCCATGTTTCGGCCGCTACACGGGCCAGCTGGATGCTTTCGACTGGGCCGCGCTGGCGCCGCCGTACGCGCGCGGCGGCCTCTGGCGCCTGTTCCACCACAAGCGCTGGCATTACGTGGCCCTGTCGACACCGGCCGTATTTTGCGGCGTGGCCATCGTCGACCTGGGCTGGACCAGCACGGCCTTCGCGTATGCCTTCGACCGCCACAAGGGCAAGATCGTGGCCAGCTTTTCGCAGGATGGCATCCCCGGCCTGTGCGCATCGGTGGCGCCGCATGCGGGCGCCAGCAGCCGTTTCCGTTTTTTGTCGCAAAAAATCAGCATCGAGGCCCAGCCCCAGCAGCGCTACCGTTTGCGGCTCGATTGCGGCCATTTCGGCATCGATGCGGAATGCGGCCCGCCCGTGGCGCCCACCCTGCTGGCCATCGGCCCTGTGGGCGAGGGTGGCAGCGTGCATGCGACGCAAAAGTCGGGCGGCCTGCCCTTGTGGGGCACCGTGCGCTGCGGCGCCGTCGGCTACAGTTTGGACGACGGCGTGGCCAGCTTCGATTATTCGAACGGGCTGCTGGCGCGCGAGACGGAATGGCGCTGGGCTTCGGCGCACAGCCTGGACCTCGGTTTCAATCTGCAGGCCGGCTATTTCGGCGCGCATGAAAATGCGCTGTGGCTCGATGGCCAGCTGTATCCGCTGGGCCGCGCGCATTTCGATTTCAATCCCGACAATCCGCTGGCGCCGTGGCATGTGTGGACGGACGACGATTTGCTCGACCTGCACTTCAAGCCGGAAGGCGCGCGGCGCGAAGACAAGAACCTGTGGATCGCCGCCAGCCGCTACATCCAGCCCATCGGCACGTTCAGCGGCTGGGTGCGCACCAGCGCGGAGTCTCCCAAGCGCATCGTGGCGCAGCTGGCGGGCGTCACGGAAAGCCACCGTTCGCGCTGGTAGGCGCGTGATTTTTTGCGAAACGCGTGACAAGGTCAAGTTTTTTTGGCAACGCATCCTATACACTGGGACGTGACCAAGCCGCTCCGGCAAACCATGAGGCCAGAACATGAGTATCCGTAATCTCGACAAGCTGTTCAAGCCGGCCTCGGTGGCCCTGATCGGCGCCACGGCGCGCGAGCGCAAGCTGGGCGCCATCGCCCTGTACAACCTGCTGGGCGGCGGCTACCAAGGAGAGATTTGGCCCGTCAATCCCAAGTACGACGAACTGATGGGCCTGAAATGCTACCGCAAGCTGGCGCACTTGCCGAAGGCGCCGGACCTGGCCATCATCTGCACGCCGCCCGCCACCATCACGGCCCTGATCCGCGAACTGGGCGCGCTGGGCACGCGCGCGGCCATCGTCATGACGTCGGGCCTCGATCCCGTGCGCGAACAGTCGCTGCGCCTAGCCATGCTGAAAGCGGCCAAGCCGCACCTGCTGCGCATCCTGGGCCCCAACAGCATGGGGCTGCTCGTGCCGAAACTGGGCTTGAACGCCAGCTTCGCCCATGTCGGCGCGACGAGCGGCAAGATCGCCTTCGTCTCGCAATCGGGCGCGCTGGTGTCGGGCGTGCTTGACTGGGCCAATGCGCACGGCGTGGGCTTTTCCAAGTTCATTTCGCTCGGCGCCAGCTACGACATCGATTTTGGCGACCTGCTCGACTACCTGGCCGGCGACATCGACACGGCCGCCATCCTGCTGTACATGGAAGATATCCAGGCGGCGCGCAAGTTCATGTCGGCCGCGCGGGCGGCCGCGCGCAGCAAACCCGTGATCGTCCTGAAAGCGGGGCGCGAGGCGGAAGGCGCGGCCATGGCTGCCTGGCACACGGGCGCGCTGGCCGGCTCCGACGCCGTGTACGACGCGGCCATCCGCCGCGCCGGCATGCTGCGCGTGTATTCGGCCGAAGAGCTGTTCGACGCCGTGGAAACCCTCACGCACATCCGCTCGCAGCGCGGCGAGCGCCTGGCGATCCTGTGCAACGGCGGCGGCCTGGGCGTGATGGCGACCGACGCGCTGGTGAGCAGCGGGGGCAAGCTGGCCGAGCTGTCGCCCGATACCGTGATCGCGCTGGAAAAGGCGCTGCCACGGGGCTGGTCGCACGACAACCCCGTGGGCTTGCCCGGCGACGCGGCCGTGCAGCGCTATGCCGACGCCATCAAGCCGCTGCTCGACGAGCCGCAGGCGGACGCCTTGCTGCTGCTGCACGCGCCCACGGCCATGGTCTCGTCGATCGACATCGCCGAAGCCGTCACGCCGCTGATCAAGGCCACTTCGCGCACGGTGCTGTCATGCCTGCTGGGCGGCACCACCGTGGCGCCCGCGCGCCAGGTCTTCAACCGGGCCGGCATTCCCACCTACGACACGCCGGAAAAGGCCGTGCATGGCTTCATGCAGATCGTGCAGTACCGGCGCAACCAGGAAACCCTGATGCAGGTGCCGGCGCAGCTGCCCATGTCGGCCACGCCGCGCCGCGCCAGGGTGCGCGAAATCGTCGCCGCCGCGCTGGCAGCCGGCCAGACGGTGCTCGGCGAATGCCGCTCGAAAGAGATTTTGGCCGCCTACGGCATTCCCGTCGCCACCACGCGCATGGCAGCCGACGTGGAAGAGGCGCTGGCCGTGGCGGCCGACATCGGCTATCCCGTCGCGCTGAAGATCCATTCGCCCGACATCGCGCACAAATCCGACGTGGGCGGCGTGGCGCTCGACCTCGACACGCCCGACATCCTGCGCACGGCCGCCGCCGCCATGCTCAAGCGCGTGCGCCGCATGCGCCCCGACGCGCTGATCGACGGCTTCACGGTGCAGCAGATGGCGCGCCGGCCGCAATCGCATGAATTGATCGTCGGCGTGACGACCGACGCCGCCTTCGGCCCCGTGATCCTCGTGGGGCAGGGCGGCATCGCCGTGGAAGTGACGGCCGATCACGCCATCGGCCTGCCGCCGCTGAACATGGTGCTGGCGCGCGACATGCTGGCGCGCACGCGCGTGTCGAAACTGCTGGCCGGCTACCGCAACCAGCCGCCGGCCGACATCGACGCCATCTGCTACACCTTGATCCAGGTGGCCGAACTGGTGGCCGACATCGGCGAACTGGCCGAACTCGACATCAACCCGCTCGTGGCCGATGCCGATGGCGTGATCGCCCTCGACGCGCGCATCCGCTTGCAGCCGGGCCAGCAGCGCGACCGCCTGGCCATCCGCCCGTATCCGCAGGAACTGGAAGAGCAGGTGACGTGGATGGACCAGCCGATTCTGCTGCGCCCCATCCGCCCCGAGGATGCGCCGCAGCACATGGACCTGTTCCACGCGCTGGACCCGGACGACGTGCGCCTGCGCTTCTTTACATCCATGCGCGAGCTGCCCGTGTCGCAGCTGGCGCGCCTGACGCAGATCGATTACGACCGCGCCATGGCCTTCATTGCCACGCACACGGGGCCGGACGGCAAGCCGGAAACCCTAGGCGTGGTGCGCGCCGTGGCCGACCCGGACAATATCCACGCCGACTTCGCCATCGCCGTGCGCTCGGCCCTGAAAGGCAAGGGACTGGGCCACATCCTGTTTGAAAAGCTCGTCGATTATTTCCGCAGCCGCGGCACGGAGGCGCTGGTGGGCGAGGCCATGGCGCGCAACAAGGGCATGCAGCGGCTGGTGAAAAGCTTTGGCGGCGACGTCACGCCGTCGGAAGAGCCTGGTGTTGTCAACCTGCATATCGGCTTGCGCGCGCCGTAAAAGAAAGCGCGGCTGGCCCGCCGCGGGTTTGTGCAGGATCAAACCGGCCGCTGTCGGTAGTCTTTACACTTTCACTTCCAGGATCAGATATCCAGCGCATTTTCGGGAGTGAGTGCATGCTTACGGCAACATATATATTGGTTTCCCTGTCGGTGGAACAGGCCAGCATCCGCATGAGCCTGCTGGCTTTTCAGAAATACATGCATGTGCAGCTGCGCCACCAAAGCCGGCTCAATCTGGCCCAGCTGCAGTATGCGGGCGACTGGCTGAGCCGGCTGTACCAGGGCGGCTACTGGCGCAAGGTGGAGATGTATCTGATCCCCGCCATCCGCCAGGCCGCGCCGCATGCGGACGGTTTGCTCAATGAGCTCAACGGTTTGAACCATGCGGCGCTGGAAAGCATCAACGTCGTGCAGCAGCGCGTGGGCGCCGCCATCGACCATTCCGAATCGCAGGCCGAGCAGCTGTGCGCGGCCATCGACGCCTTTTGCGCGGCCTTGCTGCAGCGCCTGGAAAAAGAAGAGCGCGAACTGTTCGCGCTGGCGCGCAAGGTCATCGTCGGCGAAACGTGGTTTGCCATCGCCTACCAGTTCCTCGCCCATGACGCGCGCGCGCAGGAAGCGCGCCGTGGCAAGGCGCAGGTGCTGCCCTTTGTTTTGCCGGCAGCCGGCGGCAGCGCCGAAACGATAGAGGATGGCACAGAGTCCACGTCGCCCGTGCCGCCGCAGCCGCTGCGCGCGCAGGCTTGAACGGGGAGCGAGCACACACCCCGTTCTCGCGCTTGCGCCGGGGGCGCCGCCCTGATTTTGCGCTGGCGCTCCCATGGGGGAAATGCTGTGTTACTCACTGTGCTAATCACTGTGTTGCTCAATTGGTAACTTGTACATACCTGTCCGATGCAATACTCCGGGCTTTGTTATGATGGTGGTTTTGATCCACGCGAAACCCGTCATGTTCGAATTTCTCTTCAAGCGTTCTGCCAGCAAGACTGCCGCACCCGATCCTGTCGTGGCAGAACAGGCCGCCGCCTCGGCGCAGAGCGCATCGCGCCGCGCCGAACAGGTTGCGCGTGCCCATGCCGTGGCCGGCGACGAAGCCGCCGCTGCCGATTTCATCATGTCCAGCGAATTTGCCGATGCCCGTCTGATCGCGGCCGAACACGTCCACGCCTTGCCCTTGCTGGAAAAAGTCCACCACGCCATGCGCAACACGGACCGCCGCGTGGCCAAACTGATGCAGGGCCGCATCGACCTGATCCGCCACCAGGCAGCCGAGACGCAACGCGCCCAGGCCAGCATCGACACGGTACAGCGCCTGTTGAACGATGAAAAGCTGAGCCCGAACCAGGTTGCCGAGCTGGACCGCCAATGGCAAGTCATCAAGGCCACGCCCGAGCTGGCGACGGCGTTTGCCGCCGCGCGCGCCGCACTGGCCGCCCGCCTGGAAGCGCAAGTGGCGCTGCAGCGCGCCGTGATTGACGCCGTCGCCGCCGCGCGCGCCTTGGCTGCCAGCGGCCAGTCCGCCGGCGAGCTGGCGCAGGCGCTGGCCCGCCTCGATGCGGAACATGCGCAGCATGCGCAATCGCCCGAGCGCGCCTCTGTGCCGAAACACCTGGAAACCGATTTCACGCAGGCGCGCGAGCAGGCGCAGTCCGTCTTGCAAGCGCTGCAGCAGCACCAGGCCGTGTTCGACGCGCGTCAGGCCGCGCTGGCCGAATGGCAGGCGCAGGACGCCGCCACTCTGGACGTGGATGTCTTGAAACGCGCTTGGCAAGCTTTGCCGCGCCTGCCCGAGTCGCCATTGTCCGACAGCTTGCAGCAGCAATTTGCGGCCGTGCTGGCCAGCGCGCCGGCGCCCGTGCACGCGGTGCCAGAGGCCGCAGCGGCCCATGCCGAGCCTGTACCTGTACCGCGCAAGCCGCGTCAGGAACACGCACCCGTGTCGAAAGAAGCGACAGAGCAATTCTTCAAGGTGCTCGACGCCATGGAAGCGGCCCTGCAGGATGGCTTGCTGCACGTGGCTTCCGAACACGACAAGACTTTGCGCGACACCAAGCACGGCCGTTTGACGCCGGCGCAAGCTGACCGCCTGGCCCATGTGCGCGCAGAGTTCAAGCGCCTGGCCGACTGGGCGCGCTGGGGCGGCAACGTGTCGCGCGAGGAACTGGTCAAGGCGGGCGAGGAATTGCCGGCGCAGCAACTCCCAATGGCCGAGCTGGCCAAGAAAGTGGGCAGCCTGCGCGAGCGCTGGAAGTCGCTCGACACCTTGTCCGGTCCCGCACCGAAGTCTTTGTGGGAGCGTTTCGACGCGGCCTGCAGCGTGGCCTATGCGCCGGCGGCCCAGCATTTCAAGCAGCTGGCCGAAGAGCGCCACGGCAATGCGGCGAAGGCCCAGGAACTGATCGCGGAAACGGCGGCCCTGGCGGCCGAAGAGAGTACCGACTGGAAACACGTCGCGTCCGCCTCGCAGCGCTTGCGCCAGGCGTGGACGCGCCTGGGCACCATCGACCGCAAGGAAAAGAAACGCCTGGACGCGGAATTTGGCGCCGCGCTGGACGCCCTGTCGAAGCCGCTCGATACGCAGCGCCAGATCGAGACGGCGCGCCGCGAACAATTGATCGTCGAAGTGGGCTTGCTCAAGCCTTCGGAGCGCAACACGGTCGACATGCTGAAAGCCTTGCAGGATAAATGGCAGGAACTGGCGAAAGCCTTGCCGCTCGAGCGCCGCGCGGAACAGGCGCTGTGGCAGCGTTTCCGCGCCGCCTGCGACGACATCTTCGCCAAGCGCAAGGAAACGGCCCACGCGGCCGACCACGAGCGCCGCGAACACCTGCATGCGCGCGAAGCGCTGTGCGCCGCGCTGGAAACGGCCGTCGTGCCCGAGGGCGATGACAAGAGCCGCACCGCCTTCATCAACCACTTGCTGCGCGACACCCGCGCCGCCTGGAACGCCACGGGCCCCGTGCCGCGCGCCAGCGAAGCGAAGATCGAGCAGCGCTACCAGGCGGCCGTCGCCGGCGTGCAAGCGCAAGCGGACGCCATCGCTGAACGGGCTGGCGCGGCCCAGGCCAATGCCTTGCGCGACAAGCTGCGCCTGGTGCAGTCGCTGGAAGCGGCACTGGCTGATGGCGCTGGCACCGATGCGCAAGCATGGAGCGAGCGCTGGAGCGCCTTGCCGCCGCTCGACGCACAATACGAACGCAGCCTGCAGCAGCGCTTTGCCGCCGCCCAGGCCGCGCTGGGCGAGGGCAGCGCCGCCTACGTGCGGCAATTGCAGGCCAACGAGGAGCGCTTGCTCGCTGAAGTCTTGCGCCTGGAAATCGTCGCCGGCGTCGACAGCGGCGCCGAATTTGCCCGCGACCGCCTGAAAATGCAGGTGGAAGTGCTGCAATCGTCGCTGAAATCGGGCCAGAAGCCGCTCACGCAAGCGTCGCAGCTGATGCAGCTGTGCGCGATTGCCGCCGCCACCGATGCGCGCACGGCCAGCCGCATCGAAACCTTGCTGCGCCGTATCGGAGGCAACGTCAAATGAGTACCACCGTCCGCGTCCAGCAAGCTGATTTTGACTTGGGTCAAGAAATCGCACAATTGCGTGCAGGCAACCCCAAGGTGGGCGCCGTCGTCGGCTTCGTCGGCACGGTGCGCGACATGAACGAAGGACTGGACGTGGCCGCCATGGAGCTCGAGCATTATCCGGGCATGACGGAAAAGTCCATTGTAGCCATCGTCGAGCAGGCGCGCGAGCGCTGGCCCCTGTCCGGCGCGCTGGTGATCCACCGTGTAGGTCCCCTGCTGCCGCAGGAGCAGATCGTGCTGGTGGCGGTCTCGTCCGCCCACCGGGGCGAGGCCTTCGCCGCCTGCGAATTCATCATCGACTACCTGAAGACGGAAGCGCCATTCTGGAAGAAGGAAGACACGCCCGAAGGGGCGCGCTGGGTCGATGCGCGCGACAGCGACGAGACGGCGTTAAACAAGTGGGCTGCAAAAGCAAGCGCCATTTGAATCGTACGGGTCCCGCACCGTAGCTTTTGCCCAAATGCATCGGTTTTCTGCTTTGTGTATGCTTGAAAAGTACTCTCTCACCCCAATTTGGTTAACAACTAATTAACCGGGAGCGCTTTTCATGCGACAAGACAAACTCACTACCAAATTACAGGAAGCCCTGGCCGATGCGCAAAGCTTGGCCGTGGGCAATGACAACCCCTATATCGAACCAGTCCATTTGCTGACGGCCCTGTTGAACCAGGACGACGGCGGCGCCCGCTCGCTGTTGCAGCGTGCCGGCGTCAACGTGGGCGGCCTGTCCAAGGCCCTGGGCGCCTCGATCGAACGCTTGCCCAAGGTATCGGGCACGGGCGGCGACGTGCAGGTCAGCCGCGAATTCGTCGCCTTGCTGAACCTCGCTGACAAGGAATCGCAGAAGGCGGGCGACCAGTTCGTCTCCAGCGAAATGGTCTTGCTGGCGATGACGGACGACAAGTCCGACTGCGGCAAGCTGGCGCGCGAAAACGGCCTGACCCGCAAGGCACTGGAAGCGGCCATCGACGCCGTGCGCGGTGGCAACAAGGTCGACTCGCAAGAGGCCGAAGGCCAGCGCGAAGCCTTGAAAAAATACACCTTGGACCTGACGGAGCGGGCGCGCAAGGGCAAGCTCGACCCTGTGATCGGCCGCGACGATGAAATCCGCCGCACCATCCAGATCCTGCAGCGCCGCAGCAAGAACAATCCCGTGCTGATCGGCGAACCGGGCGTGGGCAAGACGGCCATCGTCGAAGGCCTGGCGCAGCGCATCGTCAATGGCGAAGTGCCCGAGTCCCTGAAAGGCAAGCGCGTACTGTCGCTGGACATGGCCGCTTTGCTGGCCGGCGCGAAATTCCGCGGCGAATTCGAGGAGCGCCTGAAATCCGTGCTGAAGGAACTGGCCATGGATGAAGGGCAAACCATCGTCTTCATCGACGAGATGCACACCATGGTGGGCGCGGGCAAGGCCGAAGGCGCGATGGACGCGGGCAATATGCTCAAGCCGGCGCTGGCGCGCGGCGAGCTCCATTGCGTGGGCGCGACGACCCTCGACGAGTACCGCAAGTACATCGAGAAGGATGCCGCGCTGGAACGGCGCTTCCAGAAAGTGCTCGTCGACGAGCCGACCGTGGAAGCGACGATTGCCATCCTGCGCGGCTTGCAGGATAAATACGCGCTGCACCACAAGGTGGAGATCACGGACGCGGCCATCATTGCCGCCGCCGAGCTGTCGCACCGCTACATCACGGACCGCTTCCTGCCCGACAAGGCGATCGACCTGATCGACGAGGCGGCGGCGAAGATCAAGATCGAGATCGATTCGAAGCCGGAAGTGATGGACAAGCTGGAGCGCCGCTTGATCCAGCTGAAGATCGAGCGCGAAGCCGTCAAGAAGGAAAAGGACGAGGCCTCGTTGCGCCGCCTGGGCCTGATCGAGGAAGAGATCGTCAAGCTGCAGCGCGAATACAATGACTTCGAGGAAATCCTGAAGGCGGAAAAAGCCGTGGTGCAAGGCAGCACGCACATCAAGGAAGAGATCGAAAACGTCAGGCTGCAGATGGAGCAGGCCACGCGCGAGAGCAACTGGCAGAAAGTGTCGGAGCTGCAGTACGGCAAGCTGCCGCAGCTGGAAGCCCAGCTTAAGCAGGCTGACAGCGGCATGCCGAAACTCGACCCCGACCAGCCGAAGCTGCTGCGCACGGAAGTGGGCGCCGAGGAAATCGCCGAAGTGGTGTCGCGCGCGACGGGCATACCCGTGTCGCGCATGATGCAGGGCGAGCGCGACAAGCTGCTGCATATCGAAGAGAAGCTGCATGAGCGCGTCGTGGGCCAGGATGAGGCGATCACGGCCGTGGCGGACGCCATCCGCCGCTCGCGCGCCGGCTTGAGCGATCCGAACCGTCCGTACGGTTCCTTCATGTTCCTGGGGCCGACGGGCGTCGGCAAGACGGAATTGAGCAAGGCGCTGGCCACTTTCCTGTTCGATACGGAAGAATCGATGATCCGCATCGACATGAGCGAGTTCATGGAGAAGCATTCCGTGGCCCGTTTGATCGGCGCGCCACCGGGCTACGTGGGCTACGACGAGGGCGGCTACCTGACGGAAGCCGTGCGCCGCAAGCCGTACAGCGTGATCCTGCTCGACGAAGTGGAAAAGGCCCATGCCGACGTCTTCAACGTGCTGCTGCAAGTGCTCGACGACGGACGCATGACGGATGGCCAGGGCCGCACGGTGGACTTCAAGAATACCGTCATCATCATGACCTCGAACCTGGGTTCGCATAAAATCCAGGCCATGGAAAGCGATGATCCCGGTGTCGTGAAGCTGGCCGTGATGGCCGAGGTACGCTCGCACTTCCGTCCCGAGTTCGTCAACCGTATCGACGAAATCGTCGTGTTCCACGGCCTCGACGAGAAAAACATCGGCGCGATCGCGAAGATCCAGCTGAAGATTCTCGAAGAACGCCTGGCGCGCATGGACATGCAGCTGAGCCTGACCGACGCGGCCTTGCAGCAAATCGCCGAAGCGGGCTACGACCCGGTGTATGGCGCCCGTCCTTTGAAGCGGGCGATCCAGCAGCAGATCGAAAATCCGCTGTCGAAGCTGATCCTGGAAGGCAAATTCGGCCCGAAAGACGAGATCCGCATCGACGCCCAGAACGGCAACCTGGTGTTTGCGGGTGCGCAGGTGGGGCTGGATAAGGTGTAATGTCGCAAAGGCCGGGGTCAGACCCTCGTCATTGTTAGCGCTGAATTTTGCGTTGGCGGTGTTGGGGGTCTGACCCCAGCGGTGAAAGCAGGGCGGTATCAGGCTAGACCTGATGCCGCCCTTCTTGCTATCATCGTCACTATTTTCTGACTAATTCCGGAGGCGGTACGATGGCAAACACATGGCAAGCAGGGCGGCGCATTGGAGTGGGATTGGCCTTGGCAGCGGCCGTACTGGCCTTGCCTGCGCACGCTCAGGCTCAGGAAGAGAAGGTCCTGAACATCTATAACTGGTCGGACTATATCGGCGACGATACGATCAAGAATTTTGAGAAGGAAACGGGCATCAAGGTGCGCTACGACGTTTTCGACAATAACGAAATCCTCAATGCGAAACTGGTGGCGGGCAAGTCCGGCTACGACATCGTCGTGCCGACGGCCCAGTGGGCGCGCCTGCAGATCGATGCGGGCCTGCTGCGTAAACTCGACAAGAGCAAGCTGACGAACCTGGGCAATCTGGACCCGAACCTGCAGGCCAAGCTGTCGAAGATCGACCCGAACAACGATTACCTGGTCGACTGGCTGTGGGGCTACACGACGGTGGGCATCAACGTCAACAAGGTCAAGGCCGCGCTGGGCGGCATGCCCATGCCCGACAACGCCTGGGAACTGATTTTCGACCCGAAATATGCAGCCAAGCTGAAATCGTGCGGCGTGTCCTTCCTCGACTCGCCGTCGGAAGTGCTGCCGGCCGCCCTGCAATACCTGGGCAAGCCCGCCTACTCGAAAACGGCCGCCGACTACCAGGAAGCGGGCAAAGTGCTGCAATCGATCCGTCCCTACGTGACTCTGTTCAGCTCGTCAGGCTACATCAATGACATGGCCAACGGTTCCGTCTGCGTGGCACTGGGCTGGTCGGGCGACATCAATATCGCGCGCCAGCGCGCCATCGATGCGAAGAACGGCAATGTGATCCAGGTGCTGGTGCCGAAGACGGCCGCCTTGATGTTCGACACCATGGCCATCCCGGCCGACGCGCCGCACCCGAACAATGCGCACCTGTTCATCAACTATATTTTGCGCCCGCAAGTGCATGCCAGCCTGAGCAACAAGGTGTTCTATGCGAACCCGAATCCGGCCAGCATCAAATATGTGCGCAAGGACATCGGCGAGAACAAGGCCATCTTCCTGTCGGACGCCGACAAGCAGCGCATGGCCGCGCCTGAAGCGACCACGGCCGATATCCGCCGCTTGATGACGCGCATCTATACGAAGTTCAAAACGGGAGTGTAAGACGGGAGTATAAAAACGATGATGGCGCGAGGGACGGGCCTGTTGGGCCGTCGCTGGCGCCATGCGATAGTGCCGAGGTGAGCGCTACTCGTGATAGCGGTCCATCAGCTTATGGTGGCTGCCGCGCATTTCTTCGACCAGTTCAAAGGCGACAAAGCCGATGATGGCGGCGAAGATGGCGATGAAGAGAAAAACGAGGAAGGTGATTAACATGGTCTTTCAGCCGCCGTTGGACGGCTGTCCGCTGGGTTGCTCAATGTGCGGGAGCAGGGCTCTTGCACGTAGTTGATGCAATTAAACTCTAGCAGATCGGCAGCGCTTTACAAGGCTGCTGAGTTGCGAACGCCACTAGTATTTGTCCCAGCGCACTTTTTGCGCATTTCCCCGCATCGCCCCCTTTTTCACGACCCTTACTTCACCACCAGGTCATGCGCCATCACCGCCTTCAAATAGATACTGACGGGGTCGCCTGGCTCGCGCTGTGAAAACCACCAGGCGCTGGCCTTGCGCATTTCCCATTCCTGTTCCTCGCCCGTCAGCAGCAGGGCGGCCGCCTGGCCCAGGGTGGGCTGGTGCCCGACGATGAGCACGGTTTCCTTGCCGCCGGGCCAGTTGGCCGCCTTCAGGATGTCTTCCGCCTCGGCGCCGGGCGCCAGTTCCGGCATCAGCTTGAACTTGCGCCCCAGCGCCTCCGCCGTTTGCAGGGTGCGCAGGGCGGGGCTGACGAGGATACGGCAATTTTCCGGTAGTTGCGAGGCCAGCCATTCCCCCATGCGGCGCGCCTGTTTCTGGCCTTTGACGGTCAGGGCGCGTTCGAGGTCGGGGACGCCCGGCTCGGCTTCTGCGTGTCGCCACAAGATGAGATCCATGCTGTACTCCTCTGTGTTGAATTGCCTATTCGCCGACCTCCGCGCCCGGCGTGCCCAGTGTGTGCATCAGGTATTGCTGGGCGCTGAACGGCGTTTGCTTGCCGCGCGGCTTGCGGCGTGCGTAATGACCGGTCGGCTCCAGTTCCCATGCATTTGTATTATCCTTCAAATACGGATTCAGGCCCTCGGCGATCACGCGCCGTTTCAGCGCCCGGTCAAGCACAGGGAACGCCACTTCCACCCTGCGGAACAGGTTGCGGCTCATCCAGTCGGCGCTGGCCAGGTAGACATCGTGCGCCAGGTCGTTGCGGAAGTAATAGATGCGGCTGTGTTCGAGGAAACGGCCGATCACGGAGCGCACCTTGATGTTTTCCGACAGGCCAGGCACGCCCGGCTTCAGGGTGCAGGCGCCGCGCACGATCAGGTCGATCTTCACGCCATCGGTCGAGGCCGCATACAGGGCGCGGATCACGGATTCGTCGACGAGCGCGTTGACTTTCACGATGATGCGCCCGCGCCGGCCGGATCTGGCGATCTTCGCCTCGTTGCGGATGGCCTTGATGATCTCGCTTTGCAGGCCGAACGGCGCCAGCCACAAGTGGTTCAGGTTGTGCGGCTTGGTCAGGCTGGTCAGGTGGATGAAGACTTCATTGACTTCGACGGCCAGGTCCTGGTTGGCCGTCAGCAAACCGAAGTCCGTGTACAGCTTGGTCGTTGTCGGGTGATAGTTGCCGGTGCCCAAGTGGGCGTAGAAGCGCAGCGCGCCTTCTTCGCGGCGGATGACGAGCGCTACCTTGGCATGGGTTTTCAGTCCCACGACGCCGTACACGACCTGTGCGCCCGCCTGTTCCAGTTTGTCGGCCCAGTTGATATTGGCCTCTTCGTCGAAACGCGCCATCAATTCCACGATGACGGTCACTTCCTTGCCCATCTTCGCCGCCGTGATCAGCGACTCCATCAGGTCCGAGTTCATGCCCGTGCGGTAGATCGTCTGCTTGATGGCGACGACGGACGGATCGTAGGCGGCGCTGCGGATGAAGTCGATCACCGTCTGGAACGACTGGTAGGGGTGGTGCAGCAGGATGTCGTGCTTGCTCAGCGCGGCAAAGATGTCGTTGCCGATGGCTTTATGCGCGAGGCCGGGGAAGAACGGCGGGAAGCGCAGCTCGGGCTGCTTGACGTGGTCGATCATTTCCGACAGGCGCACCAGATTGACGGGGCCGTTGACGCGGTACAGCCGGCTTTGATCCAGGCTGAACTGGTCGAGCAGGAATTGCGACAATTCTGGCGGGCAATTGCGCGCCACTTCCAGGCGCACCGAGGTGCCGAACTGGCGGCCGACCAGCTCGCCTTTCAGGGCCTGGCGCAGATTCTTGACTTCATCCTCGTCCACCCACAGGTCGCTGTCGCGCGTGACGCGGAACTGCGAATAGGCGATTACTTCGCGCCCGGCGAACAGGTCGGAAATGTGCGCATGGATGACAGACGACAATAAACAGAAGGACACGCCATCGCCGGAAATCTCGTCCGGCAGCTTGATGACGCGCGGCAAGACGCGTGGCGCCTTGACGATGGCGATCGCCGTGCCGCGCCCGAACGCATCCTTGCCGCTCAGCGAAACGATGAAATTGAGACTTTTATTGACTACTTGCGGGAACGGGTGGGCCGGGTCGAGGCCGATTGGCGTCAGCAGGGGGCGCACTTCGCGGTCGAAATACTGCTTGACCCACGCGCGCTGCGCCTCGTTGCGGTCGCTGTCGCGCAGCAAATGCACGCCCGCTTCGCGCAGGGCCGGCAAGACTTCGCTATTTAATATCTCGTACTGGCGCTCCACCAGCGCATGGCATTCCTTGCCGATGCGCTCCAGGTTGGCCGCCAGGGCAGGGTGGCCGGCCAGCGAACCGCCGATGCTGCCAGCCGCCAAGAGGCTGGCCACGCGCACTTCGAAGAACTCATCCATATTGCTGCTGACGATGCACAGGTAGCGCAGGCGCTCGAGCAGCGGAATGTTCGGGTCTTCCGCCTGGGCCATCACGCGCCGGTTGAAAGTCAGTTGCGACAACTCGCGGTCAAGCAGGATGCCCGATTTGGTCACTTCCGTGTGCAGTTCAGGTTTCATATTCTTTTGTCTTTGCAGATAGTTAATTCTAGCCGTATTTCATCATGTATGACGCGTTGTGAGTGTAATCATGAAATATGACGTAAGCGTGACATAAGCTGTCATAAAGCGTCGCCGGTCCTGTCATTTTTCGCGCCGAAAATGGCAATTCCCCGGGCGTAGGCAATTATTTCAGGATTTTTTGGCCATGTCATAAAGCTGTCATATTCGCTTGCTAGACTGCGCAGCATTCAACCGGGACTTTGAGCCCCAACAACCCTGAGGACTTGATATGCAAATGAAGCAAATGTTCAAATTTATCGTCGTGGGTGCTTCGGCAGCGATGGCATTTTCTTCCGCTTCCGTCATGGCGGCAGATATGACAGGTGCTGGCGCAACCTTCCCGTACCCGATCTACGCCAAATGGGCTGAGACGTACAAAGCCAACACGGGCAATGGCCTGAACTACCAGTCCGTCGGTTCCGGCGCTGGCATCAAGCAAATCAAGGCCAAGACTGTTGAATTCGGCGCTTCGGACATGCCTTTGAAGGCGGAAGAGCTGGAAGAAGCGGGCCTGATGCAGTTCCCGGCCATCATGGGCGGCGTGGTCACGATCGTCAACCTGGACGGCGTAACCCCAGGCCAGCTGAAAATGACGGGTAAAGTCGTTGCCGACATCTACCTGGGCAAGATCACCAAGTGGAGCGCGCCTGAAATCGCCGCACTGAACAGTGGCGTCAAGCTGCCGGACACGGAAATCACCGTGGTGCACCGCGCCGACGGTTCGGGCACGTCGTTCCTGTTCACCGACTTCCTGTCGAAAACCAACCCGGAATTCAAATCGAAAATCGGCGCTGGCTCGGCTGTGAAATGGGCCGTGGGCGTGGGCGGCAAGGGTAACGAAGGCGTCGCCGCCAACGTGCAGCGTATCAAGGGTTCGATCGGCTACGTCGAGTGGGCTTACGCCAAGAAAAACAAGATGTCGCACACCCAGCTGCAAAACAAGGACGGCAACTTCCTGCAGCCTGACGACGAAAACTTCAAGGCAGCAGCCGCTTCGGCACCTTGGACGCAAACCCCAGGCTTCGGCGTGGTCCTGACCGACCAGGCTGGCAAGAACAGCTGGCCTATCACGGGCGTGTCGTTCATCCTGATGCACAAAGTCCAGGCTGACGCAGCCAAGGCCAAAGAAGTCCTGAAATTCTTCGACTGGGCCTACAAAAACGGCGGCGCCGCTGCCGTTGAACTGGACTACGTGCCTATGCCGGCATCGGTCGTGAAACTGGTGCAGGAATCGTGGAAAGCCAACCTGAAAGATGCATCGGGCAAAGCCATCTATTAATTCGATAGCTTGACCATGTAAGTACCTGACATCCTTGCCCCGCCAGCAGCACGGCGGGGCAGGGAGTTAGCCAGGACCGCCCGCAAGCCCTTGCAGGCGTTCCCGGCTAAAAGAGCACGATAAAAATAGCAGTACCTGCAGTACCACCCATATGGCACACTATGAGCGCACAATCTACCTCCTCCACGATCCCCATGCCAGGCGGCACCATGACCGATTCCATCAGTCACGCGCAAATGCTTTCCACCATGCGCAAGCAGCGCTTCCAGGATTTCATGTTCCACAAGGTGACGATGCTGTTCGCCCTGTCGGTGCTGATCGTCCTGGTCGGCATCATCATTTCGCTGATCATGGAATCGATACCGGCCTTCAAGACCTTCGGCCTGCATTTCATCGTGTCCGCGGAATGGGACCCCGTCAATGACCAGTACGGCGCCCTGATCCCCATCATCGGCACCCTGGTGACGTCGGTCATCGCCTTGCTGATCGCCTTTCCCGTCAGCTTCGGCATTGCCCTGTTCCTCACGGAAATCTGCCCGGCCTGGCTGCGCCGCCCGCTGGGCACGGCTGTCGAGCTGCTGGCCGGCGTGCCGTCGATCATCTACGGCATCTGGGGCCTGTTCGTGTTCGCGCCCCTGTTTGCCGACCACGTCCAGCCCATCCTGAAAGCCACCTTGGGCAACGTGCCCGTCATCGGCCAGCTGTTCAGCGGCCCCATGATGGGCATCGGCCTGCTGACGGCCGGCTTGGTGCTGGCCATCATGATCATCCCCTTCATCGCTTCCGTGATGCGCGACGTGTTCGAGATCGTTCCAGCCGTGCTGAAGGAATCCGCATACGGCCTGGGCTGCACGCGCTGGGAAGTGGTGCGCAAGATCGTCTTGCCATACACCAAGACCGGCGTCGTTGGCGGCGTCATGCTGGGCCTGGGCCGCGCGCTGGGCGAGACCATGGCCGTGACCTTCGTCATCGGCAATGCGAATAAACTGTCGTGGTCGCTGTTTGCCGCCGGTAACAGCATCACCTCCCTGCTGGCGAACGAGTTCGGCGAAGCGCAATCTGCGCTGCACGTGTCCTCGCTGTTCTCGCTGGCCCTGATCCTGTTCGTCATCACCTTTATCGTCTTATCCGCCGCCAAGCTGATGCTGGCTGGCATGTCCCGCAAGGAAGGCACTAAATGAGCCAAGTAAGCACTCTCGACGCTCCGGCCAAGCCGGCCATGAACCCCGTCTACCGCAAGCGCCTGCTGATGCACCGTGTCGGCATCGCCCTGTCGGTGGCCGCCATGGCCTTGGGCCTGGCCGTGCTCGTGTGGATTTTGTTCACCCTGGTGATCAAGGGTTTCGGCGCACTGTCCATCGACCTGTTCACACAAACGACGCCGGCTCCCGGCAGCGAAGGCGGCGGCTTGATCAATGCCATCGTCGGCAGCGCGCTGATGGTGGGCCTGGCCACCGTCGTCAGCACCCCGATCGGCATCCTGGCCGGCATCTACCTGGCCGAATACGGCGAAGAAAACAAGCTGGCGCAAGTGACGCGTTTCGTCACCGACATCATGCTGTCGGCGCCATCGATCGTCATCGGCCTGTTCGTGTATGCGCTGTACGTGGCCCATGTGAAACACTTCTCCGGTTATGCGGGCGCCATCGCGCTGTCGCTGATCGCCGTGCCCGTGGTCGTGCGCACGACGGACAATATGCTGCGTCTGGTACCGAACAGCCTGCTGGAAGCCGCGTTTGCCCTCGGCGCGCCGCGCTGGAAAGTGGCCACCCTCGTGCGCTTGCGCGCCGTGAAAGCTGGCGTGATCACCGGCGTACTGCTGGCATTGGCCCGCATCGCCGGCGAAACGGCGCCGCTGCTGTTCACGGCCCTGAATAACCAGTTCCAAAGCTTCAACATGAATGCGCCGATGGCCAACTTGCCGTCCGTCATCGCATCGTTTGCGATGAGCCCGTACGACAACTGGCGCTCGCTGGCCTGGGGCGGCGCACTGCTGATCACCTTCAGCGTGCTGGCCTTGAATATCCTGTCGCGCACCGTGTTCAGCCAAAAAGTCCCTAATTAAACAGATACCGAGCGAAGCGAACCCATATGAATACGCAAATGAATCCAGCACAAGACCTGGCACCAAAGAAAAAAACCATCGAGATTTCGGGCCTGAACTTTTTTTACGGCAAAACGCAAAGCTTGCATAACGTCAACCTGGACATCCACGAGAAGAAGGTCACGGCCTTCATCGGCCCGTCCGGTTGCGGCAAGTCGACCCTGTTGCGTACGCTGAACCGCATGTACGACCTGTATCCGGGCCAGCGCGCGGAAGGCTCGATCCTGTATCGCGGCCGCAACGTGCTCGACGCGGACCAGGACGTCAACATGCTGCGCGCCAAGGTCGGCATGGTGTTCCAGAAGCCGACGCCGTTCCCCATGTCCGTCTACGACAACATCGCCTTCGGCGTGCGCCTGTATGAAGACCTGTCGAAGGGCGAGATGGACGAGCGCGTCGAGTGGGCCCTGAAAAAGGCCGCGCTGTGGGGCGAAGTCAAGGACAAGCTGACCAAGAGCGGCCTGTCGCTGTCGGGCGGCCAGCAGCAGCGCTTGTGCATCGCGCGCGGCGTGGCCGTCAAGCCTGACGTCTTGCTGCTCGATGAGCCGACCTCGGCGCTGGACCCGATCTCGACCTCGAAGGTGGAAGAACTGATCAGCGAACTGAAACAGGATTACACGATCGCCATCGTGACGCACAATATGCAGCAGGCGGCGCGCTGCTCCGACTACACGGCCTATATGTATCTGGGCGAGCTGGTGGAATTCGGCGAAACGGACCAGATCTTCATGAATCCGGCCCGCAAGGAAACGCAGGATTACATCACGGGCCGCTTCGGCTGATCCGCCCCGCGCATACACAACAACTGAATACGGAGAGACAGCATGATAGGCGAACATTCATCCAAGCAATACGACAACGAACTCGAAGCGATCCGCTCGAAAGTGCTGCTGATGGGCGGCATCGTTGAAACCCAGTTCCTCGACGCGATGACGTGTTTCCGCATCGGCAATGCCGAGCGCGCGGATCGCGTGATGCGCGAAGACGACGTCGTCAACCAGCTCGAAGTGTCGCTCGACGACGCGTGCAGCCACTTGATCGTGCGCCGCCAGCCGGCCGCCAACGACTTGCGCACCATCATGGCCACCATCAAGGTGATTACCGACCTCGAGCGCGTAGGCGACGAGGCGACCAAAATCGCCCGCGTGGCGAAGAATCTGCACAAGCGCGGCAACGGCGTCGTCAATCACTACGAGATGGTGCGCGGCATTGCCAATACGGCCACCGACATGCTACACGACGCGCTCGACGCATTCGCGCGCAACGATGGCAAACAGGCATTACAATTAATTGCGCAAGACGCCATCATCGACCATGAGTTTCGGTCTATCATGCGCAACCTGATTACCTTTATGATGGAAGACCCGCGCACGATTTCGGCGGCGCTCGATACCCTGTGGGTGGCCAAGGCCATCGAACGGATCGGCGACCATGCGAAAAACATCGCCGAATACGTGATTTACGTGGTTGAAGGCAAGGACATCCGCCACACCAAGGTGGCTGCTCCCGCCATTTCCGAGGAGCTCCCTGAGTAAGCTTTATGGCATCTGATAAAACCACGGTATTGATTGTTGAAGATGAGCCAGCCATCGTTGAACTGGTGACCTATTCGCTGCGCGAATCCGGCTGGAATTGCTGTTCCGTACAAAACGTCGCCGATGCCTGGGAATTCATCCAGCACCGCACGCCGCACCTGATCCTGCTTGACTGGATGTTGCCGGACCAGACGGGCTTGCGCCTGCTGTCGCGCATCCGCGCCGACCGCAATTTCGCCGCCATCCCCGTCATCATGCTCACCGCCAAGAGCATGGAAGAAGACAAGCTGGCCGGCCTGAACAGCGGGGCCGACGATTACGTCACCAAGCCGTTCTCGCCGCGCGAACTGCTGGCCCGTGCCAAGGCTCTTTTGCGACGCAAGAGTCCGGAACACGCGCAGGCGCCCATGCGCGCCGGCAACGTAGCGCTGGACCCCGTCAGCTGCACCGTGATGATGGATGAACAGAAGATCGATATCGGCCACGCCGAATACAAGCTGCTGAAATTCCTGCTGGCCCATCCGGAACGCGTGTTTTCGCGCAGCCAGCTGCTCGACAAGGTGTGGGGCGACCATGTGGTGATCGAGGAACGCACGGTCGATGTCCACGTATTGCGCTTGCGCAAAGCCTTGAAAGAGGCGGAAAGCCTGATCAAGACCGTGCGCAGCGTCGGCTACATGTTGTCTGAAAAGTAAAGCTTGACTCTATGAATCCGAAATTGCTGTTCTGGGTACCAGCCGCCTTGCGCATGGTGTTGGCGCTGCTGGGCGTGGCCGTCGTCTGGTATCTGTTTGGCGCCACGTATGCGCTGGGCATCGCCTTCGTGCTGATGGCCATGATGGTGTTCGTACAGCTGTCGTATCTGTTCCAGCTGAGTAACTGGCTGGACAATCCGCAAAGCGCCAAGCTGCCCGACGGCTGGGGCGCCTGGACCAGCATTTTCGCGCGCCTGTACCGCATGCGCCGCGACGACGAGAAAAACCAGGCCGAGCTGACGGAATGGCTGGCGCGTTTCCGCCAGGCCATGCACCTGCTGCCCGACGGCGTCGTCATCATGGACGACGTGCTGTTCCTCGAATGGTGCAATCCGGCCGCCGAGAAACACCTGGGTCTCACGCACGAGCGCGACAAGGGCATGCGCGTGACCAACCTGATCCGCAGCCCCGAGTTCATGGATTACATCATCCTGGGCCGCTACGACCAGCCGCTGACGATCACCTTCCGCAACCGCAAGCTGATCGTGCAAATCATTCCATTCGAGAACCGCCGCCAGATCCTCGTCACGCACGATGTGACGGAGACGGAACGCATCGAAATGATGCGCCGCGACTTCATCGCCAACGCCTCGCACGAACTGCGCACGCCGCTCACCGTCATCGTCGGCTTCCTGGAAATCGCTTCCGCCGAGCTGGATCTGGACGCCACCACGCGCGCCTCCCACCTCAAGCTGATGACGGAGCAGGGCCACCGCATGCAGCATCTGATCGAGGACATGCTGACCCTGTCGCGCCTGGAGTCGGTCGACTACCCGCTGCGCCCCGAGCCCGTGGATATCAAGAAACTGATGCAGCAAGTCTTGCGCGACGCCAAGGGCTTGTCAGCCGGCAAGCATGAGGTGACCATGGAATGCGACGGCCCCGACGTGCTGGGCAGCTACGACGAGCTGTACAGCGCATTCGGCAACCTGGCGTCGAACGCCGTGCGCTACACGCCGGCGGGCGGCACCATCACCCTGCGCTGGCAGGATGGCCCGGCCGGACCGCAATTCATCGCGCAAGATACGGGCATCGGCATCAGCCAGGAGCATATCTCGCGCCTGACGGAACGTTTCTACCGCGTCGATAAGAGCCGTTCGCGCGAAACCCAGGGCACGGGACTGGGCCTGGCCATCGTCAAGCACGTGCTGCTGCGCCATGGCGGTACCCTGGCCATCCAGTCCGTGGCCGACAAGGGCAGCAGCTTCATCGTCAGCATGCCCAAGTCCGTCGTCACGCCGCTGCAGGGCGAGTTGCTGGTCAAATAGGCGAGGGAAGGGGAGGACTTCTTCCCTGTTTCCTCTGCGACTAGTGCAAGGTTGGCATAAGTCGTTACAATCAGGCCATGACTTTAATCAACACCTCTTTTCGCCACGCCGGCGCGCAACAACTGGCCCAGTCGCTGCAGGCTGCGCGCCACACTACTTTATCGCTGTTCGACTGTTACGTTACTGCCGGCCTGGACGTGGTGGCCGGCATGCCCCGTCATCCGCGCCTCAATCCGCCCTTGTGGCAACTCGCACAGATCGCCTGGTTTGCCGAGTGGTACGTCCTGCGCGAAGCCGCTTCCAGCCATCCGGCCGACGCCATTTATAACTCGCTGCTGACGCGCGGCGACGACTTGTTCGACGCCAACATGGTGGAGCACCGTACGCGCTGGAAGCTGGAATTGCCCAGTCCGGGCGCCGTCAAGACGTATTGCCGCGAAGTGCTCGACCGGGTGCTCGATAAACTGTCGCGCGAAGCCAATGTCGACAGCGCCCTGGCGCCGTACCGTCTGGCCTTGGCGCATGAAGACTTGTGTGGCGAGGAAATGCTGGCCGGCCTGCAATGGCTGGGCCTGGAAGCGCCGGAATCGCTGGCTGCCAGCCCGGCTTTGCCACCAGGCGCGGGCGAGATCGCTTTTCCAGGTGGCACCATCGAACTGGGCTCGCCGCGCGGGGCCGGGTTTGCCTTCGACAATGAATCGCCGCCTTATGCCTGCTACGTGCCGCCGTTTTCCATCGATGCCTGCGCCGTATCGAACGCCCAGTTTGCCGATTTTGTCGCCGACGGCGGCTACCAGAACCGCCAGTTCTGGAGCGCGGCCGGCAGCGCCTGGCTGATGCAGCAGGAGCGCTCGTCGCCCCTGTACTGGCTGCGCGAAGCGACACAATGGCGCACCATGCGTTTCGGCCAGCGCACGACCTTGCCGCCGAATGAAGCCGTGCGCCACATCAACCTGTATGAAGCGCAGGCGTACTGTGCCTGGGCGGGGCGCCGCCTGGCGACCGAGGCGGAATGGGAGTATGCTGCGCTGTCCGGCCACCCGCGCTTTCACTGGGGCCAGGTGTGGGAGTGGACGGCGACGCCGTTCGAACCGTATCCGGGCTTTGCGGTCGATGCCTGGCGCGAATATTCGGCGCCGTATTTCATGCAGCACCAGGTGTTGCGCGGCGCCGCCTTCGCCACGCCGCCGCGCCTGCATTCGCCCCGCATGCGCGCCTTCCACGCGCCCGAACGGGGCGACATCTTTGCCGGCCTGCGCACTTGCGCCTGGTAACGGCGCAGAGAGTAGCAACCATTTCAGGAATTCTTTTGAGTACAGATAACGCCCCGCAGTTCATTCCCAAACGCATCACGCCCACGCCGGAGCAGGTCGCCATCCAGACGGCGCAAAAGAAGGTGGTCTTGATCGACGCCAATGCCGGCGCGGCCAAGACGACGACCCTGGCCCTGCGCCTGGCCGAAGCGCTGCACCGGGGACGTGCGCCCGAACGCATGCTGGCCCTCGTCTTTACGGAAGCGGCGCGCGTGGCCCTGCGCCAGCGCCTGCTGGAAGTGGGTGTGCCGCTCGGTGTCGTCAAGCGCTTGACGGTCGACACCTTCGACGCCTTTGCCGCCAAGGTGCTGTTGCAGCTGGAAAACATGCAAGTGGCAGCCATGCGCAGTGATGAAGAGCTGCGCCCGATTGCCTGGGAAGCGCTGGAAGTCGTGTCGGAAAAATATGCTCACCGCTATCCGCTGGAAATCAACACGACGAACGGGGCCATCGCCGAATTCTTGAAATTGCAGCTGCGCACCAAGGCGCGCCTCGATTTCCAGAATCCCGACTTCGAAAGCAATTCCCTGGACGACAACCTGGAGCTGCTGGGCATGTCGCGCACGCATTACCTGTGGCTGCGCGAATACGAGGGCTTGCGCGGCGCCGACACGGGCGACATCCAGTTCCGCGCGCCGTTCGACGCCACCTACGACCTCGTGCGCATGCTCGACGGCGACGAGCCGCTGCGCCAGCAATTGCCGGCCTTCCAGATCATCGTGGCCGATGAATTGCACGATTTGAATGAAGCGTCGTTCCGCCTGTTGACCATGCTGATACGCCGCGGCAACGCGTTTTTCTGCGGCGCCGGCGACAAGGATCAAGTGATCTACACGTGGTCGGGCGCCGACCACCGCTTCCTGCGCCAGCGCTTCGAGCAGGAATTCCCCACCTTGCAGCGCTTGCCGCTGACCGCATCCTACCGCTACGGCCCGCAATTGGCGCAGGCCGTGGGCGTGCTGAAAAACAAGGCCAGCGTGTCGGCCCTCACGCGCGCCACCCACATCGAGCTGCTCGAATATGACCACGCGCAGCCGCAGGCGTGCAGCGCCCAGCTGATCGCCGCGCTCGAACACGCGCATGCGGGCACGACGGCCATTTTGCTGCGCGACCGCGACCAGGCCATCCGCGTGGAAACGGCGCTGTTCCAGAGCGGCATCGCGTATGGGCTGGTGGACATGAACAGCTATCTGCTGAGCCTGGAAGTGCTGATGCTGCGCGGCATGGTCGCCATCGCCCGCAAGGATTTGCACGCGATCAAGAGCGGCCCGCGCCGCGGCGAGATCCTCGAAGCCCTGGTGGCGTTCGCGGAAATTCCTTTTACGCGCGCGGAGCTGCAGCAAGCCAAGGTCGACGTGGCCAACTATCCCGACTTGCTGGAAGGCTTCTTGACGAACCAGCTGGCCAAGTCGCAGAACCAGGACAAGGCGGCGCTGACCCTGGCCGCCGTCGATTACCTGCGTGCGCTGCCCCCCGACGCGCTGGCGGGCGATGCGCTGCAGCACATCTTTGGCCTGATGCAGCTGGAACAGACGGCGCGCCGCATCTACGTCGATCCGGCCCAGGCGCGGGTTGTCGCCCGCTCCCTGCACGGTTTTATCGCCGTGTGCAGCGAAGCGGGCGTGGCGCTGGGCGGCTTTGCCGGCTGGCTGGGCGAGATGGAAGAGGCCGTGACGGTCTCGACCGGCAAGGCCAAACTGGTCATCGCCTGCATCGACCAGATCAAGGGCCTCGAATACAACCATGTGATCTTGCCCTACCTGGCCGTCGACGAATTCCCGCGCAGCAAGACCGACCCGCTGGAAGAGGAAAACCGTTTCTACGTGGCCGCCACGCGCGCGCGCGACAGGCTCACCTTGCTCACGCCGGAAGACCCCGCTTACCGGAGCCGCTACATCGCCGCCCTGCAGCTCAAGCAGAAGATTGTTGCGTCGAAGTCATAGATATTTTGCTGTGTGGCCGCTTTTTGCGAAAGACGAAAGTGGGCATACTGGACTGGTGTGATTGACAGCAATCTAACCAGACAGGAGTAAAGCATGAAGATTTTCTTGACAGGCGCGGCAGGTTTCATCGGCAGTTCCATCGCGGCGGGCCTCGTGCGCGCCGGCCACCAGGTGACGGGCCTCGTACGCAAGCCAGAGCAGGTGGCCGAGCTGGCCACCATCGGTGTGTTGGGCGTGCACGGCGATTTGAACGACCGCGCATTGCTCATCGAGCAGGCGAAGGCGGCGGACGCCGTCATCAATGCGGCCAGCAGCGACCACCGGGGCGCCGTCGAGGCGATCCTTGAAGCGCTGGCCGGCACCAACAAAGTGTTTTTGCACACGAGCGGCTCGTCCATCGTGGGCGACGCGTCGGGCGGCGAGGGCACGGAACAGATTTATTTTGAAGACAAGCTGCCGGCACCGACGGCCGACAAGGCGGCCCGGGTCGCCATCGATGACCTGGTGCTGGCCAGCGCAGGCCAGGGCGTGCGCGCGAGCGTGCTGTGCAACACTTTGATCTACGGCCATGGCGCCTTGCCGCGCGACAGTGTGCAATTGCCCCGCTTATTGAAACAGGCGCGCAAGAGCGGCATCGTGCGCCACGTGGGGCCGGGCCGCAATAGTTGGTCCAACGTGCATATCGACGATGTCGTCAGCCTGTATCTGCTGGCGCTGGAAAAGTCGCCCGCCGGCACGTTTTATTTCGTCGAATCGGGCGAAGCGGCTTTCCGTGACATGACGGCCGCCATCGCCACCGCACTGGACCTGGGTTCCGCACAGGACTGGCCGTTGCCCGAGGCCATTGCCGAATGGGGCTACGAGATGGCTTCCTACGGCCTCGGTTCCAACAGCCGCGTGCGCGGCGAGCGGGCGCGCAAGCTGCTGGGCTGGCAGCCGCAGGGTCCGTCCGTGCTGGAGTGGATCGAGAACGATATGCTCAAGCCGCCGCACGCCGTCGCCGGTTGATGCAGCTCAGCAAAACCGCACCAGTGTGCGCTAGCGAACGGTGCTGTTTTGCGATCGGGAGTATGATGGCTTTGCTTGGTTGAGACGCACTGCCGTGAAGTTGTCGGCATGTTCGATCTTCCAGCAGGTCAGCCGGTCGCCTCAAGGATCGGCACCAGATTTCCGCCGCCGGCGCCGTTTGCGCCATGCGGCTGTGCACTGCAACTCAAGGTCGCGGTGTGTGCTGCGAACCCCTTCAAGGCCGGCCTAGCCGGTCTTTTTTTTGCCTGTTTTTTCTGCCGTTGCGCCATTCACCGCCACCTGTCCGCCATTCGCCGAAGCGCTGTTTTCGCGCGCCCGAAATCCGCGTATCTTTACGATCAACCAACTTCAAGGGGTGACCGTGAAACCTGAACCAGCGTATTACCGCCGTACCCAGCTGCTGTGGGGCGTGCTGCTGATCGCCATCGGCGCCATCATCCTGCTGGACCGGCTCGATGTGATCTATCTCCATGACTACTATGCACTATGGCATTATTGGCCAGTGATACTGGCCGTCTTCGGCCTCAACAAGCTGCTTACGCCCGTGTCCGCCAAGCAGGTACTGAGCGGCCTGTGGCTGATCTTCTTCGCCGCCTGGTGGTATGTGTCGTATGAAGAACTGTGGAACTTGAATTTCTACAATAGCTGGCCAGCCTTGCTGATCGCCTGGGGCGTGGGCCTCGTGCTCGAACCGCTGCTGAACAAACATTTTATTGCCTACCGGGAGTCCGAGCATGAAAAATAGACCGCCGCTGCATTCGCCATCGCAGATCGTGCTGGGCGTCATCGTCATCGGCCTGGGGCTGCTGTTCCTGCTCGATAACCTCGGCTTCATCAATGTGCGCTATACCTTCCGCTTCTGGCCCACCATCCTCATCATTTTCGGCTTGCTGAAAATATCGCAAAGCCATTCCCGCTCCGGCTACATCGTCGGCGGCGTGATGGTCTTGCTGGGCCTGAGCTGGACCTTGAAAGCCATGGGATTGTTCTACATCAACTGGAGCATGCTGTGGCCGCTGCTCATCATTGCCGCCGGTGTGGCCGTCGTGTCGAAATCCCTGCCCGGCGGGCGGCAGCGGCAGCGCCGCCGGCACTTTGCCGCATCGCCCGATGGCAGCGCCGCGCCTGACGCCTTCGGCCAGCCCAGGAATGGCGCCGTATCGCTCGACAAGGAAGCCGCCGATGCCACTGCAGCGCCCGGCACCGGCGGCCAGGCGGACGACGACAGCATCATCGAAGTGACGGCCATCCTGGGCGGCTACGTGCGGCGCGTATCGTCGCAGCGCTTCAGGGGCGGCGATATCAACGTCATCATGGCAGGCTGCGAAATTGACTTGCGCCAGGCATCGATCGAAGGCGAAGCCGTGCTCAACGTATTCGCCCTGTGCGGCGGCGTCACCATCAAGATTCCGCCCGACTGGAGCGTGGTGCTGCAGGGCACGCCCATCCTTGGCGGCTTCGAAGAAAAGACCATCGTGCCGCCGAACCAGAACAAGCGTTTGTACGTGACGGGCTACGCCATCATGGGCGGCCTGGAAATCCGCAACTAGGCGCGCATGTCCGGACCCTTGTCGAAGCGGCGCGGCGCCGTGGTGGTGTTGCTGGTCTGCATCGCGCTGGGCCTGGCCCTGGCCGCCATCTTGGCCAGGGTGGCGCACGCGCCTTGGCTCAATGCGATGCTGCTGGTGGTACCCGCCACGCTCGTGTATGCGATCGGCTCGGGGTTTTCCGCGTTTTATTTGTGCCGCGCCTATCCCTTGCACGCCCGCCATCCGTTCGCCATTGCCAGCGTGATGGGCGTGGCGGCCCTGTTCGCGGGCTTGCTGTGGGCGACCCTGCTGCAATTTTTGAACAGCGTCAGCCTGTTGACGGAACAGCACTGGCTGGGCGTGAACTTGACGCAGTCGCTGCTGGCCCTGTTCTTCGGCCTGGGCGCGCTGCTGTATTGCCTGGCCGCCGCCGTGCATTACCTGCTGCTCGAATTCGTGCGCGCCAGGATGGCCGAGCAGCGGGGCCTGGAAGCGCAGCTGATGGCGCAGGAAGCGCAACTGCGCATGCTGCGCACGCAGATCGATCCGCATTTCCTGTTCAACAGCCTGAACTCCATCAGCGCCCTGACGTCTATCGATGCGGCGGGCGCGCGCCAAATGACGGTGCAGCTGGCCAGTTTCTTTCGCCAGAGCCTGAGCCTGGAAGCGCACAAGCACATCACCGTGCAAGAGGAACTGGTGCTGATCCGCCACTTTCTCGCCATCGAGCAAGTGCGTTTCGGCGCACGCCTGCAAGTGGCGGAAAGCATCGACACTGCGGCGCTGGCGTGTCTGTTGCCGCCCATGCTGATACAGCCGCTCGTGGAAAATGCCGTCAAGCATGGTATCTGCGGTTTGACGGAGGGTGGCCTGATCGCCATCGATGTCCGGCGCGCGGGCAGCTTGCTGCAGATCGCCGTGCGCAATCCCGTCGATGCGGATCAGGGGCCGGCGCGCGGCAACGGCGTGGGCCTGGAGAATGTGCGCCAGCGCCTGGCCGGTGCGTATGGCCACGAAGCGGGCGTGCATTGGGCGCGGCGCGGCGCGGCGTTTGAAGTAACGCTATCGATGCCGGCACAGACCGGCGACACGGAGGAAGCATGATGCAGGCAAGAATGCGGGTGGCCATCGTCGATGACGAATTGCTGGCGCGCAGCGTGTTGCGCGAATACCTGGCGCGCCATGACGATATCGAAATCGTCGCCGAGTGCGCCAACGGCTTTGACGCCGTCAAGGCCATCGCGGAACTGGAACCGGAGCTGGTGTTCCTCGACATCCAGATGCCGCGCCTGGACGGTTTTGAAGTGGCCGAATTGATCGGCGCGAAGACAAAGTTGATCTTTGTCACGGCCTACGACCAGTACGCCTTGAAAGCGTTCGAATGCCATGCCCTCGACTATCTGTTGAAACCGTTCAGTGAACAGCGCTTCGACCAGGCGCTGGCCCATGCGCGCGCCAACCGCAACGCTGCCGCCGCGTCCGAGTCCGCTGCCGTGCAAACGCTGGCGCGCGAGGCGGCCACGCGCACCGCGCCTTTGGACCGCGTGCTGATCCGCGACGGCGCCAAGGTGCACGTCATCGCCAGCGCGCGCATCGACTACATCGAGGCGCAGGACGATTACATCAGCATCCGTTCCGAAGGCAAGTCCTACCTGAAAAGCCAGACCTTAGCAGAACTGGAAACCCAGCTCGATCCCGCCAAGTTCCTGCGCGTGCATAGATCATATCTGCTCAATATCGATGGCATCCGCCGCATCGAGGCGGCAACGAAAGACAGTCACGTGGCCATCCTGCGCGATGACACGCGCATTCCCGTGAGCAAGGCGGGCTACCAGAAGCTGAAGTTACTGGTTGGCTAGCTGCACATCCCACCAGGTGGGCAAGAGTTGCCGGATTTCCGGGCGCGAAAAACGGTCGTCGATCAGGTAGACGACGCCCTTGTCCGACTGCGTGCGGATGACCCTGCCGGCGGCCTGCACCACTTTTTGCATGCCCGGGTACAAGTACGTGTAATCGTAGCCGGCGCCGAAGATGTCGCCCATGCGCTGGCGGATCTGCTCGTTGACGGGATTGATCTGCGGCAAACCCAGGGTGGCGATGAAGGCGCCGATCAGGCGTGCGCCGGGCAAGTCGATGCCTTCGCCGAACGCGCCGCCGAGCACGGCAAAGCCGATGCCGCGCGTGTCCAGGCCGAAACGTCCGAGGAATTGTGCGCGGGCACTGTCATCCATGCGGCGCGGCTGTTGCCACAGGGGCACGTCCGGATAATGCTGGGAGAACAAGTGGGCCGTCTTTTCCATGTAGTCGAAGCTGCTGAAGAAGGCCAGGTAGTTGCCCGGCGTTTCCGCGTATTGCTTCGCCATCAGCTGGGCGATGGGCAGCAAGGAGGCGGCGCGGTGCTGGTAGCGCGTGGAAATCGTGTCGGCCACGCGCACGGACAATTGTTCCGCCTGGAATGGCGACTCCACGTCGACCCAGGCCGTGTCGGCCGGCATGCCCAGGGTGTCGCTGTAGTAATTCCACGGACTCAGGGTGGCGGAAAACAGGGCCGTGCTGTGACTGGCCGCGAAGCGTTCCTTGAGAAACGGTGCCGGCACGATGTTGCGGATGCAGACGGTGGAGCCAGTGTCTGTTTTGCTGACGTCGAACAGCGAATGCTCGCCGAAACTTTCCGCCAGGCGGTTGATCAGCAGCACGTCAAAGTAAAAGCGCTGCAAGTCCTCGTCCAGGGCCGTAGCGTGTTCGGCCATGTAGTCGCCGATGGCCGTGGCCACGCCTTGCAGGGCGCCAAAGAATTTGTCGGGCAAGGCCGCATGCACGTGGTAGTCGCCATCCTGCTCTTTCAACAAAGCCGTCCACTGGCGCGAGAGGCGGTCGAGCGGTTTTTTCAACGCTTCGGGAGCGAACTTGCGCAGCATCTTCAGGTCGATCTGCGCCAGTTCGGCGGTATACATGCTGCGCGCGCGCGACACCATATTGTGCGCTTCGTCGACCAGCACGTTGACTTTCCAGTCGTGGGCCAACGTCATGCCGTACAGCATGGCGCTGAGGTCGAAATAGTAATTGTAGTCGCCGATGACGACGTCGCTCCAGCGCGCCAATTCCATGCCCAGGTAGTAGGGGCAGATACCTTGCTGCAAGGCGACGGCGCGCACGGCTTCCTTGTCGAGGATCAAGCCGCTGGCCAGCGCCACCTCGCGCGCCAGTGGCAGGCGGTCGTAGAAACCCTTGGCCAGCGGGCACGATTCGCCATGGCAGGCTTTGTCCCGATGTTCGCAGGCGCTGGTCTTGGCGCTCAGTTCCAGCACGCGCAAGGGCAGCAGCGGGGCGCTGTCCTTGAGGATGGCGCAGGCGTCGAGCGCCATCTGGCGGCCGGGCACCTTGGCGGCCAGGAAAAACAGTTTATCGAGGCCATGCGCGGCCGTCGCTTTCAACATGGGGAACAGGCTGCCCACCGTCTTGCCGATGCCGGTCGGCGCCTGCGCCAGCAAGCCGCAGCCGCGGCTGCTGGCCTTGTACATGGCTTCGGCCAGCTGGCGCTGGCCCGGGCGAAAGTCCGCATGGGGAAAGGCCATGGCCGTGAGCTGTGCGTCGCGGCTGGCGCGGTGCGCCATTTCCTGCTCGGCCCAGTCGAGGAACAGCGCGCAATGCTGTTCGAAGAAGGTGCGCAGCGCCTCGGCCGTGCACTCCTCGTGCATGACGGTTTCCTTCTGGCTCACGATATCGAAATACACGAGCGCCACGCGCAGCATGGGCAAGTTCAGTTGCTGGCACAGCAAGTGGCCGTAGATGCGCGCCTGCGCCCAGTGCAACTGGCGATGGTTGGCGGGCATGGCGTCCAGTTCACCCCGGTAGGTCTTGATCTCTTCCAGCTGGCGCCGCGCCGGGTCGTAGCCATCGGCGCGGCCCCGCACGTGCAGGGGGCCGAAGTCGCCGCACAGGCTGATTTCACGCTGGTAATCATCGTCGCGCCGGCCCGTCACGGTGGCGTGGCCGGCCATGCCTTCCTGCGCCGTGGGGGACGGTGTAAAACGCAAGTCCAGGTCGCCTACCTTGGCCGTGAATTCACACAGGGAGCGTACGGCGATCGTATACTTCATGCCGCTCATGTGGCCACCTGCCATTGCAGGTAGCACACGCTGACGGGCATCGTGTGTTCGGCGCAATACGCGATCCAGCGCAGCTGGTTGTCTTGCAGGCGGTCGCCCGGACCCTTGACCTCGATCATGCGGTAGCGCTGTTCGGCCGGCCAGAACTGGATCAGGTCGGGAAAGCCGCTGCGGTTGCTTTTAATGTCGAGCAAGATGCGCTCGAACGCCTTTTTCAAGTGCGCGGCCGGGATGCAGGCCAGCGCCAGGTCCAGCAAGCCGTCGTCCAGCACGTCCCAGCTGACGAAGGGCGAAACGGTGCCGTGCTTGGCGGCAAGCGTGGCGCGGATGGCCGCGTGGTAGCTGCCGTCGCCCAGTTGCGCCAGGCAGGCGGCAAAGTCCTTGCTGCGGCGCTGGTAAAAATCGGCGCTGTGCAAGTCGGCCGGGCCACGGTGGAACGGGTGGAAGAAGGCGCCCGGCATGGGCTTGAAGATGGCGGGCCAGCACAGCAGGCCGAACAGCGAGTTGATCAGGGTGTTTTCCACGTAATACACGGGCGCATCCTCCCGCATCAAATGCTGCTGCACCACGCCTTCCACGTAGCACGCCTGTTCCGGATAGGGCAGCAGCAGGTCGATGCGCTCCACGGCGGCGGCCGCATTGGCCGCCTGTTTGGCATGCCCCAGCTTGCGCCGCAAACGGGGCGCCATGCGCAGCAGCAATTGCTGTTCCGCCTCGCTTTCCGGCGCGGCCAGGGCGATCGTCAAGCGTTCGTAGGCCGCTTGCGGCTGCTCGTCTTTTTCCAGCACGCGGATGGCGCGGCCACGCGCGCCCGGATAGCGGCAATCGGCGTAGGCACGGTAGGCGGCCGGCCAGTCCTGGCATTTTTCCAGGTGCTGGGCGATCTGGAAGCGCAGCTTGTCGCGCCGGCTGGCCAGCCAGGTATTGTCCTCGGACAAGGGCAGCGCAGCCAGTTCCTGCAGCACCTCGTCGGCCGGCGCGCTGTCGTTGTAGCGTTCGCGGCACTGGTGCAGCACTTCATAGTGCTCGATATCCTGGCGCGTGCGAAACCCGCGCGACTGCGGCGAGAATTCCACTTTTTCGTATTGATACACGCCGAGGTCGGACAGCACGAATTCCGACCAGTCCTGGTGGTAGTTGCCAAAGTAAATCAGGCGCAGGCGGTCGCACAGCGCTTGCAAGCCGATGCGGTACAGCACGTCGGTGCAGGCTGGATGCCAAGCGGAAAACGGTTTACTTTCCCCATGCTGCTCGCGCAAGGCGTCCAGCTGCTCGGCCTTGCGCGCCGCTTTCAGCGGGGCGGCGAGGGCGAAGGCCTGGACGATTTCTGCTTTCAGCAGCAGTTCGAACAGTTCATCGAGCGAGATCGCTGGATCAGCCTCGACCCAGCCCGTGGCCAGCAAAGGCAGGGCGGCCGCGCGCGCGTCGCCGATTTCCGGGTAATTGAGCTTGCTGGCGCGAAACAGGCAGCCCTTGCGCATGACGAGGCGCACGAACAGGGCGCGCGACGGCTGCGGCAGTGCGCTGAAGGCGGCGATAAACTGCGTTTCTTCAGGGCTCAGCAGATCGGCGTAACGCGCAGCTATCCAGTTCAGCACATCCTGGAAATTATCCAGATAGTACAGGGGATTTTCCAGGACTCTCAACATGGGGGCAATAGGGCAAGGTTAACGATTTTACTGTGTTTATATACAGTTTAAACCTTCAGCCGCCGCTTGCCCAGCGATTTTATGTTCAGTCAGCCGTGCTGTAGGCAAAATAGCTGTTGAACTTTTCACAGGGAATCAGTTCTGCGCGCAGGCTGGCCAGTTCGATATCGGTCAGCAATCCCCTGTGCGTTTCCGTGCGTCCCTTCGGCAGCGCCACCTCGTAATCGATGATGTCCCTGGCCAGCAAGGCGTGCAACACTTCGGCTTGCCGCGCCGTCAGGTAGCGCGCGTGCGTGCCCAGGGTTTTTGCCAGTTGCTCCTTGAATGCCTCGTCGCTGACGTCGTTGTACGTATCCTGGTCCGCCATGCTGTTCAACAACATGTGAACCATGAAATCTTGCAGGTTTTTTGCCAGGTACTGGGCTTCATTCTCGTCATGCCACAGCAGCACGATGGGCATCTCGCCGTCTTGCTCGCTTGACGCGAAAAAGCAGTAGTGGTCGCCCGCGCCCGTTTGCGCGAAGGGAATGAACTGGAAGGTGGGATCGATCTGCCGGTAATCGTCCGTATCCAGCAAGGTTTCCGCTTCCGCGGCAACGGCCTCGATGTTGAGCAATTCGAAATCATCCGCATGCAACAGCAGGGTGGGCCGCTCCGTCAATGTGGGATAGACCAGCTTGTACCAGTCGGGGCCGTATTCGCCCACGGCCAGCATGCCGTCGCGCTCCAGCTGCCGATACAATGCGGGATAGGTGAAGCCGTGCTGCTGTTCAATTTCTGACAGTGTCATGTTTGCCCCGTTAAACGTGATTCGTGTGGGCATGATAGCCGAGGCCGTGCCTCGCACGCTTCACGGCAGCAACGATGGACATCATTAATAAACATTTAAGTTTGCTTATGTGGCATGGTCACGTATGCTTGCCAGACTAACATCCGCCGAACCCGCATGAAAAACATCATCCTGATTTCCGCCGCCTGCCTGCTGGCGCTGCTGTCGACCATCGGCGCCTCGCTGCCATACCCGATTCTGCCACCCCTGTTCGCAGCCGAGGCGCCGAATGCCTTCAACAATTTCCTGGGCTTGCCGTCCAAATTGCTGTTCGGCCTGGCGCTGACCATCAACCCGTTGGGCTTGCTGATCGGCTCGGCTTTGCTGGGGCCCTTGTCCGACCGCTATGGCCGCCGTCCCTTGCTGATGCGCACGGCCGTGGGCGCCGCCATCGGCCACGCCATCACGGCCTGGGCGTTGGTGATCCAGTCCTACCCGCTGTTCATCGTGGCCCGTTTCATCACGGGTTTGCTGGAAGGGAACGGTGCCGTGGCGCGCGCCATGCTGGCCGACCAGTTGACGGGACCGCTGCGCCTGCGCGCCATGTCGTGGCTGAACGGGGCGTTTTATCTGGGCTGGCTGGTAGGCCCGATCCTGGCGGGCGCGACCCTGCATTGGGGCGTGACGGTGCCGTTCTGGATCGCCGCCGCCGCCCTGATGCTCGTCGCCGTGCTGGTGGCCGTGGGTTTACAGCGTGAAACGCCCTCGCTATTGACGACGTCGTGGTGGCAAGTGGCGCGTGACCGCCATTCGCTCAATTTGCTGCGCCATGAGGAGCTGCGCACCCTGTTCATCGTGCAATTGGCGTTTACGTGCGGCGTGGCCAGTTTTTACGAGTTCTATCCGCTGTGGCTGGTCGAGACGGCCAATTACCATGCACAGGAGATTGCCTGGGTGAATGTGGGCCTGTGCGGCACGATGACCATCACGTCCTTGCTGGCGGGCGGTCCCAGCCGCCATGCGCCGCTGCTGCGGGCCTGCTGGTATGCGTGCGGCGTGGCGCTGGCCGTAGGGATCTTGGCGTTAGGTAATATCTGGGTGGGCATCGCCGCCATCGTGCTGTTCGGCATTCCGAATGCCCTGTACAACACGGTCATACAGGGCTGGTGCGCCGAGCGCTTCAGCGCACACGGACAGGGCGCCGTGATGGGTTTGCTGGCCACGACGTTTTGCATCGCCAACATCGTCGTCGCCCTCAGTGGTTCCGTGCTGACTCTGATCGATACGCGGCTGATCCTCGTCGCGGGTGCCTTGTCCGCCGCCTGGGCCGCGTGGCGCATGGCGGCCTGGCGCCGCCAGCTGGACGGCGCCGTCGAGGCGAAGGCATGCCAGGATTTCTGCAGCTAGGCTCAGGCTATTTCGGGGGGATGGGAGGGGGCGAATACCGGACCCTGCCGGTGGATTCTTGTAGGTGGTAGGTCGGATTAGCGCGCAAGCGCGTAATCCGACATCACCATTAACGCCAACAATGCGTCGGATTACTTTTTGGCAGCCTTCGGCTTGGCGGCCGGCGCAGCTTTTTCAGGCGCAGCAGTGGCACCGGTCGTGGCTTTTTCCGTGGCCTGCGCCACTTGCGCGCTGGCCTTGGCGATCTGCTCTTCGACGGTCTTCACGGCCTGTTTCGTGGCCTTGGTCACTTGCTCGTAGCCGAGGAAGGCATTGTCGATGGCGGCCTTGACGATGGCGACGGCGTTTTCCGAGCCTGGCGGCACGTTTTTCGTGACGTCGTAGATCAGGGCGCTCAGATTGCTTTTCGCTTCGGCCACATGGGCTTCTGCGGCCGTGGTGAATTCCGTGTGGATTTCCTTGATGATGTCGTCGAGTTGCTGTTTATACGCTTTGGCGCCGGCCACGCCCGGTTGCAGCTGGGCAGCGGCGGCGGCCATGGCGGCCTTCGGATCCTTGGCCTGGCTGATTTCCTTGCCGGCGGCGATGCCATCCTCGATGCCGGACTTGGCGGTGGCCATGTTCAACGCCAGCACCTGTTCCACGCCTTGAACGGCCTTCGAGGTGAGGGTGTTGAAGGTCATCAGCTGGAATTCAAACAGGGCCTTGGTGGCCGATGCGAATTGTTCGGGATTCGTAAACATGTGGTCTCCTCGGTTTGAATAGATACGTTCTTATCGTTCCATACTCTTTCGACGCCGCAATGCCATCGCTTGCAATCAAGCCGGTGCCCCCGTGTGGTCATGGCCCCATTATTTAACAAGCGCCGGTTTTTCGCAACGGCTATCTTTGTACGGTCCCGAGGCCAGTTCCCAGCCAAATCCCAGGGTCGATTGGGCGCACGACAGGGTGCCGTCGATCTTGCTGCGCCATTTGTACCAGGGGGCAGGTCCGGCCATTGCGCAGGCGCACACTGCCAGCAAGGCCGTGGCGATCAGGTATTTCATGGGTGCTCCGAAAGAATGCTTGCGGGCATTGTAGCGCGCTTGCCGCTCAGGGCGCGGGCGATTGCGGCGCCACGGCGGGCAGCTGCAGGGTGAAGGTGGTGCCGCTGGCGTCGCCCGTGCTGCTGGTGGCGTCGATATGGCCGCCCAGCACGCCCGTGATGATGTTGTGCGCCACATGCAGGCCCAGGCCCGAGCCGCCGGAACCGAGCTTGGTCGTGAAGAAAGGGTCGTAGACGTGCACGAGGTCGTCGGCGGCGATGCCCACGCCCGTGTCGGCGATGGACATGGTGATCGTCTTGCCGTCGTCGCTGCTGCGTGCCCTGATGTGAATGGTGCCGCCGCTGCGGCCCTCGAAGGCGTGGCGCAGGCAGTTTTCCAGCAGGTTGCTCAGCACCTGGCCCAGCGGACCCGGATAGCTGTCCATGGCCAGGCCCTCGGGCACGTCCTGCGTCAGCGTCAAGCCGGCCGCCTTGAGCTGCGTGGACAGGGGCAGCATCAGCTCGGCCACGAACTGGCGCAGCAGGAAGTGGCGGCGCTGCGAGCTGGCGCGGTCGACGGCGATCTGCTTGAAGCTTGAGACGAGGTCGGCGGCGCGCTGCAGGTTGCGCAGCATGATGGCGTCGGCCTCGCTGGCCTGCGTCAGGTAGGCGCCCAGTTCGGAGCGGCGCAAGCCATCGAGGAAGCTGGCCTGGATTTCGCGCGTGCGTTCGGCCATCGTGGTGGCGACCACCAGGCCGTTGCCGATCGGCGTATTGAGTTCATGCGCGATGCCGGCCACCAGCGCACCGAGCGCGGCCAGCTTGTCGCGGCGCACCAGTTCTTCCTGCGTGATGGACAGGTTTTCCAGTGCGGCGGCCAATTCGCGGTTCGTCTGTTCCGAGTGTTCCTTGGCCTGCGTCAGGGCCGCCGTGCGTTCGGCCACCAGCTCTTCCAGGTGGGCGCGGTGGCGCTCCAGTTCGCGCTCGTGGCGCATGCGGCCAATCGCAATGCCGGCCAGGTCGGTCGCCGTGTCGATCAGTTCGAGGTCGCGCGCATCGGGCTTGCGCACATCGCGGTAGTACATGGCGAAGGAACCGAGTACGGCGCCATCCTGGCCGAAGATGGGGCGCGACCAGCAGGCGCGCAAGCCGAACGGCGCGGCCAGCTCGCGGTAGGGCGCCCACAGCGGATCGCACATGATGTCGCTGACCACCACCGGTTCGCGCAGGAACATGGCCGTGCCGCAAGAACCCACGCCGGGGCCGATGGCCACGCCTTCGAGCAGGGCCATGTAGTCTGGCGGCAGGCTGGGGCCGGCCGCGCTGTGCATGTGGACGCCATCGTCGTCGAGCAGCATGATGGAGCAGAGCACGCCGCGCGACTGGCCTTCGATTAACAGCAGCAGCTGGTTCAGGGTCGGGATCAGCGGCGCGCCCTTGGCGACCATTTCCAGCAGGGCGCTCTGGCCCGAGCGCATCGCTTCGGCGAGGTTGCGTTCAGTCAAGTCGATGATGCGCGCATGCACGAGCTGGCGTCCCGGCACGGACAGGCGCATCAGCCGGATTTCGCAGGCGATCGGGCGGCTGTCGCGGTGGCAGCAGCTGGCGCGGAAGACGACGATCTTGCCTTGCAAGGTATCGCGGATCTTTTCTTCCAGCAGTTGCGGCGAGGCGCGGCCGTCGCTCTGATGCTGGGGGAACAGCGGCTCCATGCCGCCTTGCAGCAGCTCGGCCAGCGGCATGCCGAACAATTCTTCGGCCAGATGGTTGGCGTCGATCAGCAGGCCGTTGTCGATATCGAACAGCAGCACGGCGTCGGGCGAGCCGGCCAGGATCGAGTGGTAATTGACTTCCAGCGTTTGCGGATGCAGGGGGCGCGGCGGCGTGGCCGCACGCGGCGCGGGCGCCTCGGCCTTGTGCAGCGCCAGTTCCATGAGGATTTTTTCCGCCACGTCGCGCGCGTTGAAGGGCATCTTGATGTAGTCGGAGGCGCCGGCGCCCACGCTGCGGCCCTGTTCCTCGGCGCTGGGCGTGGCCGACATCAGCAGCAGGGGCACGCTGTGGCGTCCGCCCGCATTGCGCAGGCGCATGCAGGTGGCGCCGATATTCGAGCCCGCCAGGGCCGCGTCGAGCAGGATCAGGTCCGTGCCGCCGGCCGCCAGTTCCACGCCTTCGTCGATATCGCCCGCCAGTCCCGTGCCCAGATTATGCCTGTCCAGCACATACAGCAGTTCGCGCACATCGTTCGGCGAATTGCTGACCAACAGCACATTGGCCCGGTCGGTGATGGAAGAAATCAACTGGTTCATGGTGTCGCGCCCTTACGCGTTTCATGGGCCTAGTATTACATCAAGGCAAGTAGGAGTAAACGATAATTCTTGATGACTCAAGGCAATGCGGATGGGTCTCGTTCACGCGGCGTTTTGTGCCGCGGGCGCCGCTGCCAGGTCGGCGCGCGCCTGTTCGATGCGCGGGTAATTATCCTCGATCCAGTCGACCAGCACGGCCAGGCGTTCTGCCGCCTCGCGTCCCAATGGCGTGAGGCTGTATTCCACCTTGGGCGGTATCACCAAGTACGCCTGGCGCAGCACGAAGCCGTCGCCCGCCAGCGCTTCCAGGGTTTGCGCCAGCATTTTTTCGCTGACGCCGCCCACTTCCCGGCGCAGTTCGCTGAAGCGCCGTGTGCCGCTCAGCAGCAGTACCAGCACCAGCACGGCCCAGCGGCTGGTCAGGTGGCTGAGCACGGCGCGCGACGGGCAGGTGGCCGCCAGCAGGTGGGCGTCCTGGGTTTGCCGGGCGAGGGCGGCGCGCAGGCTGGCGCCGGGAGTGTCTGTGGACATGATAGTTGGCCTTGTTAAGGTGGATTGCATTCATACTTACCAAGAGGTACGTACTTACAATAAGTAAGTAATAGTCCTATTATAGGGTTTTACCACCCACGTACCAAGGAGAAATCATGATCGTCATCACCGGCGCCACAGGCAATCTGGGTCAGCACGTCATCGCCAGCCTGCTCAAATCCGTCCCCGCAGCCAATATCATCGCCGCCGTGCGCAACCCGGCCAAGGCCGCCGACCTGGCCGCCCGGGGCGTGCAAGTGCGCCAGGCCGATTACAACGATGGGGCCAGCCTCGACGCGGCGTTCAAGGGCGCAAGCAAGGTTTTGCTGATTTCGTCGAGCGAAGTGGGTCAGCGCGCGCAGCAGCACCAGAACGTCATCGATGCGGCCAAGCGCGCCGGCGTATCCCTGCTGGCCTACACCAGCGTCTTGCGCGCCGACACGTCGCCGCTGGGCTTGGCCGCCGAGCACGTGATCACGGAAGCGGTCATCCGCGCCTCCGGCCTGCCTTACAGTTTCTTGCGCAACGGCTGGTACCTGGAAAACCATACGGAACACCTGGCGCCCGTGCTCGAGCATGGCGTCGTGCTGGGTGCGGCGCAAAACGGGCGTTTCTCGTCCGCCGCGCGCGCCGACTACGCAGCGGCCGCCGCCGCCGTGCTGACGACGGCCCAGCCGCAAGCCATCTATGAACTGGCTGGCGACCAAGGGTTCACCCTGGCCGAGTACGCGGCCGAAGTGGCGCGCCAGTCGGGCAAGGCGATCGTGTACAAGGATTTGCCGCAGGCGGATTTCAAGGCGGCGCTGGTGAGCGTGGGCGTGCCGGAAGGCTTTGCCGATCTGCTGGCCGACTCCGATGCGGGCACGGCCAAGGGCGGCCTGGAAGACCATGGCAAGCAATTGAGCGCGCTGATCGGCCGTCCGACGACGAGCCTGCTTGACGCCGTGAAGGCGGCGCTGGCGAAATAAGGGGGACGGATGCCGTGGCAACGCGGCATCCGGAAATGAAAAAAGCCGCAAACTCGTGAAAGTTTGCGGCTTTTTTGCGAATTAGGTAATGGTGCCCACGAAGGGACTCGAACCCCTACACCCGAAGGCACATGGACCTGAACCATGCGCGTCTACCAATTCCGCCACGTGGGCACTGATGCTGCTTGTTGCTTACTGCTATATCTCACTACTGTACTGCGGACTACAACGAAAACAACTCGTTGCTGGTGGTGCCCACGAAGGGACTCGAACCCCTACACCCGAAGGCACATGGACCTGAACCATGCGCGTCTACCAATTCCGCCACGTGGGCATTGTGCTGCTTGTTACTGCAATCTTACTACTTTACTGCGGATCACAACGATGAACAACTCGTTGCTGGTGGTGCCCACGAAGGGACTCGAACCCCTACACCCGAAGGCACATGGACCTGAACCATGCGCGTCTACCAATTCCGCCACGTGGGCATTGTTACTGCTTGCTGCTTGTCGCTGCGTGTTCTGCAGCGAGGACAAAATCATAAGGGCTGGCGCGCATTCGGTCAATCAACATTTTGCACTTTTCTTCAAGAAACATGTTTTTTCGCCTGAAAAGGGCTGTTCCCTATGAAGAAAGGCTGAGGCTGCCTATTTTTTCAGCGTTTTCCGCAGCTTTTTGTCCGCAGCCATGCCGGGTGAGTTGCTTGCCGGAAGGAGAGGGCTTTTCGCTGCGGAAATGAAAAAAGCCGCAAACTCGTGAAAGTTTGCGGCTCTTTTGCGAATTAGGTAATGGTGCCCACGAAGGGACTCGAACCCCTACACCCGAAGGCACATGGACCTGAACCATGCGCGTCTACCAATTCCGCCACGTGGGCACTGATACTGCTATTGCTTATTACATTGCTGCTCGAGTACTTGTTGCCAAATAATTTAGCAACAATTCTGCTATTATAGCGACTTGAAGAGTTTTGCGCCAGATGAGCTTTCGCTCCATACTGCACATCAACCCTGTACCGCTTTCCTGTAACTGCATTCCCGTGAAGGTTTGTCGCTGCAAGAGACCGAGATTATAGAGCAATATTTGCCGAAGTCAAATGCATTGCGCAGCTTTTCTCCTTTTTTTCATCGGCGGGGCACTTGTTCGGTTTCCGCTACGCTGTCCGTTAGGCAAACCAAGGCGTCCTCCGGTACACTACCGGACATCACCGTGTCAATATTGACGGTGATGTCATCGGTCTTTGTCTTCCGTTTGATCACTGTCAATAACAACTATAGAAATACTTTTGAGCCAAAATACCCACACCATCCCCAGCCGGGAGGACATTCTCGGCATATTCCGCAGCGTCAACGCGCCTCTCGACCCGCAGTCTCTCGGGAAAACGCTGCAAGTGCATGCCGATTCCATGGATGTCCTGGTCCGTCGCCTGAAGGCGATGGAGCGCGACGGCCAGCTCAGGTCTGACGCCAGCGGTGTTTTCAGCCTGGCCGACCAGAGCGCGCTTGTCGCCGGTCGCGTCACCAGCCACCGCGATGGCTTCGGCTTTGTCATTCCCGATGACGCCAGCGCCGACCTGTTCCTGCCTGAGAAAGAAATGCAGAAAGTACTGCATGGCGACAAGGTCATGGCCCGCATCGTCGGCACGGACCGCCGCGGCCGCCCCGAAGGCACGATCGTCGAAGTCACCTACCGCGCCAATACCCACGTCATCGGCCGTCTGATCCAGGAAAACGGTACCTGGGTCGTGGCGCCGGAAGACCAGCGCATCGGCCAGGACATTCTCGTCACCGGTTCGGTCGGCAAGGCAAAAGCCGGCCAGATCGTCAGCGTCGAGTTGACCGAGCAACCAATGCGCTTCAAGCAGCCGGTCGGCAAGATCGTCGAAGTGCTGGGCGCTTTGGATGATCCCGGCATGGAAATTGAAATTGCCGTGCGCAAATTCAACGTGCCGCACATCTTTTCCGCCGCCGCCCTCAAGCAAGCTGAAAAGCTGCCGTTCGAAGTACGCGCCGCCGACCTGAAAGACCGTGTCGACCTGCGCGACGTGCCGCTCGTTACCATCGACGGCGAAGATGCGCGCGATTTCGACGATGCCGTGTATTGCGAGCCCGTCAAGATCGGCCGTGCCAACTGCTTCCGCCTGATCGTGGCGATTGCCGACGTCAGCCATTACGTGAAACCGAACGACGCGCTCGATATCGACGCGCTCGAGCGCAGCACGTCCGTCTACTTCCCGCGCCGCGTGATCCCGATGCTGCCGGAAAAACTGTCGAACGGCCTGTGCTCGCTGAACCCGGCCGTCGACCGCTTGACCCTCGTCTGCGACGCTGTCGTCAGCGACAAGGGCGAGCTGAAGGCGTATCAGTTCTATCCGGCCGTCATCCATTCGGCCGCGCGCCTCACGTATGACGAAGTCGCTGCCGTGCTGGGCAACACCAAGGGTCCCGAAGCGGCACGCCGCGCGGACATCCTGCCGCACCTGCAAAACCTGGAAGCCGTCTACCGCGCCTTGCTGAAAGCACGCACGGAGCGGGGCGCCATCGATTTCGAGACGACGGAAACGTATATCGTCTGCAATAGCGCCGGCAAGATCGAAAAGATCATTCCCCGCACGCGCAACGAAGCGCACAAGATCATCGAAGAGTGCATGCTGGCGGCCAACGTCTGCGCGGCCGATCTGTTGCTGCGTAACAAGCACCCAGGCACCTACCGCATTCACGCCAGCCCGACCAAGGAAAAGCTCACGCAAGTGCGCACTTTCCTGAAACAGGTTGGCCTGAACCTGACGGGCGGCGACACGCCATCGGCATCCGATTACCAGACCCTGATGCAGCAGATCAAGGAGCGTCCCGACGCGGCCCTGCTGCAAACGATGCTGCTGCGTTCGATGCAGCAAGCCGTCTACAGCCCGGACAATATCGGCCACTTCGGCCTGGCGTACGAGGCGTATGCGCACTTCACCAGCCCGATCCGCCGCTATCCCGACCTGCTGACGCACCGCGCCATCAAGGCCATCTTGCAAGGCAAGAAGTACGAGCCGAAGCTGTCCGAAAAGACCGTGCTGAACACGAACGTGTCGAACGCCACGCGCAAGCAGCAGGCCAAGGACAAGGCCGACGGCAAGCCGAAGAAGACGGATCTGACGATCTGGGACGCGCTGGGCGTGCATTGCTCGGCCAACGAGCGCCGCGCCGACGAAGCATCGCGCGACGTGGAGGCATGGCTGAAGTGCTACTTCATGCAGGACAAACTGGGCGAGGAATTCACCGGCACGATCACCGGCGTGACCACCTTCGGCGTCTTCGTGCAACTGGACACCCTGTTTGTCGAAGGCCTGGTGCACGTCACCGAGCTGGGTACCGACTACTTCCAGTACGACGATGCGCGCCATGAATTGCGCGGCGAACGTACGGGCAAGCGTTATCAATTGACCGACCGTCTGACGGTGCAAGTGGCACGTGTCGATCTGGAAACGCGCAAGATCGACCTGCGCCTGGTCACCGATGCGGAACTGGCGGGCGAAGAAGCGCCAGCCAAGCAAGCTGGCGGCAAGCGCAAGGGCGAAAAGAAATCGATGGTCAAGCCCGGTCCCGCGACCGAGCAGCGTCACGAGATCAAAACCAGCGTCAATGGCGGCGGCAACAATGGTGGCAAACCCGGCAAGGGTTCCGGCGGCCGTTCCAACGGCGCCAAGGCGCAAGCCAAGCCTGCAGCCAAGGAAGCCCCCAAGGCGGCAGCCCCCAAGGCCGCCGCGCCGAAGCGCAGCAAGAAACCAGCCGCGGCACCCGCTGCGGCGGCACCACGTGCAGCAAAAACTGTATCAAAATCAAGCAAGAACAAGCGATAAGCGATAGATAGATAATGAAGAATAAAATGATTTTCGGCTTCCACGCCGTCACCTCGCGTCTGCGTCATGAAGCGTCGTCCGTGGAAGAAATTTTCGTCGATGCCAGCCGCGTCGACGGCCGCATGAAGGACATGATCGCCGCCGCCAAGGCTGCCAACGTGCGCGTCATGCCCGTCGATTCGTCGCGCCTGGACAAGATCGTCGGCACGCGCCGCCACCAGGGCGTGATCGCGTTTGCCTCGCAGCTGTCGCTGGCGCGCAATCTCGATGAGCTGCTGGATGCCATCGACGGCCCGCCGCTGCTGTTGATTCTCGACGGCATCACCGACCCGCACAACCTGGGCGCCTGCCTGCGCGTGGCCGACGGCGTCGGCGCACATGCCGTCATCGTGCCGAAGGACCGCGCCGTGGGCTTGAACGCCACGGCCGCCAAGGTTGCCAGCGGCGCCGCCGAAACCGTCCCGTACATCACCGTGACGAACCTGGCGCGCACCATGCGTGAACTGAAAGAGCGCGGCATCTGGCTGATCGGCACCTCGGACGACGGCGAAAAAGGCTTGTACGAAGCCGATTTCACGGGTCCGACGGCCCTCGTCATGGGTTCCGAAGGCGAAGGCATGCGCCGTTTGACGCGCGACACCTGCGACATCCTCGTCAGCATCCCGATGTTCGGCTCCGTCGAGAGTCTGAACGTGTCCGTGGCATCGGGCGTATGTCTCTATGAAGCCCGCCGCCAGCGCATCGCGCTGGAAGCCTAAAAAACGTCCATGGCGGCGTTGCATTGCCTCGCCGTACATTCGTACTGTCTTCGGCAATGCGCCTTGCCCTGAACGTTTTGTAACGCTTCCAGAAAATCAGCCGCCGCCCTTGAGGCGGCGGTTGTTTATCTGCCTCTCCGGCAGCACGCCTCCGAATACGCTACCATTTGCGTTCCACCTTATCCATTTTCATTATGTTCCACCACCTGCGCGAAGACATCAACAGCATCATTGAACGTGACCCGGCCGCCCGCAATGGCTGGGAGGTGCTGACCTGTTATCCGGGTTTGCACGCCATCGTCATGCATGGCTGGGCGCACTGGTGCTGGACGCGGCGCATGAAGTGGGTGGGGCGCTTCATTTCCTATATCGCCCGCATCATCACGGGCATCGAGATCCATCCGGGTGCGGTCATCGGCCGGCGCGTCTTCATCGACCATGGCTTCGGCGTGGTGATCGGCGAGACGGCCGTCGTCGGCGACGACTGCACTATCTACCAGGGCGTGACCCTGGGCGGCACGTCGCTGCACAGTGGCGCCAAGCGCCATCCGACCCTGGAGCGCGGCGTCATCGTCGGCGCCGGGGCGCAGGTGCTGGGCAGCTTCACCGTGGGCGAGTACGCGAAGGTGGGTTCGAACGCCGTACTGCTCAAACCCGTGCCATCCGGCGCCACTGCCGTCGGCAACCCCGCACACATCGTGCAAAAGGATGTCAGTGCCTTGCGCGAGGGCAGCACCGCCCATTTGTTCGCCGCGTATGGCGTCACGCCCAACGGCGACGATCCGCTGTCGAAAGCGCTGCAAGGCTTGATCACGCACGCGGTGGCACAGGAACAGCGTATCGAAACCATCCTCGCCACCCTGAAGGCGGCGGGCATCTGCTGCCAGGGCGTGCCCGAGTGTGATAAATTCGATTCCGAGCAAATGAACAAGCTGGTTGACTAAGGATACAGGCATGACTACAGACGTACACATAGCTGAAAACGCAGCAGAAAAGAGCAGCGACAATCCGAATCTGCTCGACCCCTTCGAGATCCGCGTGCTGGCCGTGCTGGCGGAAAAGGAAGCGCTGACGCCGGACAGCTATCCGCTGTCGCTCAACGCGCTGACGAACGGCTGCAACCAGCTGTCCAGCCGCGACCCCGTCATGGCTCTTTCCGAAGAAACCGTCTACGACGTGCTGCAGCGCCTGATGCAGCGCAAGTTCGTCAACGGCATCACGCAGGCGGGTGCGCGGGTCGCCAAGTACGAACACCGCATGCGCATCAAGTGGTCGCTGGAACAAGATAAACTTGCCATCCTGACGATCCTGATGCTGCGCGGCTTGCAGACGGCGGGCGAGATCCGCAGCCGCAGCGGCCGCGTACATGAATTCAAGTCCGTGGCGGAAGTGGAGTCGGGCCTGCAGTTCTTGATCGACAAATATCCGCCGCTGGTGGCCAAGCTGGCCGTCGCGCCCGGTGCCAAGGAACCGCGCTACGGCCACTTGCTGGGCGGCGAGGAAGCGCTGGCGCAGATCGAGACGGCGGCAGGCTACGCCGGCGCCGTCAGCGCGCCGCAGCAGGGCAGCCGTGTCGCCCAGCTGGAGCAGGAAGTGCTGCAATTGCGCAGCGACTTCGATGGCCTGGCGGCGCAGTTCGAGGCGTTCCGCAAGCAGTTCGAGTAATTTCCGGGCACGCCTATTGGGCTTGCGGGTCGAAATAGGCGGTCCAGGTCAGGCTGCAAGCGGCAAGGCCCTGCGCCTTGCCAAATTGCGCCATGGCCTTGCGCGGTTTTGCCAGTCCCGCCAGAGCCACCCCCAGGTTGTAATGGGTATGGCTGTCCGTCGAGCCCAGCGTGAGCGCCGTTTCCAGCACGTTGACGGCTTCCCTGTACTTGCCCTGGTCACACAGCACGGCGCCCAGGCAAGTGAGCAGGGCGGTGTCTTGCGGATCCGTTTGCCGATCCGATTGCAAGGCGCCGCGCAGCACGGCTTCCGCTGCCGCCATGTGCATATCCCATTGCCCGGCATCGCCTTCGGCCAGCTTGATATATGCCTTGCTTGCGGCGATGGCGTCCATTGCCGTTAGCTGGGCCAGGCGGCGCAATTGCCTCCGGCTTCCAGGGCTTCACGGCCGATTTGCTCTATCAGTTGCCAAAATTTTTCTTCGTTCATTGTTCATTTCTCGTCAATGGTCAATCGATGCCGAAAGAGGGCAGGCATGCAATGCCGGCGGCGCGCTGCGTCCCGTCCGCGCATCTTGAGCTTGTTGAGAATACCATCTTGCCAAACGTTCGCCTATCGGCCCCTTCTTCGGTTGGCGCGTGCCTGCCGCGTGACAGGCCCGGCTTTGCAGCCGCTCCCTGTCGGTCAGCTCGCGTTTCCGGTATCATTCGGCATGAATAATATTTCCTTCCAACCGTTTGTTATTGGTGTCGCTGGCGGAAGCGGCAGTGGCAAGTCCACCGTATCCCAGCAAGTGCTCGCGTCCTTCGGCGCCGACATGGTCTCGGTCGTGATGCAGGACGACTACTATTGCGACCAAACCCATCTTTCCCCTGAAGTCCGGCGCCAGCAGAATTACGACCATCCGCAGGCGTTCGAGTGGCCATTGCTGGTGCAGCATATCCAGGCCTTGCGCAATGGCGAAGCGATCGAGATGCCCGAGTACGACTTCACGCTGCACAACCGCTCCAACCGGACCATCCCCGTCAAGCCGGCGCCCGTGATCGTGATCGAAGGCCTGTTTGCCTTGTATGACGAAGACTTGCGCAACATGATGTCGCTGAAGATATTTGTCGACACGGCCTCCGACGTGCGCTTCATCCGCCGCATGCAGCGCGATATCACGGAACGTGGCCGCTCCGTGGAAAGCGTCATCGAGCAGTATCTGGAAACGGTACGCCCGATGCACAAGCAATTCATCGAGCCGACCAAGCGCAATGCCGATGTCATCTTGCCGCATGGCGCCAACGGCCCCGCGGTCGACATGATCACGGCCAAGGTGGCCAGCGTCATTGGCCGCCTGAAGCCTGCCGGTTAACAGCCCGCCAGCTTACCGCTCCCCCATCGATTCCGAGAATGTCTTGGTGATCGGTTTCGTCAGGTAGCGCAAGACCGTCTTGCGGCCCGTGTTGATTTCCACGGTGGCCGTCATGCCGGGCTGGATCAGGATCGGCTCGCCATTCTTGCCCATCAGGTTGCGCCCGCTGGTCTTGATCTGCACGCGGTAGTACGGCTGCTCGTTGCCCTTGTTGTCTTCACTTAAGGTGTCCGCGCTGATGTAGCTGACGGTGCCGCGCAGGCGCCCGTAAATGCCGTAGTCGTAGGCGTCGAGCTTCACGGCCGTGGGCAGGCCCGGCTTGATGAAGGCGATGTCGGCCGGTTTGACTTTCGCTTCGATGATCAGGTCATCGTCTGTCGGCACGATCTGCAGGATTTCCTCGCCCGGCTTGGCCACGCCGCCCAGGGTAGTAAGGCGCACGTTGCGCACGATGCCGTCCGTGGGCGCGTAGATATCCGTCGAACCCAGCTGCTCCTTGCGCTGGGTGACTGTCTGCAGCACGCCGGCCAGGTCTTCCTGGGCTTTCACCAGATCCGTCTGGCTATCCTGCAGATATTTGTTGCGCCGGTTGGTGATCTGCGCCTGGATGTCGACCACTTGCCGCCGCAGTTTCAGCACTTCGGCGCGGCTGACGTCTCCCGTTTCCAGCAGCGGCAGGTTCATTTCCAGTTCTTCCTTGATCAGCTTCATGGCGCTTTCCAGCGAGCTCACCTCCGCCTGCACGGCGCCCTGGCGCTTGCTGAACAGGGCCAGCTGGTTGGCGCGAAACTCCGGAAACGCCTGCAGTTCGGGCGGGAACTTCGGCGCGCCGCCAAACACCTCGGCTTGCAAACGCGCCACGGCCGCCTTCAGTCCCGCCGCCTTGGCCGTGCTTTCCAGGTAGCTTGTCTCGGCCCGCGTGCGGTCGAAGCGGGCCAGTAATGCTCCCTTTTTCACCACGCTGCCTTCGTGCACACGCAGTTCGGCCAGCACGCCGCCATCGGCCACCTGGATGATCTGGTTGCGCGAACTGGCGATCACCTGGCCGTTGGCGCGCGTGACCTGGTCCAGCTCCGCCCACGAAGCCCAGGCGATGATACCGGCCAGTGCCGCCGTGCAGCTCCAGATCAGCACCCGTCCCCGTTTCGCTTCCTCTTTCGCTTCGACCTTGGCCAGTTTCATGCGACGGCTCCTTGCGCCACCGGCGCCGTTGCGGAACTGGGCACGGCCTGCGGCTTGCCCGACAGCTTGGCCAGGACAAAGTCGCGCGGGCCGTCGAGCAGCACCCGGCCCGCCTGCAGCACCACCAGGCGGTCGAGCAGCGGCAAGAGGGCGTTCTTGTGCGTGGTGGCGACCATGGTCACGCCTTCGGCCGCCAGTTCGCCCAGCAGCCCCACGATGCGCGCTTCCGTCTTCGCATCCATGGCGCCCGTCGGTTCATCGAGCAGCCAGATGCGCGGCTTGGCCAGCAGCAGGCGCGTGACGGCGATCAATTGCCGCTGGCCGCCAGACACGCCGCGCCCGCCTTCGGTAATGCCCAGCGCCAGTCCCCGTGGCTGGCCCAGTATCAGCTCGATCAGGCCCGTGCGCTTTGCCGCCGCCAGTATCGCTTCCTCGCCCGGGTCGGCCAGTCCCAATAACAGATTGTCGCGCAGGGTGCCGCTGAACAGCCGCGTTTCCTGTGGCAGGTAGCCGACCATTTCGCGCACCACGGCCGGCGCCAGCAGGGCCATGTCGACGTCGCCCAGGTACACCTTGCCTTCGGCCGGCTGGTACAGGCCCGAGGCCAGTTTCAGCAGGGTGCTCTTGCCCGAGCCGATGGCGCCCACCAGGCCGACCCGTTCGCCGGGGCGGATGGCGAGATTTTCCACTTCCAGCGCCACCTTTTGCGCGCCGCCATACGTAAAGCGGATGCGCTCGAAGCGCAATCCCGTATCGAGGCTGCGCGGCGTCAGCGCGAACTGCGCGGTGTCGGCCTCGTTGGGCAGGCTGATGACCTGTTCCAGGCCGTCGATCGAGGCGCGCGCATGCGCCCACTGCACCATCACGGCGGGCAGCTGCACGATGGGCATCAGGGCGCGGTTGCTGATGATGGTGCACGCCATCAGGGCGCCCATGGTCATCTGGTTCTCGGCCACGAACCACGCACCCATGGAGATCAGCGCCACGTTGGTCAGCTGCTGGAAGGCGGCCGTGATGTTTTGCGACAGGGCAGCATAGTCGCGGATATTCTGCTCCGCGTGGCTCGTTTCGGCCACCAGCTCGGCCCAGCGCGCCTGCATCATCCATTCGGCGCTGCTGCCCTTGAGCGTTTCCACGCCATCGACGGCTTCCACCAGCAAGCCCGCCTTGCGGTTGCTGGCGTTGAGGTTCTTGCGCGTATGGATCTGGATGGCGCGCTGGAACATCAGCCCGCACACGAGGGCCAGCGGCAGGGCCACCAGCGGCACCACCACGAGCCAGCCGCCGATGATGGTGATCATGGCGAGGAAAATCACGGCGAAGGGCACGTCCGTCAGCACGAACAGCGATGTCGACGTGAGCACGCCGCGCACCATTTCAAAGCCCTTCACTTGCGCCGCCAGGGTGCCGACGGAAGCGGGGCGCGCCTCCATGCGGATGCCCAGCATGCGCTGGAAAAACCATTCGGACAATTCATGGTCGACGTCATTGCACGAGTGGTCGACGATGCGGCTGCGCACCTGCTTGAGGATGAATTCCAGGCCGATCGACAGCGCCACGCCCACCACCAGCACCCACAGGGTGCTGAAGCTCTGGTTCGGGATCACGCGGTCGTACACCTGCATGGAAAACAGCGAGGTGGCCATGGTCAGCAGGGTCACCAGCGCGGTGGCCAGCACGGCGTCGACAAACACGCTTTTCTTCAGCCACAGGGCCTTGCGCACCAGGCTTAGCGCTCCGGGGCGGGCGCCGCTTTTTTCGCTGCGGCGCGGCAGGCCCACGCAAGCTAAACCTGCCAGCGAGGCCAGTTGCAAGGCGCGCCCATCGATGCCTTCGCCGCGCCAGGCGCCGTCGGCGCCGCGCGACTGCAGCAAGCCCCAGCCCGTGCTGGCGCTGTAGACGGCGAATGGCAGCTCACCCGGCGTCGGCTCGTGCAGCGGGCGCGCCGCGCCTTCCAGCCCGGCCGCCTGCCAGATGGCGGTAAGCACCATGGCGGGTGCGCCGCTGCCGTCGATATCTTCGAGCTGGCGCTGCAGGTCGGCCAGGCGCGCGGCCGCCAGATGCTGGCCTGTCAGGCGGGCGGCCCGTTCGACGAGTGTCAGCAAGCCATGTTTGATGGAGGTATCCACGCTGTCTCCTGTGTGCATCATGTCGGTGTCAATTCGCGCGCGCCAGGCCCGGCGGCGCCGTGCGCCCGGCCAGGGTGCCCGTCTGCGCGGCCAGGCGCAGGCTGGCGGCAATCGCCTGCGCGCGCGTGTCTTCCAGCGAAAACCGCGCCTGGGTTGCTTCGCGCACGGCGTTGAGCACATCGTTCCAGCTCTTGCGGCCGATCACGTACTGGCGTGCATACGATTCGAATACCTGCGTCGAGGTGGTGCTGGCCTCGCCCGCGTTGCCCAGGCGCTGGCGGCTTGCCTCGGCCTCGTTCCAGTCCAGGGTGAAACGCTCGCGCACCTCACGTTCGGCCACGTCGTGCGCGGCGCGCGCGCCTTCGCGCCGGGCCACGGCGGCGTCCACGCCGGCCTTGGCCGACAAGCCGGCGCCCGGCTGCGCCTGCAGCACCAGCATGGCGCGCGCGCGGTTGTCGGCATTGATGCCGCCGCCCGTGGGCTTTTCCATGCGCAGCACCACCTTCGGCATGTAGGCCGAGCGCTGCATGGTGATCTCGGAATCGGCCGCCTGCGCCTCGAAATCGAGGCGCTGCAGGGTAGGGGAGTAGCCGATGGCCTGGCGCATGACCCGTTCCAGGCTGGCGTCGGGCAGCGGTTCGCCCACGCCGATGCCGGCGGCGGTGACGAGGCGTACGGGTTTGCCGGCCAGCTGCGACAGCTGCGCCAGCGCGTTTTCCTGCGCCTGGAGCGCATTCGACACGTCGTTGGCCGCCTGGTAGGCGCGCGATTCGGCCAGGCGCTGGTCCGTTTGCGAACTGACCGACTGCGCCACGCGGCGCTTGATCATGTCCAGCAGGCGCTGGTGCTCGGCCAGTCCCTCTTCGGCCGAGCGCATGCGCGCCGTCTGGCGCAGCGCTTCCGTGTAGGCGGCGATCACGCGCAGCGAGAGGGTCAGGCGTTCTTCCTCGATGGCGGCGCCGGCCGCGTCGACCCGGCTGCCGGCCGCATCGATGCCGGCGTCGATGCGCCCGCCGCTCCACAGCGGCTGCTCGAGGCGCACCACGCCGCCCGTTTCCTGCGAACCGGTGGGGACTTCGGCCGACAGGCTGGGGAAGCGCTGCCATTGCGCGCCATCGAGGTCGGCGCGCGCGGCCGCCTGCGCCGAGCGTTTGCCCTGCACGGCGGGATGGCTTTGCAGCGCCTGCTGCAAGACCTGGTCGAAGCTCCAGGCGGTGCCGCCCTGGGCCTGGACGAAGGAGCTGATGGATGCCATGGCCATGGCCGCCAGCAAGGCCGCGCCACGTGGCAGTACAAACAATGCTGGGGAACCGCGTAATCTCATCCCGTATTTTTCCGGCACCAGGCCTGACGCATTTCTAGGTGTGGCGGGAGCGCCCGCTGTGCTGCGCTCCCGCCGCCGTGCCAGGCGCGGGGCCTGGCGTGGGTGCCCGGCTTCAGACGACGAAGTTGGCACCCGTCAGCTGCGTGATGTTCACGCCGCTGAGCAGCACCAGCGCCGTGTCGATGGCGTTGGCGTTGCTCAGGTCAGTCGAGTGATACACGGTTACGGCGCCGCTGTTTTGCGCATCGGCGATGACGATGTAGCCCTGTCCCGACAAGACGCTGTCATCGGCCGCGATGGCGCTGGCCGCCGCGCCGATCGACACGGACGTGCCGTCGAAGATGAACAGGTTGTTGTTGCCAAAGTCCGTGCTCACGTTGACGCCCACGGCCACCGATGCCGTCAGGTCGGCGATGGCCGACATGTCGATCACGTCGCCGCCGGCGGCCGGCAATCCCGTGCTGAAGTCGGCTACCGTCAGCGGGTTGTGCAGGGCATTCTGGCTCAGCACGAACAGCTGGCTCGCGTCCGTCAGGTCGGCCTGGGCCTGGGCCGCCGCTGCCGCCGCGGCATCGGCATTCGCCGCCACCGTCAGCGAGCCGGCGTCCGTCAGGTCCGCCTGCGCCTGCGCCTGCAGGGCCGCGGCCGCGGCCGCATCGGCGGCCAGTTGCAGTGCGCTGGCGTCCGTCAGGGCGGCCGTCTGCGCCGCTGCCAGCGCTGCTGCCGTTGCCGCATCGGCGGCCTGCGTGAGCGCCACGGCATCGGTCTGGTCGGCGATCGCTTGCACGGCGGCGGCGTTGGCCGCATCCGCATTCGCCACGACGGCCAGCGCGCTGGCGTCGGTCTGCGCCGCGATGGCGTTCGCTTGCGCCAGTGCCGCGTCGGCTGCCTGCGCGTCGGCATTGGCCTGGGCCGCCGCCGTGTCGTCCGCCTGCGCGGCATCCGCATTGGCATGTGCTTGCGCCGCAGCCGCTGCCGCGCTGGCGGCGACCGCATCGTCCGCTTGCGCCGCTTGCAGGGCCGCCAGGGAAGCGGCGGCCTGTGCCTGCGCCAGCGGCGCGGCGGCATCGGCCGCATGGGCTGCCGCTGCCGCTGCTATCGCATTGTTGGCGTTGACGGTGGCTGCCGCTGCCGCCGCATCGTCGGCCTGTGCCGCCTGGGTGATTGCCAGCGAGGCGGCGGCCTGGGCCGCTGCGGCTGCTGCGGCGTCATCGTCGTTCTGCGCTGCCGTGGCCGCTGCCAGTGCGCTGGCGGCCGTTGCCGCCGTGCTGACGGCCAGCGCGTCGGCGGCGATGGCTGCCGTGTGCGCGGCGGTGGCGGCAGCGGCATTGGCCGCTGCCTGGTTGGCGGCCGTGTCGTCGGCTTGCGCCGCCTGGGCTGCGAGCAGCGATGCTGCCGCTGCGGCGGCGCTGGCGGTGGCGGCGGCATCGGCGGCTGCCGCTGCCGTGGCAGCCGCTTGCGCCAGTGCGGCGGTTGCGGCGGCATCGGCTGCGGCCTGGTCGTCGGCGACGGCGGCATTGTGCGCCGCCTGGGCGTTGGCCGCGTTGGCCGCTGCCAGCGCGGCTGCCGCGTCATCGGCCTGCGCCGCCTGTGTGGCGGCCAGGGTGATGGCGGCCGCAACGGCCGCTGCCGCTGCCGCAACATCAGCGTCATGCGCGTTTTGCGCCGCCAGCTGGGCTGCCGCCGCGGCGGCGGCCGTGGCGGCGACGTCGGCGTCGGCGGCCAGCGCTGCATCGAGTGCCAGTTGCGCATTGGCTGCGGCGGTGGCGGCTGCTGCCGCAGTGGCGTCGTCCGCCTGGGCATTGAGGGTGGCGGCCAGGGAAATGGCCGCTTGCGCCGCTGCCGCTGCCGCGGCGGCATCGGCGTTTTGCGCCGCGACCGCCGCCGCATGCGCGGCAGCGGCATTGGCGGCGGCGGTGGCTGCCGCCGCATCGTCGGCCTGGGCCGCCGCCAGCGCCGCATGGGCGGCAGCCGCATTGGCATTGGCCTGGGCCGCGTCATCGGCCGCACTCTGGGCGGCGATGAGGAGGTTCAGTTTCAGCGTCTTGTCATTGTCGGCATCCGTCGCGTTGATATCGGCCGTCACGGCGGCGTTCAGGTTGAGGATGGCCGCATCGAGTGCGGCATGGGCGTTGAGGGCTGCCGTATCGGCCAGTTGCGCCGCCAGAGTGGCGGCCGCCGAGAGGGCGGCCGTGTGCGCGGCATTGGCGGCTGCATCGTCTAGGGCCAGCGCCGCGCTGGCTGCCGCCAATGCATTATTGGCCGCCGTGGCAAGGGCCGCCAGGGCGACATCGGCCACCAAGGCCGCATCGGAAAGCAGCTGGGCCGCTGCGGCCGCGGCTGCCGTGCTTGCCGCCGTGGCGTCGTCTGCCGCAGCGGCATTGGCGGCGGCGAGCGAGGCGCTGGCCGTCAATATCGCCGCGTTGAGCGTGGTGACGGCCGCATTCAGGGCCGCTTGCGCGTTGGCCGCCGCCGTGGCTGCGGTAGCAGCGGCGCCGTCGTCGGCCAGGGCCTGGTTCAGCGCGGCCAGGGCGCTCGCTGCCGTTGCCGCGGTCGTGCCGACGGCGAGATCGGCGGCCAGCGCGGCTTGCGTGGCTGCCAGCGAGATCGATGCCGTGAGGGCGGCGGCGGCAGCGGCAATATCGTCCGCTTGCGCGTGCTGCGTGGCGGCGGCCGAGATGGCGGCCACGGCGGCCGCCGCGGCAGCAGCCGTGTCGGCGGTGGCGGCGGCCACCGCGGCGGCCGTTGCATTGGTGGAGTTCAGCACGGCCGCAGCGGCAGCCGCATCGTCGGCCAGGGCCGCATTCAGGGAAGCGAGCGCGTTGGCGGCGATGGTGGCGGCGCTGGCGGCGGCATTGTCTGCCAGTTGCGCCGCTTGCGCGGCCGCTTGCGAGACGCTGGCGACAGTGGCAGCCGTCGCAGCGGCCAGATCGTCGGCGATGGCGGTAGCGGTGGCCGCACTCGCCGTGATGGCGGCAGCGGCCGTGGCGGCCGCATTCGCGTCCGCCTGCAAGGCCGCATTCAGGGCGGCCAGGGCGTTGGCCGCCGTCGCTGCCGTCGCGGCGGCGGCGGCATCGGCTGCCTGCGCCGCCTGGGCCGCGGCCAGCGAGGTGGCCGCCACGCCAGCGGCCGTGGCCGCGAGCGTGTCGTCCAGCGCCGCCGCCGTGGCTGCCGCCTGGGAAGTCAGGGCCAGGGTGGCGGCGGCGGTGGCGGCACTGTCAGCCGCGAGAGCATTGTTCAGGGCGGTCAGGGATGCTGCCGCCGTGGCGGCTGTCGAGGCGGCAGCCGCGTCATCGGCTTGCGCCGACTGCGCGACGGCCTGCGACAGGGCCGCCGTGGTGGCCGCTGTGGTGGCCGCCAGCGCCGCCACCAGGTCGAACGGGTGGGCAGCTGAATAGGCGGCCAGGGCGGCGGCATTGGCCGCATCGTTGCTGGCGATGGTGGTCAGTGCGGCGGCATCCGTCAGGGCAGCCTTGGTGGCCGCCACGGTGGCGGCCGTCACATTGAGCGTGTGGGCGGTACCGAGCAGGACGGCGTCGGTGAGACCGGCGACGGCGGCTGCTGCCGTCGAGGCGGTGGCATTGACGGTCGCGACCAGGCCCAGGGCGACGGCGTCCGTCAGGTTGGCCGTCGTTTGCGCGGCGGTGGCGGCGGCCGCATCGACGGTGGACACCAGGCCCAGGGCGACGGCGTCGGTCAGCGCGGCGGTGGCCGCTGCCGTGTTGGCGGCGGCCGTGGCGGCCGTCGACGCGGTGCCCAGGGCGACGGCATCGGTCAGGTTGGCAACGGCGGCAGCGGCGGTGGCGGCCGTGTTGGCGGCCGTCGACACGAGGCCCAGTGCCACTGCGTCGGTCAGGTTGGCTGTCGTTTGCAGGGCGGCGGCGGCAGCCGCGTCGGCCGTGGCGACCAGGCCCAGTGCCGTGGCGTCTGTCAGCGCGGCGGTGGCGGCAGCCGTATTGGCGGCCGTGGCGGCTGCTGCCGAGACGGTGCCCAGTGCTACCGCATCGGTCAGGTTGGCAACGTTCGTCGCCGTATTGGCGGCGGCAGCGGCGGCCGTGGCGAGCAGGCCCAGGCCGGCGGCGTCCGTCAGGTCGGCCGTTGCCTGCAGGGTGGCGGCCACGGTGGCATCGGCGGTCGAGATCAAGCCCAGCGCCGTGGCGTCCGTCAGCGCCGCCAGGCTGGCTGCCGAGGAGGCGACCAGCGCATCGGCATTCGAGATGAGGCTCAGCGTGGTGGCATCGGTCTGGCCAGCCGTCGTGACGGCCAGGGCTGCGGCCGCGTCGGCTGCGGAAGAGACCAGACCCAGGGCCACGGCGTCGGTCAGGTTGGCAACGGATTGTGCCGCCGTCAGCGCGTTTTGCGCCAGCGTGTTGGCGGCCGTCAAGGTGGTGACAGCCGTCTGGGCGGCAAGTTCGGCGGCGGCGTCGGTGGTGGAAACGAGGCCTAGCGCGCCGGCATCGGTCAGCAGGGCCGTGGCGGCGGCAGCCGCGGCGGCGGCCTGTGCGGCGGCGGCAGCACTGACTGCCGAGATATCGATCCCGCCCAGCCCAGCGGCCACCTCCGCCGCCGAGACGGCAGCGGCCGCCGCAGTGATGAGTGCATCGGCATCGGTCGCGGCGGCGAGGGTTTGCAGGCCGGCTGCCGTCAGCGCATCGGCGGTGGAGATGCCGGCAAGGATGGTGGCATCGAACAGGGAGGCCGTGATATCGGCATTATCGGCACCGAGCTGCAAGGTATTCACGGTGGCCGTCAGGTCGAGCACGCTGGTTTGGCCAGCCGTGACGTTGGCGGCCAGGGCGGCGAGGCTGGCGAGATTGAAGGCATTGAGCGCGACATTGACGTCCAGCAGGCTGGCCTGCGCATTGGCGGCGGCCGCATCGGCATCGGCCTGATCGGCCGCTTGCTGCAGGGCGACCACATCGGTCTGGTCGGCCACTGCCTGGGCGTTGGCGGCATCGCTGGCGGCCGCTGCGTCGGCGGCGGCCAGGGCGGCCGCATCCGTCTGGTTTGCCGTCGTTTGCGCGGCCAGCGCGGCGGCGGCATCGGCGTCGGAAACCAGTTGCAGGGCGGCCGCGTCCGTCAACGCTGCCTGCGCGGCGGCGCCGATGGAGGTATTGGCGGCCGCATCGGCCGTGATTTGCAGGGCGGCCGCGTCGCTCAGGCTGGCTGTGACGACGGCGTTGGCCGCCACGGTGGCGGCAAGGGCGGCGGCGGCGTCGAGCGCGGCGGCATCGCTACTGGCGGCCAATGCTGCTGCGGCTGCGGCGGCAGCGTCGGCATCGGAAATCAGGGCCAGCGCAGCCGCATCCGTCAAGCCGGCCTGCAGTTGTGCCGCGTCCGACGCCAGGGTAGCGGCATCGGCGATCAGGCCCAGGGTGGGCGCGTCCGTCATGTTCGCTTGCGTCTGTGCATTGGCGGCGTTCGTCGCGGCGGCATTGGCGGCCGCTTGCAGGGCGACGGCGTCGGTGGCGTTGGCGATGGCGGCGTCCTGGGCGGCAATACCGGCGGCGGCGTCCGCTGCCATCGTCAGCGCGACGGCATCGGTGAGGTTTGCTTGTGCATCGGCGGCAATGGAGGCATTCGCGGCGGCGGTGGCGGCAATGCCCAGTGCCGTGGCGTCGCTGGCATTGGCCGCTGTCGCCGCATCGGCCGCGGCCGTGGCCGCGGCGCTCGCGGCGGCGGCCAGGGCGGCGGCATCGGTGACATCGGCCAGTTCGGTCGCGGCGGCAGACGCGGCGGCATCCGCATCCGAAATGAGGGCCAGGGCAGCGGCATCGGTAAAGCTGGCCTGGATGCCTGCGGAGACGGCGGTGTTGGCGGCGGCGGTTGCCGCCAGGTCCAGCGCGGCGGCGTCCGTGGCATTGGCCAGCGCCGTGGCGGCGGCTGCAGCGGCGGCGTCATTGGCCGCGATGACGCCCAGCGCGGCCGCATCGGTCAGCGCCGCCTGCGTGATGGCCGCGGCGGCGACCACGTCGGCCGCATCGGCGATGGCTTGCAGGGCAGGGGCGTTGGTCTGGTCCGCTTGTGTTTGCGCCGCATCGGCGGCGGCGTGTGCGGCGGCGGCGTTGGCGGCGGCCGTGGCGGCAGCCGCATCGGCATTTTGCGCCGACGTGGCGGCGGCCTGGGATATGGCGGCGGCAGCGGCAGCGGCAGCGGCAGCGCTGTCGTCATTCGTGGCGGCGCCAGCGGCCGCTTGCGCGCCGGGCACGATAGCGGCCGTGCTGGCCGCCAGCGCATCGTCGCTGGTGGCGCTATTGGCGGCGAGCAAGGCTGCCGCCGCGTCAGCGGCCGCTTGCGCCGCCAGCTGGTCGGCCAGGATGGCCGCATTTGCCGCGGCCAGCGAAGCTGCGGCCGTGGCCGCTGCAGCCGCCGCTGCGGCGTCATCGGCCAGGGCATTGGCGGCGGCCGCCGCGGCGGCAGCGGCGGCCAGCACGGATGCGTTGCTCACGACGGTGGTGGTGGATTGATTGCCCGTGCCACCGCCGGTCGAGCCGCCCGTGCCACCTGTGCCGCCCGTCCCCGTGCCGCCTCCGGTACCACCGGTGCCGCCTGTGCCCGTGCCGCCACCGGTGCCGCCTCCGGTGCCGGAACCGCCAGCCGCGGCGCCACCGCCTCCGCCACCGCCGGCTGCGGCGGCGACCAGGCCAAGGCCGCCGAGCGCGCCCAGCACGCCAAGTCCGCCCAGGCCGCCCGCAGCGCCCGCGCCCGCGCCGCTACCGGCGCCAGCCGATGCGCCGGCCACATCCACGACACTGCCGCTGGGGATGCCGGCAGCACCGGCGCCTGTGCCCGCAGCGCCTGCGGCGCCACCATTGTTATCGCTTTGCGGCGTGCCGAGGTCGGCACTGCCATTGCCGGCCTGGCCTGCGGCCGCGCCACTGCCACTGCCACCGGCTGCCAGGGCGGCTGCCGCCACAGCGGCCGCCGCGCCCACGGCGCCGGCATTGCCGTTGGCGGCGCTTCCCGTGACTTCCACGACATTTTCAGGCGGCATGGTCGCGCTGGCATCGTCCCCTTTGATCAGTTCATCTTCGTCATACTGCTTGCGGTCGCCGTTTTTTGGGTCGACGGCTTTTTTTGCGGGCGTCGCGATCTTGGCGCCAGCGCCTTCGGCATTGACGGGAACTTGTGCTGGGTTTTGGGTGGTGGCCATTTGAAAGTCTCCGGAAAAGGTTAAGTATTCGTACAATTTTCTAAAATAATAAAAAATCAATAATCTGCTTCGATTCCTTGCTTGCTCCGGCGAGGCTTGGGCCGTGGTTGAACTCTGGTGTTTCCGCTGTTGATAGTGGCAAGTAAAACATAATTGGGAAAAAAACGTTGGGGCAAAAGAACGCGATTGCGGCGATATTTAAAATGTTATTTCCATATTCGTTTTATGCGTTGCCGCTTTCCTGTATTTTGTGGCGCCGGCAACTGGCTGGTCCGGCGAGACGTAACGGCAGGATGCAGCGTGTGCACGACGTATGTGCTGACTTCCACTATGAGGATAGTTTCAATTTTGAAACTTCCAATTTCATTTTGATCACTTCCCACGGTCTTATTTTCTCTGGCGTCATGCGGGTAAATACTCACGAATTGTCACGAAACAGGTGTTTTCGGCTGAGTCTGCTGTCGTGCCCGCGTATTTTTGCGCTTTTTATCCAAAAAACCGCCTTGCTATCGAATTGCTAGTTGTTGTTTTTTAACTGTCGATTATCAAATGTGATTGGTAATAAAATACGATAGAAATAATTATTTGTAATTTTTATATCGGATTAATGCTATCGAATGAATAGTCTTGATGTGGCGATGGGGAGTTTTCATAATAACTATCGCTAAGGTAGTTATTATTTTTTGGGGCTGAATGGAGTAGAAATGAAAAACGCCCCGGCGGGCGGGGCGTTTTGTGGGGGAGGTGATATGGCGCTGTCAGCCTTCCTCGCGCCAGCGGCGCAGGCGGATGGCGGCGTAAATCAGCGCCGCGCCTGCCGCCGCACCCAGCCAGACGGCTGGCAAGGCCAGGCTGGACCAGGAATTGCTGAACACGTCGATGCGCGTCATGTGCGATCCCCCCTCTGCCAGGGCATGCATTTGCGACAGCAGTTGCGGCTCGAACAGATACCAGCTGCCGGGGAGGGTGCCCAGCAGGGCGCGTCCGATGACATTCATCTGTATCCAGCTGACATTGCTTTCCGTCTGCGTCAGCTTGCCGGCCCACACTGTCAGGATGAGCAGCAGCAGCGGCACGCCGACGGCCCACAGGAAGACTTTCGATTTGGCCCAGCTCGAGACCATCAGCAGCCAGCCGACCGTCGGCAAGGCCCATAGGCAATACACGGGCAGCAAGCCGAACACGCGCAGCGGTCCCAGGTACAGGCCGGGGGTGGCGAGCAGTTCGGCAAACACGTGGATGCCGTTGGCTGCCAGCACGCCGCTGAGTATCAGGATCAGGGCCAGCGAAGTCAGGCTGGCGGCGGCGGCCACGATCAACGGCGCGACCAGCAGGGCGATGGCCGCTTTCGACAGCACTGTCTGCGCATCCGAGATGGGCAGCGATTTCCAGAACAGCACGCTGCGGTCGCGGCGGTCGTCATGCAGGGTGCTCAGGCAATAGAAGAACACGAGGAAACCCAGCGCCAGGAACAGCGGCGCGGCCGCGTACGTGTAGTTGTTGGCGACGGCGTCGATGATTTCCGTGCGGCGCGGGCCGAAAGTGCGGGTATTGAAGACGGTGCTCCAGGACACTTCCTCGCCATTGACGATGAGCGCCGTGCGCATCTTGGTCTTGGCGATGGTGCCTATCGTCATCAAGGCGCCCAGCACAGTCATGACGATGCCGATCAGGGCGGGTGTCCATACCAGCATGCCCTTGTGTTCCCACAGTTCACGCCGGATCAGCCATTGCAGCTTGTTGGCAGGGGAAATACTCATTGGTACGATCCTTTCATGGTCGCGACAAACAGGTCAGCCAGGCTGGGCGTGCGTACTTCGCCCAGGGCGGCCAGCTGGGTGCGGGCGACGCCGTCGAACAGCATCACCGACTTGCCGAATACGCTGCGTTCGCTGATCGGCTGCAGGGTGCGCGCCGGATTGACGTGCTGCGGGCCCACCATCACCTCGATATAGCGCTCGCCCACTTCTTCCATGCTCGAGGCCAGCACGATCTTGCCGTCGCGAATGAACATCAGGTCGCTGAGGATGTGTTCCACTTCCTCGATCTGGTGTGTGGTGATGACGATGGTCTTGTTTTCATCGAAATAGTCTTCCAGCAAGTTCTGGTAGAACTGCTTGCGGTACAGAATGTCCAGGCCCAGCGTCGGCTCGTCGAGCACCAGCAGTTTGGCGTCGATGGCCATCACCAGCGCCAGGTGCAGCTGTACCACCATGCCCTTCGACATGGCCTTGACCTTCATCTTCGGCGACAGCTTGGTGTGGGCCAGGTAGCGCTCGGCCTTGCTGCGGTCGAAACGTGGATGCACGCCAGCAACGAAATCGATGGCGTCGGCCACGCGCAGCCAGCCCGGCAGGATGGCCACGTCGGCGATGAAGCACACGTCGTCCATCAGCGCATCGCGCTGCACACGGGGATCGCGCCCCAGCACCGACAAGTCGCCTTCGAAGCCCGTCAGGCCCAGGATGGCTTTCAGGGTGGTGGTCTTGCCGGAACCGTTCGGCCCGATCAAGCCGACGATGCGTCCCGGCGCGATATCGAAGCTGATGCCATCGATGGCCACCTGCTTGCCATATTGCTTGCGCAAGCCGCGCGCGCTGATGACGCTATCCTTGTTCAATGCATTCATGCGCTCTCTCCGTGTGCGCCGCTGTCGCGGCTCGCTTGCAGCAGTTGCTCGAGGTTCAGGCCCAGTTGCGTGATGCGTTCAAGCATCGCCGGCCATTCTTCGCGCATGAAGCGCTCGCGTTCACTGGCCAGCAATTTGTCGCGGGCGCCTTCCAAGACATACATACCGAGTCCTCTGCGTTTTTCCACCAGGGCATCGTCGACCAGTTCCTGGTAGGCGCGCGACACCGTGATGGGATTCAATTGATAGTCGGCCGCCACCTGGCGCACCGAAGGCAGGGCGTCGCCGGACTGCAGCACGCCATCGAGCATCATGCCCACCACCCTGGCCTTGAGCTGGCGGTAGATGGGGCTATTGTCGTTCCATTCCGCGCTCATGGAATGCGCTCCCATAAGGGTGGCGCGGCGCGGCGCGTGAAAAATGCGGTAGGCATCGAAGCTCCGTGATGTATTGAGTTGGTGTTGTAGTTAACTATAACACTAAGCCCAAAAAAATCAACACGTATTTTCAGGTCATCCGCGCCTGCAGGTCCAGCGCATTGAACAGGGCCGCCCCGGCCGCCGTATTGTCGAAGATGCACCAGCTGTCCGCCTGCGCCGATGCGTGCAATTCAGCGGCCAGCGCCGCCAGGTAATCGGCCGGGTAGTCCGAATAATATATTCTCGGGCTGCCATGCAGGCGCACGTAGGCGATATCCGTCGTCGGCACGTGCGGGCCCGGCTGGCCTGCGGGCGGATCGGCGCGGACGCGCGTGATGCGCTGCATTGTTAACAGCTCGGTCGCGCCTTGCTCGAACCAGCTGGGATGGCGCGCTTCACACGCGAGCATGCCGTCGAAGCGTTGCCGTAGCGCAGTCAGGAAGTCAAAGGCCACGTCCGCTTCGAATCGCAGGCTGGGCGGCAGCTGCACCAGCACGCAGCCAAGTTTATTCCCCAGCTGCATCACTTCTCCCGCAAAACGATCGAGTTCGGCCGCACAGTCGCGCAAGCGCCGTTCGTGCGTGATGCTGCGCGGCAATTTCACGCTGAAGCGGAAATGAGCGGGCACGCTGGCGGCCCAGCGTGCGTAGGTGGCGGGCTGGTGCGGGCGGTAGAACGAGCTGTTGATTTCCACGCAGGGCAAGACTTGGGCATAGCGCTGCAGGTGGCTGCCATCGAGGGGGAAGTGGCTGGCGGCGGCGCTGGAAATGCTCCAGCCGGCCGTGCCGATGTAAACAGTATGCATGGCGCCATTACAGCAAGGCCAGGCGGGCCCGGCTATCGGACAAACGCCCGTGCCGCCGTCGGCGCAGAGCTAGTCGATGATGTGGCCGTTCAGGTCGTGGCGCGTGATGTTGCCGCGCGTATCGATGGCGATCCAGCCGCCGCGTGGCGGCGTGACATCGCATTCCCAGTCGGGCAAGACGTAGCGCAGGGTATGGCCGACCTGGTGCAGTGCAGGGCGGTGCGTATGGCCGTGGATCATGATGGTGCTCGCATGTTCGGCAAACACTTGCGCGACAGCATCGGGCGTGACATCCATGATGTCCATGGATTTTTCGCCATTGTGCTCGCGGCTGCTCTTGCGCAAACCGTCGATGATGGCCTTGCGCTGCGCCAGCGGCATGGACAGGAACTGTTTTTGCCAGGCGGGCTGGCGCACCATGGCGCGAAACTCCATGTATTGCACGTCTTTCGTGCATTCGGCGTCGCCGTGCAGCAGGACGATGCGCTGGCCGGCTATCGTGGCCACGTGCGGTTCGCTGAGCAGAGTGGCGCCGGCGGCAGCGGCAAAGCCGGAGCCGACCAGAAAGTCGCGGTTGCCGGCGATCCAGTAGACGTGCACGCCAGCATCGCTGACGGCGCGGATGGCGGCCGTCATGCGCGCATTGAACGGGTCTTCCAGGTCATCGTCGCCGGCCCAGTATTCAAACAGGTCGCCTAATAGATACAGCGCTTGCGCATATTGCGCATGGTGTTCCAGGAAAGAAAGAAACGCCGCGCTGGTGCGCGGGTGCGAGCTCTGCAGATGCAGGTCGGAAATAAAGAGTGCGGCAGGCATTGTCATCGTTCAACGCTCCCAAAAAGTGATGTGCATGGAGAGGCGAAAACGTTGCAATGCCTGTTATTCATGATGCTGAAGCCTGATTACGCGGCTTCTACCTTCTCGATGATCACGTCCGTCACTGGCACGTCGGCGAACATGCCGGCGCGCGAGGTTTTCACGGCGCGGATGGCGTCGACGACTTCCTTGCCTTCGGTGACTTTACCGAACACGGCGTAGCCCCAGCCGTCCTGGCCTGGATAGTCGAGGAAGCTGTTGTTCTTGATGTTGATGAAGAACTGGGCCGATGCCGAATGCGGATCCGACGTGCGGGCCATGGCCAGCGTGTAGGTATCGTTTTTCAGGCCGTTCTTGGCTTCGTTTTCCACGGTGGTGTCGGCTGGCTTTTGTTTCATGCCTGGCTCGAAACCGCCGCCTTGGATCATGAAGCCGTCGATGACGCGGTGGAAAATCGTGTTGTCGTAGTGACCGGCTTTCATGTAGGCCAGGAAGTTGGCAACCGTTTTCGGCGCTTTTTCGGCGTCCAGTTCAGCGGTGATCTTGCCCAGATTGGTGGTGATGATGACGGAGGTCATGATGATCCTTAATAAATTGGATGAATAATTGATTCAGCGGCGCCAGGCAGGCCGGCGCCGCAAAAACGCTATTTTACAGTTTTGCTGGCGCGGATTTGAGTAAAGTCGCCGATTCGATCACCACGGGGGTGACCGGCACGTTCTGGTGCGGGCCCTTGTCGGCAACGGGCACGGCCTTGATCTTGTCGACCACGTCCATGCCGCTGACGACTTTGCCGAACACCGTGTAGCCGAAACCGTCGCGGCCAGGGTAGTCGAGCGCGCCATTGTCGTTGACGTTGATAAAGAATTGCGCGGTGGCCGAATGCGGGTCACCCGTGCGCGCCATGGCGATGCTGTAGGTGACGTTTTGCAAGCCGTTTTGCGCTTCATTCTTGATCGGCGCCTTGGTGGCTTTCTGTTTCATGTTCTTGTCGAAGCCGCCGCCCTGTATCATGAAGCCGTCGATGACGCGGTGAAACACCGTGCCCTTGTAGTAACCGCTTTTGACATACTGCAAGAAATTGGCCACGCTGTGCGGCGCTTTTTCCTGGTTCAGTTCCAGCACGATCTCGCCCATGCTGGTTTTCAGGGCCACATGGGGCGTGGGGTCGAGGGCCGTCGCCGGGGCGGCTGCCACGACGGCGCTGCCCAGGGTCAGGCCGGCAAACAGGGTGCAAAAACGGGCCAGGAAAGACAGGCGTTTCGATTTGGTTTCTTGCATGAAGGTGTCCTTGATCGTTATTTTTCTCTAAACTTGCTTTAATTGTAAAGAAATGAAAATTCGGTTGAACATCGTAAAAACCTGATTCATATCGGGCCAGTATGGTTTTTATCAATGTTATACTTGACCGCTAACGCCCTAATTCTAACAAACAAGAACAACAATACAGCGGGTCGTCCCGTCTCGGCGCACACGGCAGTTCTGTGGCGCGGCACCCCCGGTGTCCGCGCCTGTCTGTCGTTTTGCCAGGCTGGCGGCCGCTCCACTTGCAAAGTACGATGAGCAATCTAAAGATTTACAACACCCTGGCGCGCGAGAAGCAGGTATTCGTCCCGATGGAAGCGGGCAAGGTACGCATGTACGTGTGCGGCATGACCATCTACGATTATTGCCATATCGGCCATGCGCGCATGATGATGGCGTTCGACGTCATCTACCGCTGGCTGAAAGCCTCCGGTTTCGACGTCACCTATGTGCGCAACATTACGGACATCGACGACAAGATCATCCGCCGCGCCGTGGAAAACGGCGAGACGATTTCCCAGCTGACGACGCGTTTCACCCGCTACATGGATGAAGACACGGCCGCGCTGGGCATTTTGACACCCGACCACACGCCGCGCGCCACTGAATACGTGCCGCAGATGCTGCGCCTGATCGAGCAGCTGGAAGCGAAGGACCTCGCTTACCAGGGCGCGGACGGCGATGTGAATTATGCCGTGCGCAATTTCCCCCATTACGGCAAGCTGTCGGGCAAGTCGCTCGACGACCTGCGCGCGGGCGAACGTGTCGACGTGAACACGGGCAAGCGCGATCCGCTCGATTTCGTGCTGTGGAAGTCGTCGAAAGAGTCCGAGCCGGAAGAAGTCAAATGGGATTCGAAATGGGGCAAGGGCCGCCCGGGCTGGCATATCGAGTGCTCGGCCATGTCCTGCGCCTTGCTTGGCGAACAGTTCGACATCCATGGTGGCGGCGCGGACTTGCAATTCCCGCACCACGAAAACGAGATCGCCCAATCCGAAGGCGCGTTCGGCCATACCAGTGTCAATTACTGGATACATAACGGCTTCGTGCGCCTGGACAATGAAAAGATGTCCAAGTCGCTCGGCAATTTCTTTACCATCCGCGAAGTGCTGCAAAAGTTCGATGCCGAAGTGATCCGCTTCTTCATCCTGCGCGCGCACTACCGCAGCCCCCTGAATTACTCGGATGTGCACCTCGATGACGCGCGCCTGTCCCTGACCCGCTTGTACACGGCGCTGGCCGACGTGGCGCTGGAAGAGGGCGCCATCGACTGGAACGAGGCGCACGCCGTGCGCGTGCGCGAAGCGATGGACGACGATTTCAATACGCCGCTGGCCGTGGCCGCCCTGTTTGACCTGGCAACGGAAGTGAACAAGAGCAAGTCGCCGGCCCTGGCGCGCCAATTGAAGGGCCTGGCGGGCGTATTCGGCTTGCTCGAACGCACGCCGCAGCAATTCCTGCAAGCGACCGTCGGCGCCGCCGCCGGTGGCCAGGACGAAGCGGCCGGCATCGAAACGGCCATCGCGGCGCGCAGCGCGGCGAAAAAGGCGCGCGACTTTGCCCAGTCCGACAAGATCCGCGCCGACTTGCTGGCTGCAGGCATCATTCTTGAAGACAAGCCTGACGGCTCGACCAACTGGCGCCGCGCATGATGCCAACGTCCAGGGAAAACGGGGAAGCGCCGGTGGAAGCGCAGGTGATCCAGGTGCCGCATTACTGGGAAGAGGCGAAGATCGAGCTGATGAAGCGCGACCGCATCATGAAAAAACTCATCCCGCAATTTGGCGACCTGCACCTGGTCGGCCATAGCGACCCGTTTACCACCCTGGCCCGTTCGCTGGTGGGACAGCAGATCACGCCCAAGGCGGCCGATGCTGCCTGGAAAAAGCTGCTGCTCGCTTGCCCGAAATGCACGCCGTCGCAAGTATTGAAAGCAGGCGCCGAGCAGCTGTCCGCCTGCGGCTTGTCCAAACGCAAGACCGAATACATCCTCGACCTGGCCGACCATTTCAAGGCCAAGCGCGTGCACGCGAGCCAGTGGGACCAGATGGATGACGAAGCCGTCATCGCCGAACTGGTGCAAATCCGCGGCATCGGCCGCTGGACAGCCGAGATGTTTCTGATATTTAATCTGCTCCGGCCGAATGTCTTGCCGCTCGACGACCCCGGTTTGATCCAGGGAATCAGCGTCAATTATTTCTCCGGCGAACCAGTTTCCCGCAGCGATGCGCGCGAAGTTTCCGCCAATTGGGAACCGTGGCGCACCGTGGCGACGTGGTATTTGTGGCGCAGTCTCGACCCTGCAGCCGCCCCTGCCGCACCCGATGCAGCCCCCGGTGCACCAGCCGGTACGGTAAAATAAACATAGATGACGCCGCGCGCCCTGGCGCCGTGGCCGGTAAAACCTGGAGGTACAATGACTAAAACGACTTTCCTCAATTTTGAACAGCCGATCGCGGAACTCGATTCCAAGATCGAAGAGTTGCGCTTCGTGCAAGACGATTCGGCCGTCGATATCTCCGAAGAGATCGACCGCCTGGCCAAGAAGAGCCAGCAGCTGACCAAAGATATCTACGCCAAGCTGACCCCTTGGCAAGTGGCGCAGATCGCGCGCCACCCGCAACGCCCCTACACCATGGATTACGTGAATGAGATCTTTACCGATTTCCACGAATTGCATGGCGACCGCAGCTACGCGGACGATCTGTCCGTCGTGGGCGGCCTGGCCCGCTTCAACGGCCAGCCGTGCATGGTCATCGGCCACCAGAAGGGCCGCGACACGAAAGAGCGCGCCATGCGCAATTTCGGCATGCCGAAACCGGAAGGCTACCGCAAGGCCATGCGCCTGATGAAAGTGGCTGAAAAGTTCAACTTGCCCATCTTCACCTTCGTCGACACGCCAGGCGCCTTCCCCGGCATCGATGCGGAAGAGCGCGGCCAGTCGGAAGCCATCGGCCACAACCTGTACGTGATGGCCGAACTGAAAGTGCCGCTGATCGCCACCATCATCGGTGAAGGCGGTTCCGGCGGCGCGCTGGCCATTGCCGTGGGCGACGCCGTGCTGATGCTACAATACTCGACCTATGCCGTGATCTCGCCGGAAGGCTGCGCCTCCATCCTGTGGAAGAGCGCCGAGCGCGCCTCCGACGCGGCCGAAGCGCTGGGCCTGACCGCCCACCGCCTGAAAGCCATGGGCCTGATCGACAAGATCATCAACGAACCGCTGGGCGGCGCCCACCGCGATCCGAAACAGATGGCCACCTTGCTCAAGCGCGCACTGGCCGACACCCTGCGCCAGTTCCACGGCATGAAAACCAAGGACCTGCTGGCCGCACGCCATGAAAAACTGCTGAGCTACGGCAAGTTCAAGGAAACGACGCCGAGCGAGTAAGCCATCGTCGGTCAGTGCAGGTCGGCGTAGGTCGGCTTAGCGCAGCGTAAGCCGACATGACGTAAGCCGACAAGACAGTAGAACACACCAGGGACAGTCCGCTAAACGACACCATCCGTTTAGCAGCCTGTCCCTCTTTGCATTCCCGGAGTCCTGATTGAAAAAGCAACAAACCGCCACCGTCGCCGATATCTTTGCCCATGCGCTGGACGCCTGCGGACCCCAAGCCGGCGAGACGGTCGGCATTGCCCTCAGCGGCGGCCTCGATTCCTCGGCCCTGCTGCACCTGGCGCTTGCCTGGGCGCAAGAGCACGGCGTGTTTCTTTACGCGTTTCACGTGCACCACGGCCTGAGCCCGAATGCGGACGCGTGGCTGGCCCACTGTGAACAATTGTGCGCCGGCATGGGCATCGCTTTCGAGGCGCGCAATGTCACCCTGGAAAAAAATGCGAAGACGGGCACGGAAGAAGCGGCCCGCAAGCGCCGTTACGCGGCCCTGGGCGAGCTGTGCGCCGCGCACGGTGTGCGCCTGCTGCTCACTGCCCACCACCAGGATGATCAGGCGGAAACCGTGCTGCTGCAATTGCTGCGCGGCTCGGGCACGGCGGGCTTGTCCGGCATGGATGGCGCCAACAGCGCGCCCGAGCTGCTGGGCAATCCGGACCTCGTGATGGCGCGCCCCTTGCTGCCCGTGTCGCGCAAACAGCTCGAAGCGTATGTGGCGAAACATGCGATCGCGCATATCCACGATGAATCGAACGACGATCCCCGCTTTGCCCGCAATGCCTTGCGGCATCAGGTGATGCCCGTGCTGGCGCAGGCGTTTCCCGGTTTCCAGGAACGCTTCGCCCGCAGCGCGCAGCACGCGCAATCGGCGCAGCGCCTGCTGACGGAACTGGCGACGCAGGATCTGGCGGCGTGCCTCGATGGCGATTGCATCGAGCTGGCGAAATTGCGCGAGTTGAGCGCGGACCGCTGCTACAACCTGCTGCGCCACTGGTTCGGCACGCGCGGCTTGCGCATGCCGTCGACGGCATGGCTGGCGGAAATGCTGGCGCAATTGCTGGAAGCGCGGCCCGATGCGCAATTGCTGGTCACGCACCCAGAATGTCACGTGCGGCGCCACCGCGACCGGTTGTACCTGACGCCGAAGCTCGATGACCTGGCCGGCATGCGCGACAAGAGCGACGCGGGCATTCCCGGCCTGGAAAAAGCCAGCCAGGAATTTGTGTGGAAAGGCGAGGCCAGCCTGGCCTTTCCCGCGTATGGCGGCGTGCTGCATTTCGATGCGGTGGAAGAGGGCGGCCAGGGTATCGATATTGCCTGGCTGCAATCTCAAACCTTGACCATCGATTTCCGCCAGGGCGGCGAGCGCCTGAAACTGGCCTTGAACCGACCCACGAAGAGCTTGAAATACCATTACCAGGCGTTTGACGTGCCCGCCTGGGAGCGCGAACGCCTGCCGCTTGTCTGTGCGGCGCAACAATTGCTGTTCGCGGCCGGTATTGGCCTCGATTGCCATTGCTTGAGTCTGCTGGATCGTCCCCGCGTCACCTTGCGCTGGGTCTCCTGCTGAGCGCAGGGGCAGCCGCCACGGCCACTCCCGGGGTGGCTGGCAAGTGGCTGCCCAAGCCGGCTGGACTGCATGGATTGGTTATTTCCATATGCGCAATCGGTATGAGCTAATGCGCTTTTTAGCTTGTTATTTTGCATTGCGGCATGTAGAGTAAAGCCCTCCTTTTTTATTCTTCTTGAGCGGAAACTTCACTCTTATGGCTTTAATCGTCCACAAATATGGCGGTACGTCGATGGGCTCGACTGACCGTATCAAGAATGTCGCCAAGCGCGTTGCCAAGTGGCACGACGCTGGGCATCAAATCGTGGTGGTGCCATCCGCCATGTCGGGCGAAACCAACCGCCTGATTGGACTGGCCAAGGAAATCATGGATCAACCCGATCCCCGTGAACTTGACATGATCGCCTCGACAGGCGAACAAGTGTCCGTCGGCCTATTGTCGATGGCACTGCTGGCGATCGGCAAACAAGCCGTATCCTATGCTGGCTGGCAAGTCGCGATCAAGACCGATTCCGCCTTTACCAAGGCACGCATCCAGTCGATCGATGACGAAAAAGTCAAACGCGACCTCGATGCGGGCAAGATTGTCATCATTACCGGTTTCCAGGGCGTCGACGAACACGACAACATCGCGACCCTGGGCCGCGGCGGTTCGGACACCTCGGCCGTGGCGATCGCCGCCGCCATGAAGGCGGCCGAATGCCTGATCTTCACGGACGTCGACGGCGTCTACACGACCGACCCGCGCGTGGTCTCCGAGGCGCGCCGCCTGAAGACCATCACCTTTGAAGAAATGCTGGAACTGGCTTCGCTGGGCTCCAAAGTGCTGCAAACGCGTTCGGTGGAATTCGCCGGCAACTACCGCGTGCCCACGCGCGTGCTGTCGTCGCTGACCGACCCGATGTTGCCGCTGGAAATAGAAGCCAATTCAGGCACCCTGATTTCGTTTGAGGAAGATACAAACATGGAACAAGCAGTCATCTCCGGCATCGCCTTCAACCGCGATGAAGCCAAAATCACCGTGCTCGGCGTGCCCGACCGTCCAGGCGTGGCATACCACATCCTGGGACCGGTGGCGGACGCGAACATCGAAGTCGACATGATCATACAGAATCAGTCGGTCGACGGTAAAACGGACTTCACCTTCACCGTCTCGCGCGGCGAATATACGCGCGCGCTGGCCGTGCTGGAAGCGAACCGCGAATCGCTGGGCGCGGCCAGCATCACGGGCGACGCGAAAGTGTCGAAACTGTCCGTCGTCGGCGTGGGCATGCGCAGCCACGTTGGCGTCGCATCGCAAATGTTCCGTACCCTGTCGGAAGAGGGCATCAACATCATGATGATCTCCACTTCCGAGATCAAGATCTCCGTGCTGATCGACGAAAAGTACATGGAACTGGCCGTGCGCGCGCTGCATAAAGCGTTCGAGCTGGAAAAAGCTTAAATATCCAAAAATATTGCCCCACGCCCTTGACCAAAGGGGGGGCAATCGATATTATGACGTTCGTCGCTGCAGCGCAGTTAGCTACAGAGACATAGTTGAGTAATCAGCTAGGAGACGTGGCCGAGTGGCCGAAGGCACATCCCTGCTAAGGATGCATACGGCTTATACCTGTATCGTGGGTTCGAATCCCACCGTCTCCGCCAGAATCAAATAAAAAAGCCTCCCCTGCGGGAGGCTTTTTTATTTGTCTGGACGGAACGGTGGGATGCGAAGACGGAGCGCCCTAGGGGGCGCGAGGCTATTCGAATCGCCATTCTGCCGCGCCCCGCGCGGCCCCGCTGGCCGCGCAGCGGCCAGCGCCGTCCCCTCATCTCAGGCACTAGCAGCCAGCTCTCCCACCGGCGCCATGCCCCACACCAGCATCCATGCCGACATGGAGTGATGAACGTACGGTGGCTCAATGAATTTTTGCAAGATTACATCTTATAAAAAGTGATCGAACAAGCGCGACTCAATGAATCGTTTGCCAGAAAGAATGCGCACAATCGCTGGCCGGTAGCCCCACATACCCCTACGGCGCACGCGCGCATACACAAATAATAATGATTCTCATTTATAATTCGGGTCAATGGGGTAGCATGGGCTGGCGCCATGGCGCCACAGGTGGTGAAGGAGGCATGATGGGCAGTGTGTATGGCAACGAGAATGTGATCGCGCACGAGCATCGCGTGCTGATGGGAGAGTATGGCCGCGCGCAGGCGCGCTGCAGTGCGCAACTGGCCGCGCAGGCGGCCCGCATCGCGCAGCTGGAATCGGAATTGATGCGCGCGCGGGCGCAGGTCGTGATCCGCGATACCAAACTGGCGCTGGCGCGCGACGAACTGGCCGAACTGGCGGCCAGCGTGCCGGGCTTGCCGACGCGTGCCAGGCTGGCGCGCAAGGTCGAGTGGCTCAGCGAGCGCGTGCAGGACCTGATGCGCGAGTTGCTGCGCCTGCAGTGGCTGCCCGCGCCAGCCTTGCAAGCCGACGTGCGCGAAAAAGCCGTGCTGTATGTGGGCAGCTATCTGGACCCGAATGCGGGCCAGCAGGCCGCCGGCGCCAACGTGGCGCAGCAGGCCATCGAGCAGGCCGGCGGGCGCTTCCTGCACCATGCGGGCGGCGACGACGGCGCCGATGACGCGGCCGCCCTGGAAGCGGGCCTGGTCGCGGCCGATCTGGTGATTTGCCAGACGGGCTGCGTCAGCCACGACGCCTACTGGCGCGTGCACGACCACTGCAAGCGCACGGGCAAGCAGTGCGTGCTGGTGGACGAGCCGCAAGCCATGCATTTCGTGCGCAAGGAAGCGCTGCTTACCTGACGCCTGTTTCTTCCTGGCCGAGTCCGATGCCGGCGTCGTATCCGACGCGCGCCGTTTCGCGCAGCAGGGTGGGCTGCGACAGGTGCTGGATCATGTGGCCGGCGCCGGGCAGCAAGGTCAGTGCGCTGTTGTCCAGCGCATCGTGCAGGCGCGCGGAATGGTAGCTGGCGCTGACGATCGCATCCTCGCGTCCGGCCACGATGGACACGGGCATGCGCAGTTCCGGGTAGTGTTTGCGCAGCACCGCCGCGCTCGGGATCATCATGGCCGTTTCTTCCGCCTCGGCGCGCAACTGGCCGGGCCGCAGCATCATCCACGGCGACAGGCGCTTGAAGCTGTCCGGCACCGCCGAGGGCGCGAACGCGCGTTTGACCAGCAGGGGCCACATCAGGCGCCCCAGCAGGGGCGACACGGTATGGCTGAGCACGTCGCCGATGACGGGGATGGCCGGCGTTGCCGTCAGCACATCGAAGCGCACGCTGGGATAGTAGTAGCCGGAAGCGAGCACCAGGGCTTGCACCAGCTGCGGGTGCTGCACGGCCATCGAGATCGCCACCAGGGTGCCCCAGGAGTGCGCCAGTACCACGGCGCGGTGTACGCCCAGCTGCTCGAGCGCGGCCGCCAGCAACGCGGCCTGGGCGGCCGGCGTCCACAGCGTGCCGCGCGGCCGGCTGCTGTAGCCGAAACCGGGCCGGTCGAAGGCGATCACGCGGTGCGTGCGCGCCAGCTGCTCGAACAGGCCCGCATGGCGAAAATCCTCGGCGATCACGCCGTTTCCATGCAATAGCACGATGACGGGGCCTTCACCCTGGCTCAGGTAATGCAGGCGCGTGCCGTGCACATCGAGAAATTGGCCGGCCGGCGGATGCGCGCGCTCCGCCTGCCGGCTGCGGCTGCGGACAAACAGCCACGCCGCGCCCAGAGCCAGCGCGCCCAGGGCCCAGCCCGTATGTGCCGACACCGGCGCGCCCTTCGCCACAGCGTTGTTGATGTCTTTGTTCATCTCTTGCTCCCGTGCGAGTGTGCCAGGCATCCATGATGCCCATGGCAGCCCGCTGGCGCGGTAGGCGCGCTGCGGTGCCTGGCGTAGGAAAAAGGCCCGCTCGTCTTTGCCGTGTGGCGCTGCCCGGCGGAGCTTGAGGCACAATGGGCGCCTTGACTGTTGATGAAAGCGCCCATGCTGTCCCTGCAAATCGGTCCCCTGGTCCTGCCCACGGGCCTCGTCCTGCTGTTCGTTTCCCTGTGCGTCGCCTACGGCGTGGCGTGGTGGCTGCGCAGATCCCGCCAGTTGCCGGACGCCGGTCCCCTGGTTTCCGACATGCTGATCGCCGGCCTGCTGGCGGCGCGGCTGGCCTTCGTCTTGCGCTGGCACGAACAGTACCTGGCCGCTCCCTGGTCCATCATCAATATCCGCGATGGCGGCTTCCTTGCGCCGGCCGGTATCGCGGCCGCGCTGGCCATTGCCGCGTGGCGCTGCCGGCGTCCCGCCATGGCGTCCATGCGCCGACCGCTGGCCATCAGCGTGGCGGCCGGCGCGCTGGCCTGGGGCATGTTGAGCGCGGGGATCTCGCTGGCCTACGACAAGCCGGCGGCCTTGCCGGCCGTGGCCCTGCATGCGCTCGACGGCGCGCCAACGACCCTGGCCGCGCTGGCCGGCGGCAAGCCGCTGGTGGTGAACCTGTGGGCCAGCTGGTGTCCGCCATGCCGGCGCGAGATGCCCGTGCTGGCCGCCGCGCAGCAGGCGCGCGCCGATATCGTCTTCGTGTATGCGAACCAGCGCGAGGATGCGGCGGCGGCCAGCAATTTCCTGGGCAGGAGCGGCGTGACCCTGCGCAATGTGGTGCTTGACAGCGAGGCGGCGCTGGGCAAGGCGGCCGGTTCCTCGGCCCTGCCCACCACCCTGTTCTACGACGCGCAGGGGCGCCTGGTCGACACGCACTTGGGCGAACTGTCCGATGCCTCGCTGGCCAGCAAGCTGCAAAAGATCGCGCCGGCGCCTTGAGGCGGCCGTGGCCGTTTCTGATAGTATACCCCCCTATAGTATTGATCGAGGTGAAATCATGGGACACACGACGCACAACAAGACCAAGCTGCTCAATCGCGTAAAGCGTATCCGGGGGCAGGTGGAAGGCCTGGAGCGGGGCCTGGAAGAGGGGCGCGACTGCGGCGAAGTGCTGCAGCTGATCGCGGCCGTGCGCGGCGCCGTCAATGGTTTGATGGCCGAAGTCATCGAAGAACACTTGCGCGAGCACGTGGCCAGTCCCGATATCTCCGGCGAGGAGCGGGCCAGGGGCGCCGACGACATCGCGGGCATCCTGCGCACCTACCTCAAATAAGGAGAACGTCATGAAAACGCAATCCCTCGGCGAAGACCTCTCCGCCTGGCAGCACGAACACGTTTTTGACAGCAGCAATGGCAAGGCCGAACGCCGCGCGCGCATCGTCATGTGGATCACCCTGGCCACGATGGTGCTGGAAATCGTCGCCGGCTGGTGGTACAACTCCATGGCCCTGCTGGCCGATGGCTGGCATATGAGTTCGCACGCGCTGGCCATCGGCCTGGCCGCGTTTGCGTATGCGGCCGCGCGCCGCTGTGCGCGCGACCCCCGCTTTGCCTTCGGCACGTGGAAGATCGAAGTGCTGGCCGGCTACACGAGCGCCATCCTGCTGCTGGGCGTGGCCGTGCTGATGGTCGTCGCCTCGCTCGAGCGCCTGTTCTCGCCGCAGCCCATTCACTATCCGCAGGCGATGGCGGTGGCGGCCATCGGCCTGGCGGTCAACCTCGTGTGCACGCTGATCCTCGGCGGGCACCATGACCACCACCATGGCCATGGGCATGATCATCACGATCATCACGGCCACCACGATCACCATGGCCATGGCGAAGACCTGAACATGAAAGCCGCGTACATCCACGTACTGGCGGACGCCGCCACGTCCGTGCTGGCCATCGTCGCGCTGGCCGGCGCTTGGGCTTACGGCTGGCAGTGGCTCGATCCCGTGATGGGTATCGCGGGCGCCGTGCTGGTGGCCCTGTGGGCGAAAAAGCTGATGCAGGAGACGGGCAAGGTCTTGCTGGACCGCGAGATGGACCACCCCGTCGTGGCTGAAATCCGCGAGGCCGTGGAAGTGGAAAGCGCGGGCGATACGCCGCGCATCGTCGACCTGCACGTGTGGCGAGTCGGCAAGCAGCTGTATTCGTGCGCCTTGTCCGTCGTCAGCCGCGATGCCGCATTGACGGCCGCCGAGCTGCGCGCGCGCATCGGCATCCACGAGGAAATCGTCCACAGCACCATCGAGATTATTCGCCGGCCTTGACAATGATGGTGAAACAAGCCCGCTGATGCGGGGCGTAGGCAGTATAATGTCGGCTTTTACAGCACGCGCTGTTCACCAGACAGAGAAGAAAATGAGCACATTACCACCATGCCCGCAATGCAAGTCCGAATTCACGTACGAAGACGGCAGCCAGTTGATCTGCCCTGAATGCGCGCATGAATGGTCGGCCACGGCCGGCGAAGCGGTCGAAGAGGGCGCCAAGGTGTACCGCGATTCGGCCGGCAATATCCTGCAGGACGGCGACACGGTCAGCGTCATCAAGGACTTGAAATTGAAGGGCGGCGGCGGTGTCGTCAAGATGGGCACCAAGGTCAAGAACATCCGCCTGGTCGACAGCGACCACGATATCGACTGCAAGATCGACGGTTTCGGTTCCATGAGCCTGAAGACGGAATTCGTCAAGAAGGTCTAAAGCTTTTACCCGTAACACGGCGCGCCGGTTTCATTCCTGCGCGCCGTTTTTTTATTCAGACGCCATGCAAATCGATACCATCCGCCAGCGCCTGAGGGCCCTGGGCGCCAAGCCCCTGCACGAACAGCGCGTGCTGCGCGACTGGATACAGGGCCAGCCGCACGACCAGGGCCGGCGCCGCGCCGAGGATTTTTTGCCGCTGCCCGTGCGCGTGGCCTTGCCCGCGCTCGACCTGGAATTGCAGGGCATGCTGAAACTGCTCAGCACCCATCCGGGCGCCGACGGTTCCGCGCGCCTGCTGGTGGGACTGCACGACGGCCAGACGGTGGAAAGCGTGCTGCTGCCGCGCGACGGCTTGTGCGTCTCGAGCCAGGTCGGCTGCGCCGTGGGATGCCAGTTCTGCATGACGGGCCGCGACGGCTTGATCCGGCAAGTCACCAGCGGAGAAATTGTCGCCCAGGTGGTACTGGCGCGCACCATGCGGCCCGTAAAAAAAGTCGTCTTCATGGGCATGGGCGAGCCGGCGCATAACTTGAACAATGTGATGGAAGCGATCGAGCTGCTGGGCACCGAAGGCAATATCGGCCACAAGAACCTCGTGTTTTCCACCGTGGGCGACCCGCGCGCCTTCGAACGCCTGCCGCAAGGCAGGGTCAAGCCGGCGCTGGCGCTGTCGCTGCACACCACTAAGCCGGCGCTGCGTGAACAGCTGCTGCCGCGCGCGCCCAGGCTCACTCCGCGCGAACTGGTGGACTTCGGCGAGTCGTATGCGCGCCTGACCGGCTACCCGGTGCAGTACCAGTGGACCCTGATGGAAGGCATCAACGATGGCGAGGACGAGATGGACGGCATCGTGGAACTCCTGCAGGGCAAGTACGCGGTGCTGAACATGATCCCGTATAACACGATAGCCGACTTGCCGTTCAAGCGCCCCAGCTGGGAAAAGGCGCGCGCCATTGCCGCCGCCCTGCACGCGCGCGGTGTGCTGACCAAATTGCGCGATTCGGCCGGGCAGGACGTGGAAGGCGGCTGCGGGCAGTTGCGGGCGCGCGAAGCGAAGGGCAAGGTTATTCCCATCCGCGCCAGCGTGGCGGCGTAGGTCGGATTAGCGGAGCGTAATCCGACATTCGAGCATACGCTAACAATGGTGTCGGATTACGCGGTGCCCGCTAATCCGACCTACGTGACTGAGCAAATTGCGCGATTCGGCCGTGGAAGGTGGCTGCGGGCAGTTGCGGGCGCGCGAAGCGAAGGGCAAGGTCATTCCCATCCGCGCCAGCGTGACGGCGTAGGTCGGATTAGCGGAGCGTAATCCGACATTCGAGCATACGCCAACAATGGTGTCGGCTCACACCCCGCCCAGCAAATCGTTTTCATTCAATATCGCAAACGCGATCTCGGGATGCGCTGCCAAGCAGCGGCGCACGGCGGCGGGAATGGCGGCGCGCGTCTTGCGGCACAGGCCGGGCTGCTCCAGCAGGCGGATATGGAAGCCGCGCACGGTGCGCACTTCGCCGCTGCCCGGCGTAATCTGCAATTCCACGCCCAGGTTTTTCTGTAACAGCAGTTGCAGCTTCCGCAACTGCGCATGGGTGGCGATGCCTTCGATGTGCGCGAGCAGGCGCTTTTCTTCCGTCAGGTTCAGGCGCAGGATAGACAGGTCCGCCTGCGCATCGCCTAGCAGGCGCTCGCGCTCGCAGTCGCACAACTGCGGCGGACACTCCTTGCGGACTTCAAAGTCGACGATACGCATGTACGGCTTCCAATGGCAACCCCGGATGTCAAGTATCGTCCGCCACCTGGCGCGTGTCAATCAGCGCGGGCTGGCGATCAGACGCCACAGGATCGGCCCCCACTCTGGCACACAATCGTGCGCGGCCTTGACCGCGTGTCTTGGCGCGCGCGCCGCCCTGTGTTGTAATGTTGATCATCCAGACTGCACACGCAAGGCCATGAGAACCCGCATCAAGATCTGCTGTATCGCTTCCATCGACGAAGCGCAACTGGCCATTGCCGCCGGCGCCGACGCGCTGGGCCTGGTGGCGGCCATGCCGTCCGGCCCCGGCCCGATTCCCGACGCGCGCATCGCACAGATCGCCGCCTGGACGCCGCCGCCCGTGGCCACGTTCCTGCTGACGTCCGAGACGACGGCGCAAGCCATCGCCGAACACGTGCGCGCCACGCAGCCGTCCACCGTGCAGATCGTCGGCCATATCGACCCGGGCGAGGTCGAGAAACTGGCGCGCTTGCTGCCGCACGTGCGGCGCGTGCAGGTGATCCACGTGGAGGGACCGGAGGCGCTGGACCTGATTCCCGCCTACGCGCCCCACGTCCATGCTTTCTTGCTCGACTCGGGGCGTCCTGGCGCGGCGGTGCCGGAACTGGGCGGCACGGGCCGCACGCACGACTGGTCCGTCAGCGCGCGCTTCGTGCGCGCCAGCCCCCGTCCCGTTTTCCTGGCCGGTGGACTGGACGACACCAATGTGATGGAAGCGCTGCGCCAGGTTCGCCCCTACGGCATCGACCTGTGCTCGCGCGTGCGCACGGATGGCCAGCTCGATGTCATGAAGCTGGCCTTGCTGATGGCGGCCGTGCGCGACGTCGATGCGGCGCTGTATGCGGAAGGCTAGAGTGTATTCATCTCGCGCACGAACGCTTCCGTAAATGCGGCCACCATGCCGCTGGCCGCGCGCGGCGAGATCAGGCCGACGACGGAGTGCGATTCCTCGTCCGGCAGGGCGATGAAACGCACGCCCGGCGGCGCCACCAGGCGCATGCTGTCGGGGACGATGGCGATGCCCATGTTGGCCTCGATCAGGTTCAGCTGCGACGTCTTGCGCGACAGGGCGCGCGCCGCCTTCGGGAAGAAACCCTGCGCCAGGCACAGGCCCGCCACCAGGTAGCTGAGGCCTCCGCGGTCCTTGTGCGGGATCGAGACGAACGCTTCGTCGCGCAGGGCGGCAATCGTCGTGCGTTCCAGCGCGGCCAGCGGCGACGCCGCCGACACGGCCACCACCAGCTTTTCCGCAAACAGTTCGCGCACGACGATGTTGGCGTGCTTGCGCAAGGTGGGCAGGCGCACGAGGCCCAGGTCGGCGCGGCCTTCCTCGATGTCGGCCGCCTGGTTTTCCGACGATCCCTTCGACACATCGAGCGAAACGCCGGGGAACTGCGCCAGCAGCCGGTTCAGCACGGCGCCGATGGCGGGCGTGAGGGTGACGGAGCTTGAATGCAGCAGGCGGATGATGCCTTGCGCGCCTTGCCCCACATGGCGCGTCTGGCGCACGGTTTCCTCGATGTCGTCGAGGATGCGCTTGGCCCGTTCATAGAACACCTGGCCCGCGGGCGTGAGTTCGATATGGCGCGCGTCGCGCGTCAGCAGCAGCGCCTGCACCTCGCTTTCCAGCTCCTTGATCTGCCGGCTCAGGGCCGACTGCGCGATGTACAGCTTTTCCGCCGCGCGCGAGTAGCTGCCCGCATCGACGACTTCGACAAAGTAGCGGAACTGTCTGATGGAAATCAATCGTATGCCTTTTCGAGATCGGAAACTGCCTGATTTGATATTGGCCCGGCCCCGCCGTTCGCGCTACAGTGCCTGGTCTGCTGTCACTGCAAAGGAAAGGCCATGCTGGAATTGATCGGGGTGCTGGGACTGCTCGTCAGTATTATCGTAAAACTGATTTTCGTCCAGATCGGAGGCGCTGGAAAAGGAAAGGAAGACTAAGAGGCGAGGGTCGCGACGTAAGGCGCAGGCAGGGATAGGGGCTGTAAATGGCAGTCTATGGGCCGTGCATCCCACTCCGCCAACTGCCTGCCCATGCACTTGAGCGCCGCCTCGCGCGCCGTCCACGCCTGCGCCAGCGCCAATGGGCGCTGCGCATCGGTGCAGGCGCTCAGTGCTTCGGCCACCTGCGGCCCCAGGTAATCGCGCGCCAGAGTGAACCAGTCGGCAATGTCCTGCACGCGCATCGCGTCGATGCCAACGGCGCCTTGCAGGTTGATGGCGCCCAGCGACAGTCCCTCGTCATGGCTGAACGACAGGCTGGCCGCGCGGCCGGCCAGCAGCAAGCGGGGAGGGGCGCCCGGCGTCGACTCCACCGAGATCGCCTCGATGTCCAGCTTCAGCCAGTGCGCCACCGCCTCGCGCACGGCGGCGCGGATGCGCAACCGGGCCTCCAAGCGCGGCAGCACGGCGGCGATGCCGATCACCAGTACGCCATCCCCTGACCAGAGCACCGTAAAAGCCATCAGCTACGATCCGTTGCGTAAAGGCGCGGCCGGGCAGCCCGCCCAGTTGCTGCCGGCGGGGATGTGCTCGCCCTTCATCACCAGGGTCAACGGTCCCAGGCGCGCGTTGTCGCCCACCTTGGCGCTGTACAGCACGGAGCTGCGCGGGCCCATGTAAACGCGCTGGCCGATCTCCACGTGGTCGATCTTCATCACGCGGTCTTCGAACAGATGCGTCTGTGGGCAGGTCAGCGCATTCAATTCGCTGTAGTCGCCGATGTGCACGCAGTCGAATTCCGTGATGTCCGTCGTGTCCATGTAGACGCCGCGGCCGATCTTGCAGCCGAACAGGCGGAAGGCCAGCGGCAGCCACGGCGTGCCGCGCAGGTAGCGCATGAAGTTGGGCACGGCGATGCCTTCATACAGATTGGTCACGCCTTCGGAAATCCACACGAATGGCGTCCACATGGGCGCCGCGTGCTTGCGGTAGCGTCCCAGCAGCAGCCACTTGAACAGCACGACGACCAGGAAATTGCCGATGCCGTAGGCTAGGCCGGCAATGGCCAGGTCGCTCACCACTTCACCCCAGCGCCCGGCACCCGCGATTGGCATCACGTCCAGCACGAGGGTATAGCCGACGGCGATCACCACGGCGTGCGGCGCGACGATGCGGAACGCTTCGATCAGGCTGCGGCCCAGGCGGCGCAACAGCGATGGCTTGAACGTCAGGTGCTCGGCAAAGCCGCTGACCTGTTCGCGCGCGGGCAAATGTATGGGCGGGGAGCCGAGCCACGTATCGCCGCTGTGCATCTGCTCATTGCGCGGCGCATGCGTGTGCACGCCGATCAGCACGTGCTCGGGCAGCACCGTGCCATCCGGGATGTAGCTGCCGTTGCCGACGAAGCTGCGGTGCGAGATGACAGTGGGGCGCATGGTCATCCAGCCGCCGTCGATCTGCTCGTCGCCCAGCATGACGGCGTCGGCGATGAAGGTGTCGTCGCCCAGGGTCAGCATGTCGGGCACGACGCCCAGGGCCGTGGAAATCTCGGCACCCTTGCCCACCTTGGCGCCCAGCAGGCGGTACCAGTACGGCGCGTACACGGTGGCGTAGATGCCGTGCAGGACGTTCAGGCTCGATTCCTGGATATGGCTGACCAGCCACTTGGCGCAATAGATATTGCTGTGCACGGGGGAGCTGCCCGGCTTCAAGCGGGGCAGCGCACCCCAGCGGATGGCGGCCGACAGCAGGGCGGTGAGCACGATCAGCACGGCGCTGGCGGGGAAGGCCAGCAGGAAGTAGCGGGCCAGCTGGGTCGTCACGTCGCGGCCCTGCAGCCACGGCATCATTTCGCGCTCGTCGAACCAGTCGATCAGCACGAAGCTGGGGAAGACGGGCATGAAGAACAGCACGGCGATGAGGACCATGCCGAAGCAGAAGAACACGGTTTCTCCCGTCAGGCGCAGGCGCGAGACGGCGGGGCGCGGTGGGTGGCTGGCAGGGTCGAACGCGCCAATGTCGCGCGCGGGCGACCCCGTGTACACGCGTCCGGCCGGTACCGCGGCGCCATCGGCCAGCGCGGACTGGCCTTCCAGGTGGCCAAACGCGCCCACCGTGGTATTGCCTTCCAAAATCGCGTAAGAGCTGATGCAGGCATCGTCGCCGATGTCGATCTGGCCCAGCAGCAAACGGCCCCGTTCGACCCGGGCGTTTTCAAAGTTGACGGCATTGCCCACGCTGACGTTGTCGCCGATGGACAGCAGGTCGGGCGCGCGCAGGGTCATCGAGCCGATGACGACTTCCTTGCCCACTTTCGCGCCGAGAGCGCGCAGCCACCAGCTGTTCAGGGACGAGCCGCTGAGCAGGTAGGCGGGCGCCGATTCGACCAGGCGGTCGGCCAGCCACCAGCGGTAGTAGGTAACGCCCCACAGCGGATAGCTGCCCGGCTTCAAGCGTCCGGCGATCAGCCACTTGCCGGCAATCGCAATGGCAAATTCGGCCAGGGTCGCCAGCAGGAACACGCCGATCGAGGCGGCGATGGCGCGCGACACGGTGTCGCCCGTGTCGCCCGTGAAAAAGTGATAGGTGAAGAACGGCGCCATCCACTGCGCCATGCGCAGGGTGACGAGGCCCGGCACGGCCGCCGCCTGCGCCGCGCCGCAGGTCCAGCGCTTCCACGTCGATGGCGGCGTCCACTCCGCTTCCGGCGTGGCCAGCGCCGGCGCTTCATTGAGCACGGCGGCGATCTTGCCGATCTGCCGGTTCTGGTAAATATCGCGCACCGTCATGTGGGCGTAGGCCGGATCGGCGCGCAGGGCGGATGCCAGGCGGGCGGCCAGGAAGGAGTGGCCACCGAGGTCGCTGAAGAAGTCCAGCTGGCGCAAGATCGCCTGGCCCGGGAACAGCTTGGCCAGCGCCGCGAACAGGGCCGCTTCGGCCGGCGTTTCCGGCATGTCCGATACACCTGCTTCGCCAGGCGGCGGTGCCGACAGTGGCATGGCTTTCAATGCTTTTCTGTCGATCTTGCCCGAGGTCAGGCGCGGCATCAGCGGCAGCAATTCAAAACGGCCCGGCACCATGTAGGGCGGCAGGTGCAGGTTCAGGGCCGCGCGCAGGGTTTTCACGGCCAAGGCGTCGGCCGGCGCCTCGTCGCTGCCGACGATGTAGGCCACCAGCTGGTCGATGCCGTCATCCTTGCGCAGCAGGACGGCCACCGTGCCCACGCCCGGTTGCTGCGCCAGCACGGCTTCGATCTCGCCCAGTTCCACGCGGAAGCCGCGAATCTTCACCTGGTCGTCGGCGCGGCCCAGGCACAGCACCTGGCCGTCCGCATCGATGCGCGCCAGGTCGCCCGTGCGGTACAGGCGCGCATCGTCGGGGCCCGTGCTCCAGGGATTGGGCAGGAATTTTTCCACCGTCAGGTCGGGCCGGCCCAGGTAGCCCTCGGCCAGGCCGGGGCCGATGATGCACAGCTCACCCGTCTCGCCGCGCGCCAGCAAAGTCAATGGACGGTTTTCTCCCGGCTCGGCCACCTGCAGCACCAGCAAGCCGTAGTTGGGCAGCGGCGTACCGATGGTCACAGGCTCGCCGGGGCGCAGGCGCGCCAGGCTGCACGAGACGGTCGCTTCCGTGGGACCATAGGTGTTGAACATGGCGCGGCCCGGACGCGACCAGCGCTCGACGAGCGATTCCGGGCACATCTCGCCGCCCAGGTTGATCAGGCGCAGGCTCGGTACTTCCTCGGCGAACAGGGCCAGCAAGGTTGGTACGGCGTGCAGCACCGTCACGTGGTTGTCGGCCAGTGCGCGCGGCAGCGCTTCCGGGTCGCCCGACATCTCCTTGGGGCCCAGCCACAGGGTGGCGCCCACCAGGTAGGCGATCCAGATTTCCTCGAACGACATGTCGAAGGCGACGGAAAAGCCCTGGTAGACGGTGTCGGCTTGCGTCACTTCCAGCACGGCGTTTTCGCTGCGCAGGAAGTGGCAGATGCTGCGCTGATTGATCAATATGCCCTTGGGCTTGCCCGTGGAGCCGGACGTGTAGATCACATAGGCCGGGTGCTCGGGCAGCACGGTTGCGCGCGCGGGCAGCAGTTCGCCTGGCGCGGCGGGGGCCAGCAGGCTTTCCGCCGTCCATACGGGGCGGCCGATGCCTGCCTCGGCCAGGCGCGGCGCGAATTGGGCGCAGCTGACGACACCAAAGCCGTTTGCGTCATCGAGGCACACCTGCAGGCGCTCGACGGGCGTGTCTTCATCGACGGGCAGCCAGGCGGCGCCCGACTTGGCGATGGCCGCCTGCATCAGCAGCAGAGGGGCACCGCGCGGCAGCCACAGGCCCACGATGTCGCCGGGCTTGACGCCGGCCGCCACCAGGCGCATTGCGGCCAAGCTGGCTTGCGCATCGAGCTGCGCATACGTGATGCGGCGTTCGCCATCGATCAGGGCGATTTGCTCGGGGCAGCGGCGGGCCGTCGCTTCCAGCAGGTCGGCCAGTGCTTCCTCGCGCAGCAGATCCGGTCGCGTCGGGCCGTACAGGATGTCGGCGTGGGTGGAAGGGATGCCTGGACTGACTGCGGTGAAATCGTTCATGGATGACGCTTATCTGTAATGCGGAGTGAGGAATCTGATGGGCTGCGCATGGCGCGCGGCACAGTTGATACATTACAGTACGCAAGACATTTCAGCGTTGCAGATCGGGGAATTTTGTGACGCTTTCAGTAATTTTTGTGCCGCAGGATCAACTGCCATGATTACGGAATGTAAATCGCGGAAACATGGCGCCGATTTGCGCCAAAGTCGTCGCCGCCGGATAGCCGTGCAGGGGGCGGCCAGCCAGCGCCGCGTCCGCGCAGCCTTCGGCGCGGAACTGCTGCAGCACGTAGTTGTCGACACCTTTCGCGGCCAGGGTGGCGGCCAGGGCCAGCAATTGTTCGTCCGGCAGCAGGTCCGGGTGGGTGGTGGTGCGGCATTCGTAGGCCACGCCGCTGGCGAGGATGGCATCGAGGCAGGCGCGCGCCGGGTCGCCGCTGCCGGCCACGCGGGTCACATGACGATAGTCGGCAAACGGCGCCTTGATATCGAAGCCGACCCAGTCGACCAGGGGCAGCACTTCCTGCAGGCGTTGCGGATAGATGCAGGCCGTGTGCAGGCCGATGCCGAATCCCAGTGCCCTGGCGTCCTGCATGGCGCGCGCCAGCGCCGGGTCCATGCACGCTTCGCCGCCGCTGAAGACGACGGCATCGACCAGGCCCACGCGGCGGCGCAGCCAGGTCAGGACGTCCTGCCAGGGCATGGCGCCTTCCGGCGTGCGCGCCTGCAAGTGCGGATTGTGGCAATAGCCGCAGCGCCAGGGGCAGCCCTGCACGAACACCACGGCCGCCAGCTTGCCCGGGTAGTCGGTGGCGGAAAAGGGCGTCAGGCCGCCCACTTTCAGCTCAAACGCCATGGCAGGCGGGCTGGCCAAGCCGGGCGCTCGCTTCCGTAAAATACTGGCGCTCGTGGAATTCGCCCTGTTTGCCGATGTTGAACGAGGCGACGGGGCGGTGGTAGCCCATCACGCGCGTCCAGATTTCGCAGCGCTGGCGTTCCGTATCGAGCAGGGTGATGGCGGGAGTGAAGTCGGGACGTACGTTCATGGCGTTTCCTTGAGTGGGTGAGCGAGATCGGACTGCTTGCGGGCGATCAGTTCCGCGTCGCAGGTGGGGCAGAATTCATGTTTTCCGGCCAGGTAGCCGTGGCGCGGGCAGATGGAAAACGTGGGCGTGACGGTGATGTAGGGCAGCGAGAAGCGGCTCAGCGCGCGTTTCACCAGTTCGCGGCAGGCGTTGGCATCCGACAGCGCTTCCGTCATGTACAGGTGCAGCACCGTGCCGCCCGTGTACTTGCGCTGCAGCGCGTCCTGCAATTCCAGCGCTTCGAACGGGTCGTCCGTATGGCCGACGGGCAGCTGCGACGAATTCGTGTAATACGGATTGTCGACGGTGCCCGCCTGCAGGATGGCGGGATAGCGCTTGCGGTCTTCGCGGGCGAAGCGGTAGGTCGTGCCTTCGGCCGGCGTCGCTTCCAGGTTGTACATATGGCCCGTCTCTTCCTGGAACTGCACCATGCGGGCGCGCACGTGGTCGAGCAAACGTATCGCCAGCGCATGGCCCTCGGCGGACGTGATGTCGTAAGCGTCGCCGCTGAAGTTGCGGATCATCTCGTTGATGCCGTTCACGCCCAGGGTGGAAAAGTGATTGCGCAGGGTGCCCAGGTAGCGTTTCGTGTACGGGAACAGGCCTTGCTGCATCAGTTCTTCGATGGTGCGGCGCTTGATTTCCAGGCTGGTCTTGCCCAGTTCCAGCAGGCGGTCCAAGTCGGCCATCAGCGCTGGCTCGTCGCCGCGCCACAAGTGGCCCAGGCGCGCGCAGTTGATGGTGACCACGCCCAGGGAACCCGTCTGCTCGGCGGAACCGAACAGGCCATTGCCCCGTTTGAGCAGTTCGCGCAAGTCCAGCTGCAAGCGGCAGCACATGGAACGTATCATGTTCGGCTTGAGTTCCGAATTGATGAAATTCTGGAAGTAGGGCAGGCCGTAGCGGGCCGTCATCTCGAACAGGCGTTCCGCGTTGTCGCTATGCCAGTCGAAATCCTCGGTGATGTTATAGGTGGGGATGGGGAAGGTGAAGACCCGGCCCTTGGCGTCGCCCGCCATCATGATTTCGATATAGGCGCGGTTGATCATGTCCATTTCCACCTGCAGCTCGCCATAGCTGAAGTCCATCTCCTGGCCGGCGATGACGGGAATCTGCTCGCGCAAATCGTCCGGGCAGATCCAGTCGAACGTGAGGTTGGTGAACGGCGTCTGCGTGCCCCAGCGCGATGGCACGTTGAGGTTGAAGATCAGCTCCTGCATGTACTGGCGCACGTCTTCGTAGCGCAGGCTGTCCTTGCGGATGTAGGGCGCCATATAGGTGTCGAAGGAGCTGAACGCCTGCGCGCCGGCCCACTCGTTTTGCAGGGTGCCGAGGAAATTGACAATCTGGCCAATGGCGCTCGACATGTGTTTCGGCGGACCCGATTCGATCTTGCCCGGCACGCCATTCAAGCCTTCGTGCAGCAGGGTGCGCAGCGACCAGCCGGCGCAATAGCCGGCCAGCATGTCGAGGTCGTGGATGTGCAGCGCCGCTTCGCGGTGCGCCGCGCCCACGTCCGGCGGATACACCTGGTCGAGCCAGTAGTTGGCGATGACCTTGCCCGACACGTTGAGTATCAGGCCGCCCAGCGAGTAACCCTGGTTGGCGTTGGCGTTGACACGCCAGTCGCGCCGGTCCAGGTATTCATTGATGGACGCGGCGACGTCGACCTGGCCGCGTGTGGGGGAAACTGCATTTGTCGTCATGAAACCTCCAATAAACACAACATGCGGTGTTTTTATGGAGATTAATCACTAAATATAGTGACGTCAAAGGGCGCGTGCAGTTGCGTGACGAATCCTTGATGCAGGTGAAGAAAGCGCGTCAGCGGCTTTTTTTCGCGCGCCCCAGGCGCGGGATGAAGCAGCTCAGGCCAAAGTACATGGCGCCGCAGACGGCGATGCTGGCGACGGAGGCGGGCAGCACGTGCGCCCAGATTTCCCGCGCCGAGAAGGTGCTCCAGCTGGCCACGCGCGCGTCGAACGTGACGTAGTTCGCCAGCAGCCAGTAGACGGCCAGCAGGCCCGTGCAGATGGCGGCCTGGCGCAGCACGGGCATGGCGCGGCGGGCGAAGACGGCTTGCAGGAACAGCAGCAGCACGCCGGCCCAGACGCCCAGCGCCTCGGGCGACAGCACGGAGAGCGTTTCTTCGACATAGCCGTCGGCGGGCGAAGCCCACTGTATTTGCAGCACGGTGAGGAATAGGGTGAGCAGGAATAGCAGCAGCGGTTTGCGGGGCATGGCGGGCAATCGGTGAGGGAGAAAAGTGGGGCATTTTACAGCCAGGTCAAGCAACTTGAACGCGCGCCAGCCATGCATGCATTCCTTCACCTGCGTCAAGGACTGGGCGGTATGGGCGGGGCTATAGTCTGCACCCTGAGCCGATACAGGACTGTGAACACCATGATGCTTGAATCAACCACCGCCACCCGCGTGGCCGGACCGCTGGAACTGGTCTGCCCCGCCGGCAGCCTGCCTGCCTTGAAAGCGGCCATCGACAATGGCGCCGATACCGTCTACCTGGGTTTTCGCGACGCCACCAATGCGCGCAATTTCGCCGGCCTCAATTTCGACGAGAAGGCCATCGCCGAGGGCGTGCGCTACGCCCACCAATATGGACGCAAGGTGCTGCTGGCGCTGAACACCTATCCGCAGCCGCACAACTGGGCCGTCTGGCGCAGCGCCATCGACCGCGCCGCGCAGGCCGGTATCGACGCCATGATCGTGGCCGATCCGGGCCTGATGGCGTATGCAAGCGAGCACCACCCGCAACTGCGTTTGCACCTGTCCGTGCAGGGTTCGGCCACCAACTACGAAGCGATCAATTTTTACCATGAGCACTTCGGCATCGCCCGCGCGGTGCTGCCGCGCGTGCTGTCGATGGCGCAGGTCGAGCAACTGATCGCCAAGACGGAAGTCGAGATCGAGGTCTTCGGCTTCGGCAGCCTGTGCGTGATGGTCGAAGGGCGCTGCGCGCTGTCGTCGTACGCGACGGGCGAGGCGCCGAACACTCACGGCGTGTGCTCGCCGGCGAAATCCGTGCGCTGGCTGGAAACACCGAACGGCCTCGAATCGCGCCTGAACGGCGTGCTGATCGACCGCTATGCCCCAGGCGAAAACGCCAGCTATCCGACCCTGTGCAAGGGACGTTTCGAAGTCAACGACGAAGAGTATTACGCGATCGAGGAGCCGGCCAGCCTGAACACGCTGGCGCTGCTGCCGCAGCTGATCGCCATGGGCGTGCGCGCCGTGAAGATCGAAGGACGCCAGCGCAGCCCCGCCTACGTGGCGCAGGTGACGCGCGTGTGGCGCGAAGCGATCGACGCCTGCCGCGAAGGCAATGCGCGCTACGCCGTCAAGCCGGCCTGGATGGCGTCCATGGACAAGCTGGCCGAGGGCCAGCAGCACACCTTGGGTGCCTACCATAGATCTTGGAAATAAAGGATGAACATGCTGAAGCTTTCTTTGGGCCCTTTGCTCTACTACTGGCCGCGCGCCACCGTTTTCGAGTTTTACCAGCAGATCGCCACCACGGCCGTCGATATCGTGTACCTGGGCGAAACCGTCTGCTCGCGCCGGCACGAGGTGCGCCTGGCCGACTGGCTCGATATCGCCGACATGCTGGCCGCCGCCGGCAAGGAAGTGGTGTTGTCGACGCAGGCGCTGATCGAGGCGGGTGCTGAACTGGCGACCCTGCGCCGCATCACGGGCAATGGCCGCTACGGCGTCGAGGCCAACGACATGGGCGCTGTGCACTGCATGGAAAAGGGCACGCCCTTCGTCGCCGGCCCCCATTTGAACCTGTTCAATGGCCCCAGCCTGCAATTGCTGGCGCGCCTCGGGGCGCGGCGCTGGGTGATGCCGCTGGAAATGGGACAGACGGCGCTGGCCGAGATGCAGCGCCAGAAACCGGAAGGGCTGGAGACGGAGGTATTCGCCTACGGCCGCATGCCGCTGGCGTTTTCCGCGCGCTGCTTCACGGCGCGCAACCGCAACCTGCCGAAGGACGATTGCGGCTACAGCTGCCTGGAAGAGCCGGACGGCCTGCTGCTGCGCACGCGCGACGAAGTGCCGTTCCTCGTGTTGAATGGCACGCAGACGCAGTCGGCGCTCGTCTACAACCTGGTGCGCGAACTCGACGCCATGCGCGACATGGGCGTGTCGGTGGCGCGCATCAGCCCGCAAGCCATGCACACGGAACAAGTCATCGCCATCTTCGACCGCGCGCGCCGCGGCCAGGTCAGCGGCATCGGCGCCCAGGCCCAGCTGGCGGCTTGCCAGCCGGCCGGCGCTTGCGACGGCTACTGGCACGGCCAGCCTGGCATGGAACAGCACCAGCACGCCGCCCATTGAACGCATCGAAAGGAAGCACCATGCAAGATCAACTGGAAAGATTGCCCGTCCCGGCCAAGCCTCCCATGAGCAAGCCCGCCGCGTCATACCGGCTGCCCGAACCGCTGGCCGAATTGCTGTCCAAGCTGCCGCCGTATCCCGCCTCCTGGCTGTTCGTGCAAGGCTTGAACCGCCTGCTGGCGCCGCAATTGCCCGACGACGTGCGAAGCAGCCTGGAAGGGCGCAGCCTGCGCTTGCGGCTGCTGGACGCGGGCATCGCCTTCGATTTCGAGTGGCAGGGAACGGTGTTCGTGGCCGAGCGCTATGTCGACGTACCGGACCTGTGCATCGCCGCCAGCGTGCATGACTTGATGCTGCTGGCGCGGCGCCAGGAAGATCCGGACACGCTGTTCTTCAGCCGCCGTTTGAGCCTGGAGGGTGATACGGAACTGGGCTTGCTGTTCAAGAATACGCTCGATGCCATCGAGCTGCCGCCGTTCGACCTGCAGGCGCTGGGACCGCGCCGGGTGCTGGCGCATCTGCGCGACCGGGGCGCACGGGGAGGGTAAGTTGGGAGCTGGCGGGCTTCAATGACGGCAGTGGCCGCAGGCGCCGCTGCACGAGGCCAGCTGTACTTCATCCGTCGCTTCGCCCATGAAGCCGGCGTCGTTGACGGCGGCCAGCAGGCGTTCCTGCGTGGCCAGGCGTTCGTCGAATTGCACCGTGGCGCCGTGGCGCGCCAGCGAGACGCAGACGGTGGCCACGCCCGTGACGGCTTCGAGCGCGCCCGTCAGCCTGTCGGCGCAGCCTTCGTGATCCATTCCAATAATATTCAAGCGCGCTGTCTGCATGTGTTCCTCTTGTTTTTCAGATAAAAAAACAGCGTAGGCGAGGGGCGCGCATGCCGTCCAGAGCCGCACGCAAGATTTATTTTCTATTTACGGTTTTATTGATCTGGATTAATTCCAATCGCTGCTGGCCATCCTGAAAGTGCTGTTGTTTTATACACGGTCGCCGTATTCCAGTCGACAAGCATGCTCTGCTACGTGATACTGTCATTCTGATAAGTACGCTGATGAAAGCGCTGGAAAGGAGGGCCCATGCAGCGCCGCCCCCTGCTCAAGCTTGCCGCCCTGTGGCCGTTGGGCGCTGCCGCCGCCGGCAAGTCGCCGCCGCTGCCGCTCGTGTATCCGCGCCACCAGGCGATCGATGATCCGCAGCAAGGCTATGTGACGGCCTTGCTGCAACAGGCGCTGGCCCGTTCGGGCCAGGCCTATGCCTTGCGCCGTTCCGCGCTGCGTATGGTGCAGACGCGCGCCATGCAGGAAATCGCCACGGCGTCGGGCAGCGTCGATGTCGTCTGGACGATGACGAGCCGCGCGCGCGAAACGCAATTGCTGCCGGTGCGCATCCCCATCGACCGCGGCCTGATCGGCTGGAGAGTGGCCCTGATCCACGCGCGCCAGCCGCAACTGCTGCGCGACGTGCGCAGCATCGCCGCCCTGGCGCGGCTGTCTGCCGGCCAGATGCGCGATTGGCCCGACTCCGCCATCTTGCAGGCGAACGGCTTGCGCCTCGATACCTCGAGCACCTATGAAGGCCTGTTCCAGCAACTGGCTGCCGGGCGCATCGACTACTTTCCCCGCTCTGTGATCGAAGCGCAAAGCGAGCTGGCCAGCCATGCGCAATTGCCGCTGGCGCTCGATACTCACCTGGTCATCAGCTACCCGGCCGCGCTGTATTTTTTTGTCGGCAGGCACCGGCCGGAACTGGCGCGCCACATCGAGACCGGGCTGGAGAAAATGCTGGCCGATGGCAGTTTCGCGCAGCTGTTCCAGCGCCATTTCGGCCGCCTCGCGCAGGGCCTGAAGCTGCCCCATCGTTACGTGCTGGAGCTGGCCAATCCCGACCTGCCCGAAGAGACGCCGCTGGCGCGCAAAGCACTTTGGTATCGTCCAAAACATTACTAATAGTTTTATTGATCAGTGTCAAACAAGCGCTTCAATCGTGCGCACGATGTTTGATGAAACGCAAAGCGAGTTCAACAGAACACCTGTTGACATAAATAGAATCTTCGCCGAACATAATTCCACGTTGCAACACTTTTGCAATACGTTCCCAGCACAAGCGGTGATACGCAGGTGTCGTGCGGGACCCGTGCGCCCGTTCAACAGCCAGCTGCCGCCAGCCGCCGAACGCTCTGTTCCCTTGTAACCATCCGTTATCTTTTCGAAGGTTTGCCCATGCTCGAGTCGATCACGTCGGTATTGCACCAGGTGCCGGAACTGGCCCTGTTCCTGGCGCTGGCGCTCGGTTATGCGGTAGGGCAGATACGCTTCGGTCCCATCCAGCTGGGCGGCGTGTGCGGCACCCTGATCGCCGCGCTGCTGATCGGCCAGCTGGGCATCACCCTGGACGCCAGCGTCAAGAACGTCTTCTTCATGCTGTTCATCTTTGCCCTCGGCTATGCAGGCGGTCCCCAGTTCTTTGCCAACCTCAATGCCAAGGGTTTGCGCCTGGGCCTGCTGTGCCTGATCGAAGTGGTGGTGGTGCTGGCGCTGGTGCTGCTGGCCACGCGTTTCCTGGGCCTGGACCAGGGCACGGCGGCCGGCATGATGGCGGGCGCGGCGACGGAATCGGCCGTCGTCGGCACGGCCACGGACGCCATCTCGAAACTGGCGCTGCCGGCCGCCCGCATCGCCGAGCTGCAGGCCAACGTGGTCACCGCGTATTCGATCACGTACATTTTCGGCCTGATCGCCATCGTCATCGTCACCAGCCAGATTTTTCCGCTCCTGCTGCGCGTCAACCTGCGCGAGGAAGCAGACAAACTGTGGGAAAAGATGGGCGGCGCGCAGACCGATGGCGACGGCGTGCAGGCGACGCCGGAAATGGTGGGGCGCGCTTACCGCATCAGCCGCGGCGCGGGCCGCCGTCTCGACGCCTTGCAGCATATTTTCGCGGGCCGCGCCAGCATCACGCGCGTGCGCCGGCATGGCAAGGTATTGGCTCTGGAGCCCGCGCTGCGCCTGCGCAATAACGACGAAGTGCTGGTGATCGGCCACCGTCCCGCGCTGGTGGCGGCCGAAGCCATCCTGGGCGAAGAATTTGCCGACACGACGGGCTTGAACATGGCGGTCTCCGCCGTCGAAGTGGTGCTGCAGCAAGCCGCGCTCGTCGGCCAGCCCTTGCGCCAGCTGGCCTTGCCTTCAGGCGTGCACGTGGCGGCCGTCGTCCGTGGCGAGCACAGCATGCCGCCGCTGCCGGACCTTGCATTGCAGCGCGACGACGTGCTGCGCCTGTACGGCACGACGGAAGGGCGCGAACTGAACACGGCGCTGGCCGCCATCGGCAAGCGCGTGCCGACGGGCGACCGCAGCAATATCGTCTACGCCAGCATCGGCATCGTCTTGGGTGTGTATATCGGCGGCTTCAGTGCCAAGCTGGGCGGCATCCCGTTTTCGCTGGGCACGGGCGGCGGCGCCTTGCTCACAGGCCTCGTGTTCGGCTGGTACCAGGCGCGCAAACCGGGCATGCCGGGCATCCACCCGAGCGCGCTCGACATGATGAAAGATATCGGCCTGGCCACCTTCATCGCCTGCGTGGGCCTGGCGTCGGGGCCGCAGGCGATCGACCTGATCCGCCAGTACGGCCTGTCGCTGCCGCTGATGGGCGTGTTGATCGCCGTCATCCCTGCTTCGCTGTCCCTGCTGGTCGGTCACTTTTTCCTCAAGCTGGAAGCGCCCGTGCTGCTGGGCGCCATCGCCGGCCAGCAGTGCAGCACGCCGGCCCTGTCCGCCGTGCAGAACGCGGCCGGCAATTCCACGCCCTTGCTGGGCTACACGATTACCTATGCGATTTCGAACGTGGTGCTGCCCCTCTTGGGGCCGCTGATCGTGGCCCTGGCCGGGTCGGTGCACGCATGAACAGCTTGCAAGAGCATAAGCAGTAAAGAATTCCTTCAACATGAAAGGCGGTCCGCATGGAATGGTTGCATGAGTTATTCAAGAAGTCGCCTGAAATTGCCTTGTTTCTCTCCCTGGCAGTGGGTTACTACATCGGCAAGATCAAGTTCGGCTCGTTCCAGCTGGGCGGGGTGGCCGGTTCATTGCTGGTGGCGGTACTCGTCAGCCAGGTAGGCGTCGCCATCGATCCTGGCGTCAAGTCGGTGCTGTTCGCGCTGTTCATTTACGCGGTCGGCTATGAAAGCGGCCCGCAGTTCTTCAATTCGCTGGGGCGCCAGTCCGTGCGCGAAATCATCCTGGCCGTCGTGCTGGCCGTGACGGCGCTGCTGACGGTGGTCATCCTGGCCAAGATGTTCGACCTGGACAAGGGCCTGGCGGCCGGCGTGGCGGCTGGCGGCTTGACGCAGTCGGCCATCATCGGCACGGCAGGCGACGCGATCACCAAGCTGGGCCTGGCGGCCGACGAAGTGGCGCGCTTGCAGGGCAACGTGGCCGTCGGCTATGCCGTCACCTATGTGTTCGGCTCGTTTGGCGCCATCATCGTTTGCGTCAACATCTTGCCAAAGCTCATGGGGCGCACCATCCGCGAAGATGCGATCAAGGCGGAAACGGCGCTGCAGGCGGGCGTGCAAGTGCTGGGGCCGGGCCAGACGCCGGCCGCACCCGACTTGATTGGCCGCATCTACGACGTGGGCCCCGGTGCCGGGCGTTCCGTCGAGGAGATCGAAAGCGCCCATCCGAACACGGCCATTACCATCGAGCGCGTGAAACGCAATGGCCAGATCATCGACGTCAGCCCGGACCTGGTGCTGGCGGCCGACGATATCGTGCTGCTGGTGGGCCGGCGCGAAGCCATGCTCAGCGTGTCTTCCCAACTGGGCAAGGAATTGCTTGCCGTCGAAGGCATGGAACTGGTGATGCAGCGCCGCGACATGGTGCTGACCAACAAGGCTTACCACAACAAGACGGTGGGCGAGATCCGCAGCGCGACGGCGCCGGGTGTGCGTCACGGCATCTTTGTCGTGCAACTGAGCCGTATGGGCAAGATTTTGCCCATGCAGGCGGAAACCGTCGTGCAGACGGGCGACGTGGTGACCATCTATGGCGCCGAACAGGACGTCAAGCGCGTGGCGGCCGAAGTGGGCTATATGATCGTGCCGAGCGCCAAGACGGACTTTGTCTACATGGGCGCCGGCCTCGTCGTCGGCCTGCTCGTGGGCTTGCTGGTGGCGCGCATCGGCTCGATTCCGCTGACCCTGGGCAGCGGCGGCGGAGTTCTGCTGTCGGGCCTGGTGTTTGGCTGGTTCCGCGCCAAGCGCCAGACGTTCGGCTACATGCCCAGCGGCGCCGTGCAAATCCTCAAGGATCTGGGCCTGGCCGGCTTCGTTGCCGTCGTCGGCCTCACGTCCGGCCTGCAAGCCGTGCAAACCGTGCGCGAACACGGCCTGACACTATTCGGCGTCGGCGTGGTGGTGACCATCCTGCCGATGATTTTGACCATGCTGATCGGCCGCTACATCTTGCGTTATGACAACGTGGCCGTGTTTGCGGGCGCCTTGTCCGGCTCGCGCAGCGCCAATCCCGCGTTCGGCGAAGTGCTGAACGCGGCGCAAAACTCGATTCCCACCGTACCGTTTGCCATCACGTATGCCTTGGCCAACGTTTTCCTGACTTTGCTGGGGCCGCTCATCGTGGCCTTCGTCTGAGTCTGCAAGAACCCTGCACATTGTCTGTCAATAAGGAGTAGCACACATGGATTTCAGTAACCCAAGCAAACTCGCCCTGTTGAGCCCATTCGAATTGAAGGATGCGCTGATCCAGACGGCCAAGCAAAGCAACCGTTTGATGCTCAATGCGGGCCGCGGCAACCCGAATTTCCTGGCGACCACGCCGCGCCACGGCTTCTTCCAGTTCGGCCAGTTCGCCATGACGGAAGCGGAACGTTCCTATGTCTACATGGACGACGTGGGCGGTTTCCCTACGCGCGACGGCATCGAGGCGCGCTTTGAAATCTTCGTGCGCAAGCATGAAGGCAACCCGGGCGTGCATTTCATTGAGGCGGCCGTGTCGTATGTGCGCGACCAGCTGGGCTTGAGCGCGGGCGACTTCCTCTACGAGATGTGCGAAGCCATCCTCGGCTGCAACTATCCCGTGCCGGACCGCATGCTGCGCCTGTCCGAGAAAATCGTCGGCCAGTATATCCACCGCGAAATGGTGGGCGACCATCCCTTCGTCGGCAACTTCGACATGTACGCCGTCGAAGGCGGCACGGCCGCCATGACGTATCTGTTTGCCAGCCTGAAATCGAACCACATCATCCAGGAAGGCGACACGATCGCCCTGGGCATGCCGATCTTCACGCCGTACATCGAGATTCCCCAGCTGAACGATTACAAGCTGAACACCGTGCACATCGATGCGCCGCAATCGAACAACTGGCAATTCACGAAGAAGGAGCTGGACAAGCTGCTCGATCCGAAAGTAAAAGCTTTCTTCCTCGTCAACCCCAGCAATCCACCTTCCGTCAAGATCGATGACGACACCCTGGAATACATCGCCAAGATCATCAAGAAGCGCCCGGACCTGATCATTTTGACCGATGACGTGTATGGCACTTTTGCCGACAATTTCGTCTCGCTGTTCGCCATCTGCCCGTTCAACACCATTCTCGTGTATTCGTTCTCGAAATACTTCGGCGCGACAGGCTGGCGCATGGGCGTGGTGGCCACGCATGAAGACAATGTGCTCGACGCCAAGATTGCCAAGTTGCCGGAAACTATCAAGAAGCAGCTCGATGCGCGCTATCACTCGATCACGACGGAGCCGCGCGCGCTGAAATTCATTGACCGCCTGGTGGCCGACAGCCGCACCGTGGCGCTGAACCACACTGCCGGCCTGTCCACGCCCGTGCAGGCGCAGATGACCTTGTTCTCGCTGTTCTCGCTGATGGATGAAGAGCAAAAGTACAAGCAATCGATGAAGCGCATCGTGCTGCGCCGCAAGGAAGCGCTGTATCGCGAGCTGGGCTTGCCGATGGTGCATGACGCCAATTCCGTGCGCTACTACCACTTGCTGGACATGGAATCGCTGGCCGCGCAGATGCATGGCGTGGAGTTTTCGCAGTGGCTGCTGAAAAAACTGAAACCCAACGAAGCGCTGTTCCGCCTGGCCGAGGAAACGGGCGTCATCCTGTTGCCGGGCCGCGGCTTCGGCACCACGCACCCGTCCGGCCGCGTATCGCTGGCCAACCTGAACGAATACGACTACGCCAACATCGGCCGCGCCATCCGCAACATGGCGTCCGAGTTCTTTGCCCTGTTTGAAAAGGAAAAAGAAAAGGGCGGCAAGAAGGCGAAGAAATAATTAGTTTGGTAAAGGCTTGACCGCAACGGGCGCCCCGCAAGAGGCGCCCGTTTTCATGTGCCAGTCCCGGTAACCAATAGTGCAGGCTGGAATGGACATCCGTAGATATAATTGCTATTGTGAAAGTATAAACATGGCAACCCCGTGCTTTCCCCTCATTCATTGACTGGACGCTACATGGGCAGATTGCAAGGACACTTATCATTATTGCTGGCCGGCGCGCTGGGCGCGGCCATGCCCGCCCAGGCGGAACCGCTGACCTTTAACGAAGCGCTGCAGCAAGCGGCCAAGGCTTCGGGCGCCGTGCAGGGCGCCGCGCTCGACGTGCGCGCAAAAACACTCAAAGCCGAGGCGCTATCGAATATCGATGGTCCATCCGTGGACTTGACGGCGTTTCGCGGCCGTTTGTCGACGGACCTGAATATCGATACGAGCGGCCTGGCCGGCGTGGTGGGCGGCATCGAATCCGTGCTGCCGCCGATTCCCGGCTTGCCCACGCCGCACATTCCCAATTCCCTGAACCGCGAAGTGGTGACGGATTTGACGTCGTTCGGCTTGCTGGGCATGTGGCCCATCTACACGGGCGGGCGCCTGGACGCCGTCAAGGGCCTCGCATCGAGCCTGACCTTGGCCGCGCAGGCCGAGCGGACGGAAGCGGAAGAGCAGCTGGCCACCTTGGTGGCGCAGCGCTATTTCCAGTTGCTGCTGGCCAAAAGAGTGGTGGCCGTGCGGGCCGAAGTGACGGCCGGCGTGACGCAGCACCAGCGCGACGCGGCCAGGCTGGAAAAGGGCGGCCTGATTTCGCGTGCGGAACGCCTGCGCGCCGACGTGGCCATGGATAGCGCCCGCAGCGACGAAGCGCAGGCCCGCAGCGACGAGGAAATCGCCCAGGTGGCGCTCGACCGCTTGCTTGCCGTCAATACACAAGTGCTGCCCAGCACGCCGCTGTTCGTCAACAGCTTGCCGGTCGGCACCTTGCAATCGTTCATCAGCACGGGCATGCGGGAAAACGCGAACTGGAAAAAGATCGACAGCAAGCGCGTGCAGGCAGAGCAAGCCTTGAAGCTGCATGGCAAGGAATACGCGCCCACCGTGTTTGCCATCGGTAACTACAATCTCAATCGCGGTAACGAAAAGCTCGTGCGCTCGAACTGGGCCATTGGCCTCGTCGTGTCCATGCCGCTCGTGCACCGCATCAATACGGGCAAGATGATCGCCGCCGCCAAGCTCGACCAGGAGCGGGTGGAAGTGGTGGCGCGCCAGGCCGAGCGCGACATTCCCACCCTGATCGAGAAGAACTGGCGCGCGCTGGAAAACGCCCGCATCCAGTATTTGTCAACGGCCTCGTCGGTGGAGCTGGCGCGCGAGAATATCCGCTTGCAAACGGTGGCTTTCCAGCAAGGGCAAGTGACGTCGCTGGAAGTGGTCGACGCGCGCCTGAACCTGGCCAAGGTCGAAACCCAGCGCGCGCAGACGGCTTATAACTATGTGATGGGGCTGGCGCAATTGCTGGAAGCGACGGGCGAGACGCAACGCCTTGGCAGCCTGGCCGCCGCGGCCGATATCCAATTACCTGTGGACAAATAATAATGAGTACCTCCAAAAAACCCTTGGCCATCGGCGCCACCGTCATCGTGCTGGCCTTCGTCGGCTGGGGCTTGTACCAGGCATTCCAGCCGCAGCGCCTGCCTTTGCAGGGACAGATGGATGCGCAGGAAGTCAATGTCTCGTCGAAAGTGCCGGGCCGGGTGGGCGAGCTGTACGTCAAGCTGGGCCAGACGGTGCCGAAAGGCCAGCTGCTGTTCCAGCTGACGAGCCCGGAAGTGGATGCGAAGATTGCGCAAGCGACGGCGGCCACGCAAGCGGCCGAGGCCGTGGCGCAAAAGGCGCAAGCGGGTGCGCGTCCGGAAGAAGTCGCGGCCGCGAAAGCCAACTGGGAGCGGGCGCAGACGGGGGCCACCATTGCCAAAACGACGTACACCCGCGTCAACAATATGTACGAGCAAGGCGTGATCGCCCAGCAGAAACGCGACGAGGCGCAAGCGCAATGGCGCGCCGCCGACCAGCTGGCGCAGGCTGCCCGCGCGCAATATGACATGGCGCAAAAGGGCGCCCGTCCCGAAGACAAGACGGCCGCCGCCGCCCAGGCGCGCCAGGTGGGCGCCGTGCTGACGGAAGCGCAGGTCGCCCTGGCCGAAACGAGGATTGCCGCGCCCGTGGCGGGCCAGGTCAGCAAGATCCAGATACAGCCGGGCGAGCTGGCGCCGCAAGGTTTCCCCGTGATTACCCTGGTGAACCTCGACGACGCCTGGGCCGTGCTGCAAGTGCGCGAAGATGAAATGGCCGCGTTTGGCATGGGCAGCACGCATACTGCGAATGTGCCGGCGTTGAAACAGAAACTGAGTTTCAAGGTCAGCTCCGTGGCCGTGCTGCCGGACTTCGCCACGTGGCGCGCGGCCCGTCCGGGCGGCACGGATTTGCGCACGTTTGAAATCCGCTTGCGTCCCGCCATCAAGGTCGAGGGCTTGCGTCCTGGCATGTCGGTCGTGTTTCCACCGCTCTGATACTAGATGAACGAAGCGGATAAAGAACCGGTTTCGGTGCTGGCACGCGAGTGGCGGCGCTTGCGCGGCGACTTCTGGGACTTTGGCATGCTCAGCTGGATTCCGGTGGTGCTGTGCGGCATGTTGTGGCTGGTGTTTTCCGCCGGCATCGCGCGCGACTTGCCCATCGTTGTCATCGATAATGATAACTCCACCTTGTCGCGCCAGCTCACGCGCTGGCTCGACGCCTCGCCCGGCATCGAGGTGGCGGCGAAAGTGGCGTCCAGCGATGAAGCCTTGCATCGCCTGCGCGAGCGCACGGCGTTTGGCTATTTGCTGATCCCCGACGATTTCGAGCGGAAGCTGCTGGGCGGCCGGCAAGCCACCGTGCAATGGCTGTACAACGCGCAGTTTTCCTCGCACGCAGGCGCCTTGCTGCGCGACGTGCGCACGGTCAGCACGACCTTGTCGGCCGGCATCGAGATGACGGCGCGCGCGAAAAAAGGCATGTCGGGCGTGCAGGCGGCCGCCCAGTTCGAACCGATACGCACGACCTTGAACAGTTTGTATAACGAAAACATCAGCTATGAAGCGTTCCTGACCCTGGCCCTGATGCCGGCCATGCTGCAGATTTTCATCGTCGTCGCCATCGTCACGAGCATAGGACGCGAGTTACGCGACGGCACGGTGCCGCAATGGCTGGCTTCAGCCCATGGCAGCTGGCTGCGCGCCATCGGCGCCAAGCTGCTGCTTCCCCTCATCGCCTACTGCGCGCTGGCGCTGCTGTACTTGCTGTTCTTCAGCCTGGCGCGAGGCTGGGCCGTGGCGGGCAGCTTGCCGGCGTTACTACTGAGCATGCTTCTGCTGGTGCTGGCCTATTGCGGCCTGGCCACCTTGCTGATCGCCGCGACCTTGTCGCTGCGTCTGGCGCTGTCGGGCGCGGCCTTCATCACGGCGCCGGCCTTCGCGTTTGCGGGCCAGGCCTTTCCCTTGATGGCCATGCCGGTGCCGGCCCGCGTCTGGGCGGAAGCCTTGCCGCTTACGCATTATCTGCAGCTGCAAACGAAATACTGGCTGGCCGGCGCGCCATGGCGTTATGGTGTGCAGGAAATGCTGATACTGGCCGGTATCGCCATCGGCTGCGGCGCCGTGGGCGTGTTCCTGCTGGCGCGCCGCGCGAATGCGCCAGCCGCCTGGGGACGCGCATGATGTGGCCGGCCTTTCTCGCCACCTGGCGCGCCATGCTGACGGACAAGGGCGCGCTGACCTTGTTGTTCATCGGCGGCATCATCTATTCCTTCTTCTATCCTTTGCCGTACTCGACGGAAATCGTTCAGCGCGTGCCCGTGGCCGTCGTCGACCAGGACCGCAGCGCCTTGTCGCGCCAGCTGACGCGCTTTGCCATGGCCCATCCGTCGCTGGAGGTGATCGCCGTCACGCCGGACCTGCCCGTCGCGCAGGATTTATTGTGGCGCGATGAAGTCATGGGTGTGCTGATCATTCCCGACGGCTTGCAGACGGACGTGCTGGCCGGACGCGCCGCCCACGCGCAAGTGGCGGGCAACGGCTTGTATCTGATGCTCAACAAGGTGGCCTTGAATGGCCTGGCCGAAGTGGTGGGCACCGTGTCGGCCGGTATCGAACTCAAGCGTTTGGGTGCGGGCACGCCATCGGGCATCCAGGCCAATGCGCAGCGCTCGCCCATCGCCTTCGACGCCGTGCCCCTGTTTAACGTCAAGGAAGGCTATGGCGCGTATGTCGTGCCGGGCGTGGCCACCTTGATCGTGCAGCAGACCTTGCTGATCGGCATGACCATGCTGTTCGGCACCTGGTACCAGCGCAAGAGTTTCCCCGTGGCGGGCAAGCGCACGGCGGGTGGATATATGGGCATGCTGCTGGCGTTTGCCTGCGTGGCTTTCCTCAACTGCTGCTATTTCTTCGGCTTTGTCTTCTGGTTCCAGGATTACCCCCGTGGCGGCAACTTTGGCGGCATGCTCTTGCTGCTGGTGCTGTTCTCGCTGGCGGAAGCGGCGTTCGGTATGCTGCTGGGCATGCTGTTCCGCACGCGCGAACGGGGCACGCAGCTGATGATCGCCACCTCGATGCCCGTGCTGTTCCTGGCGGGCCTGACCTGGCCCGTGTCGTCCATGCCCGTCGTGCTGCAATGGCTGCGCTGGCTGCTGCCATCGACGGCCGGCATCCAGGGCTTTGTCGCGCTGAACCAGATGGGGGCCTCGCTGTATGAAATCCGCCATGAAGTGGCGGGCTTGCTGGCCTTGCTCGTGGCCTGCGTGGCGCTGGGCTGGTGGCGCTGGCGCGCCGAGGCGCCAGTGCCCGTCATCCAACAAGGCTGAGCATGCAGCCAGGGAGTGAGCTGGAGCCATAACTGCCCGTATCGTTAGCGACGGGATCCATCAAGCTTTCTGCAGTGCCGCCAGCAGCAGCTGGCAAAAACCGTCACGCACGGGGTCGGGCAGGTTGTCATTGGCCCGCAGCAGGCTGTCGACGCGAGGCAGCGGTACCAGCCGTTCCAGTGCCGCGTGCCGGTGCACGCCCGGGCCCAAGTTGCGTTCATTGACCACCGCCATGCCCAGGCCGGCGGCAATCGCGGTCAGCATGCCCGCCACCGATGGGCATTCCAGGCCCACACTCCAGGCCATGCCGGCCTGGCCCAGCTTTTCCTCTGCCAGCCGGCGGTAAAAGCAGTGCGGCCCGTATGTGATCAGCTTGACGGTCTCTCCCGGCAAGGTCTGCTCTGCCGTGGCAGCGCACCAATGCAGCGTTTCTGTCCATAACAGCGCGTCACCCGGCGCCGCCTTGCCGGCAAAATCCTGGTGCAAAATCACATCGAGCACGCCGTTGGCAAAGCGTTCGCGCAATACCTGGCTTTGCTCCACCACCAGCTGCACATCGACCTTGGGGTGGTGGTGCGAGAACTGCGACAGCACCGTGCACACGTCGGCCAATGAAATCTGCTCCGTCACGCCGATGCGCAGCCGGCCTTGTATCGCCGATGGCGAAAAATGGGCGACGGCGTCATCGTGGGCGTCGAGTATGTTGAACGCATGCCGCAGCAGCACGGCTCCCTGGTCGGTCGTGCCAAACAGCCCGCCGCTGCGCGCCAGCAGCTGGCAATCGAGCTGCTGCTCCAGCCGCTTGATTTTCCAGCTGACGGCCGACTGGCTCAGATGGAGCAAGCTGGCGGCCTGGCTCATGCTGCCGGTTTGTACCACTGCCCTGAACACACGCAGGGCGTCGACGGATAGGCGTAAATTCATGGGTTATGACAAAAGTTGGATTGAAAGTAAAAAGAATGTCACTGGTGTCATGTTCAGTCTAGCCTTAGCCTGCAGGTTCTGCAAACAAAAGGACATCTGATGACGAGTCAAGAACCGCTGTTGAATGGCCACGCCCTGATCCACGGCCAGCGTATCGCCACCGGCATCCATGGCGCAGGCACGCCGCTGGTGCTGGTACATGGCACGCCGGCGCACAGCATTATCTGGCGCGAACTGGTGCCGCTGTTCGTCGATGCCGGTTTCCACGTGCACCTGTATGACTTGCTGGGCTTCGGACGATCCGAGCGGCCCGTCGAAGCCGACACCTCGGTAGCGGCGCAGGTGACCTTGCTGGCTGCCTTGCTCGACCACTGGCAACTGCCGACCACCCACTTGTTCGGCCACGATATCGGCGGCGCCATTGCGCTGCGCCTGGCGTTCGACCATGCGGCGCGCCTGCGCAGCTTGAGCATCGCCGACGCGCCCAGCTACGATTCGTGGCCATCGCCTACCTGGAAGCATCTGCGCGATGACTTCGCCCGGTGTGCTTTGATGCCGGCCAGCGAGCATCGCGCCACGATGGCGCGCCAGCTGGGCATGGCCGTTTTTCACAAGGACACGATGCAGGGCGAGCTTTTGCGGTGTTACCTGGAGCCGCTGTGCGGCGTGGTGGGGCAGCCCTCGTTCTACCAGCACCAGGTGGCGCACTATAACGCCTGCCATACGATGGACTTTACCGAAAAACTGCCGCAGTTGACCTTGCCGGTACAGGTCTTATGGGGCAAGCAGGACGAGTGGCAGCCGGTCGCGTATGGCCATCGCCTGCAGCGCGATATTCCCGGCGCCACCTTGCACCTGTTTGACGAGGCCGGGCACTTCCTGATGGAAGATGCGCCAGCGGCCGTCGCGGCACAAGTGATCGCGTTTATTCATCAGATGGAGAGGAGGGGGCCATGATATTGATCGGAATGCTCGATTCGCCTTACGTCAGGCGCGTTGCCATTGGCATGAAAGTGCTGGGTCTGGAACATGAACACCGGCCCTTGTCGGTGTTTTCCGATTTCGACCAGGTACAAGCGATCAATCCTGCCGTCAAAGTGCCGACCCTGGTCACCGGCGACGGCCAGGTGCTGATGGACTCGACCCTGATCCTCGCATATCTGGAGGAATTGGCCGCGCATGCTCCCCGCATCAGGCCTGAGCCGGAGCCTGCACGCCTGCGCGCGCTGTGCCAGACCAGCTATGCTTTGGCAGCCTGCGACAAAGCCGTGCAGATCGTCTATGAGCGGCGCTTGCGCCCGCAGGAAAAACAGCACCAGCCCTGGCTGGACCGCGTCCAGCTGCAGTTGCATGGGGCCTGGCGGCAGCTGGAAGCGTCATTGCGCGAAGAGGCGCCGGACTGCCTGAGTATGGCCGGCATCACCATTGCGGTGGCCTGGAGTTTTGCTCAGCAGATGGTACCCGACGTGATGGCGGCCGGCGACTATCCGGCCGTAGCCGCGCTGACGGCGCTGGCCGAGCGGCAGCCGGTGTTTCTGGCTACGCCGATGGCGGGCTAATCTGCTTTCATCCGAACCGGTGCTTGCAGGCGGCTTGTGCAATAATTTCATTTCCTTAACGGAAGAGTATTGCCATGCCGTCTTTTAATCTGTTCCAGCGCCTGTCCCAGGCCCCCACCAAACCCAAGTCCGCGCCCGTTGCGCGGCAGTTCGACGTGGCGGACCTGTACCAGGGGCCCATCGCGCTGGGAGCGGAAGGCGAGACGCAGGCGCGGCCTTTCGATGAAAAGCTGCGCCAGGCCTACTTCTGGATCGTCAACCACGCCATCATCAGTCCCCATTACGACATCGAGTACAACGACGGCCCGTCGCAGACGTATTCCGTGGGCGACAGCCGGCGCACCCTGAATCTGCCGTCGGCGCAAAGCTATTCCAGTTTCATTTTGCTGCCGCTGCTGACGTTCGCCACGCGCCGCAAATGCCTGTTCGTCGGCGGGCCGGGGCGGGGCAAGACGGCCAGCGCCTTGCTGATGGGCGTGCTGGCCGGCTCCACCGTCAAGGAAGTCAAACGCGCCATGCAGCATGGCCACCCGCAGATGACGGTGGCCGACTTGCTCGGCAATCCGCTGCCCGCCGATTTGGTCAACGCGCAAAGCATGGACGATATCCGCATCGCCTGGCGCGCCTGGCTGGGCATGCGCGTGAAAATCGTCGATGAATACAACCGCATCCCCACGCGCACGCAAAGCGCGCTGCTCACCGTCATGGGCGACAATTATGCGGAAGTGCTGAACCATATTTACGAATGTCCAGAGGCTGCCTGGTATCTGACGGCCAACGACGACCAGGGCGGCGGCACCTACCAGGTGATCGAGGCGCTGCGCGACCGGGTCGACGTGACGGTGCAGGCGCTCGCCTTCAATCCCCGCTTTTTAAATGAACTGCTGCTGCGCGTGGAAGAAAACGTGCGCCCCGAAGAGCTGGTGCCGCCCGATATCATCTTCACGGAAGGGGAAGTGGACCAGATCGGCGAAGCGATCCGCCAGGTGGATATCCCCGACGCCGTGCGCCGGCGCCTGGAATTCTTCGCCAGCCAGTTCGAGCTGTTCGAGACGGCCGGCGGCCAGTTCGAATACATGACCAAGGACACGGCCCGCCTGGCCGGCGCCGACCGGGGCCAGGCGCAGGCGGCCGACAATGGGCGCGACCGCCTGAAGGATCTCGGCTGCCAGACCCTGAACGGCATCTCCGTGCGCACCCTGATGGCGCTCATGATCTACGCCAAGGCCATGGCGTATTTTCGCGGCAATGGCGAGGTGGAGCTGGAAGACTTGCGCCAGGTGCTGCCATTCGTCCTGCATAACAAGCTGCAGCCGGACCCGGACGCGCCATTCTTCGCGCTGCCGGAAAACGCCGCCTACCGCAGCGACAGGCTGGGCTGGCTGCGCCGTTTGTTCGATCTGTCGAACGATGAATTCAACCGCCTGGACCTGGACCGCGACGATCCTGTCGGCGTGCTGTCGGCCGAATTCGACCTTGGCCTCGACGGCGTCAGCGAACGCGAAACCCTGGCGCGTTTGAACCGCATCGAAAAGCTGATCGCCGAACGCACGAAAGGGAGAAAACTGTATGGTCCTCTGTACGACGACCTGTTGAAGCTCAAATACCTGCACCAGCGCTATACCAACTACCGCAGCTGGCTGCGTTCGCAATGAGCGTCCTGCATTGTCAAGGCTTCCTGGAAGCGCTGGCCCTGCTCAATGGCGAAGCGAGCGACCTGTGCGCCAGCTACGAATTGCAGCGCCTGCCCGATGCGCCCGATCTCGCCACGGCGCTGGGTTTGCGCGTGGAAGATTATGCCTTGCACGTCATCGCCCCCGCGCACGACTTGCCGGCCGACCTGTGGCATATCCATACGGTGCCGTGCGGGCGCGCGCAGCTGGAGCAGGTGTGCCAGCGCTGGTTTTTCTCGTCGCGGCACATGCAGGCGGCGCCACCGGGGCGCTTCCGCGCGCAGCTGGTGGCCTCCTTCATGGAATCGATCGACGACGCGCTCGGTGGATTTTCCCTGCACGCCGTGACGATGACGCCACCAATGTGGTACGCGATCCACTGGGACGAGATCGCGTTCGAGCGCGATGGCGAACGCTATCTGCTGCACTTTTCGCATAGCGACTGACGGGCCGCGATGATTTCTCCTGCTTTTGCCTCGATACTCGCCAGCGGCCGAGCTCAGTTCAATGCACGCGCAGCGGAAGCGCGCCGGCGTTTTCCCTCGCTCGACATGGCCGCCTTTGGCGCCTTCTTGCACGATGGCGTCGATCCGCTGGTGCTGGCTGTGGCCGCCGCTGCGCCCGAGCGCGTGGGCGGCGTCACCCTGGCCGCCTATGACATGGCACTGGAACTGGTGGGCCACGGCCTGGCCGGCCCCGCGGCGAAAAACCCGTTCTTGAATACCGTGTGGCGCGAACTGGCGCCGCAGTTTGCGCCGCTGCTGGCGACGGCCCCCGTCGACGTGCTGGGCATGCTCAGCAACGCCGCCATCCACATAGCCTCTGTGGCGGGGGCGCGGACCGCGCAGTGGCAGTGCGAGCTGGCTGCCGTGGCGCCGCAAGTCGGCAGCGTCGCGCAGCTGCGGGCCGTAGGCCAGGTGCTGGCCTGGCGCGCCGGCGTCGCGCATTTCCGCCAGGGCGCGCTGGCCGCCGCCGGCACCTTGCCGCCCGCGCTGGCGCTGGCCGCGTTTGGCGAGCCGGGTGCGCAATGGCCGCAGGTGCATGCGCAGTTGCTGGACTATCCCTGGCGCGGCAATCCAGAGGGCAGGGAGTTTGGCAGCTTCAGCGGCCTCGGTGGCGACTTCGGCACGCCGCCGCAGGTGCGTGCGACGGCCGACGGTTTTGTCGTGCGCAGCGCCGAGCGCCACTACCTGCTGGTGGCCGATGCCTATGGCGCCGTGCTGCACAGCGCCACGGCGCAGGAGTTTGAGCAGGCCAATACCGGCATGCCATCGTCCGTGCGCCTCGATGGGACGACCGTGCATATCGGCGCGCGCAGCATCGCGCTCGACCTGCCTGCCGGCGACATCGCGCTTGCCGCGAATGCGCATACGCTGGCCATCTCGTCGCCGTGGACGCATGCGATCCGCCTGCTGCCGCTCGCATGAAGAGGACCGCCGACACCGCGCTGATCGACGCCTGGCACGCCGCCTGGCCCGAGGCCCTGGCCGTGTGGAGCAAGTTTACGCGCTTGCGCGACCCCAGCCTGTGCGCCAGCCGCGTCGAGGCCAGCAAGCAGGGCTTGTCCGGCAGTTTCGCCATGATCCGGCTGCTCGATCAGAGCGTGGTGGTGGACTTGCCGCTGGTGACGGAGCTGGGACTGGACGACTATGCGCTGGAAGTGCTTGCCCATGAAATCGGCCACCACATCCTCGCGCCTGGCAGCGCAAGCGACCAGTTCCGCCTGCTGGCCCGCATGCGCCGCGCCTTGCCCACCCTGGAGCAGCACGCGCCCATGGTGGCCAATCTGTACACGGACCTGTTCATCAACGACCGCTTGCAGCGCCAGGCGAACCTGCGCATGGCCGATATCTACCGCAAGCTGGAGCAGGGACGCTCTGTGGACGCCAAGGCCAGTGGCGGCGTATGGACCCTGTACATGCGCATCTATGAAAACCTGTGGCAGCTGGAAAAGGGTGAATTGGGAGGCGGTCAGGCCGACGAACGCCTGGACACGGACGCCTGGCTCGGCGCGCGCTTGATACGCGTCTACGCGAACGATTGGATGCTGGCGGCGGGCCGCTTCGCCACCTTGCTGCTGCCTTACCTGGTGGAAGACACGGACGCTCTGAGCCCGAGCCGCTATCTGCTCGACACGCGCGATGCGGCCCGTGGCTGCCAGACGTATGGCGCGCAGCAGATCGAGGATGACGAGGAGGACGGTGCCATCCATCCCGTGCACGACAAGCGCATCTCGGGCCTCGATGGGGATGAGCCGCCTGCCGAGCCGGCGGCCAGGCAGGGCGGCGGCCAGCTGCGCGAACCGTTCGAGCTGGGCGACATTCTAAAGGCGTCGGGCGTGGACCTGAGCGACCATGAAATCGCCATCCGCTATTACCGCGAGCGGGCCTTGCCGCACCTGGTGGCGTTCCCCAGCCGCCCCGCGCCCGAATCGCAGGAACCGCAGATGGAAGGGCTGGAACCGTGGGAAATCGGTGACCCGCTCGAAGACATCGACTGGCTGCAATCGGTGATGCAGTCGCCGCGCCCCGTGCCGGGCGTGACCACCGTGCGCCGCGTGTATGGCCGCGAACCGGCGCGCGCCATCGACGCCGTGCCCGTCGACCTCGACATGTACGTGGACAGTTCCGGTTCCATGCCGAACCCGCAGGCGCATACCTCGTTTTTGACACTGGCTGGTGCCGTCATCGCGCTATCGGCCTTGCGCGCGGGCGCGAAAGTGCAGGTGACCCTGTGGAGCGGCAAGAACGAAGTGATGCAAACGCCGGGTTTCGTGCGCGATGAAGACATGATCCTGGGCGTGCTGACGGAATTTTTCGGCGGCGGCACCTGCTTCCCCATCCACCGCCTGCGCCAGACCTATGCAGCCAAACGCGAACGCCCCGCGCACATTCTGATGATTTCCGACGACGGCATCACCACCATGTTCGACAACGATGAGCTGGGCAACAGCGGCTGGGATATCTCGGCGAAAGCGCTGGCCCAGGGCGGCGCGGGCGGCACCATGGCCCTGAACCTGGAGCGCGACTGGGAGGGAGCGGCGGCTAACAAGTGGCTGCAGAAAACCTATGACGACTTGAAACGCGCACGCCGTGAACAGGGCTGGGACATCCACGCCGTCGAGCGCTACGAGGACTTGCTGGACTTTGCGCGGGCGTTCAGCCGGCGCCACTATGTTTAAATCCGGGGTCAGACCCGCCGGGTCTGACCCCAGCCTTTGCTTTTGGGGCTAAATTTGCGCATCACTGTATTAAGAAAAGGCCCATGAATATCTCTGGTCCCCACCTCGAAACCCTGACCCATCGCCTGGCCGATACGCCCGTCGAATTCCTCGCCGAGCCCCGCATTGCCGGCGTCGCCAATGCGCAAGCCGTGGCCGTGGCCGCGCTGGTCAACGACATTTTGCTGCTGCATGGCGCCCGCGCGCCGGCCGCGTCCTTGCAGGGGTTTATCGGCGCGCAGGTGAAGGCGGACCGCAACCGGCTGGCGCTGGCCATGATCGTGTGCTGGCTGCTGGCCGACGACTGGTTCACCAGCCAGCAGTTGCCGCAGCCAGCCTTGCTGCAGGTGCTGGGCGAGGCGGCGCGCGAACTGGCCGCCGCCACGCCGGCCCACCAGTTCACGCAAGACCCCGAGCGGCGCGAGGAACTGGCGCGCATCGTGCTGGCGCGCCTCGGTTTTCGACCGCGCGACGAAAGCGTGGCGCAGGCGACGGATCGATTGTCGGCCATCAGCGGCACGGAACGCCGCCGTCTGCTCGAAGCGAGCCGGCTGGCCGAGCAGCGCGCGCGCGAAATCCGCGAAGCGTTGGCGAAAAAGGCGGCCGAGGAATCGGCCGACAAGTGGTCGCGCGAATGACGCTCGCTGGCAAACCTGACGTCAACCTGCCTGGCGGCGCCTGGGAATCGGACCGCGACTACTGTCCCACCCTGACGCCGGCGGGCGCGCGCATGCTGGCGCACTTGCGCAATCATCCTAGCGCCCCTGTCTACCGCAACCGCAGCGGCAACAAGCTGCTGGCAGCGGAGGTCGAATCACTGCGCACCTACGAGCAGGAAGTCATGGACGCGGTAGTCGCTTGGGGCGCCGATGCGCCGCCGCCCTGGCTGGCCGATTTTCTCAGGACGGTCTACGCCACAGTGCCGCATTACCGCGCCTGCGGCTCGCCACCCGCGCGTCTCGCGGACGTGGCGCCCATCAGCCGCGCCGAACTGGCGCACGACATCGCCGCCTTCGTGCCCGACGATGCGGACCTGGCGCGCATGATCAACTTCCAGACGACGGGCACCACGGGCCACCCGCTGCTGATCGCTTCGCACCCGCTGGTGGCGGGCCGCTACCTGGCCTTTCACAAGCGCGCGCTGCGCCGCTTCGGCGTGACCCTGCGCCATGGGGCGGGACAGGTGGGCGTGATGCTGCTGGGGCACCAGCGCCGCTGCTTCACCTATGTCTCCGTCACGCCCACGATGAACGAATCGGGCCTGGCGAAGCTCAACCTGCACGTGGACGACTGGCGCGACCCGGACGACCGCGCGCGCTACCTGGACGCCATGGCGCCGGAGTTGATCGCGGGCGACCCCATCTCGTTTGCCGAACTGCTGACCCTGTCCATGACGCACAAGCCGGCCGCGCTGATGTCCGTGTCGATGATGCTGTTGCCCGGCATGCGCGCGCGCCTGGAAGCGCGTTTCGGTTGCCCCGTGCTCGACATCTATTCGCTCAATGAAGTGGGACCCGTCGCCGTCTACGATGAACAGGCGGGCGGCCACGTACTGCTGCAGCACCGGCTGTACGTGGAAATCCTCGATACTGCGGGCCAGCCCGTGCCCGAGGGCGCGCGCGGCGAAATCACGGTGACGGGCGGCTTCAATTTCTGCTTGCCCCTCGTGCGCTACCGCACGGGCGACTACGCTTCGCTGGCGCATGGCCCGCACGGCCCCGTGCTGGTGGGGCTGGCGGGACGCAGCCCTTTGCGCTATCGCACGCTCAACGGCGAATGGATCAATAATATCGACATCACGCACGCCTTGAAACCGCTGGCCATCGCCCTGTTCGGCGTGCACCAGCATGGCGATGGCGCCATCGTGCTGCGCCTGGCGCCGAACGCCATGCCGCAGGCTGACCGGGCGCGCGCCTTGCTCGCGCCTTTTTTCGGCGCCATCACGGTCGAGACTTTGCTGGCGGAAGACAAGATCATTCAATACACCTCGGATTTGCAGGAAGCGGCAGCATGAACCTTTACAAGCGCGGCCTCGTGGTCGGCAAATTCTGCCCGCTGCACCAGGGCCACGAACTGTTGCTCCATCGTGCGCAAGACGCCAGCGAAGAACTGCTGGTGGTCAGTTACACCAAGCCCGAATTTCCCGGCTGCGAGCCGGCGCGCAGGGACGGCTGGCTGCGCGCGCAGTTCCCCCAGGCGCACATCGTCGTGCTGGACGATGCGCGCCTGGCCGCGCTGTGTGCCGCGCGCGGCGTGCCTGCGCGGACCTTGCCGCACAACGATGCCGATGGCGACGCGCATCGCCACTTCATGGGCTGGTTGTGCTGGACGGTGCTGGAGCGGCCCGTCAATGCCGTCTTCACCAGCGAAGAGTATGGCCCCGGCTTTGCACAGGTACTGGACCGGCATTATGCGAGCGGACCTGTGGCGCACGTGAGCGTGGATCAGGCGAGAACGTTGGTGCCCGTGTCCGGCACCGTGGCGCGGCAAGACCCGCATGCGCACAGCGCCTTCCTGTCGCCGATTGTGCGCGCTGATTTTGTCACGCGCGTGTGCGTGCTCGGTGGCGAATCGAGCGGCAAGACCACCTTGGCGCAAGCGCTGGCGGTGCATTTCGAGACGGACTGGGTGGCCGAGTATGGCCGCGAATTGTGGGAAAGTCAGGATGGTATTTTGGTTTATGACGATCTGCTGAAGATCGGCCGGGAACAGCTGCGCCGCGAAGCGCAGGCGCTGTTGGCCGCGCGGCGCTGGCTGTTTTGCGACACCTCGCCCATGACCACGTATTTCTACTGCGTCGAGATGTTCGGCAAGGCCGAACAGGAACTGGCGCAGCTGGCCGAACACCGCTACGACCTGGTGCTGCTGTGCGCCCCCGATTTTCCCTTCATCCAGGATGGCACGCGCCGCGACGAGGATTTCCGTGCGCGCCAGCATGCGTGGTACCAGGCCGAACTGGCGCGGCGGGGGATTGTCTATGTCAATGTGTCAGGCACGGTGGCCGAGAGGGTCAGGCAAGTCGCCCAGTTGCTCGCGCGTAGGTCGGATTAGCGGAGCGTAATCCGACATCATAGTTGGCGTGCCATGTCGGATTACGCGCTCGCGCGCTAATCCGACCTACGTCGTAAAAGCTGTGTTCACGGCTTTCAGGATTTCATCGGAAAACGCTTCATCGTCGACGGCGCGCGCCAGCGCCACGGCGCCCACCATAGCCGACAGCATGACGATGGCGTCCTGCCGCGCATGGTTTTTCTTTTTCCACGGAAAATGCGCTGCCAGCTTGCCGATGATGGCTTTCAGATGGAAGGTGAAGGCAGGGCGTACGGCCGGCTGCTTGCGCGCGTCGCCCGCCAGCGCCGCCAGCAGACAGCCATCGCCCGGTGCGTCGCGGTGGGCTGCGCTCACGTAATCGCGCACGTACTGGCGCATCGCTTCCGGGCTGATGGTCGCCGCATCGAGCGCCACGCGCGAGTGTTCCGAACCGTGCAGGGTGCTTTCCGCCATCAGCGCTTCCTTCGAGGCGAAGTGGTTGTAGAAGGGGCCGTGCGTGAGTCCCGTCGCCTGCATGATCTGCCCCACGCTGACGCCGTCGTAACCCTTTTCACGGAATAGCCGCGCCGCCTGCGTCAGGATGCGCTGGTGCTTTTCGGCGGTTTCTTCGGCGGGATAACGCATGGCAGGCTCCTGATCGCGATTCAAAAAATAATGGTTGACATCATACATGATGTTCGTCATGCTTCAACACATTAAACATGATGACCGTCATATTTAATGTGTTGAAGCATGATGGCTATCATGTTTTATGGCCTCAACCCACCCCATACTGAAGAAGGAATGACCATGAATGCAGTTACTACCCAAGGCACGGCCCTCATCACCGGCGCCTCGTCCGGCCTGGGCGCCGTATATGCGGACCGCCTGGCCGCGCGCGGCTTCGATTTGATCCTCGTGGCGCGCCGGGTCGAGCGCCTGGGCACCCTGGCTGCCTCGCTGGCGGAAAAATATGGCGTGGCCGTGCGCGCCATGGCGGCCGATCTGGCCGCACCGGCCGACCTGCAGCGCGTAGCCGAAGAACTGGCCAGCAACCCAGCCATCACCATGCTGGTGAATAATGCTGGTGTCTCGACCCTGGGCGCCGTCGTGGACTCGCCACGCGAGGGTATCGCCGCGATGGACCAGGTCAACGTGGCGGCGCTGGCGCAACTGACGTACGCCGTGCTGCCGCAATTCAAGCAGCGCAACCGGGGCACCGTCATCAACATCGGCTCCGTGCTGTCCTTCCACATCCTGCCCGTCAGCACGATCTACAGCGCCACCAAGGGCTATGTGATGAATTTCACGCGGGGCTTGCAGCAGGAACTGGCCGGCACGGGCATCACGGTGCAGCTGGTGCTGCCCGCGTCGACGGCGACGGAGATCTGGGAATTGAGCGGCGTGCCGCTGGCACAGCTGGACCAGGCGACCATCATGCGCGCGGAAGACTGCGTCGATGCGGCGCTGGCGGGCCTGGACCAGGGCGAGCTGGTGACCTTGCCTTCGGTGGAAGACCAGGTCTTGTGGGAGCGTTTTGACGCGGCCCGCCTGGCCCTGTTCGCGGGCGCGATGCGCGGCAAGCCGGCATCGCGCTATGGCGTCAAAGCCAGCGATTAAGCGGCGTTGAGCGCCTGCTCCAGGTCTTCGCGCAAGTCGTCGATATGCTCGATGCCCACGGACAGGCGCAGCATGTCTTCGGACACGCCCGCCTTGGCCAGTTCCTCGGGATTGAGCTGGCGGTGCGTGGTGGACGCCGGATGCGTGGCCAGCGACTTGGCGTCGCCGATATTGACCAGGCGCGTGAACAGCTGCAGGGCGTCGAGCACGCGGGCGCCTGCCGCGCGCGGATCCTCGCCAGCCGCCAGTTTCAGGCCGAAGGACAAGATGCCCGAGGCGCGGCCGTGCATGTATTTTTTCACCAGCGCGTGGTCCGGGTGGTCTTCCAGGCCCGCGTAATTGACCCACGCGACCTTCGGATGCTGTTTCAGGTGTTTTGCCAGTGCCAGCGTGTTGTCGCAGATGCGGTCCATGCGCAGGGCCAGGGTCTCGATGCCCTGGATCAGCTGGAACGCGCTCAAGGGCGAAATCGCGGCACCCATGTTGCGCAGCGGGACGACGCGCGCGCGGCCGATGAAGGCGGCGGGGCCGAACGCTTCCGTGTAGACGACGCCGTGATACGACACGTCCGGCTCGTTCAGGCGCTTGAAGCGTTCCTTGTGCTCGGCCCACGGGAATTTGCCGCTGTCGACGATGGCGCCGCCCACGGTGGTGCCGTGGCCGCCCAGGTATTTGGTCAACGAATGGACGACGATGTCGGCGCCATGCTCGATGGGGCGGAACAGATAGGGGCTCGGCACCGTGTTATCGACGATCAGCGGGATGCCGTGCGCGTGCGCGATTTCGGCCAGTTTCGCTACATCGGTGACATTGCCCAGCGGGTTGCCGATCGATTCGCAGAAGATGGCCTTGGTGCGCGCATCGATCAGGGCGGCAAAGGTCTCGGGCTGGCGCGCGTCGGCGAAGCGCACTTCGATGCCGATCTGCGGCAGGGTGTGGGCAAACAGGTTGTAGGTGCCGCCATACAGCTGGCTGGCGGAGATGAAATTGTCGCCCGCTTCGGCAATCGTCTGGATCGCATAGGTGATGGCCGCCATGCCCGACGCCACGGCCAGCGCGGCCACGCCGCCTTCCAGCGCGGCGACCCGTTTTTCCAGCACGTCTTGCGTGGGGTTCATGATGCGCGTATAGATATTGCCTGCCACCTTGAGGTCGAACAGGTCGGCGCCATGCTGGGCATTGTCGAAGGCGTAGGCCACCGTCTGGTAAATGGGGACGGCGGCCGCCTTGGTGGTCGGGTCGGGGGTGTAGCCGGCGTGCACGGCCAGGGTTTCGATTCTCATGTGGTCTCCGGTGTCGATGGTATGCGGTGGTGAAATCCGCAGCCATTGTGCCATGCGACCCTTAGCTCGATGCTACGCTTGATAGAATATTAAGTCATAAGCTAGTGCGGTCTTGATATAAGTCATGCAGCTCCGCCGGTCCGATGAAACGTTCATGCGTGCCATGCTGGGCGCAGGCAAACGCGCCGCCGATGGCGCCGCGGTGCATGGCGGCGTCGATGCCTGCACCATCGAGCCAGGCATGCAAAAAGGCGGCGACAAACGAGTCGCCGGCGCCATTCGTGTCCACCACGGGCAGCGTCAAGCCCGCCGTCGGATAGTGGCGCACGGACGCGCCGTTCCGTTCCAGCAGGTAGGCCCCATCCGCGCCCGCCATGGCGATGACGGCTTGCGCGCGGCCTTCCGAAATAATCGCGTGCATGACGTCGTCCCGGCGCTCGCCCAGCGCCGCCGTGCTGAGAAAGACCAGGTCGGCGCGCAGCGCAAAGACTTTGTGGTGCGGGTTGACGCCATCCCAGTCGTGCAGGTCGGTCGATACCGTCGTGCCGCATACCTGCGCATCGTCAAACAGCTGGGCCACCCAGCCCATGATGGAAAAGTGCGCGTGGCGCGCCGGTCCCAGATAGGGCAGATAGAAGGCGGCAGGCATGCGCACGTCTTCCGGATGGCGCCCGTCATACAGCGACAGCCGGCGTCCTTGCGGATCGACGAGGTTGACGCTGCGCCGCGTGCCCGAAGGTTCGACGATGTGCGAGAAATCGAGTTTGGCTTCCTTGTAGCGCTGCAGGATGGCCGCGCCTTGCGCATCGTCGCCGATGAAGTCGAGGAACTTGCAGCGCAAGCCCAGCGCGTGGCAACCGAGCGCCACGCCATTGCCCGTGTGCGCCACGTAGTCGCGGATGGGTGGCACATGCAGCGAATCGGCCACGGGCAATTGCAGGTCGGGGACGCGGACGATGGTGTCGATGCCGGCGCCGCCGACCACTAAAATGTCATAGGTACTCATTGTGCAGCTTTCTCCAGCAGGACGGTGCCGGCAGCGTGTACCGCGACGGCGCCGTCCTTGACTATGTAGGTTTGGTTTGTATAGGCGTCGCGCAAGCTGGCGCCGTCGGCGAACACGCCGTGTACTTTGAGTTCGAGCGCGCCTTGCGCTTCGGGCACGGCGATGATGGCGTCATCCTGCATCATGCGGGCGAACGCATACGGCTTGTCGTTGATGAACCGGTGTTCGCCGCGCGCCAGGGCAGGGTGGCGCAGCCGGAACTGGCCCAGCTTGCGCGCATGGGCCAGGGTGGCCGCATCGAGCGTATTCCAGTTCATGTCGGAGCGGGTCGCCTGCTGTTCGTCGCCGATGGGCGCCGCGCCAGGCTGGCGTGCGCTTTCATCGCCATAGAACAGCTGCACGCCGCCTGGCGCCAGCAGCAGGGCGGACAAACCATGCTTCAGTTGATCGCGCGGGAACAGGCTGGTGTCGTGCGACGAGATATACGACAGGATGTCGTAGCGGGGTTCATTGCCAATACGTTTTCCCAGCAAGCCCGCGTACTGGCGGTAGACGCCATCGATGCTTTTCCAGTCGCCGCCCGCGCGATTCTGGAAATCGAAATTGATCATCGAGTCGAATCCCGCGTCATGCCAGCTGCTGCGCTCGGGGCCATGGCCCCATGCCTCGCCCGTCATCCAGAATGGTGCGTCGTCGATTTTCTGCTGTGGGTGGCGCGCCTTCCAGTCGGCCAGGGCATCGGTGGCCGCCGCGCGCAGGGCCAGCCAGCTGGCCGGCTCCACGTGCTTGACGGTGTCGGCCCTGAAACCGTCGACGCCGAATTCGCGCACCCAGTCGGCCAGCCAATGCACCAAGTAGCCGCGCACGGTGGTGTCGGGCAGGGCGACGGCGCGTGTATCGGCTTTGCGCTGCAGAATCGGCGGCAAGCCCACGGCCTTGCCGCTTTCCGTGCGGAAGTCGGGCAGGTAGGCCAGCTGCATGGTGTAGTCGTCCTTGCCGCCGTCTGAATAGCCGGGCAAGCCGGCGCGCACCCAGTCTGGACCCCACCACTGCTTGAATTCGAAGTTGTTGTAGTCGATGAAGCTGTGATAGTCGCGCAGCACGGCCTTTTCGTGGCCAGGCCACAGCACGGGCACCTTGTACTGCGCCAGGGTGCGCAGGTCCGCATAGCCGGGATGGTTCAGCACCACGTCGAACAGCACGCGGATGCCTTGCGCGTGGGCCGTGTTGATCATTTCGCGCAATTCCTCGCGCGTGCCCATGTTGGCGTCCATCGTCGTGTAGTCGAGCGCCCAGTAGCCGTGGTAGGCGTAGTGCTGGAATTGCTGTTTGCCGCCCACCACCCAGCCGTGTATCTGCTCGTACGGCGCCGTGATCCACAGGGCGTTGACGCCCAGTTCCTTGAAGTAGCCGGCTTTGAGCTGCTGCGTGATGCCGGCGATGTCGCCGCCGTGGAAGCTGCCGACGTCGCCGCCTTGCGGGTCGGCGGCGCGGCCATAACTGTGGTCGTTGCCGGGATTGCCGTTGGCGAAACGGTCTGTCACGGCGAAGTAGACAATCGGATTCTCGGCAAAGCTCCCTGCCTGCGCCGAAGCGCACAGGAGCAGGGCGGCCAGCGTAGTCAGGGTGCGCCGCATGGTCAGCCTTTCACGCCGCCAGCCGTCAGGCCGGAGATCATCCATTTTTGCGCCAGCAGGAACACGGCCGTGATGGGCAGGCCGGACAAGATGGCGGCCGCGGCGAAGTCGCCCCACAGGTATTTTTGCTCGTACAGGAACAGCTTGGAGCCGACGGCCAGGGTCAGGTTGTTCTGCTCATGCAGCAGCACGGAGGCGATCGGGTACTCGATGATGGCGCCGATGAACGACAGCAGGAACACCACCATCAGAATGGGCACCGTCATCGGCAGCAGCACGTAGACGAACGCTTGCCACTGCGTGGCGCCGTCGACCTTGGCCGCTTCCTCGATTTCGATGGGGATGGTTTGATAATAGCCCTTGATGGTCCAGATATGCAGGGCGATGCCGCCCGTGTAGGCCAGCACCAGGCTGCCGTGGTGGTCGATGCCCAGCCATGGCACGTAGCTGCCCAGCACGTCGAAGATGGCGTAGATGGCCACCAGGGCCAGCACGGCGGGGAACATCTGCAGCAGCATCAGCGCGGACAGCGTCTGCGACTTGAAACGGAACTGCATGCGCGCGAATGCATACGCGCAGGTGGTCGACAGCAGCACGGTGACGGTGGCGCTCATGCTGGCCACCTTGATGGAATTCCATAGCCACAGCAGCACAGGGAAATCCGGTTCGACGAGGGCACCGTTGGGCGCCTGGTAGGACATGCCCAGCGCCAAACGCCAGTGCTCGAAGCTGATCTCGGGAGGGATCAGGCTGCCCGAGGCGAAATTGCCGGGCCGCAGGGAGATCGACAGGATCATCAGGAAGGGAAACATCACCAGCGCGATCAGCGCGATCACGGCGACGTGGGCCGCCAGGATGCGCCAGCGGTTGGAACGGTCGACAACGATAGCCATGGCTGTCCTTTATGCTTTGTTCATGCGCGTCAGGCGCATGTTGACCAGCGAAATCGCGGCCACGAGGAAGAAGATCAGGGTCGAGATGGCGGCGGCCAGGCCAAAGTTCTGGCCGGAATCCTCGAACGCGATGCGGTAGGTGTAGGACACGAGCAAGTCCGTCGTGCCGGCCGGCAAGGTGGTGTCGAGGAAATCGGGACGCCCGCCCGTCAGCAAACTGATCAGCACAAAATTGTTGAAGTTGAAACCGAGACTGGCCACCATCAGCGGCGTGAGCGGCTTGATGATCAGCGGTAACGTGATCTTGAAGAAATTCGTCAGCGGTCCCGCGCCGGCCAGGGCCGACGCTTCGTACAGGTCCGATGGAATCGCCTTGATCAAGCCCATGCACACCACCATCATGTACGGGTAGCCGAGCCAGGTGTTGACGATCAAAATCATGGCCTTGGCCAGGGTGGTGTCCGAGAACCAGGCGGGCTTGATGCCGAACAGGGCATCGAGCACGAGGTTGATTTCGCCAAAGTTGTTATTGAACAAGCCCTTGAAGACGAGGATGGAAATGAAGCCGGGCACGGCGTACGGCAGAAACAGCAGGGTGCGGTACAGGCCGCGGAAGCGTAGCGCATCCCAGTTCAGGAGCACGGCCAGCACCATGCCCAGGCCCGTCGTGGTGGCCACGCTGATCAGGGCGAAAACGATGGTCCACACAAAAATGCGCAGGAAGGGGCCGCGGAACGCTTCATCGGAGAAAATCTTGACGAAGTTGGCGAAGCCCACGTTCACTTTGAAGCCCGGTTCCAGTTTCGTGCCGTCCGGCATTTCATAAAAGCCCGTCTTGAAGTTCGGCGTCACCAGTTCGCCTGTGGCGATCTTCTTCAGGGTCTTGTCGGGCAGTTGCTTGTAGACGTGCGCGACAGGTCCGAATTCGCGCAAGCCCACCATGCGCAGCTCGATCTTGTTCGGCAGCACGAGGGTGAGCAGCTTCAAATCCTTTTGCAGGGCGATGATGTCCTTGATGCCCAGCGGCGCGGCCAGCACGGGCGCCTGCACGGGATCGATCGGCGCCACCTCCACGTTCAGGGGCACGGCGCGCTTCAGGGCCAGCGGCTGCGTCAAGAGCACTTCGCCCGTGTCCGGGCTTTCCAGGCGCAAGCGGTATTCCTTGTTGTCTGCATGCACGGTCATCGCATAGCCGGCGCTTTCCACCCGCTGCGTTTCGTCGAGCAAATATTGCGTGGCCCGTTCATAGGTGAGCAGGTTGCGCGAACTGAAATTGGTAAAGCCGATCGACACCGTGTACACCATCGGCAGCAGCACGAAGACGATGACCGCCGTGATGCCGGGAAACAGGTAACGGTAGGCATAGGCACGCGGCGACGTGAAGACAAACGTCGTCAGGGTCAGCAAGCCGAGGAAAACGGCGGCCAGCATGGTCTGGCCGGAAATGTACAACATGAAGAGCAGATACAGACCCAGCGCCATGCTGATGGTCAATACCGTAGGGCCGATAAACTTGCGCACGATGGATACCTGTGAAGATGGATGCTGGATGAAGGCGTTGTGGTGTAGGTCGGATTAGGCCCAAAGGGCCGTAATCCGACAACATTGTTGGCTGCACATGTCGGATTACGCGCAAGCGCTAATCCGACCTACGCGAAGTTACGTGGTGCAGCGCGACATTGATTAATTCGCCGTCGTAATCCGCTTCGCCGCCGCATCGAGGCCATCCTTGGTCGTCTGGCGGCCTTGCGTGATGTTTTCCAGCGCCGATTGCATCGACGACCAGAAACGGCCCATTTCCGGGTTGTTCGGCATCGGGCGGCCCGCTTGCGCGCTTTCCATCGTTGCCTGGATGTTCGGATTGGCCTTCAGTTCCGCGAACAGCACCTTGTTGGCTGGCGTGCCCAGCGGGACGTCGGCGTTGATGGTTTTCAGGCCATTGATCTGCAGCATCTGGTTTTCCAGGAATTCCGTGGCCAGGTCCTTGTTCGGGCTGGCCTTGGAAATCATCGCGCCCAATACGCCCACGAATGGCGTGGCCGTCTTGCCTGCCACGGTAGGGATCGTGGCCACGCCGAAATTGATCTTCGACTTGCGCGCATTGTCCCACGACCATGGGCCGTTGATCATCATGGCGATCTTGCCCTGGTTGAAGCCCGCTTCCATTTCCGCGTAGCCGGCGCCCTTCGGCATGGCGCCGCTGTTGATCAGGGTCATCAGCGCATTCACGCCTGCCTGCGAACCGGCATTGTTCACGCCGGTTTTCGCCGCATCGTAGCGGCCGTCGGACTTGACTTCAAACGGGAAGCCGCCGCCCGCGCCCAGCAAAGGCCAAGTGAAATAGGTATTCGTGTAATCCCACAGGATGGCTTTCTTGCCTTGTGCGGACAGTTTCTTGTCCAGCGCGGCGATTTCCTCGAAGGTTTTTGGCGGCGTCGGCACCAGGTCCTTGTTGTAGACGAGGGCGACGGCTTCGATGGAGATCGGGTAGCCCCAGGTCTTGCCACTCACCGTAAAGGCGTTCCAGGCCAGCGGCAGGATGGCGGCGCGCGCTTCCTTGCTTGGCGTCAATGGTTGCAGCAAGCCAGCGTCGATCCAGGTGCCGATGCGGTCATGCGGCCAGATCCAGATGTCCGGGCCCTTGCCGGCGGCGGCCGCTTGCTGGAATTTGTTTGGCGCATCTTCTGGATGCTCGACGACGACCTTGATGCCCGTCTTCTTGGTGAATTCTTCGCCGACCTTGGCCAGGCCTTTGTAGCCCTTGTCGCCATTGATCCAGATCAGCAGGGTGCCTGCTTCGGCCGCGTTCGCCATGCTGACGGCGGCCAGGTTGCCGATGCCGGCCAGTACGGCGGCGATCAGGGTGGTTTTGATGAAGCTGCGTTTCGGGTGCGTGAAGGACATGTCAATCTCCAGTATCTTTTTTTATGCTAAGTTTATGTTGAGTATCAAGGCTGAAACGATACAACCAGGCCAGGCGGCGCCTGTAGCGCCTGGCCCTTTAAATGCGGAATCAGGTACGGGTCTGGCCGTGCTCGTCGAATACGTGGACGCGGGCGGGCGCCACCTGCAGGGCCACGGATTGGCCAATGGCCCAGTCCGTTTCCGCATCGGCGCGCACGACCAGCGGCTCGTCGCCGCCCGGTACCTGCACATACAGATAGCTGATGTCGCCCAGTTTTTCCACGGCCTGCACGGTGGCCGTGATGGCGGCCGTGGCGCCGGGCGCGCATGCCTGGACGTGTTCGGGACGCGCGCCGACGGTGACGGGGGTGCCGCTGGCCAATGGCTGCGTCAACACGGCTTGCACCATGCCGCCCGCGTTGGTGGCGATGGTGGCCACGCCGTCGGCGTAGCTGTGGATCTTGCCCTTGAGGAAGTTCATGCGGGGCGAACCGAGGAAACCGGCCACGAACAGGTTGGCTGGGTGGTGGTACAGCTCGAGCGGCGCGCCCACCTGTTCGATGCGGCCCGCGTTGAGCACGACGATGCGGTCGGCCAGGGTCATTGCTTCGACCTGGTCATGCGTGACGTAAATCATGGTCGAGCGCAATTCGCGGTGCAAATTCGCCAGTTCGATGCGCATTTGCACGCGCAGGGATGCGTCCAGGTTGGACAGCGGTTCGTCGAACAGGAAGACGTCGGGCTTGCGCACGATGGCGCGGCCGATGGCCACGCGCTGGCGCTGGCCGCCCGACAAGTCCTTGGGTTTGCGTTCCAGCAAAGGCTCGATGCGCAGGATTTGCGCGGCGCGTTGCACGGCGTCGGCGATTTGCACCTTGCTCATGCCGGCCAGTTTGAGGCCGAAGGCCATGTTCTGCGCCACGCTCATGTGCGGGTACAGGGCGTAGCTCTGGAACACCATGGCGATGCCGCGTTTGGCAGGCGGCACGTCGTTCATGCGCGTCTTGCCGATGAATAAGTCGCCGCCGCTGATTTCTTCCAGGCCGCAGATGCTGCGCAGCAAGGTGGATTTGCCGCAACCCGACGGACCCACGAAGACCATGAATTCGCCATCGGCGATCTCCAGGTCGATGCCGTGCAGGGTTTGCACGTCGCCATATGCCTTCTTCAGCCCTGCTAATTTCAGTCCTGCCATGTCGTCCTCATCATCTCAATTTGGCCCCGCTGATGCGCGGGGCTCGTTATTGTAATTGGCGGCATGGCCGCCAAAGCCTGCGATTTACGCCAAAGTGCCGAACCAGCCGCCATGCGGAGGCAGGCTGAGCTGTTGGTTATCTTTACTACCTGGCAAGCCATGACCGGCAAGATCGGCCGCTGCCGCCGCGTCCGGCCAAGTGAAGGTGACGGCCTCGGTGCCCAGGTTGAAGGCAGCCAGCACGGACGGTTGGCCGGGCAAGTCGCGGCGCAGGGCCAGCACAGGTTCCGGTGCATCGAAGAAGACGATATCGCCGCGCAGCAATTGCGGCAGGGTGCGGCGCCAGGCGAGGATGTTCTGCGCAAAGCGCAGCGCCGAGCCGCTATCGTGTTCTTCCACGTCAGCGGCGCGCGCCAGGTGTTCCGGCGGCACGGGCAACCACGGCGTGGTGGTGCTGAAGCCGCCATGCGGCGCTTCGGCCACCCATGGCATCGGCGTGCGGCAGCCGTCGCGGCCCTTGAACTGGGGCCAGAACGGGATGCCGTACGGGTCTTGCAGCGCTTCGAAAGGAATGTCCGCTTCCGTCAGGGCCAGCTCGTCGCCCTGGTACAGGCACGGCGTGCCTTTCAGCGCCGCCTGCACGGCCAGCACGACCTTGGCCAGCGAGGGCGATGGGTTCTCGCCGCCCCAGCGCGTCATGACGCGCACGCTGTCGTGGTTGCCCACGGACCAGGAAGCCCAGCCGTCGGCCACTTGCGCTTCGAATTCTTCCACTTGCTTGCGGATGTGCGCGGCCGAAAACTCCGCCGTCAGCAAGTTGAAACTGTAGGCCATGTGCAGCTTGTCGGCGCCCGTATAGGCAGCCATGGTGGCCAGCGCATTGTCGTCGCCCACTTCGCCGATGGAAACGGCCTTGTATTCATCGAGCACGGCGCGCACGCGCTGCAGGTAGGCGATGTTTTCCGGCTGCGTCTTGTCGTACACGTGCGCCTGCATGCCGTAGGGATTGATGGCCGATACGCTGCTCGCATCGCGCTGCGCGGCTGGTGGATTGTCGCGCAGCAACTGGTCGTGATACGGGAAGTTGCAGGAATCGAAGCGGAAGCCGTCGACGCCGCGTTCGAGCCAGAAGCGCAGGTTGTCCAGCTGGGCCTGCTGCACGGCCGGATTGTGGAAGTTCAGGTCGGGCTGGCTGACGAGGAAATCATGCAGGTAATACTGGCCGCGGCGCGGCTCCCATTGCCACGCGGAACCGCCGAACACGGACAGCCAGTTGTTCGGCGCCGTGCCGTCCGGTTTCTGGTCGGCCCACACATACCAGTCGGCCTTGGGATTGTCGCGGCTCGAGCGGCTTTCCACGAACCACGGATGGTTGTCGGACGAGTGCGACAGCACCTGGTCGATCATCACTTTCAAGCCCAGTTCATGGGCGCGTGCCACGAGGCGGTCGAAATCGGCCAGGGTGCCAAACATCGGGTCGACGTCGCAGAAATCGGCCACGTCGTAGCCGAAGTCCTTCATCGGCGACGTGAAGAAGGGCGAGATCCACACGATGTCGGCGCCGAGGGCGGCGATGTAGTCGAGCTTGGAGGTAATTCCGGGCAAGTCGCCGATGCCGTCGCCATTGCTGTCGAGGAAGCTGCGTGGATACACCTGGTAGATGACGGCGCTGCGCCACCAGTCGGCGGGCAGATGGGCGAGATTGTTCTGGATGGTCGGCATGAATGATTTCTTAAAAGTTGCCTGTAGCGTTGGCTATCAGGGCGGCGCTGCTGGTTGGTAGGCGAACGTCTTATTTTAAAATTCAAAGCGCTTTGGGTATGAAATGAGTATAGTTCAAAGCGCTTTGAAAAGTAAAGCGATACACGCTCCAGACATACGATTTTTTTATGAGGGTGATTCAGGACAACAAGGTGGGAGGACCGGGGTCAGACCCGGCGGGGGAATGGCCCCAGTGGGACCCATTCCGATCACGCAGTGACTGACCCCAGCTTTCTGCTGCGGGCCAATGCAATATTTAACTACCTAATTACCGGTCCCGCCGACTCGCCCGGCAACAGTTCGCACGGCCACAGTTCCTGCAGGTCGGTGACGGGCGTGCCGTCCATCAGGGCCAGCAGCATGTGGATCATCTTCGCGCCGGCGCCGCGCGGGTCGGGCTGGACGACGGTGGTGACGTTGTGGCCGGCCAGGGAATCTTCCATCACGCCCCAGACGATCAGCGACATCTCGCTGCCGATGGCGATGCCCGCGTCGAGCAGGGCGCGCACGGCGCCCACGCCCGACATGTGATTGTCGACGATGACGGCGGTGGGGCGGGGCGAGCGGGCCAGCAGGCGCTGCATGGCCTGGTAGCCGGCGCGGCGGTCGTGGGCGTTGTCGACCAGGTTGTCCGGGTCGACGGCCAGGCCGCCCGCCTGCATGGCGTGCTGGAAACTCTCGACGCGCTGGCGCACGAAGTTCAGGTCCGGCGTTGCGCTGATCAGGCCGATGCGCTGGTGGCCCAGCTGCGCCAGGCGCTCGACGGCCAGGCGCATGCCCGCCTCGTTGTCGTAGTCGAACCACGCGTGCGGCTGGTTCAGCTGCGTGCGGCCATGCGCGACAAACGGCATGCCCTGCTGCGCCAGGTAGGCGATGCGCTCGTCGAACGGTTTCGTGCGCCCGACGATCAGGCCGTCGATGCGGCGGCCCTTGACCATGCGCTCATACGTGTGGAATTCATTGGTGGCCGAAGCGGGCGCGATCATCATGTCCATCTGCTGCGCTTCCAGCGCTTCCGACATGCCGCCCACGATGTCGATGAACATGGGGTCGGCCAGGTCGTTCGGCATCAGCGGGTAGATGATGCCGACGATATTCGTGCGCCCGACGGCCAAGCTGCGCGCCATGGGATTGGGACGGTAGCCGGCCGCCTGCGCGGCGGCCAGCACCCGCTCGCGCGTGCGTTCGCTTACTTCCGGATAGCCATTCAAGGCGCGGCTGACGGTGGTTTCGGATATTCCTAGCGTTTTGGCGAGATTTTTGAGGTTCATGGATGCTGCAGTCGGGGTGGGTCGGGAGCGGTGCGGTGCCGTGCAATGCAGGGTAGTTTATCTGATAAATGCCGGAATGATCAGAGGTATGGCAAGCGGCGGCGGCGCCCAAAAAAATACGCGGGCAAACCCAGGGGCGCCCGCGCTAAAAGAGGATACTGCTGAATCACTACATTGAAGCTGCCGGCCATCGCGTGCAGCGGCGAAATGGTGGGTCCGGTTACTACCTGCCCCTGAATGAGCGGGCGGTGCTGCTGCCAGTGGCTGGCGCCTTGCGGCGTCAGCCAGTGTTCGATGCTCTTACCACCACGACTCGACCTGGAAACCGACCGAGCTGCCGTTTGTTTTTCCACCAAACACGCCCGTCGACGACAGCGCCGATTCCGCTGCGGCGGCCGACTGGGCTGCCTTGTTCCATTTGGCGTAGGTGTAGAAGGCGCGCAGCACGGGACGCGACCAGAAGCTGTTGCCGGCCGACAGTTGCGGCGCGAAGGTCAGCTTGGTGAGATTGCGGCTCTCGCCGCCTTCCGGCTTGACGATGTCGTGGCCCAGTTCCACGGCCAGGCTGTAGTTGTCCGTGAAGTGGTAGACGGGACGCGCGCCGATCGATGTCCATTTGCTGCTCACGCCTGCCGTTTCCTTGTCTTCGTAGACGAAGGTACCCATGCCCGACCAGGCGCCTTTGGGCTGGATCATGATCTGTTCCGTCAGACGCACGACCTTGTCATCCTTGCCGGCGCCCAGGCTGAAGCCGCCCGTGTTGGCGGCGCTGCCTTTGCCGTACTGCAATGCCACCTTGTTGAAGCCGCCCAGCAGATTGCCTTGCGTATGCATGATGGTCAGCAAGTGGCCGCTGGCGATGGGGCCCGCGCCTTGCGCATTGCGTTTCTGGTTGAATTGCAGGCCCAGGGTCAGTTCGCCATCGGGGTTGACCTTGATGCCGGAGAAGCGCAAATCGTGGGACAGACCCATGCGATTGCTGTCGCCGTCGTCGGCCGTGCGCACGATGGCGTAGGCCAGTTTGGCGGCGCCCAGGTCGATGTTTTCCAGGCCGGCGCCAGGGCCGCTGTTATTCCAGAAGTAGTAATCGGTGATGTGCACGTCCTGGCGGTCGTAGTAGCGCTTGCCGACCCAGGCGCGCGCCTCGGCGAAGGCGCCCGTGCCGATCTTGTCGGCGACCACGTTCATTTCGCGCCACGACGGATCCGATTGTTCCCAGTCCTGGTTCTGGTTGACGGAAAACGCCACCAGGGTGTTGATGCGGAAAGTGGTGCCGTTGGCTGCCTTGAAGGCTTCGCCGCCGAATTTCAGCTCGCCGTAGGTTTCGCACTCATTGCCCAGACGATACTTGGACGAGGCGCCAGCCAGGCCGAAACACGCTTCCTTGCCGCCTTCACTGCTGGTGCCGAAGCCCGAGCGGATGTAGCCGCCGAAGTCGATCGGCAGGGCGGCCTGGGCCGACGCGCTCAAGGCCATGAGCACTGCCGCTGGCAACGCTTTCAAGAAAAATTTGTTCATTGTGTCTCCAGTGTTTTTATAGGTGTGGGATTAGCGCGCGTAATTTCGCACAACCAAAGCGCTTTAGTTATGCTTCAAAGCGCTTTGAGTATAGTTCAAAGCGCTTTGATCAGTAAACTAGTTTTATTCCTTGAAACTTTTGAGGTGTTGCGGAGAAACATCAGGGCGGGCGGCGGCGCGTGGGCGCCGCCGTGTACGGCAGGAGGAATGGTGATGGTCGTGAATTATTGCTGCGCCTTGCAGGCGGGCAGGGCGGTCGTGTTCGTTGGCACGGCCGCCGGATGACGCAAAAAGGCCAGGATCAGCAGGGCCGAGGCCGTCGTAATGCTGGCCAGCACATACAGCAAGTGGCGGAAGGCGGCGCCATACGCTTGCGCCAGTTCGGCGGCGCCGGCCTGCGGCAACAGAGCGCCCGCATGGCGTAATTCTCCCAGCGCCAGGAAGGGCGCCGCCAACGCCGCCTGCTCCGTGGCGAGGCCGGGCACCTTGCCCAAGGCCGCCATCGTGAGCGTGCCCAGCAGCGCGCTGACGATGGCCAGCGCCAGGCCTTCACCCGCCACGCGCGTCGTGTTGAAGATGCCGGCCGCCATGCCGGCCCGCTCGACGGGCACGACGCTGATGGCCAGGCCATCCATCAAGCCCCACGGCAGGCTGATGCCGCAGCCGATCAGCAGCAGCGGCCCGATCAAGGTAGCGGGCGCCTGGCCCGGCGCACAAGTGGACAGCCACAGCAAGCCACCCGCCGCCAGCAGCAGGCCGCTGGCGCAGATGTGCGCGGCGGCGATGCGTTGCGCCGCCATGCCGGCCAGGATCGGCAGCACCAGCATGGGCGCCGACAGGGCGATCATCATGCGTCCCGCCTCCAGCGCGCTGTAGCCTTCGATGCCGATGAAGCGGGCCGGCAGCAAGACCAGCAGCACGACAAAGGAAAATGCGGGCGCGGCCGCCAGCAATTGCACGCCGGCAAAGGCGGGCAGGCGGAACAGGGTCAAGTCCAGCATGGGGCGCGCCGCGCGCCGCTCCACGCGGATGAAAACGGCCAGCAGCAAGGCTGCGCCACCGAACAGTCCCAGGCTGGCGGCACTGCCCCAACCACTATCGGGCGCCTGCAGCAAGCCATAGGTAAATAGGGACAGCGCACCGGTAAACGTCAGGGCGCCCGGCCAGTCGACGCCTTGCGCCTGTGGGTCGCGCGATTCGCGCATGGCGCGCGCGGCGGCCAGCAGGGCGGCCAGGCCGGCCGCGGCCGTGGCCGCAAAAATGGCGCGCCAGCCCGTGTGCGTGATCAAGGTGCCTGCCAGGAAGGGGCCGAAGGCCAGGCCCACGCCGAAGGCCGTGCCGATCAGGCTGAAGGCGCGCGCACGGGCGGGGCCGTCGAATTCCTGCGCCAGGGCCGCCAGTCCGCTCGACAGGGCCATGGCGCAACCGAGGCCCTGGACGGCGCGCAGCACGTCGAGCCACACAATGCCGGGCGCGGCCGCCAGTGCCAGCGCGGCGACGGAAAACACGGCCATGCCCAGCAGGAACACGCGCTTGCGGCCATAGCGGTCGGCCAGCGCGCCGGCCACCATCAGGCAGCCGCCAAAGCTGAGCATGAAGGCATTCGTGATCCACGCCAGCGCCAGCGGCGTGCCGTGCAGGTCGGTGGCGATGGCGGGAATGGCGATGGCCGGCCCCGTAAAACTGAGCGGCATGCACAGCGCGGCCAGGCAGACGGCTGCCAGCACCAGCGTGCGCCGTGCAGTCGCTGGTTCCGGGGCTTGCGCGGGAAGATTCGTATCCATGGGAATGATTCCAGAAAGAGGGAATCCGATGATAATATGGACGTAATCTGTGAAAAAGTGGCTGAAAATCCGCTCATAACGGACAAATATTCCCTAATAGAGACAGCGAGGTCGCATGGATAATCTGAATGGCATTGCCGCCTTCGTGCGCGCGGCGGAAACTTCCAGCTATGTGGCGGCCGGGCGGCTGCTCGGCGTGTCGGCCTCGGCCGTGGGCAAGAGCGTGGCGCGGCTGGAAGAAAAGCTGGGCGTGCGCCTGCTCAACCGCAGCACGCGGCGCATCAGCCTGAGCAACGAGGGCGCGCTGTTTTACGAGCGTTGCCAGCGCATCCTGGCCGACCTCGGCGATGCCGAGGCGGAACTGTCGCACCTGGCCGAGGCGCCGCGCGGCAAGCTGCGCGTCAGCCTGCCCGTGATCGGCTACCGCATCATCCTGCCCTTGCTGGCCGAGTTTACGCGGCTGTACCCGGAGATCGAACTCGACCTCGATTTCAACGACCGCCTCGTCGACGTGGTGGCCGAAGGCGTGGACGTGGCCGTGCGCAGCGGTACGCTCACTGATTCGCGTCTGATGGCGCGCGAATTGGGGCCGTTTGCCTTTGCCATCGTCGGCTCGCCCGCGTATTTCGCCCGCCATGGCGTGCCGGCCACGCCGCGCGCGCTGGAAGAGCACGCTTGCGTGCGCTACAAATTTCCCACCACGGGCAAGTTGCAGGAATGGGTATTGCAACGGGGCGAGGGCGACAGCGGCGGCGAGTTGCGCTTGCCGACCGCCTTGACCTGCAACAATATCGAAGCCTTGATCGGCGCCGCCACACAGGGCGTGGGCCTCGCCTATCTGCCTGACTTTATCGTGCGCGACGCCATTGCGCGCGGCGAACTGCAAGCGGTGCTGGCCGGCTACTTGCTGCACTCGAGCAAGTTCTGGGTGCTGTGGCCGTCAAGCCGCCACTTGTCGCCGAAGATTCGCGTCTTTGTTGACCATTTGTGTACCCACTTGCATTTCTCTTCGCTTCCTCCCGGCCCTGCATCTATCCCCTGATGCCCCTGGCCGCCGCGCTGGCGGCTGCTTGGGGAATATTCCTACCCTAAAGCGATTAATCCTAACGCCGCCGAATTTATATTTGCTGCACCGCATCAAGCTATGCCGCACGGCATCAACTTATACCCTTTCTGAATACCTATCATTCGTTATGGAAATTGCCATAAGGAATTTATTTATGTTAATTTCATATCTGTTTCTGCAACATTGCATCGGCTCGCCGCTTGCGGGGACATGGGCAGGATTAGGCGCCATCAGCGTGTAGTAACCAACAATTAAGGGATGATAGTCCCGTTCCGTTCAGGGAGTGTGCATGAAGACAGTCACGACGACACCGCCGGATCCGGCATCAGCCGCGACAGCGAAACCGGCCCGCAAAACGGGTCTGCTGCTCGGTGGCGGCGCACCAAATTCCACCTTGATCGCCGGTGCCCTGGCCGCGTTTCTCGATGAGGGCATCGAATTCGACGTCATTTCCGCCTCGGGCGCCGGTGTGTTGATGGGCTTGCTTTACACGACGCCGCACGAAGCCACGCCGCGCCAGGCCTTGCAAAGCTGGGCCGACACGGGCGTGGCCGACAGCATCTACAAGATGATCCCGATCAATTACAAGGTCTTCCAGAAGCCGGGCATGCATGCGAGCGCTTTCCGCGATGCCTTCCAGCCGCCGGCCAACAATCCTTTTTTTCAGGCGTTCCAGCAAACGTTTGCGGGCGTGCCCACGGCCTGGTCCGACTGGGGCAAGCTGATGGTGTCGTCGCTGTCGCCATCGGATCTGTCGGCGAAAAGCCTGGGCCTGTGCGCGCATTTGCCCTTTCTTGAAAAAGCCGTGGATTTCTCGGGCGTGGCGCGCATGCGCCCCGATTTCTACATCAATGCCTACAACCTCAGCGAGCACCGCATGCAAATCTGGGGCAAGCACGAGATCGAACCGATCCACGTGCGCGCCGCGTTGTCGTTTCCCTTCCTGTATGCGCCCACGACCATCGCCGGCGACGACTACATCGAAGGTGCGGCCCTCGATACGCTCAATTTCGACCCGTTTATCGAAGGCAAGGGCGAGCACCATGACGCCGATACCCTGGTCATCCTCGACATCCTCGGTGACGAGCGCTTGCTGCGCAAGCCGCGCAACCTGTACGACGCCTGGGTGCGCTCCATCATCACGCCGCTCGTGAAAATTTCCAAGAGCGAGCTGCGCCTGTTTGAGCTCGAGCACAACACGGATGCGCGCACGGGCCAGCCCAAGCGGCGTTTGCTCAAGCTCGACCTGATGGGCGGCATTCCCGAGCAGCACTGGCCCGACACCCTGGACTGGTCCAGTTCGAACATGCAGTTGCTGTTCGACGTGGGCCACAAGGCGGGCCTGGCGTTTTGCCGCCAGCATGGCGACTTGCTGCGCCGCTTGCCTGACGCCGCCCCGCTGGCGGCCTAGCCGCTAGCAACCGATCCCGGCCACCCGATCGGCAGCTACTCATCCTGCCTGGCCTTGCCAGGCCACCTTTTTTACTGTGACACACCATGAATATCACCAAGCAATTAATTCTGACCCTCACCATCGCCTTGCTGGCCCTGCTATTGCTGGGCGCCGGCGGCGCCATCCAGCTGCAGCGCGCCCAGGAGCGTTTTGACACCGTGCAAAACCGCATCATTCCCAGCATCCAGGGCTTGAATGCGGCCAAGGGTTTCCTCGCTGATTCGCGCCTGGCCGGCTACCGCCTGTCCGTGTTCTCGAACCTGGCCGACAAGACGGCGCTGGACAAGGCCGTGGCCGACGCCAACACGAATTTCGACAAGGTCATCGCCACCTACCGCGCCGAGCGCCTGTATGACGCGACGGACAGCAAGATGCTCGACGCCGACCAGGCCGCCATGGAAGCCTACCGCCGCGCGCTGGCGCCATTCTTTGCCGCTGCCTACGCGGGCGACATGGATGGCGTGCGCGCTACCTTGCTGGCCGGCACGCCGCTGGCCATCACGGCCGCCGCCGCGAAAAAGAGCATGGATGACCATATCGCCTACAACAACAAGCTGGTCGACGATGTAAAAGCGGAAAGCCTGGCCGCCTACGACACGGCGTTCAACACCATGCTGGCCGTGCTGGGCGTGGCCGTGCTGCTGACGGGCGCGCTGGCCTGGCATATCTACCGCACCATCAGCGGTGGACTGGGCAATATCGAACATACCCTGGAGCGCGTCAGCGCTTCGCTGGACCTGTCCGCCGCCATGCCCGTCGAGCGCATGGATGAAGTGGGCCGCACGGCCACGGCCTTCAACAAGTTCCTCGAGCGCATCGTCGGCGTGATCGCCACCGTGCGCGCTTCGGCCGATACGGTCAGCGTGGCGGCCGCGCAGATTTCCGCCGGCAACGCGGACCTGTCCGTGCGCACGGAGCAGCAGGCGTCGTCGCTGGAAGAAACGGCGTCCAGCCTGGAAGAGCTGACCTCGGCCGTACGCCAGAATACGGACAATGCGCGTCAGGCGAACTCGCTGGCCGTGTCCGCCTCGGACGTGGCCCGCAAGGGCGGCGCCGTGGTGGCGCAAGTGGTGGGCACGATGGGGTCGATCAACGAATCGGCGAAGAAGATCGCCGACATTATCGGCGTGATTGATGGCATTGCCTTCCAAACCAATATTCTGGCGCTGAACGCGGCCGTGGAAGCGGCCCGTGCAGGCGAGCAGGGCCGTGGCTTCGCCGTGGTGGCCACCGAGGTGCGCAACCTGGCGCAGCGCTCTGCGGCTGCCGCCAAGGAAATCAAGGGCTTGATCGAGGATTCCGTTGATAAAGTCAACACGGGCAGCGCGCTGGTCGACCAGGCGGGCGCGACGATGGAAGAAATCGTCGCCAGCATCCGCCGCGTGACGGACATCATGGGCGACATCGCCAACGCCAGCCACGAGCAAAGCGCCGGCATCGAGCAAGTGAACCAGGCCATTTCACAAATGGACCAGGTCACCCAGCAAAACGCGGCCCTGGTGGAGGAGGCGGCCGCCGCCGCATCCTCGCTGCAAGACCGCGCGGTCGAGCTGGTCGACGTGGTGGCCGTGTTCCGCCTGCGCGGCGACGCCCAAGGGACGGCGTTGAAAGTGGCGGGCGGCTTGCCGGCCCCGGCAACAACTGCCGCGAGCCGGCGGGTGGCGCTGCCGGGACGTAGTGCTCGCGGCTAAATCTTTTGACCGCTCCGGTTCATTTAAGGGGCGGTATTAGGAAAAAAGCGCAGGTATCCAGCGATGTCAGGTCCGCCTCCAGCACTTTTATCTTTTGGATGGAGTCGGCCTTCGTTGACTGCTACCTCTTCAAAGTCAAACGGACTGATTCCTTCCAGGCAGGCTACATTGATCCCGAATTGATCGGGTTTTGACCGGCGTTGGTGATGTGTGTATATCCCGCATTTTGAGCAGAAATAGTGCTTCGCTTGCATGGTGTGAAACTGATAGAGGGTGAGCAATTCCTCTCCAGAAGTGATCTCTATATCCTGAAGCGCCGCAGAAACCGCTATCGCACCGCGCATGCGGCAATAGGAGCAGTTGCAGCGCCGTGCTGTCTTGAGTCCGTCGCTAAGTCGAACTTGAAATCGTACAGATCCACAATGGCATGAACCTCGTAACTTCCCATCAGTACTGTTCATTTTTTTCCTTTCAATGACGGCTTCTGGCCGAACACGGCCTTCAATCAAAGACAATCCGCTGCCCCACCTCGAATTGATTCTCATGGCAATAAAACACGATAAGCGGCGTGTCGTTCGAATAGATCATCGCGTCGTCACGTGACGGCACAAAAATATCCGGCCAGTTCTCGATCAGGAACACACTGCTGCAGATGAAGCATGCGTCTTCTCCAAACACCACTATGACCTGCTGAATTCCCGGCACACGGGCGCGCAACCAGCTGCTTGCAGCGGCCACATCGTCTCCGAAGGCGAGCCGTTCGATTGAGTCAACGGTGTCAACGTTCAGGCCGGGATGCGTCTTCGAGTCATAAAGGCCGACCAAATCATAGGCACGGCGAGCTTCCTCGGCATCCAGCCAGGCAATATCGGCCGAGTGATGCTGTAGCTCCTGAATCCTCCAATGTGTTGCATTCATAATTTTCAAAATCTAAGGGCTCTTGGTCAGCGTTTCTAGGGTAGCATCGTGCCCAGGTGTGGATACATGCCTTGTCATTTGTTTGTACAGCCAGAATGCAATTATATTGATATTAATAGGGAGATACCCACTGATGCAAATCGAAGAAAGCATCCACATTGCCGTCCCGCCCACGGTCGTCGATCAAATTTGGAGCGAGGTCGACCGATGGCATCAGTGGGACCCGGACACCAAGCAAGCCCGGCTCAATGGGCCATTTGCGGTGGGCACACATGGCCGTATCGTTCCCAGCAAGGGGATGGGCATTCCCATGCTCGTCACGGAGCGCTCCGCGGGCCGCTCGTTCACCGTCGAAGGCTACATCCCTTTGTTCCGCATCCATTTCGAGCACACGGTGGTTGCCGCAGATGGCGGATCGGAAGTCGTTCACCGCGTGTGGTTTACGGGAGCGCTTGCCTTTTTGTTCGGGCCAGGCGTTGCCAGGCAAGTCCGGGACGGGCTTCCCAGGACGATGCGCTCGCTCAAGGCCTATGCCGAGAAGCGCAACGAGACTCCCCATGATGGTGAAGCGGCGGGGCCAGCGCGACAACAGCCTGATAGATAGTTTCCCCTCGTCAATTCCTTGCAAACTGCCGCGTCAAATTAACGTGCCGTTCCCCTCATGATGGAATACAATTCTTGCGTGGCAGCCAGCTTGCCTGGCAATGCCGGGCACGGCGCCTTTGACCTCGGAAAGATGTTTGCTTATGACTCTGCAGTTCCCCCTGCCGAATGTACCTCTTGCGCCTTGCGCGCCATCGAGTCGGTCCCAGCCACTCGGCTCCCTGTTTGCCCTGACCCTGTTCTGCCTGATTCCAGCCGCGTCCGTGATGGCGGCTGCGCCCGCCAGCAGCAGCGTCATGCTGGAAGAGCTGACGAGCACGGAGTTGCGCAGCCGTATCGACCACGGCGCCACGACCGTGTTGGTGCCGATAGGCGGCGTCGAGCAGAGCGGGCCGTATATTGCGCTGGGCAAGCACAATGTGCGCGCCGGGCTGCTGGCGCGGCAGATTGCGCAAAAGCTGGGCAACACCATTGTCGCGCCCGTCGTTTCCTATGTGCCCGAAGGCGCGATTGTTCCGCCGGCCGGCCACATGCGCTTTGCCGGTACGATCTCGATACCGCCCGCCGCCTTCGAAGCCGTGCTGGAGGGGGCGGCCGCCAGCCTGCGCCAGCATGGTTTCCGCGACATCATCTTCCTCGGCGACCATGGCGGCTATCAAAAAAACGAGCAGAACGTGGCCAACAAGCTCAACCGTGCCTGGGGCAAAGCCGCCACCGCCAAGGATGCGCGTGCTTACGCCTTGCTCGACTACTATGACATCACGCAATCGGCCTACATTGCCGAGCTGCAAAAGCGCGGCCACAGCAGCGCCGAGATCGGCCTGCATGCGGGCTTGGCGGACGCGGCGCTGATGCTGGCGACGGACCCGTCGCTGGTGCGCAGCGTGGCCATGGCGCACGGACCGAAGCCCGGCGTGGCGGACGGCGTGCGTGGCGACGCCTCGCGGGCGACGGCTGAACTGGGCCAGATCGGTATCAAGCTGCAGGTGGACACGTCGGTGGCCGCCATCAAGCAGCTGCTGCAACGTACTAAATAATTCCGCTGGAAGTGCTGAACTTCCGGCTTTTGCAACGAAACGACGCGAAATTACATGAAAAAATCTCAACGACGCACCATCGTCACCTTGTCCGCCCTGGCTGCCGCACTGGCCGGCCTGGGCGTGGCCAGCCAGGTCATCGGCGCCAGCACGCCGGCCCCGGCCGCCGTAGCGCCGGCCGCCGCCTATTCGCCGCTGCCGGGCATGCCGCCGCTGGTGGATCCGAAAAACGTGTACGGCAGCATCGCCAGCAGCAATATGAGCCCCGTCGTCAAGGATCATTTGCGCCGGGTCTACGTGCCCAATCTGCGCTCGAACGATGTGTACGTGATCGACCAGGAGAGCCTGAAAGTGGTCGACAAGTTCAAGGTCGGCAGCGGCCCGCAGCACGTCGTGCCGTCGTGGGACTTGCGCACCCTGTGGGTGGCGAACAATGCCGAGCGCACGGACAAGGGCAGCTTGACGCCAATCGACCCGTTGACGGGCAAGCCGGGCAAGGAAGTGCCCGTCGATGACCCCTACAATATGTACTACACGCCGGACGGCAAGTCCGCCATCGTCGTGGCCGAAGCGCGCCACCGCCTCGATTTCCGCGATCCGAAGACCATGGCCGTGCAGTATTCGATCGACACGCCCCAGTGCGGCGGCATCAACCATGCGGACTTTTCGAATGACGGCCGCTACGCCATGTTCACCTGCGAGTTCGACGGCACCATCGCCAAGATCGATCTGGTGGGCCGCAAGGTCGACGGCTACCTGAAATTGCAGATGCCGGCCAAGCGCTTTGCCGAGTCCGGTCCTGTGGGCGGCCCGGCGAATGAAATCTGCAGCGTCAAGAAGGGCATGCCGCAAGACATACGGATCTCGCCGGATGGCAAGAAATTCTTTATCGCCGACATGGACGCCGACGGCGTGCACATCGTTGATGGCGCCACCCTGAAGGAAATCGGCTTCATCCAGACGGGCGTGGGCGCGCACGGCCTGTACCCTAGCCGTGACGGCAAAAAGTTATACGTGGCCAACCGCGGCACGCACCGTATCCACGGCAAGCCGAAGGGCAAGGGCAGCGTCAGCGTGATCGATTTCGCGACGGAAAAAGTCGTGTCGAACTGGCCGATTCCCGGTGGCGGCAGTCCCGACATGGGCAATGTGTCCGCCGACGGCAAATATCTGTGGCTGTCCGGCCGTTTCGACGACGTGGTCTACCGCATCGATACGAACAGCGGCGACGTTGCCAAGGTCAAAGTCGGCCAGGAGCCGCACGGCCTGACCGTGTGGCCGCAGCCGGGCCGCTATTCGCTCGGCCATACGGGCAACCTGCGCTAGGCTGGCGCATGGCGCTTCCTGGAGTAACTGCGGCGGATATACAGTCGTGATTGCCTAAAAAGCAATATTGGCGCATACTGTATTTTCTATTCCACTACCTCCAGGGAGCGCCACCATGATTCTTGATCACATCGGTTTGAATGTCAGCGATGCACAGGCCAGCAAGGCCTTCTTTTCGGCCGCCCTGGCGCCACTGGGCGTATCGGTGGTGATGGAAGAGCAGGGCTGGGTTGGCATGGGCAAGGATGGCAAGCCCGATTTCTGGTTCGGCGTGGGCGACAAGCCGCATGCCGGCATGCATCTGGCCTTCGCGGCGGACAACCGTGCCCAGGTGGACGCATTCTACAAGGCCGCGCTGGAAGCGGGCGGCAAGGATAATGGCGCGCCAGGCATCCGCGCCCTGTACCACCCGAATTACTATGGCGCTTTCGTGCTGGGGCCCGATGGCCACAATGTCGAAGCCGTCTGCCACCGTCCCGAGTCTTGACGCCGGGCATTACCTGAAGAGAGCAGCATGAAGCACAGCGCCACCCTGTTTGCCGACGATGCCGGCCGCTATGCCTACGTCAAAGCGGGTTTTTCCTGGCCGGCCCTGTTCCTGGGCTCGTTCTGGGCCGTCGCCAAGCGCCGCTGGTGGCTGTTGCTGCTCATGCTGGCGATGGATGCCTGCCTGTGGTTTGGCAGTCATCTCGCCACCGGAATGCGCATCGGCCCGATGATGCTGCTGATGGCCGGCGCGGAACTCAGTTACCTGCTGGCGCGTGGCTGGTATGGCAACCGCTGGCTGGAAGCCTCGCTGCGCAGCCATGGCTACAAGCCCGTCGTGCCAGGCACGGGCGCCGTTGGCTGAGCCTGCCTGGCACAAATTTCCCCCTCTGTTACTGACGTTTGCCAAGGGCAGGCTGTCCAGTACAAACTTTCTGCGCTGCCTGGCGCACCTTTGATCCAGATCATCCCTCACCTGTGGTGCTCACGTAGCCTTGGGACTCGCGTTGCAAAGCATCTTCCCACCAACCGGATATGTTTTTTCGCGTTTCGTGGCGTAGCCCGGCCGTCTGCCTATCCGTTCGACAGCCGGTGGTGCCGCCATATGTCCACCCAACCGCTATTTAATGAGGAACTCCATGTATCCATATTCCCGTAGTGTTACCCCCGCCGCCAAAAACCACCTGGAAGCACAACTGGCTTTCTTCAATGGCCTGTCGAAGTCGCTGTTTCAATCGATGCAGCAGTTCAGTGACCTGAATATGCAACTGGCGCAAGGCTTGCTGGAAGAAACCACGGTCACCAGCCAGAACCTGCTGACGGTCGAGCGCGCTGAAGATGCGTTCCAGGTGGCTGCCGCATCGGGCCAGCCAGCCGCCGAGCAATTGCGCAAGTACCAGCAACAGGTGTCGCGCCTGGCCGCCGATACGCAGGTCGAACTGGCCAATGTGGCAGAGCGTCATGTGAATGAAACGAGCCGTACCGCCAAGGCCCTGGCCGAAGAAGTGGCCCGCACCGCTTCGGAAGAAACGGAGAAAAACGTGCGCAAGCAGCAGGAAGCGATGCAGCGCATGGCTGAACCGTTCCAGGCTTATCAGCAAAACGGCGCCAACCGCGACCAGCAACGTGGTGCGCAAAGCCGTGACGGTCAAAGCCTGCAAAGCGCCAGCCACCAGGGCAGCCAGCAGTCGGCCGGCAGCGAAGGCTCGGCCAGCGGCAGCGCCTCGCAAGCGGGCTCTGCACAAAGCAAGAGCGGCGCCAGCCGCAAAGAGTAAGCACGAGGCTGCTTGCAGCTGAGCCGCATCGCGAGGGCCGAGCCTTGCTATGCGGCCAGACGGCACGCGGTATCGTGCGTATTGGTTCAGGCAGAACGCCCGCCCTTCACGGGGCGGGCGTTTTGTCGTAGGCGTGCGGCTCAGGCGCCGGCATGGCCGCGCCAGATACGTGAGGCTGCAAGGCTATGCCTGCCGGCAAGGCTGTATTGGACAAGACCGCGGACAAGACTGCGGACGAGGCCGCGTCACCGCTCCCGGTCCCGCTGTTCGCATCGATGAAGGCGCTGACGGCATCCAGGGTGGGTGCCAGCCTGCGCAAGGGGCCGGCCAGCGTGGCGACCAGGGTGGCGTGGCCCACGTGGTCGAAATAGGTTTCCGTCACGGGCCGGTGCAGCGCCCGCAAGGCGCTGGCCAGGCCGCCCGTGTTGCGTTGCGGATTGACCAGCTTGTCCTTGCCGGGCAGCGGGGCGATTAGCAGGGCGGGCGGGGCGTCGGCCGTCACATGGTGGATGGGCTGCGAAGCGGCGGGCGTGTCCGGGTAAAAAAAGACGGGCCGGGTCGTGGTGTTTTCGATGGGCAGGAAATCATAGGGGCCGGCCAGGCCTATCCAGCCCCGCAAGTCGTGCGGACGCATGCCGTGGCGCGCCAGCAGGCTGGCGTCGAGCGCCAGCATGGCCGCATTGTAGGCGCCGGCGCTATGGCCCATGACGAACAGGCGCGTCGGGTCGCCCCCATGGCGGCGCGATTCCATCGCGGCCCAGGCCACGGCGCGGGCCGCATCCTGCAAGATCTCGGGGTAGTGCACGTCCGGATACAGCCGGTAATCGGCGATCACGGCCATGTAGCCGCGCGCAGCGAGCGCGTGGCCGACGAAGGCATAGTCGGCGCGTTCGCCCGTCGTCCAGTTACCGCCATAAAAGAACACCACGACGGGCACGGGTCCCGTGCGGGTCTTTGGGGCATACACATCGAGCTTCTGCCGTGGCAGGGGGCCGTAGGCCAGGCCCCGCGTCACTTGCGAGGCGCTGCCGGACGACAAGGCATTGATGGCGGTCAAGGGCGAGCAGGCGGCCAGGCCGGCAGCGAGCGGGATGGCCGCCAGCACGCCGAACAGGGTGGTGCGCAGGATCGTCATGCTGGCTCCCGATGGTGGTGGATGATGCTTGCAGTGTAGGCCAGGCTGGGCAGGGCGCACACGGGGAAGTTGCTCTCTAGTATAGATAAATGTTGCATGCGTCAATCAATCCTGTAACAGCCATTTGCGCGCCGTGGCGATGACGGCGTCCGACAGCGTGCGCGTGAGGGGCGTCTGGATATCCCAGGCATGCCAGGTCAGGGGCACGTCGAGCGCTTGCCCGGCCGCCACGTCGATGAGCCGGCCGGCGGCCAGCGCCGTTTCTGCCTGCAGCAAAGGCACCATGCCATAAGCATAGCCCGCTTCGATGAAGCGTACGAAGTCGCGCGCAGAACCGAGCACATGGTGCGGATAGCGGCCCGTGTAGCCGAGCCGGTGCTGCAGGTAGCGCTCGTGCAGCGCATCCTTGCTGCCAAACGTGATGGCGGGCGCCTGGCTGACGGCCTCCACCGTAAAGCCATGGGGAAACCACTGCTGCGCGAACACGGGCGAGGCCACGCACAGGTAGCGCATGCCGCCCAGCGGCGTGGCCGTGGTGCCGGCCACCAGGTCGTTGGCGCTGGTGACGCAGGCAAACACGCGCCCTTCGCGCAGCTGGCTCAGGGTGTGGTCCTGGTCGTCGAGGCGGATATCGAGCAGGCACGACGGCGGCAACAGCAGCGGCCCCAGCGCTTCCGGAATCCAGGTGGCGGCGCTGTCGGCGTTGACGGCGATGGCCAGCGCCGGCAATTGCGTGGTGGGGCCGGGCTGGGCGTCGAGCGCCGCTTCGAGCAGCTTGACTTGCCGGTAATGGGCGATCAGGCGCTGGCCCGCTTCCGTCGGCAGGGGCGGATGGCTGCGGATGATCAGCAGAGTGCCTTCCAGATTTTCCAGGGTGCGGATGCGCTGCGACACGGCCGGCTGGCTGATCGCCAGCGCCTGCGCGGCCTTTTCAAAGCTGCCCAGTCCGATCACGGCGTCGAGGGCGGCCAATCCACGGTAATCGACGACACGCATAAGTTTCTCTTATATATGGTTAGAATCATTCATTATACTTATATTTACTTTTTCTTTACACTGTTGAAATAGGGTAACAACTCCACTCTGCCGCGCGGTCCTCCTGGTTCCGCACCACCCTCCACCTACCTCTGATGACTTTGCCTTTGCCGGCAGAGCGTGGGCGGCCGTGCGCGTGATGGAAAGCAATAAAGGAATCGATATGGACAGCGCAATCTTCTTGAAAGGCATGGGGCTCGGCGCGAGCCTGATCGTGGCCATCGGCACGCAAAACGCCTTTTTGCTCAAACAGGGCTTGAAGCGCCACTACGTGCTCACCTGTATCCTGGTCTGCCTCGTGTGCGACGCGATGTTGATCACGGCCGGCGTGGCCGGCATGGGCACCTTCATCGCCGACAACCCGAATTTCCTGCTGTGGGCCAAGGCCGGCGGCGCCACGTTCCTGATCGCCTACGGCTTGCGCGCGGCGAAGTCCGCCTGGCGCCCAACGGCCCTGACGGTGTCGGCCGCCAAGTCGCCCGAAGGCTACTGGGCCGTGATCGGCGCGGCGCTGGCGTTCAGCCTGCTGAACCCGCACGCCTTCCTCGACACGGTCATCCTGCTCGGCTCGATCGGCGGCCAGCATGAAGGCGTGGGACGCTTCTACTTCGCCGGCGGCGCCATCATGGCATCGGCCCTGTGGTTCTTCCTGCTGGGCTTTGGCGCCCGCTACCTGGCGCCCGTGTTTGCCAAGCCCATGGCCTGGCGCGTGCTCGACGGCATCATTGCCCTCGTCATGTGGGCCATCGCCGCCTCGCTGTTCCTGTAAGCGTGACAAGCGCCGCAGCCTGCCTGCGGCGCGCGGCAATTCCCCGTAGAATAGCTGTCAACTTGACGCTATGCTTTCCAGGAATGCCATGACCACCACGCCAGACTCCCTGCACATCGTGTGCCCCCATTGCGACGCCGTCAACCGCCTGCCCGCCGCGCGGCTCGCGGAACAGCCCACTTGCGGCAAGTGCCAGAAGGATTTATTCACGGGCCAGCCCGTGGACCTGGCCAGCGCCCGTTTCCTCAAGCATATCGAACGCAGCGACATTCCCGTGCTGGTCGACTTCTGGGCGCCGTGGTGCGGCCCGTGCCGCAGCATGGCGCCATTCTATGTGCAAGCCGCCAAGACCCTGGAGCCGGCGTTTCGCGTCGTCAAGGTGAATACGGAAGCGTCGCCAGACCTGGGCAGCCGTTTCAATATCCGCAGCATTCCCACCCTGGCCCTGTTCCGTAGAGGCGTGGAGGTGGCGCGCCAGCCGGGCGCCATCGATGCCAATGCCATCGTCGCGTGGGCGAGGGACAAAGCCCGCCTTTGAGCCGGCAGGAAAACCAGCACGGTTTTCCATTTGACATTTAATATGGCGCCATATTATATTGCGCCATATGATAAAACTCGAACAGAAATACACGGCCTTGCTCGGTGACGTGCAGCGCCGCGCGCTCGGCGCGGACACGCAGGCATCGATCGGACGCTTGCGCCTGTGCTTTGAAGTGCTGGGCCTGGCGTCCGCCATCGATGGCGATTGCGCTGTGCGCCTGGGCCGGCATGGCTTGTCGGAAGGGAAATTTGTGCTGCTGTCTCTGTTGCGCGACGTGCCCGACGGACTTTCGCCGCACGAACTGGCCGAGCGGGCAGGCGTGACGCGCGGCACCATCACGGGCTTGCTCGACGGCCTGGAACGCGACGGTTTCCTCGCGCGCCATCCTGACCAGCTTGATCGGCGCAAGCTGCTGGTGCGCCTGAGCGCCAAGGGAGAAGCCGCCGCCGCGACCCTGGTCGATGAGCACGCGCAGTGGATCGCCAGCCTGTTTGCCGATTTCACGCCGGCAGAAATGCAGCTATTGAGTGCGCTGCTGGAAAAAGCCTGGCGCAAGACGGACCGGGGTGCCGCATGAGCCGCGGCATCGCCGACATCGCGCCCGCGCGCCTGGCCCTGCTGAACGGGGGCAATGTGCCCAGCGCCACCCTGACGGAAGGGCTGGCCATCGATTTCGCCCAGCTGCTGGCCGCGGCCGTGCCCGGTATTGGCGCCGCCCGCCTGGAGCAGATGCGCGCGCAGGCGGCAGACGGCATCACCAGGCGCATGGCGCTGGCGGCGCAATTGCTGCTGGACGCCAAGGCCGATCTGGCTGTGCTGCAAGCCCACCCATCCGACACGGTACGCGGCTGGGTCTGCTTTGCCATCGCCGCCCAGGCTGGATTGAGCTTGCCGCAGCGGCTGGCCGCCATGCGGCTGCTGGCCGACGATGGCCACTTCGGCGTGCGTGAATGGGCCTGGCTGGCGCTGCGTCCCCATCTGGCGGCGCATCTTGACGAGGCAATCACCTTGCTGGCGCCGTGGACGGCGGATCCGTCGGAAAGAGTGCGCCGCTTTGCCTGCGAAGCGCTGCGTCCGCGCGGCGTGTGGTGCGCGCATATCGCCCGGTTAAAGGCGCAACCGCAGCTGGCCTTGCCCGTGCTGCAGCCTTTGCGCGCCGACCCGGCCATCTACGTGCAGGATTCCGTGGCCAACTGGCTCAACGATGCGGCCAAGAGCCAGCCGGACTGGGTGCGCAGCCTGTGCGGGCAATGGCTGCAGGAAACCCCTGCCGCTGCCACGCAACGCATCTGCAAGCGCGCCCAGCGCTCGCTTTCTTAATTCTTGGGAGGAAAACATGCATTATCTGTTAGAACTGTACAGCCCGAAACCGGCCTGGCTGGCCCTCGATGGCGTCGCGCGCCAGGCGTATTTCGACACGGTCGGCGCCGGCATGGCGGCCTTGTCCGGCATGGGCGCCGAAGCGCTGGCCATGGGCGCCATCGATGACGGCAAGCTGCATGCGGCTGCCCAGCAATTCTATGCCGTCTGGCGCTTCCCGGACGGGGCGGCACTGGACGCCTTGCTGGCGGGCATCGCCGGCACGGGCTGGCATGATTACTTCGACACCGTCAATGCGGCTGGCACGGCCGTGGATTTCCCTGGCCACCTGGCGCAGCTGGCGGCAGTTTAAGCGTACGGCGTTTTCCTTGCCACTGAGGTAAAGTTGACATTTCCATCTGAATACCGACGTTGATGCCGACCAAACTGCTCTCCACCCTGTTGCTTGCCCTGGCGCCCATGCTGGCCTCGGCAGTCCCTGCCACTCCGCAAGCGCTCGTCGCCGCCGCCCGCAAGCAGGTGGGCGTGACCGTGCAGTACGATCCGCGCTACGAACGGCTCGCCTATCCGGGCGGCGACGTGCCGCTCGAGCGGGGCGTGTGCACGGACGTGGTCGTGCGCGCTTACCGTCAGCTGGGGCAGGATTTGCAGGTGCTCGTACACGAAGACATGCGCAAGGCGTGGCAGGTGTACCAGCAGCAGGGACGCTGGCAGATGAAGGGACCGGACCGCAATATCGACCACCGCCGCGTGCCGAACCTGGGCACCTACTTTGCCCGCCACGGCACCAGCCTGCCGCCAAGCAAGGAGGCGAACGCCTACCGCGCGGGCGACATCGTCACGTGGCGCTTGCCGGGCAACCTCACGCACATCGGCATCGTCAGCGACAAACAGTCGTGGGGCGGCGTGCCGCTCATCATCCACAACATCGGCGAGGGCGCGCGCGAGGAGAATATTCTGTTCAGCTATCCGATTACCGGACACTACCGCTGGCAGCCGCGCTGACGGATACGGGCGCTATTTCCTGCAGGATCGCCAGCACCTTGGCCAGCGCCGTGTCGATATCGAGCTTGTCGATGGCGCCATAGCCGAGGAACAGGCCTTCATGGCGGGCGGGGCCATGGTAAAAGCTGGCCAGCGCATACAGGCTGATGTCGGCCTGGCGCGCGCGGCGCTGCAATTCGGCGATATCGAGCGGCGCCTGGGCCAGGGCCGCCACGTGAAAGCCGGCGCTGGCCGGCACCAGGCGGAACCACGGCGCCAGCGGACCGTTGAACCAGTGCAGCAGACGCTCGCGCCGCCCCGCATAGATATCGTGGCAGCGCCGGATGTGGCGCAGCAAATGGCCGTCGCCGATGAACTTGGCCAGCGCATGCTGGCCCAGGCTGGCCGTATGGCAATCGCTCAGGTATTTTACCGTCTGCACGGCGGCCACGATGGCTTGCGGCAGCACCACATAGCCGAGCCGCAGTTCCGGCAGCATGATCTTGGAAAAGCTGCCCACGTGCGCGACGATGCCGTAGCGGTCCATGCTTTGCAGCGCATCCTCGGGCCGGCCCTCGTAGCGGAACGCGCTGTCGTAATCGTCCTCGATGATGATGGCGCCCAGCTGCTGCGCCCGCTCCAGCAGGGCGTGACGGCGCGCCATGCTCATCGGCATACCCAGCGGGAATTGATGCGCGGGCGTGACATAGATCAGCCGCGTGCCGTCCGGAATTTGCCCGACGATCAGGCCATCCTCGTCCACTTCGATGCCCACTACGCGCGCGCCCTGGCTGGCGAACACGGCGCGCGCCACCGGGTAGCCGGGTTCTTCCACGGCAACCGTGTCGCCCGGTTCCAGCAAGGTTTGCGCCAGCAGGTGCAAAGCTTGCTGTGCGCCGCTGGTGACGAGCACCTGTTCTTCTGTGCAATGGATGCCGCGGCTGAAGGCGGCATGGCCGGCGATCGCCGCGCGCAAGGCGGGCAAGCCTTCCACAGGACCATAACGGCCGCGCGCCTGGCCACCCTGGCGCAGCGCGTGCAGCATGCAGGCGCGCCATTCATCCTGCGGGAAGTGCGCGGGCGTGGCACGTCCGCCGATGAAGGCGTAGCGCGCCGGCGTTTCCTGGCTGGCGCGGCGCAAGGGCGTGGGCGTCGCTTCCCAGCGGGCGATGCGCTGCGCGCTGGCCAGCGGCGCGCTGGCGTGGCGGCGCTGCGGCGAGGCGTGCGGCGTCTGCACGAAGCTGCCCACGCCCACTTTGCCGACCAGCAGTTTTTCATAGCCGAGCTTGTCATACACGTCGGACACCGTCTTGCGCGACAGGCCCAGCTGGCTGGCCAGCAGGCGCGAGGGCGGCAATTGCTGGCCATCCGTCAGCCGGCCCGAGCGGATGGCTTCGCTGAGCTGGCGGTACAGCTGGCCGCCCAGGTCGCGCGTGCCGTCGATCAGGATATGTAATTCCATGGTGTGTCTGCTGGTGGTCTGCTGTTTTTCGGGGAGATTGGCCTGCCGCACGTACTTCTTGCGCTTCTACAATGATGCATCTCTACTTTATCAAGGAATGCCATCATGACACAGCAACGACTCGATTTCATGCAAGCCTCGCCCGATGCCATCAAGGCCATGTACGCGCTGGAAGCGGCGATCGCCAAGCTGGGCGTCGAACACTCGCTGCTCGAGCTGATCCGCCTGCGCGCTTCGCAAATCAATGGCTGCGCCTTTTGCGTGGACATGCACACGAGCGACGCGCGCAAGGCGGGCGAAACGGAGCGCCGCCTGTATGCCGTGTCCGTCTGGCGCGAAACGCCGTTCTTCACGCCGCGCGAGCGGGCCGTGCTGGCCTGGACGGAAGCGCTGACTCTGCTGCCGCAGAACCACGCGTCCGATGAAGATTATGCTGCGCTGGCGGAACAATTGACGCCGGCGGAAATGGTCAACGTGACCCTGGCCATCGGCTCCATCAATACCTGGAACCGCCTGGCCGTGGGCTTTCGCAAGATGCCGGAATAAGTTCTTTGTTCGTTCGCGAACAGACGCATGGCTTGCCCCTGCGTAGGCTGGCAGGACGATTGATCAGCCAGGGAGCAGCCATGCAAGTACCTATCGGGGAGGGCGCCGACAAGACGCCCGAGCAACAGGAAGAAGCGCGCCGCGAATTCATCGCCGAACTGTGGCGGCGTTTCGAAGCCTTGCAGGAGTGGGCTGTCAGCCACTGGCCCGACCAGCAGCACCCGCTCAGTTCGGCAGACTTCGTTGAGACGCGCAAGGAGATATTGAGTCTGCGTTCGCCGGCGGGGTCGTTGAACCAGCCGTCGCAAAAGGATGAAGCGGAACCGGAGCAGGGCGGGGCGCAGTACCTGGATGTGACGCCAGCGCCGTGGCCGTAGGTCGGATTGGCGCTTGCGCGTAATCCGACGCCACCCGCCAATAATGTTGTCGGATTACGGCCCTCCGGGCCTAATCCGACCTACGCGTCGCTTTTGCCTTGCGCAAACACCCAGCAAACCAAACTCACCAGCAATCCCGCCATCACGCCATACGCCAGGTTCAAGGCGCTGTCGAACAGCAGCGGCGCCACCAGGCCCGAGACGAGGGCGAACAGCAGCATCTGGATGAACGACTGCATCGACGAGGCCAGGCCGCTGTTATTGGGGAAGTGGTTCAAGGCCATCAGGGTCATCGGCGGCATGGCGATCGACAGGGCGAACGAGTAGAAGAACAGCGGCAGCACGGCCCACGGCACTTCGGCGGCAAAGACATAGTTGTAGCCGATGTTGGCGGCCGCCGCCACCAGCATCAAAATGAAACCGGCCCAGATCATCTGGCGCTGGCTGTAGCGGTGGGCGATTTTCGCCGACAGGGCCGAACCGAACACCATGCCGCTGATCAGGGGAATGAACAGCCAGGCGAATGCCGTTTCCGGCAGGTGCAGGATGTTGATGATGAAGTAGGCGGCCGAACCGATGTACAGGGCGAAGCCGCCAAAGGCGGCGCCGATGGCCGTCGACAGCAGCAGGAACTGGCGGTGGCACAGCACTTTCCAGTAATTGACGGCGATGTCGCCCAGGTGGAAGGCTTGGCGCTGCTCCTTCGGCAAGCTTTCCGGCAGCGCGCGCCAGACGACGACGAACATCAGCACGCCGAACGCCGTCAGGAACCAGAATATCCAGCGCCAGCCCAGGCCCACTTGCAGCCAGCCGCCCAGCACGGGTGCGATGGCCGGCGCCAGCGCGAACACCATCATGATGTGCGAGAGGATTTTCTGCGCGGCGGCGCCAGAATAGCGGTCTTGCACGATGGCGCGGCCGATCACGGAACCGGCACCCGCCGAGAGTCCCTGCAGCACGCGCCAGGCCAGCAGCCAGCCCAGCGACGGCGCCAGCGCGGCGCCCACGGAGGCGATCACATACAGCACCAGCGAGACGAGAATCACGGGACGGCGGCCGAACGAGTCGGACAGGGTGCCGTAAAACAGCATCATGAAGGCGAACGTGAACAGGAAAAAGCTCAGGGTTTGCTGCACCAGCAGGGGGCTGGCATTGAAATCTTGCACGATGGCGGGGAACGACGGCAGATAGGTGTCAATTGCAAGCGGTCCGACCATCGCCAGGCCCGCCAAAATCCATGTTAATAATTTAGTCATGTTGAACAGTGTTTTTGTTAGTCCGTCATTTTACGCTAGTGGCAACAATCGGGTTTGGCGCCGGCTTTGTTTGCCACCCATATGCGTTTTTCGTATATACAATCTTGGAATTCTTCGTTTGATTCGCAGTGCCTGGCCGCTAAGCTGGGGCGACCCGGCTTGTTCGCCGTTTTCTGGAAGCGATACCTATGCACAGCATTTATCCCGCGGCGCCCGCCGACGACACGGCCCAGTGGAACCTGGGGCCCGTGATCCAGGCCTTGCGCAGCTCGCGCGAAGACAAGCACAAGATCCGCCATAACGGCAGGGTGCGCGAACTACCGTCGCGCGAAGCGCTCACCACCATCGTCAACGGCCTGTCGGCGGCCCTGTTCCCCACGCATTACGGGCGGCCCAACCTGACGGATGAAAGCATCGACTACTTTGTCGGCGACACGCTCAATACCACGTTGAACCGCCTCAGCGAACAGGTGCGGCGCGGTTTGCTGTTCTCGGCTCCGGCTCACGCCGTTCCGGCCGGTGATGAAGAGGGCGGCGCCAATGACGATGCAGCCCTGGCGCAGCAGGCGCGCGACATCACGCGCGCGTTTGCCGCCAGCCTGCCCGATATCCGCGCCTTGCTCGTATCGGACGTGCAGGCCGCCTACGCAGGCGACCCTGCCGCCACCTCGGTGGCCGAGATCATGCTGTGCTATCCGGGCACCATCGCCATTTTGTACCACCGCCTGGCGCACCAGCTGCACGCGCTCGGTGCGCCATTCCTTGCGCGCCTGATCGCCGATATCGCGCACACCCTGACGGGCATCGACATCCACCCGGGCGCGCATATCGGCGCCTCCTTCTTCATCGACCACGGCACGGGCGTCGTGATCGGCGAGACGGCCATCATCGGCCAGCGGGTGCGCCTGTACCAGGCCGTCACCCTGGGCGCCAAGCGTTTTCCGGCGGATGCTTCCGGTGCGCTGATCAAGGGCACGCCGCGCCATCCCATCGTCGAGGACGACGTGGTCATTTACGCGGGCGCGACTGTGCTGGGGCGCATCACCATCGGCGCGGGGTCGACTATCGGGGGGAATGTGTGGCTGACGCAGAGCGTGCCAGCTAACAGCAATGTATCGCAGGCGCAGATGCGCAACGATTAGGTGCGGCGGAAGGGGCTTGACTCCAGAGTTAGTGCTGGGGTCAGACCCGACGGGGGAATGCGCCCCAAAGGGCGGATTCCGATCGCGAAGCGACTGACCCCACAGTTTTACTTCACCGTCAGCACTTCATACCGCGCCACGGGCACGCCATCCTTCAGCAGCAGCAATTCCTGGTCGGCGTAGCGGTAGCCATTGACTTCGCCCAAGGTGGCCAGCAGCAGGCGCTCGAGGTCCATGTCCTGCGGCTGGCACATCATCATGGTGCCGGCCATCTGTCCAAAGTTCAAGGTGCTGACGCCATCGCTGGTGTAGCCGCCCATCATCTGGTTGCAGCCGCTGTTGCCGCTGGCGCGGCCTTCAGCCAGCTGCAGGGTCACTTCGCGCTGCTCGGGCGCCTTGCGCACCACTTGCTTGCCCTTCAATTCCTTCAGCTTCCACTGCGTGCCCGTCAGCTTCGGCGCCGGCTTGGCGGGCGAGGTGGCGCCAGGCGCGGCGGCGGCAGCATCGCTGCGCACGGGCGTTTGCGCGCAGCCGGCTGTGATGGCGACGATGGCGGCGAGGGGAATCAGTCTGGCGAGTGTGAACATGGTATTTCCTGGTTAAGGTGATAAATGATAGCCGCCAGCGTAGCAGATCGGCGCCGCGCCAGCGTGCACGGTTGACAAGCTCACTGCTGTTTTTCCTGCTCCAGCCGGGACTCGAGCACGGTGCGCGCCGCCGCCACATAGGCGCGGCAAGCCTGCGGGTCGACAAACGCCTCGCTGCCGGCCGTGGCGCTCGCTTCCAGCCTTTCCCACAATTGGGACGCTTCCGGGTGGGCCGAGATCAGCACGTCGCACGGCAGTTTTTCCAGGGTCTCGAAGCTGTGGCGCAAGTCCGCCACCGCGTTCGGATACTCGCTGCTGGCGCTGAACTTGAAGCCGGGACGCGAGACGGCGTTGAGGCTGTCCGCGTAGACCATGTTCAGGCAGCGGGGGCCGTCGCACGATTGCCAGGTCCAGCTCAGGCCTCCGGGCGTGTGGCCCGGCGTGGCGTGCGCCGTCACGTTGACGGGACCGACATTGAACTGGCCGCCGTCGCGTGCCAGGCGCATGTCCTTGACGGGCGGGTACTTGGGCAGCGCGTGGTATTGCGGATCGTCCGGGCCCACTTCGCCCGACGCCAGGTCCAGCGCGGCCGACGGGCTGGCCGCCACCAGCGCATCGCTGCGCCGCTGCAGTTCGGCCAGGCCGCCCGCATGGTCGATATGGCCGTGCGAATTGAGGATCAGTTTCACGTCCTCGATGCGAAAGCCCAGGGCGGCGATATTGGCGATGATCTTGGGTGCCGATTCCGGCAAGCCGCCGTCGACCAGCACGTGGCCCTGCGGCGACGTCACCAGCACGGAACTGAGGCCTTTCACGCCCACATAATAGGTATTGCCGAAGATGCGGAACGGCGCCTGGTCCGCGTTCCAGGTGGCGCAGATGTCGCAACCTGGCGTCTGCGCCCGGGCGACGGGGCCGGCCAGCAGCAGCGCCAGTGCCAGCGCCGGCGCGCGCGTAAGAGTGGGGGGCATTGCGATCCTTATCCGTGTTGCCAAGGTGGCGTATGCTGACATGGAACGGGGCTGGACGCAAACGTCACAACGATGCGGGCGGCGCATAGCCAGTGTCCTTGTACACCAGTTCGATCAGGGTATCGTCCGCATAGCGGGTATCGCCCACGGGCGCCAGGAAGGACGTGCCGCCATTTTTTACCTGCAGCGCGACGCGGCGCTCCCCATCGAGCAGGGTGGCGCTGGCGATGGCCGGATCGCTGTGCGTGCCCATCTTGAGCGCGTCGGCGGAACACCAGTCGGTGGTGCGCAGCTTGGTGGCGACCAGGGTGCGTATCAAGAAGGGCGTCTCTTTCTTTGCAATGGCGACCATCACCTGGCATTGCAGGCGCAAGTCGCCCAGGCGGCGCATGCCGGGCGGCACACCGTCGCTGCGGACGCTGGCCTGCCAGCGGAACTGGCCTTGCTTCCTGTTGGTGACCAGGTCCGCATCTTCGCTGTCGGCTTGCGCGCTGCGGGGCAGCACAAAACTGCCATCGGCCGACAGGGGCACGGTGATCGTGGTGTCGTTGCCGGCGATGCGCAAGGTCACGTCCTGCATGGCGTCCGCAGGAGCGTCGGGTCCGGGAATCAGCTGGAAGCGCACTTCGCGCGCCTTGGGCGCCAGTGCATGGTACTCGTCAAAGGCATCGAGGCCGGCCGCCATCACGCGGTAGGATTTCAATTCCGGATTGCGAATGCTGTTGACGTGGACGGCCTGGCCTGTGTCGGCCGGCGCGTCGGCGTGCGCCGCGCTGTGGATGAGGACCAGGATGGCGAGGACGGGAAGGAAAGGACGATGCACGTAGCAGCCTGTTTGTTTTTGACATGGCAAGCTAACATGAATAGCAAGGCTTGTCACTGGGGCGGCGAGCCAGCCTCAGATCGCGTGCGCGGCGTGCAGTTCGCCCAGGATGGCCTCCTTCAATGCGGCGTGCGCAGGCGGGGGCGGGGTGCGGCCACGTCGTAATGGGCGCGTGGCGTCTGAAATGGTCATAACTTAGTTCACTTTGATGTGATGGCGGCTAAACAATGCTTTGAAGAACTGTTCAACCATAATCGATGACTCAGCGGATTGCAGTTCAATCCCTCCAAATCGATAAACCTCATAACCTGCCAATTTGAGCTCCCGATCTCCTGCCGCCAATCTAGCATACCGGCGCGTGTCAGCTCGGCAGGTATCATCGGCGTAGTGTTGAACCCCGTCAACTTCAATTACGACTCTAGCACCGCCAGGGAAAAGAAGAAGGAAGTCCATACGATGGTTGAGTAGTGCGTGCACACCACGCTGTGCCACTGTCTTAGGATCCCAGTGCAGCCATACCTCAGGTAATAGCGCCGGTAAATCGGGAATCTCCTTTCCGAATGCTCTGTAGAACGATGTAAACAGTAAGCGCTGGGGTGGTGAAGATTTTGGCAAGCAAGATAATAGTCTTTGGTACAACGTCTTTTTCGCAGCTTGCTGGTCTTTTTCCATCGACATATCGGCCCACCATTGCTGCAAGTCTTTCCAACGCAGACCTTCTAAGCCTATTGGCCTGTCATAGAAGAGACAGTCGTTTGCGTTTGACACAATTTCGATGTCGTTGTTTACTGCGTCTCGAAAACGAATGTCTGGTTTGGTGGAGGATGCGAAGATAAGGTTTTTCGGCCGAGTGAGTGTTGTATGCAGAGTTACCAAGTTGAAGACAGGGTAGCCTTCGTGCTCGTCTGTGTGACGCATCTCTGCGCCACATGCCTTAAGAGGTACGTTCATCGCCGCTATGATAGACATCTGGTGCTCGATGTCTCTTTGGACATCTGCTGAGGTGAGGCCTTTGAGAAAGACACTAAATCGATTGTCAGAAAGATCAAACGCATTCAGGTAGTCGAATAGCCATTCGACGTCGGCGTCTTCTTCATTGCGGACAAAATGTCGAAAAATTTCTCCGAGTACTCCAGTGGGTTCGCCATTTAAAGATGCCCAGCTTACTGTCTCGTAGATGACAAACACATCTTTAAGCAGTTGAGCAAAGCTATCCCAATGGTGAAAGAGCACGAGTGATTGCAGTGCACGTGCGACGTCGCGACGGTGCCGTTTCGGTATAACAACAACTGGCGTATCGCCCCAAAGGATGTCTTGGACGTTATTACGCACTTGAGGACTCAAGTGCTCCCGGTCGACCAATTCTTGTGCGAAGAGGGGGACATCCACATCTTCCAAAGCATCGAAAGCGGCGTGCCATCGTTCTCGCTTACTGCCTACGTCGTCCGGAACTGGTAGCCCTAACTCAATGCAGCGTTCCGGTATAAACGTGTTCGTACAGTGATCTTTGAAATCGCCGACGATAGGACGAAGTAGGTCGCGTAAAGCAGGAATATCCATTTGGTCGCGTTGGTCAGAGGACTAACCAATTCTACTCTATGGCGAACAGCTATAGGCGAGTTGCCGAGCTAGACGAGCAGAAGTAACTATCGAGCGTAGAATTTTTATATATTGTGTAAGTGTGACCTGGCCAGCCGCAGGGGACCTTTATCGGAGCTAACCGCCGACTGCAGCTCATCTCATAAAGTGTCTGGAATTGCGGAATTGGCGAAATCCTATGGTGAGCTTTTTTATCTATTCTGCACGGCCGCTCCACACGCAAGAAGTCGGGATTTCACTTCACCTTAGTCCGGGCTCGGTCAGGGTGGGCAAGACGCCGACGGCGGCGCCGCTGGCGGCCAGTTGCAAGATGGTTCTGCGTTTCATGGTGTCCTTGAATGGGGAATCGGATATGTCAGGCCGCTGCCAGGGCGTCGGCGGCGGATGCGATGCTGACCAGGCGTCCCGCGTGATCGGCAGGCAGGCGCGGGCCCCGGCCGAAGACCTTGTGGCGCAAGCTGCCTTCCTCGTAATGGGTGCGGTAGCGGCCGCGCCGCTGCAGTTCCGGCACGATGTGGGCCACCACGTCGGCCATGCTGTCGTGGGCCACGGCGAAGGCGAGGTTGAAGCCGTCGATGCCCGTTTCATCGAGCCAGCTTTCCAGCTGGTCGGCCACCTGGCGCGCATCGCCCACCAGCACGGGGCCGCGCCCGCCCAGGCCGATGTATTCGGCCGCTTCGCGCACCGTCCACGTGCGATCCGGATCGGCCTGGCTGAACGAGGCCAGCGCCGAGCGGCCGGCCGGGGAATCGATGTAGTCGATGGTGGCGTCGAGCGGGTAGCGGCTGAAATCGACGCCCGTCCAGCCCGACAGCAGCACGAGGGCCGCCTCGATATTCACGTGGCGCAGGTAGCCGGCGTGCTTGGCGCGCGCTTCTTCTTCCGTGGCGCCCGTGATGACGAGCGCCTGCGCGTAGATCAGCAGCGCGTCGCCATCGCGTCCGCTTTGCCGCACGGCGGCGCGCAAGTCGTCGGCGTAGCGTTTCACCACCGTCTTGCTGGGGCCACTGACAAAGGTCGCTTCCGCGTGGCGCGCCGCGAAGCGCGTGCCGCGCGGCGAGGTGCCCGCTTGGTACAGCAGCGGCGTGCGCTGGGGCGACGGCTCGCACAAATGGATGCCGGGCACTTGGTAGTGGCGCCCGGCATGGTTGATCGGATGGACTCTGGCCGGATCGGCGTAGATGCCGCGTGCCTTGTCGTTGACGACGGCGTCGTCATCCCAGCTCTTTTCCCACAGCTTGTAGACGACGTCCAGGTATTCGTCGGCCAGGTCGTAGCGCTCGTCGTGGCCCAGCTGCTGGCTCAAGCCCAGGTTGCGCGCCGCGCTGTCTAAATAACCGGTGACGATATTCCAGCCGATGCGCCCACCCGTCAGGTGATCGAGCGTGGAAATGCGCCGCGCGAACGTGTACGGGTGTTCGTAGGTGAGGGCGCAGGTGACGCCGAAACCCAGGTGCGTGGTCGCCTGCGCCATGATGGGCACGAGCGCCAGCGGATCGTTCAGCGGCACCTGCACGCCGTGTTCCAGGGCCGCATCGAGGCTGCCCCGGTACACGTCGTACACGCCCAGCACGTCGGCCAGGAACACGGCGTCGAACAGGCCCGCTTCCAGCAGCTGCGCCAGTTCCGTCCAGTGTGCGGGATCCGTGTAGCGGTGGCTGCGGTCGCGCGCATGCGTCCACAGCCCCGGCGACTGGTGGCCGACGGTGTTCATCTGGAAGGCGTTGAAGCGTATCGTCTTGGCCATGGCTTACTTGGCTGCCGTTTGCAACGCTTGCTGGTAATCGGGTTTCGAATAGCCGGCAAAGTGCTTGTTCGTGATGTCGAGGAATTCGCGCGAGCGGTAGGCCGCCGCCAGGTCTTTCGCGAACTGCTTGTCCTTGTCCGCAGTGCGGATGGCCACCAGGTTGATGTAGTTGGGCGAGATTTTCTCGGCCACCAGCGCCTCCGTCAGTTTCAGTCCCGAGGCCAGCGCGTAATTGCCATTGATGAAGGAGTAATCGGTGTCGCCCAGCGAGCGTGGCAGTTGCGCCGCTTCCAGTGGCAGCAGCTTGATTTTCTTCGTGTTGACGGCGATATCCTTTTCCGACGCGCGCACGGGGTCGAAGCTGGCGCGCAGCTTGATCCATCCCAGCTGGTCGAGCAGCACCAGCGCGCGCGCCTGGTTGGTCGGATCGTTCGGCAAGCCCACCGTCGTGCCTTCCTTCACGTCGTCCAGGGTCTTGTGCTTCTTGCTGTAGATGGCAATCGGCGCGGTCGGGATCGTGATCAGGTCCGTCAGGGCCAGCTTGTGCTCCAGCGCGAATTTCTTCAGGTAGACGATGTGCTGGAAGACGTTGGCGTCGAGCGAACCCTCGGCCAGCGCGAAGTTCGGCTGGATGTAGTCATTGAACTCCACCAGCTTGACCTTGTAGCCCTGTTTTTCCAGGATAGGCTTGATGCCCAGCTTGATCTGGTCCGCATACGGCCCGGCGCTGGTGCCGATGGTGATGTCTTTCGGGTCCTTGGCGTGGACGAAGCCGCCGGCCAGGGCGAGTGACAGGGCGGTGAGGATGATGCTGCGGCGGGCGATGGTCATGTTAACTCCTGCATAATGAAGAACTGGGGTCAGACCCGCCGGGTCTGACCCCGGAAGTCCGCTAAATAGCCTGCGGCGTGAATGTATCGATTCGCCAGGCCGTGGTTTTACGAATACGCCGTCGGCTCGGGCACCGTGCCTGTCAAGGCAAAGCGTCCCAGGTCGCGCAGCTTGTAGTCGATGGGATCGTGCAGGGTATGCACGCGCACGTTGCGCCAGTAGCGGTCGTAGCCATACTGGGCCGAGGTGGAACGGGCACCCGTCAGTTCGAACATCTGGCTGCTGATCTCGAGTCCCGCCTTGTGCGCCAGGCACTTGGCCTCGGCCACGGCCACGGCCAGCAAGCCCCGTTCGCGCGCCGTCACCAGCGCGCCCTTGCGGAACACCTTTTCCAGTTCCTGCGCCGCATTGTCGGCCAGCACTTGCGCGGGGCGCAGCAAGAGCCACAGCTGGCCATAGCGGTGCTGCACCAAGGGGTCGTCCGTTGCCTTGGCCACGCCCGAGGCAAACCAGGCTTTTGCCTGCTCGTCCGTGTACTGGCGCGCCGCCTCGAACGCGCCTTCGGCGATGCCCAGATAGAGGTTGCTCATGATCAGTTGCGCGATCTGCGAGCGCACGGTCGCTTGCGGCGTGGCCGCTTGCGCGGGCGCCTGCAGCACGAGGTCGCGTGGCAGGGCGACACCGTGGAAATGCACATTGCCGCTGTCCGTCTGGCGCTGGCCGAAGGCGTCCCAGTCCGCCTGCACGGTGACGCCATCCTGGCGCGTGGGCAGGGCGGCGATCAGCGCCGTCTGCGTGGGCGCGTGCCAGGCGGAGACGGTCAGCCAGTCGGACCCCACGGAACCGGAAGAGAAGCTCTTGATGCCGTCGAGGATATAGCCGTCGCCACTGTCGGTGGCCGTGACCCGTTTGTCGAGCGGGTTCAAGGCATTGCCCCAGAACAGTCGCTCGTCGACGGTCAGGGTGAGCAGGCGGCGCTGCTGCTGCGCGCTGCCATACAGCTGCAGGCCGGCCAGCTGCAAATGGTGGAAGCCGAAGACGTGCGCCAGCGCGCTGTCGGCGCGCGCCAGGATGCGGATCACCTGGTAGACGAGGGGCCACGACGCGCCCTGGCCGCCGAATTCCACGGGAATCGACAGGGTCAGCAAGCCCGACTCGCGCAGCCATTCGCGTTCCTGCGCCGCATGGCCGCCGGCCTGGTCACGGGCATTGGCCGTTTCGGCCAGGCGCGCGGCCAGCGACGTGGCGATGCTGATGGCGTCCTGCAGGGGTTCCGGCACAGGCGGCTGGGGACGGGCGGCATGGAGAAAAACGCTAGACATGGGTGAGATTCCAGAAAGACGATGACGCTGATATTGCACCGCCCCGCGCGCGCCGTACACGAAGAAAACCGCGCATGGATATGCGAAAAAAGCCATGCGCGGACCGGTGCCTTCGCTTGCGGGGCGTCAGGCCCGGATAGTCAAAAAACGCATATCGAAGCGCGAAAGCATTCGTTTTACTGGGCTTCTGATGGCGATAGGCTGCAAGCATCCGAGCAACGCCACTTTCGACAACCTACAGGGACGGGCATCACATGAGCATCTTGTTATTGGGCGGTAGCCCGCAACTCCCATCGAGTTCCAGCCGCCTGCTGCTGCATATCGGCGAACAGCTGGCGCTGCAGGGCCACAGCTACGCCCAGCTGCATGTGCGCGACTTGCCGGCGCGCGCCTTGCTGCTGGCCGACTACGACGATGCGGCGATCGCCCGCGCCGTGCGCGCCGTGGCCGATGCGGACGCCATCGTGATCGCCACGCCCATCTACAAGGCGTCCTATACAGGGCTGCTGAAAGCCTTCCTCGACCTGCTGCCGCAAGATGGCCTGGCCGGCAAGCTGGTGCTGCCGCTGGCCACGGGCGGCGGCCATGCCCACACCCTGGCGCTCGACTATGCGCTGCGTCCCGTGCTCCATGCGCTGGGCGCCAAGCAAGTCTTCACCAGCATCTATGCTAATGCGCAGCAGCTGGCGTGGCACGAAGAAGGGGGCCTGAGCCTGGACGCGCCGATTGCCGATCGTGTGCAGGCCGGCATCGAGGAATTGTCCACGGGCCTGTTCGTGCTGCAGGGACAGCGCCCGCCTGCGCCAGCCGAGATCCCGCACCCCGTGCGTTCGCTGCAAGACCAGCCGTACGCGTCCCACTATCAAGCTGCCTGATTATTCACCGACCAAGGAACTGCCATGACACACCGCCACGCACAACGACTTTCGCGCCGTACCACCCTGGGCCTGCTGTTTGCCGCCGCTGCCGGCGTGATGGCGGCCGGCATGCCGGTCGCGGCGCAGGCGCAGGCCAAAGGGGAGCTCCAGGTGCGCATCGGCTACCAGAAATACGGCACGCTGACCCTGCTGAAAGGGCGCGGCACCCTGGAAAAACGCCTGGCCGAACAGGGCGTGGGCGTGAAATGGACGGAGTTTCCGGCCGGCCCCGTGCTGCTCGAGGGCTTGAACGTGGGCAGCATCGATTTCGGCACTGTGGGCGAGGCGCCACCGATCTTTGCCCAGGCGGCTGGCGCCAACCTGGTCTACGTCGGCAATGAGCCGGCGTCGCCGGCCAGCGAAGCCATCGTCGTGCCCAAGGGTTCCGGCCTGCGCACCCTGGCCGATTTGAAGGGCAAGAAAATCGCCCTGAACAAGGGCTCGAACGTGCACTACCTGTTATTGAAAGCGCTGGAAAAGGCCGGTGTCGCGTACGCCGACATCCAGCCCGTGTTCCTGCCGCCGGCCGATGCGCGCGCCGCCTTCGAGCGGGGCAGCGTGGATGCGTGGGCCATCTGGGATCCGTTCCTGGCGGCCGCCGAAAAGCAGCTGGGTGCGCGCGTGCTGGCCGATGGCAAGGGCCTGGTGGCGAACTACCAGTTCTACCTGGCTTCGCGCACGTATGCGGAAAAAAATCCCCAGATCCTGCGCATCTTGCTCGATGAAGTGGCCAAGGTCGATGACTGGGGCCGCAACAATCCGGAGGAAGTGGCGACGATCCTGTCGGCACAGACGGGGCTGGGCAAGGATGTCGTGGCGCTGGCCGCCTCGCGCTATGCGTATGGCGTCAAACCCGTGTCGGTCGATGTCATCGCTTCGCAGCAAAGGGTGGCCGATGCGTTTTCCGGACTGAAGCTGATACCCAAACCGATCGTCGTCAAGGACGCGCTGCTGCCGGCGCGCCAGCTGGCCACCAGCACAAAATAAACAAGCAAAGGAAAGCGCACCATGTCATTGAATGTCTTCTGGTTTATCCCTACCCACGGCGACAGCCGTTACCTGGGCACGTCGCAGGGCGCGCGTCCCGTCGATGCCGATTATTTGCGCCAGGTGGCCGTGGCCGCCGACACGCTCGGCTACGACGGCGTGCTGCTGCCGACGGGCCGATCCTGCGAAGATGCGTGGGTGGTGGCGTCGTCGCTGATCAGCGTGACGCAAAAGCTCAAGTTCCTCGTCGCCATCCGCCCCGGCCTGTCCACGCCGGGCCTGGCCGTGCGCATGGCGTCAACGTTCGACCGCCTGTCGAACGGGCGCCTCCTGATCAACGTCGTCACGGGCGGCGACCAGGGCGAGCTGGAAGCGGACGGCCTGTTTGCCGACCACGCCAAGCGTTATGAAATCTCCGATGAATTCATCAAGGTGTGGCGCGCCACGCTGGCGGGCGAGGGCGGCGCGGCCGGCTACGATTTCGAGGGCAAGCATATCCAGGTGAAGGGTGCAAAAACCCTGTATCCGCCCGTGCAAAAGCCGTATCCACCGCTGTATTTCGGCGGCTCGTCGGAACCGGCGCATGAACTGGCGGCCGAGCAGATGGACGTGTACTTGACGTGGGGCGAGCCGCCGGCCGCCGTCGCGGAAAAGATTGCCGACATCCGCGCGCGCGCGGCAAAAAAAGGCCGCACAGTCCGGTTTGGCATCCGATTGCACGTGATCGTGCGCGAAACGAACGAGGCGGCCTGGCGCGCGGCCGATGAACTGATCAGCCACCTCGATGATGACATCATCGCCAAGGCGCAGGCGGCCTTCGGCAAGATGGATTCCGTGGGCCAGCAGCGCATGGCGGCCCTGCATGGCGGGCGGCGCGACAAGCTCGAGGTGTCGCCCAACCTGTGGGCCGGCGTGGGCCTGGTGCGCGGCGGCGCGGGCACGGCCCTCGTCGGCGACGGGCCGACCGTGGTGGCGCGCATGCAGGAATACGCGGACCTGGGCATCGACACCTTCATTTTCTCGGGCTACCCGCATCTGGAAGAATCGTACCGCTTTGCCGAACTGGTGTTCCCGCTGCTGGGCAAGGGCAAGGCCGTGGGTGAGCAGTCACTGACGGGGCCCTTCGGCGAAGTCATGGCCAGCAATATCGTGCCTGCCGCGCCGCAGAAAAAGGCGGCCTGAGATGGCGGCCGGCTCCATACGACGGGCAGGCGCCGCGCCATGGCGTGATTCGCTGGCGCCATGGGCCTTGCCCGTGGCGCTGCTGCTGGCCTGGCAGCTGGCGGCGCAGTGGGGCTGGCTGTCGAGCCGCATCCTGCCCGAGCCATGGGCCGTGGCGAAGGCGTTCTGGCACCTGGCCGTGTCGGGCGAATTGTGGCTGCACCTGAAAACGAGCTTGTGGCGCGCGACGGTCGGTTTCGCCGTCGGTGCGGGACTGGGCTTGCTGCTGGGCTTATTGACGGGCAGCTTCCGCCACGCGGAAACCCTGCTCGACACGACCCTGCAAATGGTGCGCAACATCCCCGCGCTGGCCCTGATTCCGCTGGTGATCCTGTGGTTCGGCATCGATGAAACGGCCAAGCTGTTCCTGCTGGCCGTCGGCGTCTTCTTTCCCGTCTACCTGAATACTTTCCACGGCATCCGCTCGGCCGACCAGGGCTTGATCGAAATGGCGAAAAGCTATGGCCTCTCGGGCTGGCCTTTGTACCGCGACGTGATCCTGCCGGCCGCCATGCCCTCGATTCTGGTGGGCGTGCGCTTTTCGCTGGGCCTCGTGTGGGTGCTGCTGATCGTCGCCGAAACCATCTCGGCGCAGGCCGGCATCGGCTACATGACGATGAATGCACGCGAATTTTTGCAAACGGACGTGGTGCTGGTGGGGATTTTGTTGTACGCCTTGCTGGGCAAGCTGGCCGATCTGTTCTCGCGCCGGCTGGAACGCCACTGCCTGCGATGGAATCCCGCTTACCGATAGTGACGAAATGACGAAGGAAGACACCATGCTGCTCGCCCCCATCCAGATCGAAACGGATTTTTTGTCGCATTTCGTGCAATACGACCCGGCCAGTGCGCCGCCGCAGGCCAAGGCCGCGCCGCAAGCTCCCTTGGCGCGCCGTGGCGTGCCTTTGGAGCTGACGCAATTGAGCAAGGCCTATGGCGAACGTCCTGTTTTGAAGAACGTCGACCTGCAGCTGGAAGCGGGCGAGTTCGTCGCCATCGTGGGGCGCAGCGGCTGCGGCAAGAGCACCTTGCTGCGCTCGATCGCGGGACTGGAAAGCGTCGATGACGGCAAGGTTGCCATCGGCAGCGGCGTGGGCGCGCCCGACATCCGCATCATGTTCCAGGAATCGCGTCTGCTGCCGTGGAAAACGGTGCTCGATAACGTGGCCCTGGGCCTGCCCCGTTCCGTCGGCGCGGCGGCCGCCTCGCTGTGGACGGTGGGCCTGGCCGAACGGGCAAACGACTGGCCATCTGCCCTGTCGGGCGGGCAGAAGCAGCGCGTGGCGCTGGCGCGCGCCCTCGTGCACGAGCCGCAACTGCTGCTGCTCGACGAACCGCTAGGTGCGCTTGACGCCCTGACGCGCATCGAGATGCAGCAGCTGATCGAGTCGCTATGGCTGGCGCGCGGTTTCACGGCCGTGCTGGTGACGCACGACGTGGCCGAAGCCGTGGCCCTGGCCGACAGGGTGCTGCTGATCGAGGGTGGCCAGATCACCATGGACGTGCCGGTGGACTTGCCGCGCCCGCGCCAGCGCGGCCATGCGGCCTTCGCCGCGCTGGAGCAGTCTATCTTGTCGCGCGTGCTGCAGCCGTCTCGGCCAGGACAATAAAGCCGTCGGCATCGACGGTTGCGACGATGGCTTCATAATTGTCGATGGCCGGGTGGCGCGTGGCCAGCGGGTGCGCATGCGTGGCCGTGACGACGATGACCTTCGCGCCAGCCGCTTCGCCCGCCTCGATGCCGACCGACGCGTCTTCGAACACGAGGCAGTCGGAGGGCGCCACGCCCAGTTTTTCAGCCGCCAGCAGGTAGCAATCGGGTTTCGGCTTGCCCGCCTTGACGTCTTCCGCCGTCACCATGATGGCCGGTATCGGCATGCCGGCCGCCTTCAGGCGGGCCGTCGCCAGCGCACGCGGCGCCGAGGTGACGATGGCCCATTGTGCGGGCGGCAGCGATTCCAAAAAGCGCAGCGCGCCCGCGATTTCAATGATCCCTTCCACGTCGATGATTTCCGCATCCGTGATGCCCTGCGACTCGCGCTGCGCGTCGACGCCGGGCAAGCGCAGTTTGGCGATGGTGTCGACCGAGCGGGCGCCGTGGATGGTGGGTAAAAAGGCCGCCACGTCGAGGCCCTGGCGCTGCGCCCACGTGCCCCAGATGCGTTCGGCGGCGGCGATGGAATTGATGACGGTGCCGTCCATGTCGAACAGAAAAGCGCGGTAGCGGCCGGCGGCCGATGGTGTCGGGGATGAAGACGGCGAGGGCAGTGCGGACATGGCTTCCTTCCAGATGATGGGCTGGAAGCCATTGTAACGGCAGTCGATTTTTATTTCACAGGTAGACCGATTCAAACCTGGCCACGGGCGCGCCATCCTTGAGCAGGATCAGCTTCTCGCCTTCGATCTGGTAGCCCGTCACGCTGTTCAAATCGGCCAGTACGGCGCTTTCCAGCTGCATCAACGGGGGCGGGCAGGCCATGCGCGTGCCGGCCAGTTGCGTGAAGCGCAGGGCCGTGCCGGCCAGCGTATAGCCGCCCATGACGCGGTTGCAGCCTGTGAAACCGGTGACCTTGCCATCGGCGGTAAGGGTGATGCGCACTTCGCGCTCCTGCTGCGGCGCCATCGCCACGGGAGCCCCATCGAGCTGCGTCAGCTTCCAGTAGGTATTCGTCAGGCTGGCCTGCGGCGCCAGGCTGGCGTTCGGCTTGGCGCTGTCGCTGGTGGCCGCGCAGCCACCGGCCATGGCGATGGCGGCGGCGAGAGGAAGGTATTTCAGGCGATGCGGCATGGGATGCTCCTGTGAGGGGGAATGCCTGCAGACTAGCAGGTTTTTCGCGCCGTTCAGCGCACGGCAGCGGTGATTGTTTCCATTTTGCCAGTCCTGGCATTAAACTCATGCTTTCTTTAACGTTGATCGGGGAGCCGGGCCGATGCTGCAAGCGCAAGCGCTGGATAATCGACTGGTGGCCACCACTGCCGACGACGTGCTGGTCGACCGCATCGTGCCCGGCGCGCCGCTGGTGATCGCCTTCGGCTTCGTTTCGTGGACCACGCGTCCCGCCTTCGATTTTTACGGGCGCCTGAGAAAACTGGAGCAGGCCAGCGGGCAGCCGCTGAACAAGATCCTCGTGCGCGATTCGGGCAATGCCTGGTACCACCGCCGCATCGCAGGCCTGGGCAACCATGTCGATGAGACGGCGCAAGCCTTGCGCGAACTCGTGCGCCGCATCGCGCCCAGCCAGGTCACGACCGTCGGCCAGTCCATGGGCGCGTACGCGGCCGTCATGTATGGCTTGCTGCTGGACGCGCAGCAGATCGTCGCCTTCGGGCCGCTGTCCTTCCTCGACGTGCAGCAGGCGCGCTTGTACCATGAGCTGCGCTGGCTGCCCGTGATGGAATCGCTGGCGCAAGACCCGCCAGCCTCCGGCTATTACGACCTGGCGGCCCTGTGCCGCGCCAGGGCAACTGAGCATACGCAGCTGCACCTGGTGTTCGGCACGCGGCCTGACGCGGCCCGGCCGGATGTGGCCAACCCTGGCGCCAGCGCCAGCGAATCGGTCAACCTCGACGCCATGCACGCGCAGCGCCTGGCCGCCTTCGGCCGCTGTACCCTGCACCCATTTCCGCACTCGGGCCACGCCGTGGTGCAGCACCTGATCGACACGAAACGCATCAACGGCTTGCTGGCCAAGTGCATACTGGGTCTCACCCTGGAAGAGGAAGCGATGCCGGAGATCGGCGCCGCCTGGCGGGACTGGGTGGCGGAAAACCTGCGTTTGGGCTGCGCCGGCGAACAGCTGGTGGCCGTGCTGCAGCAGCACGGTTTTTCGCTGGCCAGCAGCATGGCTGCCGTGGATGCCGTCCGCGCCAAGGCCACATGACGCCGCAGTTCGAACTCGACACCCTGAAAATCCGCATCGCCGCGCCCGAACTGGCGGCGCTCGATTTGCGCGTGCGCGTGCAGCGCGCGCTGCGCCAGCTGATACTCGATGGCGTGCTGGCACCGGGCCTGCGCCTGCCGGCCACGCGCGCGCTGGCGCAGTCGCTGGGCGTGTCGCGCGACACGGTGGAAATGGCGTACGCGCAACTGCGCCTGGACGGTTATATCCAGCGCCAGGCGGGATCGGGCAGTTTCGTCTCGTCGACGATAGGCGCGAGCTTGCTGGGCAAGCCGGCGGTAGCGCCGTTGTCGATGCCGGCGCAGCCGGTGGCGCTCAGCGTGCGCGGTGCGCAGATTCTCGCCAGCGGCGGCGTGGCCGATCAGCAGAACGTAAAAGCTTTCGCCACGGGCTTGCCGGAAACGCGGGCTTTTCCGCTCGACGTGTGGGAGCGCTTGCGGCGCCAGGCGGCCAGCGAACACCATGTGCTGCTGCACGGCGACCCGCAAGGGGCCGAGCCTTTGCGCCAGGCCATCGCCGACTATGTGAACCTGGAGCGGGGCGCGCGGGCCACGGCCGGCCAGGTGCTGGTGCTGAGCAGCACGCGCCAGGCCCTGTACCTGTGCGCGCAGGTGCTGGCCGACGCGCATGGCCCCATCCTGATGGAAGACCCCGGCTATTTCGGCGCGCGCAAGGCCTTCGAGATGGCGCAACTGCGCGTGGTGCCCGTGCCCGTCGATGCGCATGGCTTGTCCATCGAACACCTGCGCGCGGACCGCAGCGGGGCCAACACGGTGTATGTCACGCCGTCGCATCAATATCCGACGGGCGCCACCCTGGCGCTCGAGCGCCGCCTGGCCCTGACTGCCTGGGCGGCCGAGCGCCAGGGCTGGATCATCGAGGACGATTACGACAGCCAGTTCCACTACGCGGGCATGCCGACGGCGTGCGTGCAGGGGCTCGACACGCAGCAGCGCACGATTTACCTGGGCACCTTCGCCAAGTCGCTGTATCCGGGCCTGCGCATCGGCTACATGGTGCTGCCGCCCGCGCTGGTGCAGCCGATGACCCATGCACGCAGTATCCTCGACGGTCACACGCCGCAACTCGATCAGCTGACACTGGCCCGTTTCATCGCCGATGGCCATTTCGCGGCCCATGTGCGCGCCATGCGCAAGGTCTATGCCGTGCGCCGCGATGCGATGGCGCAGGCCGTGCAGCGGCACCTGCCGCACGTGGTCACGGCGCAGCTGCCGCCGGGCGGCTTGCAGATGCCCTGTCTGCTGCACGAGGGCAGGGTGGAGCTGGAAACGATACGCCTGGCGGCGCAGGCGGGCATCGTGCTGCCGGGCCTGAGCCGCTTGTACGCGACGCCGCCGGCGCGCGGCGGCTGGCTGCTGGGTTTTGCGGCCTTGACCCCGCACGAGATCGACAGCGGCATCGTCCGCCTGGCCCGCGCGCTCGATTGATGCTGTCAAAGTGGTCTGCTGTATGTGCTTGAATTGGCATGCTTCAGCAGTCCATACGGCCATTAATATGCTCGCTTTTAATGGCAGAGGCATATACATGACAACAACCACTACAACCGCCGCCATGGCCGACCGGGCGCGCTGGCGCGACCTGGCGTCCCCCGCCATGGCCGCCTTCATTTCCGTCCTCGTCAACTATGGCGGCACCTTCGTGCTGGTGTTCCAGGCGGCCCAGCTGGCCCAGCTGAGCGCCGCGCAGACGGCGTCCTGGGTCTGGTCGCTGAGCATCGGCGTGGGCGTGACGGGCATCTGGCTCAGCTACCGCTACCGCGCGCCCATCCTCACGGCCTGGTCCACGCCCGGTGTGGCTTTTCTCGCCACCGTCATGCCGCACACGCCGTATGCCGAGGTGATCGGCGCCTATATGATTTCCGCCATCGCCTTCATTCTGCTGGGCATGTCCGGCGCCTTCGAACGTCTCGTGCGGCTGATCCCCGGTGGCATCGCCGCCGGTTTGCTGGCCGGCATCCTGCTGCAGTTCGGCGTGAACGCGTTTGGCGGCGCCAGCGCCGATCCTGTGCTGGTGGTGGTATTGCTGCTGTCGTACGCGGTGCTGCGCCGCTTTACGGCACGCTTTGCCGTGGTCGGCATCATGCTGATCGGCCTGGCCCTGCTGCTGGCGCAGGGGCGCATCGATGCGCAAGGCATCGAACTGGCCTTGGCCGCGCCCGTGTTCGAGATGCCGCGTTTTTCCGTGGCGTCCCTGCTGGGCGTGGCGCTGCCCCTGTTCCTGATCACCCTGACGGGGCAATACATGCCCGGCATGCTGGTGCTGCGCAACGACGGCTACCAGGTCAGCGCCAATCCTATCTTGACGGTGACGGGGCTCGGTTCGCTGCTCATGGCGCCGTTCGGCGCGCACGCCTTCAACGTGGCCGCCATCACGGCCGCCATCTGCACGGGCAAGGATGCCCATGCGGACCCGTCGAAACGCTATGTCGCGGGCCTGACTTGCGGCGTGTTGTACATCCTCGTGGGTATCTTCGGCGTCACCCTGGCCAGCCTGTTCATGGTCTTGCCGCGCTCCTTCATCACGGCGCTGGCGGGCCTGGCCTTGCTGGGCGCCATCGGCAATAGCCTGGCACAGGCGATGGCGGACGTGCGCATGCGCGAAACGGCCTTGATCACCTTCCTGGCCACGGCTGCGAACGTGACCCTGCTGGGCGTGGGCGGCGCCCTGTGGGGGCTGGCGGCGGGACTGGCGGCGCATGGGCTGATGCATTGGGGGCGCAAGGCGGCATAGCATGGATATTTGCCCATTTTGCCAGCCGCCGCATACAATTGCTGCGCCCGTGCCCGTTGGCACCGTCTTTTCCCGATGTGAGCGATGGCCGACCTGACTTCCCTGGCGCAGTATCTGCTGGCGATCACGCCCGCCTTCCTCGTCTGCGCCGCCTTGCTGCTGGCCGTTCCCCGGACGGTGCCGCTGCTGGGCGTGCTCGTGCACATCGTGTTTTTCGTGCTGGCGCGCGACGCGATGACGGCGCACGGCTACTGGCAAGTGGCGGCGGGCGGTTTGCGCTTCACTGCGCCGCCGCTGGTCTTGCTGGTGCTGGGCACCATGTCGCTGGGGCTGGTGGCCAGCACGTGCTGGCTGGAAAACGAGGCGCGCCGCCAGATCCGCTGGTTCGGCATGCGCCCGGTTCTGTCCGTGCTGCTGGGCGTGGCGGGCGCGGCACTGATCATCGCGCTGGCGACGGGTTTGAAAGCGTTGTTCGGCTTGCCGTCCCTGCCGCCCGTCGCGTCATCGCTGCTACCCTTGCTGCTGGGCTTTGCGCTGGCGGCCAACTGTTATGAGGAATTGCTGTTTCGCGGCTTGCTGCAACAGCAATTGCGCGCCTGGCTGCCGGCCTGGCGCGCGGCGCTGGTGTCGGGCCTGCTGTTTGGCTTGTGCCACGCCTTCCTTGCCACCACCGTCACGCAGGTGGGTGCGCCCATCGTCGTCTTCACCGTGATCGAAGGCGTGGTGGCGGGGCTGGTATATTGCCGTGCCGGCTTACTGGGCGCGTCCCTGGCCCATGGCCTGGCGATTTTTGCGCTGGCCGCCGGCTGGGTGTGAATCCTGTTGTTTCAATTTAATGAAGAGTGAGAAAGCGATGCCTGTCAGTTCCTACCTGAATACCCGCCCCGTCGTGGGCGAGCGCGTCTACCTGCATGACACGGCGCAAGTGATTGGCGACGTGCAGATCGGCGACGACTGCTCGATCTGGTGCAACAGCGTGCTGCGCGGCGACGTCAACCGCATCGTCATCGGTGAAGGCAGCAATATCCAGGACTTTTCCATGGGTCACGTATCGCACAGGAACGCGGCCAAGCCCGACGGGTCACCGTTGACCATCGGCAAATACGTGACCATCGGCCACTCCGTCATCTTGCACGGCTGCACGATTGGCGACGAGTGCCTGATCGGCATGGGCAGCATCGTCATGGATGACGTGGTGGTGGAAAAGCACGTGATGCTGGGCGCGGGCAGCCTGGTGTCGCCGGGCAAGGTGCTGGAAAGCGGGCACCTGTACGTGGGCCGTCCCGCCGCCAAGGTACGCGCGCTGACGGAAGCGGAAATCGCCTACCTGCGCTATTCGGCCGAGCACTATGTGCGCGTGAAGAACAACTACCTGGTTGGCGAACCGGACTGATGCTTCAGGCTGGCGCCATGGCCAGCGCATTGATGCGCGCCGCCATGGCGCGTGCATCAGGCACGCCCAGCACCAGGCGCGCCCATTTTTCGCCTTGCAATTCGATGACCAGTGGCTGCATGCCACGCGTCATGAAGACGAACTGGCGGTCGCCGCCCTTGTGATACGTGCCTGCCGAAATGACTCCCGGCAGGTTGGTGCCCGGTGCGCGCAAGCCAAGGGCCGCGCCGCGGAAACCGTCATCGTCGGTGGCTCCACGCACATGTTGCAGGGGAATGCACAGGTTGCCCTGAAAGGACGCCAGTTTTTCCCACAGGGCCAGGCGGATGGTCAGTGCATCGTCGTTCAATTCGAGGCTAGGCATGGTGTCTCCTTCGTTGGTTGATCCAGATGGCTTAACAGGCGTTCGCCCAGCAGGCGGGACGTATCGGCACCCGTGTCCAGTACGGCGGCACGGCACAGCGCCGTGATGGCGGCGTCAGAGGGCGCCAGTTCCTTCAAGGCGATGATCAGCAAATCGACCGCTTCTTCCCGCGCTGGCCAGCCAGGCTGCAGTGCTTGTGTCAGCACGCGCTCAAACAGATGGCGTTTGGAGCCGAAAGCCTTGTACAGGCTGCCGCGCAGCAAACCCGTCGCCTTGACCAGGTCATCGATCGACGCGGCGTTGTAGCCCAAGCTGCCAAAGACGGCGGCGGCCTGGCTGGTGACGGTCGCTTCGTCAAAGTTGCGTGGTCTGGCCATGGTAGGTAGGCGATGGGTGCGACGGGGCGGGATGCCCTGTTTCTGGCACCACTATATGCATTGGTGAACGATTGGTCAATAACTATCTGCAGCCAGCCGTTTCGCGCAGTTCCGGCCGCGGCGCCAGGTCTTGCGGCAGGCGCAGGCCGGAGACGAGCCCCAGGCGCCGCAACAGCAGCAGCATCCACCAGCCCGGGTCCCATTCTCCCGGCAGCAGGCCCAGCCTGGCTGAGCCCGGATACGCGTGATGGTTGTTGTGCCAGCATTCGCCCATCGTCAGCAGCGACGTCAGGCGGATATTCCGGCCCTGCACGGCGGCGCCGTCGACGTGGAAGTGCATCTGGCCATGGTTGTGGGCGAAGTAGCCGATCAACCAATGGCCGAGCACGCCGGCGCTGACCCGCGCGCAGACGCCCCAGCAGACCAGGCCCCAGCCGCCCCAGACAAAGAACAGCAGGGCCCATGGCAGTTGCTGCAGCATCCAGCTTCTTTCCAGAAAACGGTAAAAGCGGTCGTGCGCGATGCGCGGCTCGATGGCGATGTGCGGCGGGTGGTCGAGGTCGAGGCGGCAGAACAATTGCCACCAGGCATCGCGCCAGAAACCGGCGCCGTGGCGCAAATAGGGGTGGCAATCGGGCAGGCGCTGCGCATAGTCGCGCAGTTCGTGCTGGCGCAGCAGGCCCAGCGGACCGCTGAGGCCCACCAGCACGCCCAGGTACACCAGCAGGTATTCCAGCCATTGCGGGCATTCAAAGCTGTCGTGGATCAGCTTGCGGTGGCTGCCCAGCGAGTGGCCGAACAGCAGGACGATGGCCGTGCCGGCCGCAAACAGCAGCAGGCCGGTCCAGCTGAAGAAGTACAGGGCGCCCGTCACGGCGCCGGCCAGCATGGCCGTCAGCCATAGCGATGGTAAAGGCGCAAAGCGCACCGTGCCGTGCAGCAGGCTGTCGGCGTGGGTGGCGCGGGCGCGGTGGCCATCCAGGCTGGCCGCCGTCATCAGGCCTTGGGGGCCGACGATGGTTGCGTGTACTTGTCGAAGTTGGTGATGTAGTCGTTGAAGTTGTCGGTCAGCATGCGCTTGTACTGTTCCGTGAAGAATGCCACTGCGCCTTCCTTTTCTTCCTGCATCTTGGCCACGTCGTTGCTCTTGCTGGCGACGAGGAAGGCGTTGAAGCGGGCGGCTGCGTACAGCAGCGAGGTGGCCACTTCATTGCCGCCGCTGTGCATGCATTGCTCATTGGCCAGGGCGATGACCTGGTCGGCGCGTTCCCAGAATTCCGGGCCCGGTGCTGGTTTTGTCGTTGGTGTGCTCATAGAAATCCCTCATGAAAGTGCGCGCCAGTCTACACAGGGGGCCGCGGGCTGTCCAGCCGCGCGGCCGCCCGTCAGGGCGCCTGCAGGATTTGTTCCAGCAAAACGGGCAGCGGCTGGCGGATGTCGAGCACCATGCCGGCCTCGTCCGGCTGCAATGGCTGCAAGGTGGCCAGCTGGCTGTCGAGCAGGCTGGCCGGCATGAAATGGCCGGGGCGCTGCAAGCGGCTTTCCAGCACGTCGCGCGGGCCATCGAGGTGGATAAAGCGCAGGGCCGGGTCGCCCTCGCGCAGCACGTCGCGGTAGGCGCGCTTCAGGGCCGAGCACGAGACGACGAGGCCGCTGCCTTGCGCGCGGGCCGTGGCGATGCGCTCGCGCAGGGCGGCCAGCCAGCCGGCCCGGTCGGCATCGTCGAGGGGAATGCCGGCCGCCATCTTGGCCACGTTTTCCGGTGGATGCACCTCGTCGCCTTCCACGTAGGGCACGTGCAAGGCGCCGGCCAGCAGGCTGCCGACGGCGCTCTTGCCGCAGCCGGATACGCCCATCACGACCCAGCGCACGGCGGGCACGCCCATGGTCAAGGCGCCGAAACGATGACGGTGACGCGGCGGTTTTCCGCCTTGCCCGTCTTGCTGGCGTTCGAGGCCACGGGTTTGCTCATGCCCAGGCCCTTGACGGTGATGTTCTCGCGCGGAATGCCCGATGCGCTCATGGCGTCGGCCACCACGTTGGCGCGCGCCAGCGACAGCTTGTTGTTGTACGCTTCCGTGCCTTCGTTATCCGTATGGCCTTCCACGCGCATGTGCGTGATGCCCACTTTCAGCAGGGCGGCGCTGATTTTCTGGATGGCGCCCCGGCTGGGTGCGATCAGCTTGGCGGCGTCGAATTCGAACAGCAGCTTGTCGGTAAAGCTCAGTTCCCAGCCTTCGTCCGTCTGGTTGAAGCCTTGTTCCTTCAAGGTGGCCACTTGCTCGGCATTGAACAGCGGTTTGATTTCTGGCGTGCTCTGGCAGGCGGCCAGCAGGCCCAGCATGAACAAGCCGAGTAAGCCGCGGCGTAATTGCGTGTAGATGAATTGCATGGTGTTGCTCCTTGGTTCAGGGGTGAGTATGGGGTTGCGGCAGGCGTGCCACCTGGCGCGTGCCGCGCTGCGCCTGCTTGGCGCGGTACATGGCTTCGTCCGCCGCGCCGACGAGCGAGATGGCGTCGATGGCGTGATCGGGAAAGACGGCCACGCCGATGGTCAGCGAGCTGACGATGCTGTTGCCGGTGGGCAGTTCAATGGCTTGCGCCATGGCGGCGATGATGTTGTCGGCGATGTGCATGGCGTCGCTGCTGTTGCGCAGCGGCTTGAGCACGATGGCGAATTCGTCGCCGCCCAGGCGCGCCACCAAGTCGCCTTCGCGCAATTGCTGCTTGATGCGCGCGGCGATCGTCACCAGCACCCGGTCGCCCGAGGCATGGCCGAAGGTGTCGTTGATGTATTTGAAGCGGTCGCTGTCGAGGAACAGCACGGCCACCTTGCCATTGCCCACCCGCGCGTCGAGGATGGCGCGTTCCAGTTCCGCTTCCATGAAGGCGCGGTTCGACAGGCCCGTCAGGCTGTCATGGTTGGCGCGGTGCGACAGCGAGGCGTGTTCCTTCTGCAGATGGCTTTGCCACGCTTCCAGTTCGTCGAGCAGGGCGTTGAAGTCGTCATTGATCTGGTTCAGCTCGGCGATATTGGCGGGCGGCACGCGCAGCTCGAATGAGCGGTCGCGCCGCACGCGGTGCGCCGTTTCCGCCAGGTGGCGCAGGGGCGACGTGATTTCCGTTTCCATGCTGCGCGACAGGCGCACGGCAACGACCAGGCTCAGCACCAGGCAGGCGAGCAGGCAGGAGAGGCCGCTGAGCAGGAAGGGCAGCAGGCTGCGGCTGTGCGGCACCAGCTTGATGCTGCCGATGGCCTGGTCATTGCGCATGATGGGGAAGGTCAGCGAATCGGGCAGCATCCAGCCCGTCAACGCACGCTCGATGTAGTAGCGCGTGCCGTGTTCGCCCCGTTCCCAGCGGGCCAGCACCTTGCCGGCCTGGTCGCTTACCTGGGCCTGGTCGATATCTTCATTGACGCCGATCAGGGCCAGCGCTTCCCTGGCGGCCATGGAGTCGCCAAAGACGACGGCCCCTTCCACCGTGTAGCTCATCGACCGGGCCACCAGGCGCAGGTTCTGGTCCGAATACACACGCAGGGCCAGCAGCGCCACGGCCGTCAGGGTCAGGCCGGCGGCCAGCACGGCGATCAGCGACACGCTCAGGTGGGCGCGCCGCAGCACGCTGTCGAGCGTGCGGCGGGGCTGGCGGGCGTGCTTGTTGCTCATGCGGGCGCTCATGGCGGCGGTCCCTTGCGACGTGCAATTTGCAAGGCATTCGGATGCACGCGCAGGCCGCTGCGGGCGATGGCGTCGAGGTTGACGTCAAAACCGATCTGCGCCTCGGTCAGGCGCAGGCAGAACATGGTGCCCACGGCGCAGGAAGTACCCGGTTCGGCGACCGATAGAATCGGTTTGCCGATGATCTGCGCGAGCAGATGCTCGCGTTCGCCCTCGGGCAGGCTGCCCATATAGACGACGTCGCATTCGCTGGCCGCGCTGGCCATCGCCGGGAGTTTCACGCGGATGCGCTGGCCCAGACTGGAAGCGGGAGTGTCGACGATGGACGCGCCGTAGCGTGGCGCACCGAGCATGCAGACACGCACTTCCTGGCGCGCCACGGGCCAGCGCACATAACTGATGATGCCGAACAGGACCTGCGCCACTTCGGCGGGACGCCTGGCGTCGGCAGCCGCGCCCGTTTGCGCCCACGCCGCGCACGGCGCCAGCGCACCGCAGGCGAGCAGCGAGGCCAGCAGCACGACAGCGAGCAGGACGGGCGGCGCGGGGCGCTGCCGGTAGCGAGGGAAGGAGGGCACGGCGTCGGTGTCTTTATGCAGGTCGGTGGCTATTCAAATAGTTACTTCGCAACACAGACTCTACGGAAGTCCATGTTGAAAGTAAATCACGGCATGACGCCATAAACCTTGCATTATAAACACGAATGTGAAAACTTGCATTCTTTACCATGAGAATTACTTATCAACACTGCCTCGGCGGGCCAGAGTGTTGCTATTCTTCCAGTGTCGCTTCCAGCAAGTCGATTTCGCGCAGCAGGCGCAAGTGAATGGTGTCGTCCAGCTCGCCCGAGATGCGGCGGCGGAACAGTTCATCGCGCTCCGCATTGAGCGCTTCCAGGCGCAGCGAGCGTTCGGCCCTGGCCAGTTCCTGCAAGCGCATCGCCTCGTCGTTGCTGCTTTCGCCATACGCGAGGCGGCGCCGGTAGGCTTCGATCAGGCGGTTGGCCGCTTCCGTGACGACTTGCTGCTTGTCATTCTTGTCGATGCCTTCGCACACTTTTTCCAGCCGCGCGATGGCCGCTTCGGCGGCAGCGGCGCGGGCGTTGCGCTCTTCCGTCGAACGGCGCGCGGGCGGCGCGAAGACGAGGCCCTTGGTCAGCAGGGGCAGGGTGACGCTGGCCAGCAGCAGCGACAGCAAAATCACGCCCATGGCCAGGAAGATGACGAGGTCGCGCGCGGGAAAGCGCGTGCCATCGGGCAGGAACAAGGGCAGGGTCAAAATGCCGGCCAGGGTCAGCGCGCCGCGCACGCCCGCGAACGACGCCACCAGCAGCAATCGCAGGCTGGGGCGGGCCAGCAGCGCCGCGTCCTTCGGTTCGCCCGCCACCTTCTTGTGGTGCTTGAACAGGGTCAGCTTCATGGAAATGAAGACCCAGAGGAAGCGCATGAAGGTCAGCCCCACCGTGATGGCGATGACGAACAGCGGCAGTTTCCAGGCGCTGCCGGCGCCGATCTCGGCTGAGGCGGCGGGCAAGCCGGCAACGGTGGTGGGCAGCTGTGCACCCAGCATGACGAAGATCACGCCATTCAAGACCAGTTGCACGGTATCCCACACGGCCTTGCGCTGGGTGCGCGTGGCAGCCAGCGGGCGGCCGATCAGGTCGGCATAATGCATGGACACGCCCGCCGTGGCGGCGGCCAGGATGCCGGAGCCGTGGATTTGCTCGGCGCCCAGGTAGGCGGCAAACGGGATCAGGATGCTGATGAGGATTTGCAGGCCCGGTTCTTCGCCGACCTTGCTCACCAGCCATTTATTCGCCAGGCCCACGCCCCATGAGATGGCCAGACCGATGATGATGCCGCCGCCTGCTTCCTGCAGGAAACTCAGCGAGGCGGCGCCGATGGAAAAGCCGCCCGTCATCATGGCGCCGACGGCAAACGTGAAGCAGACGAGGCCCGACGCATCGTTGAGCAGGGATTCGCCTTCGAGGATGTGCATCAGGCGCGGCGGGATCGGATTGCCTGCGGCGATCGCCGAGACGGCCACGGGGTCCGTCGGCGACAGGATGGCGCCCAGCGCGAAAGCGACGGCCAGCGGCACGCTGGGAATCAGCCAGTCGATGAAAAAGCCCATGCCCAGCACGGTAAACAGCACGAGGCCGATGGCCAGCATCAGGATCGAGCGCGCGTCGGAAAAGAAGGCGCCCTTGGGAATGCGCCAGCCATCGAGAAACAGCAGCGGCGGGATGAAGAGCAGGAAGAAAATGTCGGGATCGAGCGGTACTTGCACGCCAAACACGGCCAATCCCGTGCCGCCGGCGATCTGGATCAGGGGCAGTGGCAGCCTGACCCAGCGCGAGCGGGCGAGAAAGCCGCACAGGACGACGGTCAACACGAGGATGAGGATGATGGTAACGGTATGCATGAAGGAGCGGCGGCGTGCTGAAACGCTGATTATAAGGCGCAGCCCGCCTGCAGGCGGCACCTGCGTGTCATTGCGTACATACAACAAGTCACAATCGCGGTAAGATTCTCCCATTCATTGCCACAATCTGCCCTGCTGCCGCCGTCCGTGCGCGGCAGGCGCGTGCCTGGCCTTTTACCGGACTCCTGTTTTGCTCAAGAAAATCTTCACCGGCTTGCTGCTGTCGCTGGCATTGCTCATCGTGGCGGCCCTGGCCGCGTATCTGTATTACTGGCGTCCCGCGCTGGCGCCCGTCGATCCCCCTGCCGCCACGGCATTTCCCCCGCAAGTGGTGGAGCGGGGCCGCATCCTGGCCGGCATGGGCAATTGCGCCGCCTGCCATACGGCCAAGGGCGGCGCCGAGTACGCGGGCGGCCACGGCCTGGCCACGCCGTTCGGCACGATCTATGCGACGAATATCACGCCCGACCGGCAAACGGGCATCGGCCGCTGGTCGCAGGCCGCCTTCCAGCGGGCCATGCGCGAAGGCGTGGGCCGCGACGGTGCCCATTTGTATCCCGTCTTTCCGTACACCCATTTCAACCTCGTCTCGGATGACGACCTGGCGGCCTTGTACGCGTATTTCATGACGCGCCCGCCCGTGTATGCGGCAGCGCCCGCCAACAGCGTGCCTTTCCCCCTGAACTTGCGGCCCTTGCAGGCGGGCTGGAAGCTGCTGTTTTTCAAGCCGGCCAGCTATCAACTCAATCCCGCGCAAGGGCTGGACTGGAACCGGGGCCGCTACCTGGCCGAGGGCCTGGCCCATTGCGCCGCCTGCCACACGCCGCGCAATGCGCTGGGCGCCGAACTTGCCGGCTCATCCTATCTGGGCGCGGCCATCGACCACTGGTATGCGCCGGCCTTGACCAGCGCCAACACGGCCCCGCTGCCGTGGACGCAGGACGAGCTGTACGCCTTTTTGCGCACGGGGGCGACGTCCCTGCACGGCGTGGCGGCCGGGCCCATGTCGGCTGTCGTGCATGAAGGCATGGGCGCCTCGCCCGATAGCGATATCCGCGCGCTGTCCGTGTATTTTGCGGGCGTGGCCGGTGCAGAGCAACGCCAGGTCGATACCGATACCGTGGTAAAAGCTGGCATCAAGCGTTCGCAGCGCGTCAGCCTGGTCGACAATGATCGTGGCGCCAGCCTGTACGTGGCCGCCTGCGCGTCGTGCCATTCGAACAGCGATGGCAAGCCCGCGGCGCTGCGGCCGGAACTGAGCCTGAACAGCGCCGTCAGCGCGCCCGATCCCGCCAACCTGATCCAGGTGATCCTGCACGGCTTGAGCAAGGACGAAGCCATGCCCGGCGTGCTGATGCCCGGCTTTGCCGCCTCGCTGACGGACAACGACGTGGCTCAGCTGGCCGCCTATCTGCGCCGCAGCCGCAGCCACCAGCCGGCCTGGACAAATCTGGAAGCGGCCGTGGCACGCGCCCGCGCCGGCAAGTAATTACTGAAAGACTCTATGTACAACATGACCGTGAATGGCCAGCCCTTCGGCACCGAGAGCGACGCCGAGACGCCCCTGCTGTGGGTACTGCGCGACGAAGTTAAATTAAAAGGCACGAAATTTGGCTGCGGCATCGGCATGTGCGGCGCCTGCACCGTGCACGTGGATGGCCGCGCCATGCGCTCGTGCATCACGCCGATTGCCGCCGTGGCCGGCTGCGCCATCACCACCATCGAAGGCCTGTCGCCCGATGGCACGCACGCGCTGCAGCGGGCGTGGCTTGCCACGCAGGCGCCCCAGTGCGGCTATTGCCAGTCGGGCCAGATCATGCAGGCGGCCACCTTGTTGAAAGACTATCCACAGCCGACGGACGCGAATATCGATGCCGTCATGAGCGGTAACCTGTGCCGCTGCATGGCGTATGTGCGCATCCGCAAGGCCATCAAGCTGGCGGCCGGCATGCAGGAGGCGCCCGGTGTTTAAGTTGCCGAAAGAAAATTCAGGGATACGCCCCAGCGCGCTGGGCCGGCGCGGTTTCCTGATCGCCGCCGCCGGCACGGGGTTTACCCTCGCCTTTTTGCGCGCCGACAGCTCCTTGGCCGCAGGCAAGGCGGCGCCCGTGCCGGCCGTCAAAGCTGCCGCAGCCGTGTTCGACCCCAGCATCTGGTTCCAGATCGGCCGCGACGGCATCGTCACCGTCAACATCGCCAAGGCGGAAATGGGCCAGCACATCGGCACGGCCCTGGCGCGCATCGTGGCCGAGGAGCTGGAAGCGGACTGGAGCAAAGTACGCCTGCATTACGTGGACACGGACCTGAAATGGGGCTTGATGGTGACGGGCGGCAGCTGGTCCGTGTGGCAGAATTTCGACCCGCTCAGCCGTGCTGGCGCGGCCGGGCGCCTCGCGCTGGTCGAGGAGGGCGCGCGCCTGTTGCGCGTGCCCGTGTCCGCCTGCCACGCGAGGCTGGGCGTCGTGCATGGCCGGGGGCGGTCGATCAGCTATGGCGACATCGTGCGCCGTGGCAAGCTGGCGCGCCAGTACACGCCCGAGCAACTGAAAGCCATCGTGCTGAAAACGCCGCAGCAGCGCAGCCTGGTCGGCCAGCACGTGCAGGCGCTCGACATCCCCGCGAAAATCAATGGCACGGCCGTGTACGGCATCGATGCGGAAGTCGAGGGCATGCTGTATGCGCGCCCGAAGATCCCGCCGACCCGCTACGGCGCGAAAGTGGTTTCCATCGATGATACGGCCGCGAAAAAGGTGCCGGGTTATCTGCGTTCGTTCGCCTTGCAAGACCCCAGCGGCACGGTGCCCGGCTGGGTCATGGTGGTGGCCGAAACCTATGCGGCCGCCATGCGCGCGGCCGAGCTCGTGCAAGTCAAATGGCGGGCTGGCGCGGCGGCACACGTGGCGGAGCAGGATATTGTCAACTACGCGACCAAGCAGCTGGCCGATGCCAGCCTGGGCGCCCGCGTCGTCGATGACGATGGCGTGGAGCAAGCGTTCAACGATGCCAGCCTGCAGCTGGAGCGCCACTACACGACCAGTACCGTGCTGCATTTCCAGCTGGAACCCGTCAATGCCCTGGCGCAGGAAATCGACGGCGTCTGGCATATCCATGCGGGCAACCAGTGGCAATCGTTGATCCTGCCCGTGCTGGCGCAAGCGTTGAAGGTGCCCGAGAGCCATGTCATGCTGCATACCTATCTGCTCGGTGGCGGTTTCGGGCGGCGCCTGAATGGCGATTATTGCGTGCCGGCCGCGCTGGCGGCGCAAGCCGTGGGGCGGCCCGTCAAGATGATTTGCACGCGGGCCGACGACGCCCGTTTCGATTCGCCCCGTTCGCCGTCCGTGCAGCACGTGCGCATGGCGTTCGACGACGCGGGCAAGGTGTCTGCGATGGTGCACGAAGCGAGCGCGGGCTGGCCCACGCAAGCGATGATCCCCGCTTTCCTGGCCAAGGATAAGCAGGGCCATCCGTATGACCCGTTCGCCATCGCCGGCGCCGACCATTGGTATTCGGTGGGTGCGCAGCGCGTGCGGGCCGTGTCGAACGACCTGGCCAACAGCAGTTTCCGCCCCGGCTGGCTGCGCTCCGTGGGGCCTGGCTGGACGAATTGGGCTGTGGAAAGTTTCATGGACGAGGCGGCGCAGGCGGCCAAGGTCGATCCGCTGGCGTTCCGCTTGTCGCTGTTGCAGGCGACGGGGCGCAATGCGGGCAGCGCGCCGAACGCCGTCGGCGGCGCAGCGCGCCTGGCCCATGTGCTGCAGCGCGTGGCGGACAAGGCGGGCTGGGGCACGGCCATGCCGCCCGACACGGGCCTGGGCATCGCCGCCACGTTCGGCCAGGAACGCGACATGCCGACCTGGACGGCCTGCATTGCCAGAGTGAAAGTGGACCGCAGCACTTGCATGGTGAAAGTCGAAAAGCTGTTCATGGTGATCGACGCGGGCAGCATCGTCGATCCCGATGGCGCGCTGGCGCAGGCGGAAGGGGGCGCCCTGTGGGGCGTGAGCATGGCCTTGCATGAAGGCACGGCTTTCCTCAACGGCCAGGTGAAGGATACCAACCTGAATACCTACACGCCGCTGCGCATGGCCGACATGCCCGAGCTCGACATCGAATTCGTTGCCAGTACGCAAACGTCGACGGGCATGGGCGAGCCGCCCACGACGGCCGTGGCGCCGGCGATCGGCAACGCCATCTTTGCCGCCGTGGCCTCGCGCGTGCGGCATTTGCCGATCCGCCCGGAAGCCGTGCTCAAGGGGCTGGACCGGCACGGCGCCGTCTGATGGGCGCGCGTGGCGAATTTGACGTGCACCGCGCGAGAACTGGCGCAGGCTGGTACACTGAGGCTTGCCGCTCAGGGCATGCAGACACCGCCCGGCCCGGCTAGATCAGCTTAGCAGCAGCTGGATTTCAGCTCGATAGCGGAGGCAGCCATGCAAGAACAATTTGTCAGCATCACGGCCGATGAACTTCAAATGGACGGCGTGCTTGAAATGCCCGAACGGCCCGTGGGCATCGTCCTGTTTGCCCACGGCGCGGGCGCCGATAGCGACTATCTGGGCGCTTCCAGCCACGCCACTTCCCAAGATTTTTTGCGAGCGGGCATCGCCACCCTGCGCTTCGACCAGGGCGGCATCGAGCCTGGCGGCGGCAGCAATGGCCACGCGTATTTCGTGCGCGGCGATATCGTGCTGCTGGCGCGCCAGCTGGAAAAAGCCCTGGGCTGGCTGCAAGTGGACCCGTCCACGCGGCGCCTGCCCTGCGGCCTGTATGGCTATGGCACCAGCGCGGCCGTCGTGATGCAGCTGGCGGCCTGGCGCAGCGCGGAAATCGCCGCGCTCGCCGTCTGCGATGGCCAGGTGGAAATGGCCGGCAAGGCGGCGCTGGAAAACGTGCGCGTGCCGTCGCTGCTGATCGTGGGCGGACGCGACCCCGACGTGGCCGGCCTGAACCGCATGGCCTTTGCCACCTTGCGCTGCGACAAGCAACTGGAACAGATCGCCGCACCCAGCGGCCCCGACACGCGCCACCAAGCGGCCCTGCTGGCAACGGACTGGTACACACGGCATTTCAACGGGCATACCAGTACGGCGCAGTAGCGCGGCGGATCAGGCGGCGCGCAGATTCCTCGCATGGAAGCGCACGTGCTCTTCCATGAAGCTGGCGATGAAGTAATAACCGTGGTCGTAGCCGGCATGGCGGCGCAGCCGTAATGGCTGGCCGGCGTCGCGGCACGCCGCTTCGAAGACATCGGGGTGCAGTTGTTCGGGCAGGAATTTGTCGGCCAGGCCCTGGTCGATCAAGATGCCTTCGGGGAACAGCGGCGGCTGACCCTGCAGGCCGCGCATCAGCGCGCTGGCGTCGTACTGCTGCCAGCTGGCGGCATCACCGCCCAGGTAGCCCGTGAATGCTTTCTTGCCCCATGGACATTGGCTCGGTGCGGCGATGGGGGCGAAGGCGGACACGGAGCGGAACAGGGCCGGGTTGCGCAAGGCCAGCACCAGTGCGCCATGGCCGCCCATCGAGTGGCCGAAAACGCCCGTGCGTTGCGCATCGATCGCCAGTTCCTGCTCCAGCAGGGCGCGCAGTTCCAGCAGGTAGCTGTACATGCGGTAGTGGCTGCTCCATGGCGCCTCGGTGGCGTCCACGTAAAAGCCGGCGCCCGCGCCGAAATCCCAGGAGTCGCTTTCGCCCGCGATGTCCGCGCCACGGGGACTCGTGTCGGGGGCGATCAGGATCAAGCCTTCCTCGGCCGCCACGCGCTGCGCGCCGCCCTTGATCATGAACGTTTCTTCCGTGCAGGTCAGGCCCGCCAGATAAAACAGGGCGGGGCGCTTGGTAGTGACCGTGGCGCCTGGCGCCGTGTCGGGAATGAAGGCCGAGAAACGCATGGGCAAGCCGATGGCTTGCGCGTCGTGGCGATAAAAGCGTTGTACGCCGCCAAAACAGGCGTGTTCACTCAACAGTTCCAGCATGAATTCTCCTCGTTAATGCCACAGTATAGCCAGAGCGGCGCGGGGCCGGCACGGGATCAGCCCAGCATGGCCGCTAATGCAGGCAAGATGTCTTGTGCCGGGGCATCGGTCTTGAATGCCAGCAAATGGTCGGCGCGCGTCTTGCCCATGTTGATGGCGGCCACGGGCTTGCCCGTTTCGGCCGCCATGCGGCACAGGCGAAAGCTCGAATACACCATGACGGACGAGCCCACCACCAGCAGGGCGCTGGCCGCATGCATCTTGCTTTCGGCCTCGGCCGCACAGGCGGCGGGCACGCCATCGCCGAAAAACACCACGTCGGGCTGCAGGGTGCCGCCGCACCGGGGACAGGCAGGCACGTGGAAGGTGGCCAGCTGCGACGGCTCGAGCAAGGCGTCGCCATCGGGCGCCGGCGTGGCCGTGGCGCCCAGCAGTTGCGGATTGTCGCGTTCGAGCTGATCCTGGATCAGGCGGCGCGTGTGGCGGGTCCGGCAATCGAGGCAGACGACGCCATGTATGCTGCCGTGCAACTCCGTGACGGCGGCGCTGCCGGCTTGCTGATGCAGACCATCGACGTTTTGCGTGACCAGGCCGCCGACTTGCTGGCGCTGGGCCAGTTGCGCGATGGCCAGGTGGCCGGGATTCGGCGTGGCGCGCGCCAAGGTCGGCCAGCCCACCATGCTGCGCGCCCAGTAGCGGCGGCGCACGGCTTCCTGGCGGCGAAAATCGGGTCCTTGCACGGGCGCATTGCCGCGCCGTACGCCTTCCGTGTCGCGGTAGGCCGGTATGCCGGACGCCGTGCTGATGCCGGCGCCCGTCAGCAGCAACACGTCGGGATGGCGCTGCAGGAACTGGGCCAGTTGATCGAGAGCGTAGTGCTGACTGGCTGGCTGCAGGCTGGCTGAGGAAAAGTTTTGCATGATGCGCCATGCTAACCGAAAAGCATGGCGCTGTTGCACGGGAAGGCGATTACTCCAGTTTCATGCCGAAACGCTGCAGCCGCGGCTGCCAATGCTCCTGGATATTGGCCGAGACAAGGATGCGCTCGGCCTTGCCGATCAGCAATGCGCGGGGCACGAAACCGAAGTAGCGCGAATCGGCGCTGTTGTCACGGTTATCGCCCAGCATGAGGAAATGGTCTGCCGGCACCGTCACGGGGGCAAAGCTGCGGGCCGCGCCTGTGATTTGCGGCAAGATCTGGATGCGGTGCTGTTCTGTCTGGTTGCGTTCGCTGATGCGCTGTGCCGTCAGCTGTCCCACGTGGGCGATGGTTTCGGGCGCCGTGTCGAGCGCCGTGTACTGGGCGGGCTGGCCATTGATGACCAGCTGTTCATTGCGCATTTCCACCGTGTCGCCGGGCAGGGCGATGATGCGCTTGATCAATCGCGTGCCGTCTTTCGGCGAGGAAAAGGTGACGATGTCGCCCCGCTGCGGTTCGCCCAGGCGCTGCAGCACGATATCGGTGAGCGGCACTTTCAGGTTGAAGGCGAGGCGGTTGACGAAGACGACATCACCCTCGAGCAGATTGGGGCGCATGGATGCCGACGGGATAGGATTCCAGTCCGCCACGGCCGTGCGGAACACGCCGAACAGCAGGAGAAACATCAAAAAACCTTTGTTGGCGCGCATCCATGTGCTCATGTCGGCTCTTTCGCTGGGCTGTGCCCGTGATGGTGAAGGGAAACGCCATGGCTGCTGGCGACCTGTTCACGATGCACGGCGAGGCTGAAGCCAGTCTTAAATAGGCGCACTGCGCAGGCAAATGGCAGGCATGGTGTGACTGCTGTTGCGTGCACGCATCACCATGCCGGTTTCAAGGATGGCGGCATGGTGACTGCGTATCGTCGCCATTGTGCAGGCGCTTGCCATGCATGTCATCCCACAGCTCACCGAGCGCCACCAGCAAGCCGCCGCCCACGAAGGGGATGGCCACCAGCCATGGAATGCTGTCGAGCCAAGGGCCCAGCACGATGGCCGAGGCCACGGCGATGACGATGGCGCTGCACCAGAAGCGGCGCGGATGCCGGAGCGTCAGCAGGTAGTGAAGATCGTTCATAAATCCTCCTTGGTGAGCATGCGGAACAGCCGGGCGGCCAGGATGCTGCTGACGGCGATGACGATGCAGCCGTCCAGGAAAAACAGCACCTTGCCCACCAGGTGCATGCCCTGCACGAGATAGGCGGGCAGCTCCCGCGCTTCCGCCCACTGTGTCATGCGCGCCAGCACGATGGCGGCGGCAAAGATAACGACGGCCAAGGCCAGCACCAGCAGCACATGTTCGAACAGGCGTAGCCGCAGTTTCATGTTGGACTTGGCAAGGTTGGGAAGATTCCCGAGCCTTGACGTTATCAGTCCATCATGGTGCGGCTTTGCGCTGTGACAAAGTCGCCCCTGATAGGATAAAAGTCGCGTTGCTGCCGGAAAAATGCGGCATCTCAGGCCATGGCTTGCGTGTTGCGCCGCTCAAAATACAGCAAGTCCGACCAGGCATTCTGGAAAAACATGGCTTGTTCCGACTTGCCATACTGATGAAAACCGTTGCGCTGCATGACCGCGACCGAGCCCAGGTTTTGCGGCCGTGCCGTCGCTTCCAGGCGCCACAGGTCCAGCGCGCCGAACGCTTCGTCCAGCAGCAGGGCCACCACGCGCGTGGCGTAGCCGCGTCCGCCGAACCGTTCGCCGATGCGGTAGCCGAGCGCTGCCTTGTTGAAATAGGGGCGCGTGACGCCCGTCAGGTTGACCCTGCCGATGATTTGCCCGTCCAGCTTGGCCAGGTACTGGTAGGCGCGGTCCTGTTCGCGTTCGCGCTGCGCCTGCTCGATGGCGGCGGCGATGGCTTCCTGGTGATAGTAGGACGGCGCGCGCGCCGTGACCCAGTGTTCAAAATACGCGCGGTTGTCCAGTTCGAAGGCCAGCAAAGCGGAAAGGTCGGCGCTGGAGGGCGGGTGCAGCTGAAGGCGGTCGAGGTCTGGCATGGGAGCGTGTCGGAAAGCGATGCGCCATTATAATCAGCTCGCGCATTGCGCCGCACACCCGTTTGAACTCATGAAGGAGCAGCATGCTGTCCCATATCTGCCTCGGCACCAACGACTTTCCCCGCGCCTACGCTTTCTATACGGCCCTGCTGGGAGAACTCGATCTGATCGAAAAATTTCATGATACGGCCAAGCCTTGGGCGGGCTGGATGGCGCAGCAGGCGCCGCGGCCCCTGTTCGTGCTGACGGCGCCCCATGACGGCTTGCCGGCCGCGCCCGGTAATGGCCAGATGACGGCCTTGCTGGCGGCCAGCCGCGCGCAGGTGGACCGCTGCTACCAGGCCGTGCTGGCGCTCGGCGCCGCGTGCGAAGGGCCGCCCGGCTTGCGCCCGCATTACCACGCCCATTACTATGGCGCCTATTTCCGCGACCTCGACGGCAACAAGCTGTGCGTCTGCTGCCACGCCGAGGAATAACTCAGCGCGGGCCCCAGACGTCGTCTTCCGTCCAGCCCAGTTCCAGGAAATCCTGCGCCCGCTCGCTTGCCTCGCCGGCGCAATAGAATTCGTCGAGCTGGGGCGGCGCGATGCGCGTGCCGGCCAGCATGGCGTGCACTTGCCCCCGGTGGTGGATCTGGTGCTGGAACAGGTGTGCCAGCATGCGCTGGCGCGAGTCGACTTGCGGTGTATCGCGCAATATCGTCACGGGCCGCGCTAGGTCGGCATCGCACAGGCTGCGGCAATGGGCGATCAGGCGCAGGTCCGATGCGCGCTGTGCCGCATGCAGGGCCGCGCAATCGCTGAACGGTTCATCCTGTTCAAAGAAGACGTAGCAGTCGGCATGGGGTGCTTCGCCGCGCAGCTCGCGTTCGAGCGCATCGAGATAAAACCAGTCGCATGTGAGGATGTGGTTCAAGGTGAACTGGATGGTGGGAAAAAAGCTGACGCGCGTGGCCTGGAATTCGGCCTGCGTCAGCTGGCCGCACGCCTTCAGCAGGCGGTGGTTGGCCCAGGCGTTGTTGTACGCCTGGCTGGTGAGGTAGTGCGCAAGTGGATTGTTCATGATGGATCGCTTGTCGGGCAGGGCAGGGTTTTGCAATGCCACTTTAGCATGTTGCGGCAGATGGACAAAGCGCTCACGCCAGCCGCACCAGCGCTGCCATCATCAAGTAAAATCGTGGGGCGGATTGCGCGATAGTGATGCAGATAGGGCTTGGATAGCAAAATGGGCTGGATAGGAAAATTACTGAACGGCGGCGACGAAAAAAACAAACCTGCGGCAGTCTCGGCAGCGGCGGCTGCCGAAGCGGCACGGCAGCCAGCCACCATCACTGAAATCGATGCCATGTACTACCGCTGGCTGGCGGCCGCGAGTGCGGCGCAGGCTCCGGAGCAGACTGCACAGCAGATTCTGGACGAGCTGGCGCGCCTGGTTCGTGAACCGATCGCTGGCGCTGCGCTGGTACCGCGTATTCCAGCCATCATTCCGCAGTTGATGCGTACCTTGCAAGATGAAAACATGAGCGCGGCCAAGCTGTCGGCCCAGCTGGCCCAGGACGTGCTGCTGGTCGCCGAGGTCTACCGCGAAGCGAACCGGCCCTGCTACCAGTCGCGCTATAACGCCAGCCCGTCGATCAACAATATGGAAGGCGCCATCATGCTGCTCGGGCAAAACGGCATGCGCATGCTGCTCGCCCGCGTCGCCTTCCGCCCCATCGTCAGCATGCAAAGCGGCGGGCTGACCGTGCGCACGGCGCCGCTGATCTGGCGTCAGTCCGAGAAATGTGCGCTGGCGGCCAGCCTCGTCGCGCCGGCCATGCATGCCAACGCCTTCGATGCCTATCTCGCGGGACTGATGGCCAATGTTGGCCTGGTGGTGGCGTTCCGGCTGATCGACCAGATGCATGCGCCCGATGTCTTTCCGCAATCGGACGCCTTCATTGCCCAGGTGTTTGCGCAAGCGCGCATCCTGTCGGTGCGGATCGCCGAATTGTGGGAGTTCCCCCAGTCCGTGACCCGCGCGATCGGGCAGGTGGGGCAAGCCGATGCCGATCCGCAGGCGCAAGCGCTGGCGCTGGGCGAACGCTTGAGCAAGCTGCGCATGCTGGCCGATACGGGCCGCTTCCCCGGCGACGATCCTTTCGTGACGAGCGGACTCGACAAGAACGCCCTGCTGGCGTTTGGCAAACTGGCTGACGACGAGGACTGATGGCAACCGCGTGCGGCTGATATCGCTCAGCGCGCAAAATACAGTTCGTGCAGGTGCTCGAGGTCGACGTCAAGCGCCGCCTGCGACAGCGCCACTTTACCGCTTTGCATCAGGTAGACGTGATCGGCCACGCCCACGGCGCGCGCCGTGTTCTGTTCCACGAGGATGATGGTGCGCTTGCCGTCGTTCAGGCGCGCGAGAATCTCGAACAGCTCGTTGACCACCAGCGGCGCCAGGCCCAGCGACGGCTCGTCGATGATCAGCAGCGACGGGTCCGACATCAATCCCCGCGCCATGGCCAGCATCTGCGCCTCGCCGCCGGAGAGCGAGCCGGCCAGTTGCTTGCGCCGTTCGTGCAGGCGCGGGAACATGGCGTAGGCTTCGGCCAGGCGCGCCGGCATGTGGCTGCGGTGCTCCTTCGGAAATGCGCCCATGATCAGGTTTTCTTCCACGCTCATGTCGCGGAACGTCATGCGCCCCTCGGGTATCATCGTCACTCTCGCGTCGCTCATTTTCCACGTCGGCGTGCCGTTGATGGGCGTGCCATCGAGCGCGATGCTGCCCGCGTCAACGGGCAGCAAGCCCATGATGGCGCGCAGCAGGGTCGTCTTGCCGGCCCCGTTCGGGCCGATGATGGTGGTCAGCTTGCCCTTCTGGATAGCCAGCGACACATCCCACAGCACATTGATGGCGCCATAGCCGGCGCGCAGGTTTTCAATTTTAAGCATGGGCTGCCCCCGTATAGCTTTCGATGACGGCCGGGTCGCGGAAGACGGCGTCGGGCGTGCCGTCGGCGATCAGCTGGCCAAAATTGAGCACGGCCACGCGCTGGCACAGATTGCTGATGGTTTCGATATCGTGTTCGATCATGACGATGCCCACGCCAAAGGCGGCGTGCAAGTCCTTCAGCATGCCCATGAAGCGGCGTTTGCCGTTCGTTTCCAGGCCCGCCAGCACTTCGTCGAGCAGTAGCAGTTTCGGGTTCGTCGCCAGCGCCTTGGCCACTTCCAGCGCTTTCAATTCCGTCAGCGCCAGTTCGCTGGCCGCGTCGCGCCCGGCCTTGTCAAGCAGGCTCGTGAAATCGAGGATTTCATCGATCTTGCGCATGTCGACCTTGCCCGTGCCGAAGCGCTGCGCCACGACGAGGTTTTCGCGCACCGTCAATTCATGCATCGGTTGCGGGATCTGGAAGGTACGCCCCAGTCCCAGGCGCGCGCGCTGGTACATGGGCGTGGCCATGATGTCGCGTCCTTCGAAGCGGATGCCGCCGCTGGTGGGGCGCACGAGGCCCGAGATCGCATTGAACAGGGTGGTCTTGCCGGCGCCATTCGCGCCCACGAGGCCGATCACGTCATGGCTGGCCACTTTCAACGTGACGGAATCGACGGCCGTCAGGCCGCCAAAGCGCACGGACACATTATCGAGTTCAAGCATGTGCTTTCTCCTTTGCTTTGAACATTTTGCGTAGCAGCGGCAGCAAGCCATTCGGGCTGAAGACGATCATCGCCACCAGCAGCACGCCCAGCACCAGCTGGTGGCCCGTGGGGATCAGCGACTTGAAAATGAGCTGGTCGACCAGGTAGACCACCACGGCGCCCAGCACGGGGCCGAGTATCGTGCGGTAGCCGCCGAAGATGGCCGCCACGATCGGCAAGGTCACCCACAGGCTGTTGAAGGCGTAGTCCGGTTCCAGGAAGTTGATGTAATGGGCGTTGAAGGCGCCGAACAGGCCAGCCATGAACGCCGACACGAGCAGCATCGCGCCTTTCAGCAAGGTGCTGTTGACGCCGACGACGCGCGTGGCGTCTTCGCTGTCGTGCATGGCGCGCAGGGCGATGCCGTAATGGCTGGCGCGGATGCGGCTGTAGGCAAATGCGCATGCCACCACCAGGGTCAGTACGACGAGGTAGGCGCCCGTCTTGCTGGCCAGATCGAAGCCCAAGACGGTGGGCAAGGTGGGAATATTGTTGATGCCGCCGGCGCCGCCCGTGACGGAACTCCATTCCGTGGCCAGGATGCGGAAGATGTGGGCGTAGGCGAGGATGGCCAGCGCAAAATACGGCCCGCGCAGGCGCAGCACGGGCAGCATGATGACGGCGGCGATGGCCGCCCCCGCGCCGCCCAGCAGCATGGCGGCAAACACGGGCAAGCCCAGTTTCACGGTGGCCAGCGCGGAGACATACGCGCCCACGCCGAAGAAGGCCGCGTGGCCGAAGCTGACCATGCCGCCCAGGTTCCCCAGCAGGGCCCAGGACATGGCCACGCCGCCGATGATCAGGGCCGCCACCACCATGCTCATCACGTACTGGTTGGCGCCCAGGGCCAGCGGCACGGCGATATAGGCGGCCAGCAGCAGGCCCGCCGTGGAAATCAAAGTCGAGCGCTTCATCCGCGCCTCCGTTGTGCGCCGAACAAGCCGTTCGGCATGATGAACAGCACCAGCAGGAACAGCACCATGCCCGACAATTCCTGCAGCGCGGAGCTGGCCAGGGTGACGGTCAGCGCTTCGGCCACGCCCAGCAGCACGGCGGCCAGCAGCACGCCGGGGATCGAGCCGATGCCGGCCAATACCGTGATGATGAAGGCTTTGACCGTCAGCGCACCGCCGTAGGCGGGCTGGATCACGCCATAGCTGAACAGGGCGACGCCGGCGAAGGCGGCCAGGATGCCGGCGACCAGAAAGGACACGAGTTCCGTGCGGCCCGGGTCGATGCCCATCAGCTTGGCCGCGTCGCGGTTGCTGGAGACGGCGCGCACGGCGCGGCCATACCAGCTGGTCGACAGCCAGCGCCACAGGGCCGCCATCAGCACCAGGCTGACGCCAAAGAAAATTACTTCGCTGCGCATGCTGAAAAACGGGCCGATCTCGATGCCTTCCTGCAGCCAGCTCGACGACGTCGAACGGATGTCCGCCTTCCATACGAGCAGGATGAAATTAGTGAGGATCACGCCGATGCCGTAGGTGAGGATCAGCGAATTGATTTCGCGGTCTTTCTTGATGCGGCTGACGATCAGGTACACGCCCACGGACGTCAGGCTGACGATCACCAGCGCGATGGGAATGGCGAACATGGGGCCGAGTCCAAGCCCGGATTCCACGCTGTAGGCGATGTAGGCGGCCAGCAGCACCAGTTCGCCGTGCGCCAGGTTGATCACTTTCATGGTGCCGAAGACCAGCGCCAGTCCCAGTGCGATCAGGGCGTAGGAGCCGCCCTGCAGCAAGCCCGAATACAGGGCTTGCAAGATTAATTCTGTCATGTCGTCATCCCGTCAGGCCACTTTGGCGCATCGCGAAGATGCGCCAGGGGGGCCGTTCATCGGTGCGCGTCCGTGCGGGCGCGCGCGTGTGCAGCGGGAGGCTGCCGTTTACCAGGGCAGGGCTGGATAGGCCAGCTTGCCCGTCGCGTGTTCCTTCGGCCAGACGATGACCACTTTCTTGTCCTGGTGCTGCGCCATGCGGTGCACGAAGTTCTGGTTGTCGCCATTGGCGGCAAACTGCACGCGGCCGATCAGGGTTTCGCGGTCCGTCTTGCGCATCTCGTCGGCCACGCCGCCTTTCTTGATGGTGCCCTTGTCGGCCGCGCGCGCGATCGCCTCGAACAGCAGCATCGATTGCACATAGCCGAACTGGCCCAGGTAGTCCGGCTCCTTCTTGTACAACTGCTTGTAGGCGTCGCTGAAGGCCTTGCCGTCGGCTGTCTTGAATTCCGTGGGGAAGGGCAGCAGTGCCGTGCCGAACACGTTCGGCATCAGGTCGGGGAAGTCGGCCGCCATCTTCGGCGTGGCCAGCGACCACACGCCCACCATGGCCTTGATCTTCGGTTTCAGCACGCGCGCGGCGCGGATGATGCCCACGTAATCGTTTTCGTAGCCGACCATGGCCACGACTTCCGATTTGTCCTGCAGCTTGATCTTGTTGATGATGGGCTTGAAGTCGGTAATGGCCGGGTCGAACGAGTGCGTTGTCACTTTCACGCCCTTGGCGGCCAGGGCTTTTTCCACGTCTTTCGCCAGGCCCGTGGTGGCGTCCTTGGTCGAATACACGATGGAGACGGACTTGGCGCCCACGTCCTGCAGCAATCCCAGCATGGCTTTTTCGTAGCCGGCCGTGTTATTGATGCGGAAAAAATTCTTGCGCCCGCTGGTCACCAGGCTGTCGTCCACGCCGCCCGAAGTGATGTAGACGAGGCCCAGTTTATTCGCCGTGTCCGAGGCGGGCGAGATATTGTTCGAGCCATAGCCGCCCGTGATCGCCACCACGCCCTGGCTGGCCAGCTTTTCCACGGCGGCGATGGCCTTGGCGGGGGCCGATTCGTCGTCGACGGTGATGATCTTGATCGTGTGCTTGCCGTTGGTCTTGTTGAATACCTCGGCCGCGACCATGATCCCTTCCTGCATGCCGGCGCCGACGCGCGCCAGGTTGCCCGTCAACGGGATTTCCGCGCCGACCAGGAATTCGTCGGCGCTGGCGTTTGCCATCCAGGCGCTGGCAACCAGCGCTGCCATGGCGATGCGTGTGTAGGTGCGTTTCATCGTGTCTCCTCCGGTGATGTGGCTTGGTTTTATTGTCGGGTCTGGTACAGCAGGGTTAATTCACAGGGTATTCTGCGCCATTTGCCGCAGTTGCCCCTTCAAAATCTTGCCCGTGGCGGCGGCCGGCAGCGCTTCCATGACGATGATGGCGGACGGGCATTTGTACGGCGACAGGGTCTGCGCCAGCCAGGCCTGCAATTGTGCCACGCTGGCGGGCTGGCGCGGGTCGAGTTCCACATAGGCGATGACGTCCTCGTTGCCATCGGCGAGGGTGCGTCCCACCACGGCCGACTGCACCACGGACGGGTGGGCGTTCAGGGCCGTTTCCACTTCCAGCGGATACACATTGAAGCCGGAGCGGATGATCAATTCCTTGGTGCGTCCCACGATGAACAGCGCGCCGTCGGGATCCTGGCGCGCCATGTCGCCCGTGTTCAGCCAACCGCCGTCGCGCATGGCGGCCGCCGTCATGGCCGGCTCGCGGTAATAGCCGGCCATGATGTTCGGCCCGCGTATCCACAGCTCTCCCGGCTCGCCCGGCGCCACATCCAGGCCGGCCACGTCCACCACGCGCACTTCCACGCCGGGGATCGGCATGCCGACGGAATCGTCGCGGCGTGGCGTTTCCAGGCGCGTCTGGCTGATGGTGGGCGCGCTTTCCGTCATGCCGTAGCCATTGTGCAGCGCGGTGCCCAGCAGCTTTTCCACCTCGTGCTTGAGCGATGGCGCCAGCGGCGAGCCGCCCGCATACGCAAAGCGCAGCCGCGTCGGCAGCGGCGTATCGGCCCCGCCCAGGGTTTGCAGCAGTTTGGCGTACATGGCGGGCACGCCCTGCACGATGGTCAATTCATCGTCTTTCAATGCGGCCAGCAAACCATCGACGGAAAAGCGCGGCACCAGATATAAGGCGGCGCCCGCATACAGCGTGCCCAGTGCCACCGAGGCCAGGCCGTACACGTGCGAAATCGGCAGCACGCCGTAGGCGCGGTCCGTGCGCGTCAAGCCGCGCAAGTTGCTGGAGACGGCGGCGATGAACAGCAGGTTGCGGTGCGTGAGCATCACGCCTTTCGACTGCCCTGTCGTGCCCGTCGTGTAGATCAGCGCGGCCACCTGTTCGTTGCCGGGAACCGTGTCTTCCGCGATGGCCGTCTCGTTCAAACCGCCCGCCAGCAGCTCGCCCATGCCATCGACGGTGACGGGGCTGGCCCCGCGCCGCGCCGCATGAGCGGCCGCTTCCGGCGAGGCGCCGGCCAGGAACAGCACGCGCCGTGAGGAACTGTGCGTAGCGATGGTATCGATCTCGCGTGCCGACAGGCGGGCATTGACGTTGACGATCCACGCGTCGATGCTGGCGGCCGCGAAGATCAGCGCCACCTGCAGCGCGCCATTTTCGCCCACCACCATCAGGCGGTCGCCGGCGCGCACATCCAGCTGGCGCAGCAGCAGCGCCGCATGTTCCACACTGTGTTGCAGCTGCGCATAGGTCCAGAGGCGGCCCCCTTCATGCAGCGCCGGCGCATCGGGCGCGCGCGCGGCCCAGTAGGCGGGGATGGCCGACAGGCGCGCCGGCAGGCCGGCCAGCAGGGAAGGAGTGTCCATCGCGGCCTCCTTCACTTTTGCGCTGCCTTGATCATGTTGCGGGCGATGACGATTTGCTGGATCTGCGTCGTGCCTTCATAAATGCGGAACAGGCGAACGTCGCGGTAGAAGCGTTCGGCCGCGTATTCGCTGATGTAGCCGGCGCCGCCGTGGATCTGCACGGAACGGTCGGCAACCCGGCCGCACATTTCGGAAGCGAACAGCTTGCAGCACGACGCTTCCGTCGAAATGTCTTCCTTGTTGTCGCGCCGGCGCGCCGCGTCGAGCACCATGCTGCGCGCCGCATAAATCTCGGCCTTGCTGTCGGCCAGCATGGCCTGGATCAGCTGGAATTCCGCGATGGGCTGGCCGAACTGCTGGCGCTCCATGGCGTAGGCGAGGGCATCGGCCAGCATGCGTTCGGCCGCGCCCACGCAGACGGCGGCGATGTGCAGCCGTCCCTTGTCGAGCACTTTCATGGCTGTTTTAAAACCCACGCCTTCCTTGCCGCCGATGAGGTTTGCGGCCGGCACACGGCAATTCTCGAAGATGACGTCGCAGGTGTGCGCGCCTTGCTGGCCCATCTTCTTGTCGATCTTGCCCAAGGAAAGGCCCGGCGTATCCTTTTCCACGATGAAGGCGGAAATGGCCGAGGCCCCGCGCTTGACGGGGTCCGTGCGGGCCATCACCGTGAAGATGCTCGCTTCGGGCGCGTTGGTGATATAGCGCTTGCTGCCGTTGAGGATATAGAAGTCGCCGTCGCGCACGGCCGTCGTGCGCAGCGAGGCCGCATCGGACCCCGATCCCGCTTCCGTCAGGGCGAACGAGCCGATGATGTCGCCGGCCGCCAGCTTGGGCAGATAGTATTGTTTCTGCGCTTCCGTGCCGTCGATGACGATGCCTTGCGAGCCGATGCCGTTGTTCGTGCCGATCAGTGAGCGGAAGGCGGGCGAGGTGCGGGCGATCTCGAAAGCGACGCGCACTTCCTCTTCCATGCTCAATTCCAGGCCGCCGTACGCTTCCGGGATCGACAGGCCGAACAGGCCCAGTTCGCGCATCTGCGCCACGATGGCGGGCGGTATCGTGTCCGTTTCAGCCACCAGCGCCTCGTTCGGCACCAGCACTTCGCGCACGAAACGGGCGATGCTGTCGAGCAGGATGTTCAGGGTTTCTTCGTCGCGTATCATCGGTTTCCTCGGCGCTTTGATTTGAGCTGTCGTTGAGAGGGGGCGCGCAGTCTAACCGCGGCCCAGGTTTTTTTCCACTGTCTTGACGAGGGCCACCAGGCGCGGTCCCAGGTCGGATTCGAGTTTTTCACGCGACAGCAGGAAGGCGGGGCCGCCGCAATTGAAGGCCATCACCTGTTCGCCATCGGCTCCCAGCATGGGCACGCCCACGGCATGCACGTCGTTCTGCCACTCGCCGGCCGAGATGCAAAAGCCCCGGTCCTGGTAATCCTTGAAGCCTTGTTCGATGCCGGCCTTGATACGGGGCCAGCGTTCCGTCTCGTGCACCCTGGCGTGGTCCATCAGGTAGTCGCGTTCGGCCTGCGGCAGGATGCACAGCAGGGCCTTGCCCATGGCCGTCGTCATCAGGGGAATGCGCGAGCCGACATCGAGGCGCAAGGTGACGTTGGCGCTGCTGCGGCAGGTTTCCACGTAGACCATGCTGAGGCGGTCGCGCGTGCCCAGCGACACGGAGGCTTGCGCATGTTCGGCCAGTTCCTCCATCAGCGGGCGCGCCATCTTGCGCACATCGAGATTCGACAGCATGCGGTAGCCGAGGGCCAGCACGCCGGCGCCCAGCTGGTACTTGCCCAGGCTGTCCGAATAATTGAGGTAGCCGAGTTTGGTGAGCGTATAGGTCAGGCGCGAGATCGTCGGCTTCGGGATGCCCGTGCGCTTGGCCATGTCCGCGTTCGACAGATAGACTTCGCCGGGACGAAAGCAACGGAGCACTTCCAGCCCGCGCGCCAGCGCGTTGACGAACTGGCGGTCCTTGCCTTCCTCGTCATCGCCGAAGACGATGAGTTCCGGATCTGCCGCGGTCTGAATATTTGTCATATTTGCATTCATTTTCAGGCTCCCTGGAAACCAGTTTGCCTAGCCAAATTGTGCGTGTCAACCGTTTTGTGAAACATTCGTTCGCACAGCGAAATGGTGCGGTGCATGAAATGGTGCAGGAGAAATGTCTGAAAAATTGACGTGCGCAAACGTTTTGGCGCTTGTCGCCTGAGTAGCGCCAAACTAGACGATATACGTCGGAAGGGAACACCCTGGCTAGTGGCGCCGCCGTGATGCCGGCGCAGCAGGCCGCCGCCGTGGAGCCATCCCCGGCGGCGGATTTTTATTACACTCCCAGCGCTGTTCGCATCGCCTGGCCTGCCACGTCGAACAATCCCCGCGCTGCTGGCGTCAAGCCCGGCATGTGCATAGCCGCATGGATCATGCCGTCGAGCTGCACGCATTCGGCCTCTACGCCATCGTCGCGCAGCCGCCGCGCATACGCGACGCCTTCGTCATGCAGCGGGTCGTACTCGCATACGAGCACCGTTGCCGGCGGTAGGTCCTTGAGTGAAGCTGCCCGCAATGGCGCCGCGTAAGGCTGCATGCCATCGGCCGGTTCGTTCAGGTAGGCCGACCAGCAAAAACGCATGGCTTCCCGCGTCAGCGAAAAGCCTTCCGCATGGTGCTGATACGAAGCTGTGTCGAAGGCAAAATCGAGGGCCGGGTACAGCAGCAACTGGTGCGCCAGCGCGGGCCCGGCCTGGTCGCGCGCCATCAGCGCTGCCGCCGCGGCCAGGTTGCCACCCGCGCTGTCGCCTCCCACGGCCAGCCGTTTCGCATCGATGCCCAGCGCCGCCGCATGCTCGGCGACCCAGCACAGCGCCCGGTAAAAGTCGTCGAGCGGAACGGGGAACTTGTGCTCGGGTGCCAGACGGTAGTCGACGGAAAAGATCACGCAGCCGGTGGCGTTGGCCAGCGCGCGGCACGGATTGTCGTACAGGTCCAGCGAGCACAGACACCAGCCACCGCCATGCGCGAAGACGATGGCAGGCGACCTCGTGGCCGTGTCCGCACCGGCCGGCACGTAGGCGCGCACGGTGAGCGCATTGTCGCCGGGCAGCACGTAATCCTTGATGGCCGCGACGTCTTCCAATGGCCCGTGCAGCTGGCGCAAGCCCGTTTCCGTGGCCGCCCGCAGCGCTGCCAGCGAGGCGGGCGGCGGCGCACCCTTTGTCTCCTCCAGCCAGGCGGCGATCAGCGGATCGAGGCTCACGTCAGCTCTCCTGCCAGGAAGGGCAGCAGGTGGGCGATGAACGCTTCCGGCTGTTCTTCCATGATGAAGTGGCCGCATTCGGCCACGATGGCGCCTTGCAGATTGTCCGCCTTGCCCTGCATGGTCAGCAGGGGCGCGTCGTTGGTCGCATGGTCGGCGCCGATGGCCAGTACGGGCATGGCCAGGCTGCGCTTGGCCCGCTCGAGATTTTGCTTGATGGTTTCGGGTATGGCCCGGTAGTAGGCGAAACCGGCGCGCAGGGCGCCCGGCGTGGCGTAGGCGTCCGCATACACGTCGACGGCCACCTTGTCGCGGCGGTGCGACCAGCGGTCGAAAATGAAGCGGATGTACTCGCGCTCCTTGCCCGCCGTGAGCATTTCCGGCAAGTCCAGCACCTGGTTGAACATGAAGTGCCACAGGAAGATGTTGTCGGACGGCGCGACAAAAATCGGCGGCGCGGGGGCCAGGCCGGGAATGACGGCTTCCGTCAGCGCCAGTTTCGTCACGGCTTGCGGGAAGTCGCTGGCCAGCGCATAGCCGACCCACATGCCGATGTCGTGGCCGACCACGTCGTACTGCGCATGGCCCAGGGCCAGCATGGCGCGGTGCAAGGTGGTCGCCACGGCGCCCGTGTCATAGCCGCCGGCCGGCCGGTCCGAATGACCGCTCCCCGGCGGATCGATGGCGATGGCCCGGTAGCCGCTGGCGGCCAGCGCCGCCATCACGTGCCGCCACGCATACCAGGTTTGCGGCCAGCCGGGGATCAGCAGCACGGGTTTGCCGTTGCCGGTACCCGCGATGACGCAATGGAGGCGCTGGCCGTCGATGCGGACGTAGTCGTGAATGAAGTCGTTCATAGGGTTTCCTTGATTAGTTGTGCCGGATGCCCAGCAATTGATGGATCTGTTGCGCGCTGACGGGGGCGCCGGCGAAGTCGTCGAAGATCTTGTCGGTCACGGGAATGATGTGGGCGTTGATGAAGGCCACGCCTTCGCGCGCGCCCACCTCCTGGTCCTTCAGGCAGCACTCCCATTCCAGCGTGGCCCAGCCCGCGTAGTCGTTTTGCGCAATCTTCGAGAAGATCGCCTTGAAGTCGACCTGGCCGTCGCCGAGCGAGCGGAAACGCCCGGCGCGGTTTTCCCACGACTGGTAGCCGCCGTAGATGCCTTGCCGACCCGTCGGATTGAACTCCGCATCCTTCACATGGAACATGCGGATGTGGTCCTTGTAGATGTCGATGAATTCCAGGTAGTTCAGCTGCTGCAGCACGAAGTGGCTGGGGTCGAACAGCATCTTGCAGCGCGGGTGGCGTCCCACGCGCTCATAGAACATCTCGAAGCTGATGCCGTCATGCAGGTCTTCGCTCGGGTGGATTTCGTAGCACAGGTTGACGCCCTGTTCCTCGCACACGTCGAGGATGGGCAGCCAGCGGCGCGCCAGTTCGTCGAAGGCCGTTTCGATCAGGCCGGGCGGGCGCTGCGGGAACGGGAACAGGTAGGGCCAGGCGAAGGAACCGGAAAACGTGCCCATGTCCTTGAGGCCCAGGCGTTTCGATGCCATGGCCGTCAGCTTGACTTGCTCGATGGCCCACGCCGTGCGCGCTTCTGGCTGGCCATGCAGGTGTGCCGGCGCGAAGCTGTCGCACAGCGCGTCATAGGCCGGATGCACGGCCACCAGCTGGCCGAAGATGTGCGTCGTCAGTTCGCTGATGACGAGGCCATGGCCGGCCAGCATGGCGACCAGATCGTCGCAGTATTGCTGGCTGTGCGCGGCCTGCGCCACGTCGAACAGGCGCGCATCCCAGGCGGGAATCTGCAGGGCCTTGAAGCCCATGCCGGCCGCCCACTCGGCGATGGCGGGCAGGGTGTTGAAGGGCGCCGTGTCGGCGGCGAATTGTGCCAGGTGCAGGCTCGGTCCTTGAATGGTTTTCATATCGGCTCCTATTATTTGTCGATCGACAAAGAATAGGCGAAATCTTTTGCGCGGTCAAGGCGGCCATGCAAAATAATTGGCGAACGCACCGTCGGCGGCAGGCGTTATACTGGCCGCCAGTTCGCAAGCAGAGGATAGAAATGGCAGGAAGACCGAGGGAATTCGACCGCGCGCTGGCGCTGGCAAAAGCGCGCGATGCGTTCTGGACGCGCGGCTACGAGGGCGTGTCGATGACCGACCTGGTGGCGGCGCTGGGTATCGCCTCGGCGCGCATCTATGCGGCCTTCGGCTCGAAGGAGCAGCTGTTCCGCGAAGCCGTGGAACTGTATGAAACGGGCGAAGGCGCGTTCGCCGTGCACGCGCTGGCCGCCAGCCTGAATGTGCGCGACGCGGTGGCGCGCATGCTGGAAGAAGCCGTGCTGCTGTACACGCGCGGCGGCCAGCCGCAAGGCTGCATGGTGGTCACGGCCGCCACCAACACGAGCGCGGAAAACGCGGGCATCGCCGACTGGCTGGCGCAGCACCGCCGCGCGCGCACGCAAGCCGTCATCGAGCGCCTGCGCGCGGCGCAATTGGCGGGAGAATTGAAAGGGGAAGCGGACGTGCAGGCGCTGGGCGACTATTATGCGGCGCTGCTGCATGGCTTGTCGGTGCAGGCGCGCGACGGCATTCCCGCCGAGCGGCTGCTGGCGCTGATACGGCCGGCGATGGCGCCTTTGGTGCTGGAAATGAAAAACCAGGCTACCTAATCGATAGCCTTCAGGTTCAAGTCTTGACGTCGATCAGGCTGCCCATGGCCTGGTCGGCTGCCTTGACGACATTCGCCGATAAATTAAAACCGGCCTTGTAGACGAGGTTATCCGTCAGTTCGGACGCGAGGCCCACGCCGTTTGGCCGGCTTTCGGCCGCCTTGGCCGCATTCGCATTGGCGCCGCTGACGCTTTCGCTGGCGGCCAGCTTGCGCCCTTCGATGGACAGGCTGACGCCCCTGCCGGCCGGGCTGCTTTCCTGGAATTCGGCCTTTTGCGGCTGGAAACCCGGCGTATTCGCATTGGCGATATTGTTGGCGGCCACATCCAGCGCGCGCTGGTTGGCGGTCAGCCCCGAGGTACCGGTGGTAAGGGCGGATATGGACATGGCAACTCCTTCAGTGTGCGCCCAGTGTACTCCCGTCAACAGGAAAAGTGGTTGGTGCAAGGCAACAATTTTTCCCCAGGTGGTTGCCGTAAAAAATATGTGCGTCACGTAATTTTTTTATATTGTTCTGTGGCATTTCACTGTCTAGACTGGCAGGGAAGTCATCCACGGAGTCCGCCATTTTTCACCTGTTTCGCCCCATTTTGCTGGGTTTGTTGCTCAGCCTGCCTTGTCTGCCACTGAAAGCCCAGCTTGTCCCTTCGCCGTTGCCGCTCGACGCACGCCTGAACGAGCAAGTCATCATGGTGCCGGCCGGCGACGGTTTGCGCGAGGTGCTGGAGACGACGGTGTTTCGTCCCGCCGGCCCCGGCCCGTTCCCCCTGCTGCTGATGAATCACGGCAAGCAGGCCGGCCCGGCCCGGCTGCAGCAGCGCGAGCGCTTTATCTATATGGCCACCGAATTCGTGCGCCGCGGCTATGCGGTGATGCTGCCCATGCGCGCCGGCTTTGCCCGTTCCACGGGCGCCTACCGCGATTTCGGCTGCGACATGCTGGGCAACGCGCAGGGCCAGGCGCGCGACATGCTGGCCGCGCTCGCGTATGCGCGCCGCCAGAGCTGGGTCGACCCGCAGCGCATCGTCGTCGCGGGCCAGTCGTACGGCGGCATGGCGGCGCTGGCGCTGGCCACCCGGGTGGTGCCCGGCGTGCGCGGCGTGCTCAATTTTTCCGGCGGCTTGCGCGTCGACATGCCCGGCTGCGATTGGCAAGGGGCGCTGGCGAAGACCTTCGCCACCCTGGGCGCCTATAACCATATTCCCAGCCTGTGGCTGTATGGCGCCAACGATTCCTACTTCGGGCCGGCCTTGGCGCAGCGGCTGTTTCGCTCGTTCACGGGTTCCGGCGGCCAGGCGCAACTGGTCGCCTATGGCCCGTTCAAGCGCGACGCCCACCTGACCCTGGGCAGCCGTGACGGGGTGGCCGTGTGGCTGCCGGCCACCGAGCGCTTCCTGCAGAAAATCGGCATGCCGGTGCGCCAGGTCTACCGCGTGGCCGATGCGCCGTCGCCGCCCGCCACGCATTTCGCGCCGCAGGACGATATCGCCGCCGTGCCGTATCTGGAAGAGCAGGGCCGCGCGGGCTACCGCGACTTCCTCGAGAAAACCGCGCCGCGCGCCTTTGCCCTGTCGGCCAGCGGTGCCTGGGCCTGGGCCGAGGAGGGCGAAAGCCCCGACGTGCGCGCCCTCGCTTCGTGCCAGCGGCGCAGCAGCCTGCCGTGCCAGCTGTATTCGGTCGATGAAAGCGTCGTCTGGCCCGTCGACGGCGCCAGCGCGAGCGCCGCCGGCGGCGCGCAATAGGCTGCCGCGCACGATAGTTGTCGCCGAAACGGGGGATGGGCGAATATACTAGGGGAAAAGGGAGGCGTTGCGCTTCCCGTCCGCCCTTATCATCAGCGAGAATTCACCCCTATGGCGTCATCCCCAGAAAACCTCAGCATGGCCGTGTTTTGCGACTTCGAGAACGTCGCGCTTGGCGTGCGAGATGCAAATTACGAAAAATTCGATATCAAGCCCATCCTCGAACGCTTGCTGCTCAAGGGCAGCATCGTTGTCAAGAAGGCATATTGTGACTGGGACCGTTATAAAAGTTTCAAGGGCACCATGCACGAAGCGAACTTCGAGCTGATCGAAATTCCCCACGTGCGCCAGTCCGGCAAGAATTCGGCCGACATCCGCCTGGTGGTCGATGCGCTGGACCTGTGCTACACGAAGGCCCACGTCAACACCTTCGTCATCATCAGCGGCGATTCCGACTTTTCGCCGCTCGTGTCGAAACTGCGCGAAAACGCCAAGCAGGTGATCGGCGTGGGCGTCAAGCAGTCGACCTCCGACCTGCTGGTGGCGAACTGCGACGAATTCATTTTCTACGATGACCTGGTGCGCGAGAGCCGCCGCACGGCCGCCAAGCGTGATGCGCGCGAGACCCCGGCGGCCAAGCGTTCGCCCGACGAAGAAGTGCGCCGCAAGGAAAAATACGAGTCGCGCAAGACGGAAGCGATCGAGATGGCCGTTGCCACCTTCGACGCGCTGGTCTCGGAGCGCGGCGACAGCGGCAAGATCTGGGCCTCGATGCTGAAAGAAGCGATCAAGCGCCGCAAGCCGGACTTCAGCGAGTCGTACTACGGTTTCCGTACCTTCGGCAACCTGCTGGAAGAAGCGCAGACGCGCGGCTTGCTGGAATTTGGCCGCGATGAAAAATCGGGCGCCTATGTCTACCGCAGCAGCGGCCTGGTGCCTGTCGCTGCGCCCGTGAGCGGGGAAGTGGCCAGCGAAGCCATCGTCACCGGCGAGACCGGCGTGGCGGCGGAAGAGGGCAATCAGCGCGAAGGCGGCAGCCGCCGCGATTCGCGCCGCAATGGACGTGGCGGCCGCAAGCAGAACGAACAACGCCGCGGCGAGTCCGCGCCACAGGCCTTCGTGCCGGTGGCCGACGCCGAAGCAGTCGTCGAACAGTATGCGCCGGCGCCGCAGCCGGAGGTGCAGCACGAGGTAGCGGAAGCCGCCGCCGAGGTGGTGGCCGAAGAAGGCAACGCCAAGCTCGGTTCGCGCCGCAATGGCCGTGGCGGCCGCAAGAATGGCGATGGCGCCCGCGAAGCGCGCGCCGAAGTTGTCGAAGTCGCTGCTGTGGAAGCCATGCCTGAGCCGGTAGTTGAAGCGATCGTGGAAGCCGTCGCCGAAGCGAAGCCGAAGGCCAAGCCGCGCACGCCGGCCCGCAAGGCGGCAGCGGCGAAGAAGCCGGCCAAGAAGGCGGCTGATGTTGTGGAATCGGCTCCTGTCGTCGAAGCGGCACCGGTGGAAATCGCGCCTGTAGCGGAAGACAAGCCAGCCAAGGCGCCGCGCAAGACGCCAGCGCGCCGTCCGGCCCGCAAGAAGGCGGAAGAAGCTTGATTGACCGCTCCCAGCGGAAGGCTGGGGTCAGACGGGGACGCCGAGTCCCGGCGGGTCTGACCCCGGGTGTCTGCTGCGTCTTGGCAAAGCGGTATTAAGCCATGTACCACGGCGAACGCTTCAACAGCATCTCCCATACGGTGGGCGCCGCGCTGGCTGCCATCGGCGGCGTCATCCTGATCGTCGTGGCGGCCCGCACGGGCGATCCGTGGAAAATCGTCAGCTGCAGCGTGTATGCGGCCATGCTGCTGACCTTGTATCTGACGTCCACCCTGTACCACAGCGTGCGCGGCAAGGCCAAGGCCGTGCTGCAGCGGCTCGACCACTGCGCCATCTACCTGCTCATCGCGGGCACCTACACGCCATTCATGCTGGTGACCCTGCGCGGGCCTTGGGGCTGGTCGCTGTTCGGCGTCGTCTGGGGCCTGGCCCTGTTTGGCATCGTGCAGGAATATGTGTACGCGAAAGGCGCGCGCATCCTGTCGCTGGTCATTTACGTGGCCATGGGCTGGCTGATCGTCATCGGCATCAAGCCGCTGCTGGCGGCGCTCGAGTGGAACGGCTTCCTGTGGCTGGTGGCGGGCGGCCTGTGCTACACGGGCGGCATCGCTTTCTATGCCACCGACCACAAGCTGCGCCATGGCCACGGCATCTGGCACCTGTTCGTGCTGGCCGGCAGTAGCTGCCATTTTGTCGCCATTTTGTTCTACGTTGCCTGACGTTGTTGCCTGCCCTCACTGTTGCCATGGTTCCATTATAATGGCGCGATATGTGAAACGCAGGCAATAATAAGGCAACAATGGATATCAATTCGGACGACCTGAAAATCTTCGTCACCGTCATCGACAGCGGCACCCTGAGCGCGGCCGCCGTGCACCTGGGGCAAACCACGTCGGGCGTCAGCCGCGCCCTGTCGCGGCTGGAAGACAAGCTGGCCACCTCGCTGCTGACCCGCACGACGCGGCGCATGGAGCTGACGGAAGAAGGGCAGCTATTCCTGGACAAGGCGCGCGCCATTCTCGCCTCGATGGAAGACGTGGAGGAATCGATCCGCATCCGCCGCCAGAAGCCGGCCGGGCGCCTGTCCGTCGATGCCGCTTCACCCTTCATGCTCCATTGCGTGGTGCCGCACGTGGCCGAATTTCGCGCCATGTACCCGGACATCCGCCTGGAACTGACCAGCAACGACCAGATCGCCGACCTGCTCGAACACCGCACCGATATCGCCATCCGCATCGGCGCCCTGGTCGATTCGACCCTGCATGCGCGCGCCTTGACGGCCAGCCCGCTGCACGTGCTGGCCACGCCCGCCTACCTGGCGCGCCATGGCGAACCGGCTACGCCGGAAGCGCTGTCCGGCCACGCGCTGCTGGGCTTTGCCCAGTATGACCTGGGCAACAACTGGCCGCTGCGCCACGAAGCGGGCAACAGCCTGCAGATCGTGCCCGCGCTGGCCGCCTCCAGCGGCGAAACCCTGCGCCAGCTGGCCCTGCACGACCAGGGCATCGTCTGCCTGTCCGACTTCATGACGAAGGACGACATCGCGGCCGGCCGCCTGGTGAAAGTGCTGCAGCCGTTCTATACGGGCTACCGCCAGCAGATCCACGCCGTCTACTACCGCAACACGCAGCTGGCGCAGCGCATCAGCTGCTTCCTCGAATTCCTGCAGCACAAGCTGTAAGGCCCGCGCCATATGTTCAAGTCAGGACGCCGCTGTCCTGCACCGCCGTATGCAGCAGCGCTTCCACTTCGTGCGCGGGCAGCGGGTGGCTGAAGTAATAGCCCTGCGCCTCGTCGCAGCCATGGCGGCGCAGGTAATCGAGCTGTTCGGCCGTTTCCACCCCTTCGGCCACCACGCGCAGTTTCAGGTTGTGCGCCAGCGCGATGATGGAGACGACGATGGCCGCGTCGTCCGCGTCGCGCGCCACGTCGCCGACGAAACTGCGGTCGATCTTCAGCACGTCGATGGGGAAGGTGCGCAGGTAGGCGAAGCTGGAATAGCCGGTGCCGAAGTCGTCGATCGACAGCTGCACCCCCAGCGCCTTCATGTCGTGCAGCTGGCTGACGGCCAGCGCCACGTCGTGCATGAACAGGCTTTCCGTCAGTTCCAGCTCCAGGCAGGCGGGCGGCAAGCCCGTTTCCAGCAGCACTTCGGCGATCGATGCCACCAGGTTAGGCTCGTTGAACTGGCGCGCCGACAGGTTCACGGCCAGGCGCAAGGTATCGAGTCCCGCCGCATGCCAGCGTTTCACCTGCGCGCACGCTTCGCGCATGACCCAGGCGCCGATCGGCACGATCAGGCCCGTGTCTTCCGCCAGCGCGATGAAGCGCTGCGGCGCCACCATGCCCAGATCCGGATGCTGCCAGCGCAGCAGCGCTTCCACGCCGACGATGCGCCCGCTGGCCAGGTCCACCTGCGGCTGGTAGTGCAGCACGAACTGTTCGCGTTCGAGCGCGTTGCGTAGCGCTGTCTCGATGCGCAGGCGCTCCAGGGTGGCCTGGTTCATGGCCGTCGTATAGAACTTGATGTTGTTGCGGCCCTGTTTCTTGGCGCAGTACATGGCGATGTCGGCCTGCTCGATCAGGTTTTGCGTCTCGCCATTTAGGGTCACGTCGCCGGGCGCGTCGTAGCGCGACATGTCGTAGACGGCCACGCCGATGCTGCAGGTGACGAAGAATTCCTTGCCATCCAATAGTACGGGCTGGGCCACGGCATCCATCACGCGCTGCACGATGGCGCTGCTGAGCACTTCGTCCGCCTGTTCGCACAGGATGGCGACGAATTCGTCGCCCGACAGGCGCGCCACCGTATCGCTTTCGCGCAGGCTGGCCTGCAGGCGCGTGGCGATGGTTTTCAGCAGCAGGTCGCCAGCCTTGTGACCGAGGCTGTCGTTGACGAACTTGAAGCGGTCGAGGTCGATCAACAGTACCCACAATGCGCGGTTCTTGCGGCGCGACAGGGCCATCGCCTGCGCCAGGCGGTCGCGCAGCAGGGCGCGGTTGGGCAAGCCCGTCAGCACGTCGTGGTGGGCGATGTGCTGGATTTGCTGCTCGGCCAGCTTGCGTTCCGTGATTTCGGAACCCGTGCCCCGGTAGCCGCGGAATTCACCGAGTTCGTTGAACAGCGGTTCGCCATTGATGCTGAACCAGCGCAGCTGGCCATCGCGGTCGTGCATCGCATATTCGAGGTTGGAGAAGGGCAGGTGCGCTTCCAGGTTGGCGATATGCTGCTTGCCCCAGCGCGAATTGCGCATCTCCGGATTGTTTTCCCAGCGCGTCATGCCGATGAAGCGTTCCAGCGGCATGTTCGACTTGTCCGTGAAACCGCTGGTGATGTGGGTAAAGCAGAAGTTGGCATCCTGTTCCCAGTACCAGTCCGAGGACAGGGCCAGCAGGCGGCGGAAGCGCTTCTCGCTTTCCTGCAGGGCGCGCTCCGTGCGCTGGCGCGCCCGCACGTCGGCGCTGAGCAGCTCGTTGCTGCGCTTGAGGTCGGCCGTGCGTTGCTCCACCAGCAACTGTACGCGGCGCGAGCGCTGCGTCAGCGATTGCACGAAGGCGGCCGTCAGCAAGCTGAACAGCAAGCCCGTGATCACGGTGAATAATGAGCCCAGATGGTCGGCCAGGAAGGGGCGCGGATGGGCCACCACGCGCACATGCCAGGGCCGGCCGGCGGAAGTAAAGGCCCGGTCATAATGGTCGTGGTAGGCAAAGTGCAGCCAGCGCGGCAAGGATTCCCAGGCGCCGCCAGCTTCGTTGGCGGGCGCCTGGCCATGCCGGAAGATCAATTGGCGCGGGTCGGCGCCGGCGTCCGCGTAGACGCTCAGTTCGAGCTGCGGGTCGCCCAGCAGGTCGGCGCCGGCGAGGATTTTCTGCACCAGCTCCCCGGCCAGGATGACGGCCGCCGTATCGCCTATCAGCGCCGCGCGCCGCTGCTGCACCGTCTGCAGGGGCGCGCCGTGGCGGTACACGGGATGCACCATGACGAAACCTTGCCGTGGTCCCTGCGCCAGGGCCAGCAAGCCGGTGGCGGTGGTCTGGCCGCTGATGATCGCCTGTTCCAGCGCGCGCGCCAGCACGCCGTTCGGGCTGACGTTCAGGCCGAAGGCGGGGCCGTTGCCCTGCAAGGGTTCGAGGTAGTCCACCACCAGGTAGCTGGCGCGCGTCGTCGCGGGCACGACGACGCCGTCGCGCATTTCCGTCATGGCGTAGTCGGGCACGATGCGCCGCAGCTCCGCTTCGAATGCGGCGCGCTGCGCATGCGGCACGATGCGGTGGAAATTGAAGGCCTGGATGAACGGGTGGCGCCGCAGCAGCGGTGTGGTGAAGTCATGGAACTGTTCACGAGTGACGGGCACGACGGCGGCAAACAGCTGGTTCGTCGTGGTCAGCACCTCGACCGCATCGTCGAGTCCCTGCTCGATGGCGGCCACCCTGGCGCCGGCGCGCTGCTGCAGGCTCAGGCTCATCTTGTCGTATTCGAGCTGGCTGATGGCGGCGAACAGCACGGCCGTCACGCTGACGCCGCAGGCAAAGGTCAGCGCGGCCGCGGCGGAAATCGACAATGGCAGGCGGCCACGCAGCATGGTTTTTCCTATCTCACTTCATGGTCACTTGGGTTCCGCAGCGCCTGCCGGCCCCACGCAGGCCGTAGTTTGTCATAAACCACATCCGGCATGCTGATTTTGCACCAAAACACTGCAAATAAGCAACAATATCTCTGGCCGGGGAAGATGACTTTCAGTCGCTGCCCGCGCCGGACTGGCGGCGCAAACGCCACAATTGCCATGCCGGCAGAAAGCGGTTCAGGAACGCCAGGCCGGCCATCCGGCGCCAGCGCACCAGGCGCACCACGCGCACGGCGCGGCCGCCGGCGCCCGGGTCCTGCCCGGGCTTGGCGGCGAAGACGATGCGGTTATTGCCGGCGATGCCATCGAAGTGGCACACGGCGCCGCGGAAGGTGAGCATCAGCCGCGCCAGCATGGCGGGGTAGTGCTCGTCATAGCTGAACAGGTTGGCCACCAGCACGCCGCCGGGCAGCAGGGCGCGCAGGCAGTCCGCGTAGAAGCGAGCGCTGCCGAGGGCGGGGGGCAAGCCCGTTTCGTCGTAGCCGTCGAGCAGCAGCACGTCCGCGCAGCCCGGATGCTGGCGGATGTAGCTGACGGCATCCGTCTCGATGATGCGCAGGCGCGCATCGTCGGGCGGCAGCATGAACTGCTCGCGCAGGGCGATCACGTCGGCGCGCAATTCCAGCACCGTGATGCGCGTATCGGGCAGGTGGCGGTGGCAGAATTTCAGCAGCGAACCGCCGCCCAGTCCCACCATCAGGATGTGCCGCGGGCGCGGCACGAACAGCGTAAAGCACATCATCGCGCGCGCATAGCGCAGCAGCAGATGGTCGGGGCGCGACAGCAGCATTTCGCTCTGGATCATGCCGGGCTGGAATTCCAGGCGGCGCCGGTCGCCACAGGTATGCACCTGCGGGGCAAGTGGGGTGGTGCTTCTGTTTTCCGGCATGGGACGACTTCGCTGAGTAGGCTGGGGGAGATGCTTTGTTGCATTCAGAGAAATCTGATAAGCTCCCGTGAGCATACCCGATTAATCCGCGCCGAGCATGCGTATATGTACGGCGCGCGGCGGCACGGCCGCGCAGTCGGGCACCATGGAGACAAGCATGTTTTTGGATCACCCCATCATTACGGCGACGAACAGTTTCACGGAGCCTGACCGCATCGAGCGGCTGACGCGCGTGTATGGTTACGCGGCGGCGCTGGCCGACCAGGCCGCCAATGTCGGATTCATTGAAAAAGTGGCGCAGATCCACGACCACAAGGGCACCCTGATCGTGTTCTGGCACGAGGCGCCCAGCGAAGTGGAAAAGCAGTATTTCGTGCAGGCGTGGTCCAGCAAGATCGGCGACGGCAGCACCAATGTCGAACACGAAATCTGACCTGGCGCGCCGCGCCTGCGCATCGATCGCGTAGCCCATGGATATCAAGACCCTGGTACTGGCCCTGGCGCTCGGCAACCTGAGCCTGTGCGCGGCCCTGTTCTTCTTCGAGTACGAGCGCAAGAAGTCGCTCAGCATGTCCACTTGGGCGGTGGCCAAGCAATGCCAGGCCGTGGCCTGGTGTCTGCTGTATTTCCGCGGCGTGCTGCCCGATTTCCTCTCCATCCTGCTTGGCAACAGCCTGCTGTTTGCCGGCATGGCGCTCGATGCGGGCGCGCTGTGGCAGGCGGCCGGGCGCAGCGGCTGGCGCCGCACTGTGCTGCCGGCGCTGGGCCTGTCGGTGGCGCTGTTTGCCGCCTGCTACCTGTTCGACGTGGCGCCGCTGCTGCGCAGCGCCGGCGGTTCGCTGATCGTGGCCGGCTTCTTCCTCTCCGGCGTGGCCGCCCTGTGCCTGAAGTGGCGCGAGGCGAGCATGCTGCGCCGCTTCCTCGTCGTCAGCATGGGCATCCTGTCGCTGCTGATCGCCGCGCGCGGTGTGCTGGCCGCCGCCGTCCCCGGTTTTGACGCGGAGCTGATGCAGCTGGCCGGCTTCGGCGCCCTGTACCTGATGATGCTGACGAACGCCTTCGGCTATCTGCTGCTGTCGCGTGAAAAACTGGGCGGCGAGCTGGCGCGTCTGGAAGTGCTCGATGCGGCCACGGGCGTGCCGAACCGGCGCGGTTTTTACCAGGCGCTGGCGCCATGGATGGCGCTGGCGCGCCGGCCCGGTTTGCCGACGGCGCTGGTGGTGCTCAATATCGACCACTTCAAGCGAGTCAACGACAGCTATGGCCATCCCGTGGGCGATGCGGTGCTGAAAACCATCGTCGACACGTGCCGCCAGCAACTGCGCGACAGCGACCTGATGGGCCGCCTGGGCGGCGCCGAATTCGCCATCCAGTTGCCGCGCACGACCCTGGTCGATGCGTTGATGGTGGCCGAGCGCATCCGCGCTGCCGTCGAAGCGCTGCCCGTCAAGACGGAGCGCGCCGTGCTGCAGCTGACGGCCAGCCTGGGCGTGACCACCATCCGCGCCGAAGACAGCACCGTCAGCCTGTTCAAGCGGGCCGACGAGGCGCTGCAATCGGCCAAGCAGGCGGGCCGCAACCGCGTCGTCGAGGCGCAAGCTGCCAGCACTCTCGATATTTAAATCGGATTACTTCTTGTGCGAGCCCAGCCAGCTCGGTTCCTTGCCGCATTCCTTGGGCAGGAACAGGGCATCGAGGCCCGGATCGCAGCGCCGGTCAGGCGCTTTCATCGGTTCGACGGTCAGCCATTCGCTCTTGGGCAGTATCTTTTCTTCGCGTGGCGCCACGGGCGGCGCGGGCGGCAGGCTGTCTTGCCAGCGTGACTCTGACGCTGTTGCAGGCGCGGCCGCAGTGGCCCAGTCTGCGTCAACTTGCGCGGCGTCCGCTGGCGGCGTGTCCGCGTGCGCGGCGGCGCACAGCAAGCTGCCCGCGAAGAAGAACATGCGCATGGCTGTGCTGTTTATGGAAATCATGGTTGGTCCTTGGTCGGTGCCGCGAAGGCGGATCCTGCATTATGACGGCAGCCGGAAGCAAAAAGACAAGGAAATTGCAACGGCATGTTACCAAAGGGACTATAGTTGCTGGTAGCAAGCACGTGCGCCGCGGCAAGGTGATTGAACGGTGAACCAGGCGTGGAGCGCCTTCACCGGAACATGTGCATTCCCTAACTTTCATTTAAGCTAGGCAAGTTATGCTGTGGCATGCACGCCAGGCTGCCCTTGTTGTCCTTTGCTGTCCACACCGCAGTTCCCCTTTTTTACTCTTGCCAGGCCCATAATGAAAATGCTTAAATCCCTGCCTGTATGGCCGCTTGCCGCCCCGATTGCCGGCTGGCTGTTCCTGTTCGGTTCCACCTTCAATGTCGGCGGCGCCTACCAGATCCTGCTGGTCGCTGGCCTGATCGGCAGCGTGCTGGCCGCCGTGTACCACGCGGAAGTGGTGGCGCACCGCATCGGCGAACCGTACGGTACCCTGGTGCTGGCACTGGCCGTGACCCTGATCGAGGTGGCGCTGATCGTCTCGCTGATGCTGGCAGGCGGACCGGAAACGACGGGCCTGGCGCGCGACACCGTGTTTGCCGCCATCATGATCATCCTGAACGGCATCGTCGGCATCTGCCTGCTGCTGGGCGCCGGGCGCCACCGTGAGCAGACCTTCGGCCTGCTGGGCGTGAGCGCTTCGCTGGCCACCCTGGCGGCCATCGCCGTTCTGACCCTGGTGCTGCCGAACTACACGTCGAGCGCCGCCGGCCCCTTCTACAATTCCAGCCAGCTGATCTTCATCGCCGTCATTTCCCTCGTCCTGTACGGCACCTTCGTGCTGGTGCAGACGGTGCGCCACCGCGATTACTTCCTGCCCAAGGAGGCCGTCGGTGATGAAGAGGTGCATGCGGCGCCGCCCACGCCAACAGTCGCCTGGGTCAGCGCCGGTGCGCTGCTGGTGTGTCTGGGCGCCGTGGTGCTGCTGGCCAAGTCGCTGGCGCCCGCGCTGGAGACGGCGATTGCCGCCATGGGCGCGCCGAAAACCCTGGTCGGTATCGTCATCGCCGCCATCGTGCTGCTGCCAGAAGGCCTGGCCGCCGTGCGCGCCGCGCGTGCCAACCGCCTGCAAACGAGTCTGAACCTGGCGCTCGGCTCCGCACTGGCCAGCATCGGCCTGACGATACCGGCTGTTGTCGTGGTGTCGCTGGCCACGGGCCTGACGATCACCCTGGGTCTCGATATCAAGTCGACGGTGCTGCTGCTGCTGTCGCTGATGGTGGCCACCCTGTCGCTGGGCACGGGCCGCACCACGGTCATGCAGGGCACCGTGCACCTGGTGATTTTCGCGGTATATTTGTTTACCACCATCGTGCCGTAGAACACCTGTCAAAACCTACTGCGCGTCGGAATTTGTGGTCTGCGATGCTCACTGTACCTTCGTACAGTTGCGCTTCTCAATCACAACTTCCTTCCGCTCGCTACGGTTTTGTCAGACGTTCTTAAACGTCACGGCTACGCGCTGTTTTGTCACAATCCTGTCACGCCGCTGTCATACGATGGGGGTAGTGTGGTAGGATTTTTAAATCGTTTAAATGATTTATATAGTTTAGCAACTGAGTTTGCCAACTTTTTCAGTTGGCACAGCAATGACAAGACAAGAGGCCAGTATGTATGCAGCGGTGGACCTGGGGTCCAACAGTTTTCGTTTACACGTCGGCAAGCATGATGGCGACACGATCCGCGTGGTCAAGAGCGTGCGCGATCCGATACGCCTGGCCGCCGGCCTGGATGCCAATGGCGACCTGACCGAGGCGGCCATGCAGGGCGCACTGGCCTGCCTGCAGCGCTTTCGCGCCATCCTCGCGGGCTTCGAGCTCGATGCCGTGCGCGTGGTGGCCACATCGGCCATGCGCGTGGCGCGCAACGGCGCCGTCTTCCTGCCGCTGGCCGAGCAAGCCATCGGCTACCCGATCGAGATCATCTCGGGCGAGGAAGAGGGGCGCTTGATCTACATGGGCGTGGCCAATGCGCTGGCCATACCCGGCGAACGCCGGCTGGTGATGGATATCGGCGGCGGCTCGACCGAACTGATACTGGGGCGCGGCAACGATATCGAGCGGGTCGAGTCGTTCAGCCTGGGCACCGTCAAGCAAAGCCTGTGGTTCTTCATCGGCGGGCGCATCGACGCGCCGTCGTTCGAGGCGGCCATCCTGTCGGCGCGCAGCCATTTCGAGGATGCGGCACCGCCATACCATCCGCAGCACTGGAAGACGGCCTATGGTTCTTCCGGTACCATCCGCACGATCGCCGACATCATCGCCCGCAACAAGCTCGGTGACGGCTTGCTCACGAGCGCCAGCCTCGACGCGCTGGCGCGCCGCTTCATCGAACTCGGTCACACGAGCCGCATCGACATGCCCGGCTTGCGGCCCGACCGCGCCAGCACCATCGTCGGCGGCCTGGCGATCTTGATTGGCCTGTTCCGTGAACTGGCCATTCCCGCCATGACGCCGATCGAGGCGGGTTTGCGCATGGGCGTGATGTGGGATCTGTACCTGCGTTCGACCAAGCGCGACCGTCGCGAACAGTCGGTGCAGGGCTGCATGGAGAAATTCCATATCGACCAGCAGCGCGCCGGCCGGGTGGCCGAGCAGGCGCTGGCCATGTATGCGCAGCTCAAGCCCACGTCCGACGCGCTGGTGAAATGCCTGCGCTGGAGCAGCCTGCTGCATGAAGTGGGCCTGGCCGTGTCGCAGACGGGCTACCACAAGCACGCCTCCTACATCGTGGAAAACGCGGACTTGCCCGGTTTTACCACGCGCGAGCAGAAGACTATGAGCCGGCTGATCCTGGCGCAGAAGGGCAACTTGCGCAAGATCGGCGAAGTGCTGTCCGACCCCGATTTCGCCAAGGCCGTGCTGGCGCTGCGCCTGTCGATTTTGCTCATGCATGCGCGCATCGAAGCCGATTTCAGCGAACTGCGCCTGCGCATGAAGAACCGCATCGAGCTCGATATCAAGCGCGGCTGGGTGGCGCACCATCCGACTGTGTCGTTCTGGATCGAGAAGGAGCAGGAATTCTGGGACGAGGTGGGGGTCGATTTCACCATCCGCGCCAGCGCGTAGTGGATCATTGGGTCATGCCATGCGCGTGACTTGATGTGCAGCAAGCAAGATTTTTAAAAACAGTATATATTGTTTATATTATTTACTAGATTGGAAAATCCATGACCAAAACCGTCCCAGCGAAAAAGCCCGACAGCGCGCCCGTATCGATGTTCCCTACCAGCGCCTCGATCAATGCGGCAGCGGCCAAGGCCGCACCGGCCGCCAAGCCTGCAGTGAAGCCTGCAGCCAAGCCGGTGGCAAAAGCCGCCGTCAAGCCAGTGGCCGCCAAACCGGCCGCAGCGAAGCCGGCAGCAGCGAAGCCAGTAGCAGCGAAGCCTGCCGCCGCCAAGCCTGCCGCTGCCAAGGCGCCAGCCGCCAAGCCGGCGGCCAAGGCCGTCGTCGCCAAACCAGCCGCCAAGGCGGCAGTGAAAGCCGTTGCCAAGCCAGCGGCCAAAGTCGCTGCGAAACCCGCCGCCAAGCCGGCAGCGAAAGCCGCCGTCAAACCGGTAGCCAAACTAGCCGCCAAGCCTGCGCCAGCGAAAAAAGCGCCGGCGGCCAAGGTCGTCGCCGTCAAGGAAAAAGCCCGCAAGCCGAAACTCGTGCGCGACAGCTTCACCATGCCGGAGGCGGAATACGAAGTCCTGGGCCAGGTGAAGAAAGCCTGCCTGAAGGCCGGTTTCGAGATCAAGAAAAGCGAATTGCTGCGCATCGGCGTAGCGCTGATCAGCCAGATCGACCTGGCCACCCTGCAAAACGTGCTGGCCGGCTTGCCGCAGCTGAAAACGGGCCGTCCGAAGAAGGATTGATGGCGCGGGCAGGGGCCGCCCCCTGCCTGGCCGTTCTGGTTTACCATGGGGCCTGTGAAAGTTCCCCCATGGTTGCCATGTCAGAAGATACAGAGATCGAACGCGCCGGCTTCGTCGAGCGCGCCATCGTCCGCCACCAGGCGGGCGTTGCTACCCCCGCCATCGACCACGTCGCCGAGGAAATCCCCGTCGCGCTGGTCTTCAATGGCATTTCCCACGTCGTCATGATGGCCACGCCGCGCGACCTGGAAGCGTTTGCCTACGGCTTCGCGCTGACGGAAGGCGTGGTCGTTTCCGCCGATGCCATCTTCGATTGCGAAGTATTTTTGCGTCCCGACTCCGCCGAAGTGGCCTTGCGCATCGCCCAGGAAGATTTCGTGCGCCTGAAGGACCGGCGCCGCCAGCTGACGGGCCGCACGGGCTGCGGCGTGTGCGGCATCGACAGCATCGACATGCTTGACTTGCAACCGGCGCCGCTGCCGCCATCCCTGATCCGCGTCGACCTGCCGGCCGCACTGGCGCGTGCCTCCGCCGGCTTGCGCGAGCACCAGACGCTGATGCGGGAAACGGGCGGCGTGCACGCGGCCGCGTGGTGCACGCCCGATGGCGATATCGTGCACGTGTTCGAGGATGTCGGCCGCCACAACGGCCTCGATAAACTGATCGGCCATCTCGCGCTGCACGGTATCGACATGCGGCGCGGCTTCGTCTTCCTGTCCAGCCGCGGCAGCTACGAGCTGGCGCGCAAGGCGGCGCGCATGCAGATTCCGCTGCTGGCGACGATTTCCGCCCCCAGTTCGCTGGCCATTTCCATCGCCACGCAGGCAGGCATGAAGCTGGCGGGTTTCTGCCGCCAGGATGCCTACGTCGATTACACGCCCGGCGTCACCTTGTAGTTTCCGCTGCGTTCCAGCAGCACGGGCACGGACTTCGACGTGGGCGTGCCGGCGCCGTCGGCCGTGCTGGCCAGCGGCACCAGCGCGTTCGTCTCCGGGTAATATGCGCCCAGGCAGCCGCGCGGGATGTCGTAGGCGACGAGACGGAAGCCATCGGCGCGGCGCGCCACGCCATCGTCCCAGGCGCCGATCAAGTCCACCATGTCGCCATCGGCAAAACCCAGCATGGCGATATCGTCCGCATTGGCGAAGACCACCTTGCGCGTGCCGTACACGCCCCGGTAGCGGTCATCCATGCCGTAGATGGTGGTGTTGTACTGGTCGTGCGAGCGTGTGCTCATCAAGACCATCAGGCGCTCGCCGTGGCGCGCTCTAGCACGGTGCAACGGCGTATCGAGGTCCAGCGGGGCGACGAGGAAGCTGGCCTTGCCGCTGGCCGTCTTCCACACGCGCTCGCGCGACGCCACCGTCAGATGAAAGCCGCCCGGCTGCGCCACCCTGGCGTTGTAGTCGTAAAAATCGTCAAACACCTTTTCGATGTCGTCGCGGATGCGCGCATAGTCGGCCGCATACGCGCGCCAGTTCACCAGGACGCTCCCCACCGTCGCTTCAGCCATGCCGGCCACGATGGCCACTTCCGAGCGCAGCTGCGGCGCAGCGGGCGCATTGCGGCCGTACGAGATATGCACCATGCTCATCGAATCTTCCACCGTCACGCCCTGCGCCACACCGCCTTGCACGTCGATTTCCGTGCGCCCCAGGGTGGGCAGCAGCAGCGCTTCCTTGCCGATGACCAGGTGGCTGCGATTGAGCTTGGTGGCCACCTGCACCGTCAGCGCGCACTGGCGCAGGGCGGCAAAGGTCAGCGGCGTGTCGGGCGTGGCGGCGGCGAAATTGCCGCCCAGCGCAATGAATACCTTGACGTCGCCGCGCTGCATGGCTGCGATGGTGGCCACCACGTCGTGGCCATGCGCGCGCGGCGGCGCGAATCCATACACCTGGCCCAGGCGGTCGAGGAAGGCCGCCGTCGGCTTTTCCTCGATGCCCACCGTGCGGTCGCCCTGCACGTTCGAGTGGCCGCGCACGGGGCATAGCCCGGCACCCGGCTTGCCGATCTGCCCGCGCAGCATCATCAGGTTCGACAGCATGCGGATGGCCGCCACGCTGTGCTTGTGCTGCGTCAGGCCCATGCCCCAGGTGGCGATGATGCGCTGGCCTTTGATGAAGATGTCCGTCAATGCCTCGATCTGCGCGCGCGCCACGCCCGATTCTGCCACGAGCAGTTGCCAATTCTCTGCGCGCAGGTCGTCGCGGAAAGCGTCGAAGCCGCTGCAGTGTTCAGCAATGAAAGCGTGGTCGATGACGGCGGGCCTGCCTGCCGCCTGCGCCGCATCGTCATGCTCGACGACCCGCTTGGCGATGGCCTTGATCAGGGCGAAGTCGCCGCCCAGCGTCGGTTGGACGAACAGGCCGGCCAGGCGCGTGCTGCCCAGGGTCGCCATTTCCAGCGCGCTTTGCGGGTCCATGAAGCGCTGCAAGCCCCGTTCGCGCAGGGGATTGATGGAGACGATGCTGCCGCCGCGGCGCGCGCAATCGCGCAGTTCGCCCAGCATGCGCGGGTGGTTGGTGGCGGGATTCTGGCCGAAGATGAGGATGGTGTCGGCCAGTTCGAAGTCGGCCAGGGTCACCGTGCCCTTGCCGATGCCCACGGTGGCTGGCAAGCCGCGGCTGGTCGCCTCGTGGCACATGTTGGAGCAGTCGGGGAAGTTATTCGTGCCGTACAGGCGCGCCATCAGCTGGTACAGAAAGGCGGCTTCGTTGCTGGCGCGCCCCGACGTGTAGAACGCGGCCTGGTCCGGGTCGGGCAGGGCGCGCAGGTGGCGGCCCACGAGGGCAAAGGCGTCTTCCCAGGAAATCGGCACATAGCGGTCGCTGGCAGTGTCGTACACCATCGGGTCGGTCAGGCGGCCGTGCTGTTCGAGCGCGTAGTCCGATTGCTCCAGCAGCTGCGTGACGGTATGGCTGGCGAACAGCTCGGGGCCGGCGCGGCGGCTGGTCGCTTCGGCGGCGACGGCCTTGGCGCCGTTTTCGCAAAAGGCAAACGTGGAAGCGTGGTTGCGGTCGGGCCAGGCGCAGCCGGGGCAATCGAAGCCGTCCGGCTGGTTTTGCGCCAGCAGCGCCTTCAGATTTTCGGGCGCGACCCGCTCCTGGCGCAGGCTGATGGTCACGTGTTTCAGGGCGTCCCAGCCGGCGGCCGGCTTGGTGTAGGGCGTGATGTGCGGTGCGTCCTGGTCTTTCATGGGCTCTTTCGGCTGGGCGAGTGTGGTAATTATGCACGATCCCCGAATGACATTGACTTGCGTCACGGAAATGACATTCGGCTGTCATTTTCCTGACATATTAGGCAAGTACGCTGGAGTCGTCTTGATCACAGGGATGAAACCATGCAAAACATAATCGCATCAAACGAAGCCAAGGCCCGTCCGGTCCAACTGGTGCTGAGCCAGGCCACGACAGCGTCGGAATTGCGCGAAGTGCAGCGTTTGCGTTACAAGGTGTTTATCGAGACCATGGGGCTGACGTCGCTGGCGAACGCCGATGGCCTCGACAGCGATGAATTCGACGCGCACTGCGATCACCTGATCGTGCGCGACGCCGATACCCTGAAAGTGGTGGGCACCTACCGCGTGCTGAGCGCGGCCAAGGCGGCCAAGATCGGCCGGCTGTATTCGGAAAACGAGTTCGACCTGAGCCGCTTGAAGAACCTGCGCGGACGCATGGTCGAAGCGGGCCGCGCCTGCATCCACCCGAAATACCGGGGCGGCAGCGTGATCATGCTGCTGTGGTCGGGCCTGGCCGAGTACATGCGCCGCGAGCGCTGCGACTACCTGGTCGGCTGCGCCAGCATCAGCCTGGCCGATGGCGGCCATAACGCCGTCGCCGTGTACCAGGCGCTGGCCGAAAAGCACATGGCCCCAAGCGAATACCGCGTCACGCCGCACCTGCCTTTCCCCATCCACCAGGTGGAAGCGGCGCACAAGCCGCAAGTGCCGCCGCTGATCAAGGGCTATCTGCGTTCGGGTGCCTGGATTTGCGGCGAACCGGCATGGGATCCTGATTTCGAAAGCGCCGACATGTTCATGATGATGCCGCTGGCGAATCTGGACGAACGCTATGCGCGCCACTACGGGGTGGTACCTGGCTGATAGCGGGGAATGATGCCTGCAGCTGGCCGGCCAGCGCCTGCACGGCGCTGCGCAAGGCGGTGTCCGGGCTGTCGGACGGCAGCAGTTCGAGCAGGAAGCGCAGCGGCGCCGTGATCGTTTCGGGTTCGCCGATGCTGCCGTGGCGCCGCACGGCGTCGTGGTACAGGGCCAGGAAAGCGGCGCGCGCGGGCGCGTCGAAAGGCTGGCCGTCCGGCACCTGCCACAGGGCCGCCAGCAGTGCGGCGCGCACGGGGGCGCCGGCGTCGATGGCGCGGTGTTCATCCGCGTGGCGCTGGCGCGCGTAGGCGATGGCGTCGTGCAGCAAGTCGCCCAGCTGCGGATCGAGCGCGCGCCAGGCGCCGCCGTCGCCATGGGCTTTCAGCAGCAGGGCACCGGCCAGCACCTGGAAAATCAGGTCGCAGTCGGCTACGCCGCTGCGCCGCCGCGCTTCTTCCAGCGCGGCCAGGCAGGCATCCGTCATGGCGCGCAGGGCCGGCGCGCCCGAGTTTCCTTCGCGGCAGGCCAGGCGCGCCTGCAAGGCCCAGTAGCGTCCCAGCAGGGCCAGGCGCTGTGCCGTGGGCGCCAGCGCCACCAGCAGGTCGATATGCTGTTTCCCATCCTGCAGCAACCGGCGTCCCTGCGCCATATCGGGTACGGCCGGCACCTCGATGCCGGCGCCCGCATCGAGGCCGCACAGGGCCGCGCCCTGGCGTATCTCCAGTTCCGCCCAGTGCGCCAGCGCGCGCAAGCCCACCTTGCCGTCGGCCGCGCTGTGCGCCGCCCGGTAGTGTTCGATGGCGCGCAAGGTGTTCTCCAGCCCACCGAGGCCGGCGCGCGTGGCGGCCATGTTTTCGCGGATGTCGGCGCAGCCGAAGAAGCGCGCGCGCACGGCTTCCTCGATGCTGCCCAGCTTTTCCTCGATGGCCGCGCGGCGCCCAGGATCGGCGCCGGCCAGGCGTGCGTGCAGGGTTTCCAGGTCGGCCAGCAAATGGCCGTGGTAGTGGTAGTCGGGCGCTTGCCAGGGCCGGCTCTGGGTGTTCGGAAAGCGGTAGCGGTCGTCGCCATACGCCTGGTAGGCGCCCCAGGTGTTCGAGGCGGGGAACTGCAGGTATGCCGCTTCGCGCGCCAGGCGCACGGCATCGCCGAAATATTCGCCGCTCAGCATGGCGTGATAGAAGCTGTGCGCGAAGATGCTGGCCGCCTGGTCGTCGATGCGCCAGCCGGCCGCGATCACGGCCTGCGAACCCATTTCAATGAATGCCGTGGCCAGGCTGGCGGCCAGTTTCGACCACGGCGCGATGGCGTCCGGGCGCATGTCGCCCAGGTGGCAGCAATTGATGAAGACGAATTGCGGCACGCGTTTGAGTTTGCCCACCTGCGCCGCCGTCAGCCGCGTCTTCGGTCCCAGCACCAGGCCCGTATGGGCGATGCCGGGACCGGCCACTTCGCCATGGCCGGCCAGGTGGATGGCGAAATAGCGCTCGTCGAACAGGTGCACGAGCACGCGCTGGGCCTGCGGGCGCAGCAGCTCGCGCACCTGGTAGCCGTACGTGCCGAACATGTGCGCCACGTCCTGCGCCTCGGCCTGCGCGGCGGGCAGTTCGGGCAGGCCGGAATCGGTGTCGCCGATCACCAGCACGCTGTTGCTGGGCGGGCTGACGGCGGGCGGCTGCTCGCGCAGGCTGGCCAGTTGGCGCACCATGCCGATGCGCGTCGACAGCGGGCTTTCCTCGCTGCCCGCCTCGTCGCGCATCAGTTCCCACGGATAGATGGCGGCGCTCTGGTCGACGGCCAGGATCAGGCCACGCATTTCGGGGATGGCCGCCTTCAGGCCATTGGGCAGCATCAGTTCGTACAGCGCGCGCGACAGGCCCGGCTGGTCGGTGGTGTTGTCGGTGGCGTCCATGATCAGGCCATCGACGGCCTGCCGCTGGTTCGGTTCCTCGTCGACGCTGTTGTGGGCGCGGTCCGTCAGCACGGTGAAGCGCAGGGCGCCGGAGAGGTCGGCGGCGACGATCTGCACGCGGCGCCAGCCATTGTCGCCGCTCAGGCTGGGCAGGATGCGCCGGTAGCCGCCGGGGCTGTGGCGGATGCGCCGCTCGAACGTGAAGCTGCCCTGGTAGCGCGCTTCGGCCATGATCTGTTCGATGGCCACGGCGGCGGCGATGGCGCGCGCCTCGGACTGTTCATAGATGGCGATGTGGCCGATGCGGCACGCCATGCCCGCGTCTTCGAGGCGCCGGTTGGCGCTGCGCGCGCCGTCGATCAGGGCCCGCGCGCACAGGGCGATGCTCAAGCCGCCATAGCCGGAACCGGACAACAGGCTGGCCACGCGCAAGCCGTGCTCGCCCATCGGCGGCGCGGCCACGTGGCCGGCGGCGCGCACCTGCAGGCAGACGCACGCGTATTCGAGCAGGCCGCCGGCAAAGGCGCGCGCCAGTTCGCCCGGCGTCAGTTCGCCCAGCGCGCCCAGGCCAATGACGATGGCGCCGCCGGGCCGGCGCGCCGCATCGGGCTGCAGCACCACGAGGGCGGAGTCGGGGCGCTGCGGAAAGCGGCCCAGCGCGTGGATTTCCTGCAGCTTGCCCGCCAGCAGGCGGTCGAGAAAACTCATGCTGCCGCGCAGCGATTCGGACGCGTAGCAGCCGCTCATGACGGGCGCGTCGGCCGAGGCCATGCTGCCGTGGATGACGGATAGGCTCAACTGCGGCGCGCGGCTTTCCGGCGCGCTGGCCGGGCCGGCGGCGCCGATGGCCGCGTCGAGCAATTCCTGCGGCTGCGGGTACAGCGGCGTCGCCTCGGGCACGTAGGGATGGAAGCGGGGCGGGGCGCCGCCGGGCGCGTGCGGCGGGTGGCGGGGCAGGGCTGCGGCCTGGCCGCTGTCGAGCAGCTGCGCGATGGCCGGGTAGTAGTCTTTTTGCAGCAGCAGGTCGCCATGCGCCACGGGCAGGTAGCAGGCGGCCACGCCGTCGGGCACCGCGCCTTGCCAGGCCGTGCGGCCATCGCCGTCGGGCGACCAGGCCGTCTCGATGCCGCCGTCGCGCAGGCGCAGCGCCACCGGCGTGTCGGCGCAGCCGGCCAGGTAGCTGCAAAGGCGGGCGTCGAGCGGGGCCGCTTCCAGCAAGGCGACGGTGGCGCGCGCCGCAGCCAGCGCTTGGGCCTCGGGCGCCTGCCAGCCGCCGGGCAGGTTCGCTTGCGCGTCGCCGGCGGCCAGCTGCGCCCATGTATTGGCGTCGAAATAATCGACACCGCCGGCCGCCTGCGGCCACGGCAGCATGTCCAGCACGCCGGGAAAGGCGCGCACGAAGCCGAGAAACTGGCGCCGCGTGTGCTTCCAGCCGATCCAGCAGGCCAGCATCTGCACCAGCCGGTCGCGCCCCAGCAGCACTTGCACCATCGCCTGCGTGCCGCGGTTGGCCGTGCCCACCTGCAGCAATCGGCTGCCGGGCAGGGCGCCGAAGCGCTGCCAGCGGTCTTTCAGGGCCAGGCGCGCCACCAGCCCGCCCATGCCGTGGGCGACGATGCGCAGCGGTTGGCCGCGCTGTTCCGCGTCGCGCATGGCGTCGTCGAGCACGGGCAGGAAGGCGCGGCACGACTCCTGCAGCGACAATCGCCAGTCATAGGTAAAAGGCCGCACTTCCTGGTTTTGCGCGAGAAAGCGGGCAAACGGTTCATAGCAGGACTCGATCCAGCCGGCGCTGACGATGTGCGGCTGGCCCACGGCCAGGCGTTCGATGCGCCCTTCGACGAGATTGACGGGGTCGAACCAGATGCGGTTGCTGCCCACTTGCAGGTGGCTGCCCATGATGTCGGGCAGCAGCAGCGCGATGGGCGCGTGCGCGCGCCGTTTCGGCACTTCGCCGCCGCGCGCCAGCGGGCCGTGCTCGATGCCGGGCAACGGCTGGTAGGCTGCCTCGTCGCCGGTGAGCACCTGCACGGCGGCCTGGCTGGACGGCGCGCGCTCGAAGTAGTTCATGTGGTGCGTGTGCGGCCCGCGCAGCAGCAGTTGCCGCACCGGCGTGCTGCGCGTGGCGCCGCCGGCCATCGAGGCGCAATTGACCACCAGGTCGTTCTGCCCGCCGTACAGCTGGTCGCCGAGGCAGTCGCCCAGCCAGCCCAGCAAACCATCGCCGCTGCAGGCGCCGGCCAGCACGTGCAGCGGACTGGCCACGCGCACGTCGGGCGCGTTGAGCAGCGCCACCAGCGGCGAATCGGGCATCATCGCTTCCAGGCCGGGCAGGATGCGCGCGTCGCAGCGCTGCCGCACCACGGCCAGCAGGAAGGCCATGGCGCCATCGGGAACGCCGCCATGCAGCAGCAGGTTAAACATCACGCTGGCCCAGCGGTCGAGGCGGCCCGACATCAGGGTGGTGCCGCGCGCAGGACACGCCACGCGCACGAAGCGGGCGATGCGGATGGCGCGCGTCTTCAGTTCCACGCTGAGTGCGCGCAGGCGCGCCGCATCTTCGTCGTAGCCACCGCGTCCGCCCAGCCGCGCCTGCGCCGTGAAGTGTTCGATATCGTGGCTGTTGAACGCTTCGCCGCCCACGGTGTTTTCGCTCAACCGCTCCAGGCCGTCGCCGGCCAGGTCGACGGCGCCGCGGCTGTCGATGCGCTGCGCGCGCGCCAGCAATTCGCCGACCAGGCCGCCGCGCGAATGGGCCAGCAGGTGCAGCACGGCGCCGTGCGGCAGCTGGCGCACGAGGGCCAGCGCATTCTCGATGGGGCTGTCGCTGAGGCTGCGGTGCTCATAGCCGTAGATGCGGTTGCCGTACTGCGCCGCCAGTTGCGGCGCCAGGCCGTTGCGCCACAGGCCGCCAAAGCTGCGCTGGGTCGACGAGGCTGTGCCGTGCAACAGCAGCAGCACGGGTTCCGGCCCGGCGGGCAGGCTGGCGACGGCCGTCATGCTACCCGCCTCGATGCCGCAGCGGTACAGGCCCAGGCGCTGTTCCAGCTGGCGGTCCTGGAAGGCGCCCGCCGCCGCCAGCGCCGTCATGGCGGCGGCGCCGCAGCGGTACACGCGCACGGCCCGCAGCATCCAGGCGCCCAGGCCGTCGCGGCTGGCGCCGGGTGGCTGGCGCGCCGCCTGCGGGCGCAGGGCCAGCCCCACTACGATGCTGGCGGGCGCACCGTCGCGCGCCACTGTGGCCGGACCCAGGTAGCGTGGCAGGTCGAGGCTGCCCGCCAGCAGCGAACTGCCGTCGCACAGCAGCAGTTGCACGACGTCGGACGGGCCGATATCGAGCACGGTGCGGCAGCTGCCGATGCCGCGCGCGCTGGACAGCACATGGGTTTCGGCGTGCCAGCCGGGCGCGGCGGGGCAGTCGCCGGCGCTGGCGAGGGGATCGCGCGTGAGCGTCAGGCGCAGCACGGACGGCGCAAGGGGATCGCTGGACATGCGGTTGGGATCGCTGGTTAAAAGCTGACCTTGATGCCTGCTGGGACTATGCGTGTTGTGTCAGATCAAGTTTGCGTGGAAATGCAGGGGAGAAGCTGGAGGGGACTTGCCGGAGCGGGAGGGCAGAGAAACGGTCAGCATGGTTTGGGCTGGGTCTCTTCGCTATCGTGCTCGGATGTTGTGCGGTGAGCGAACTACGCGAATTGTATGGCAAAAGTTCATGGCGCCGGGAACCTGGGTGCCTGGCATGGCATTACAACAGCGGGTGCTTCAATGGACTGGCGTGGCGGACAGTTCCTTCAGTTCGCGGATGGTGATGTCCGATTTTTCATGCATGCGCAATAAAATCGTTGCACCGACCGACAGTTTTCCGTGCCGAATCTTGCTGATGATGGGAGGCTGAACTTCCAGGACACGGCACAGTTCCGCATCATTTTTCAAGTTCAACTTCTCGATCAAGGTATCGAGCAGCTTGTTGGGCACAAAACTCGATGGTTCGAGCGCACGCGCCCGGTTCATCGCTTCAATCATTTCCAGCTTCTTTTGCCGAACGTTCATTTACTCCTCCTTCAGGTTATGCAAGGGACGAGACCACTTTATATGGTCCCGGCTATAGTTCGTCATCGCAGTACGGCTGTCTGGGTGACGTGACAACATTCGCGTTACAACATTGATAACCAGGCAAGTGTTTTAAATAATACTACGATAACAAAACTTGTGACAGATGGTCAGTTAAATTAACTGATTGTTTGATCAATTTGGTTGACGATTGTTGTATTTTGTAATCCGCTTTTCGTCAGGATCATGGTCCGGTCCGCCATTTCGGCGGCGGCCAGCGAATGCGTGACCATGATCGCGCAACTGCCGTTGGCCTTGATTTCGGCGCGCAGCAATTGCAGGATGCTGTGCGCCGTGTCCGGGTCGAGGTTGCCGGTGGGCTCGTCGGCCAGCACCAGCGCCGGCTTGTGGACGAGCGCGCGGGCGATGGCCACGCGCTGCATTTCGCCGCCCGATAATTGCTGCGGGAAGTCGCCGCCGCGTCCGCCCAGGCCGACGGCCTCGAGCATGCTGGCGGCACGCTCCTGGGGCAGTCCGTTGAGCAGCAGCGGCAGGGCCACGTTTTGCAGCAGGGTCAGGTGCGGCAAGACGTGGAACGCCTGGAAGATAAAGCCCATGCGGGCGCGACGCAGCCGGGTCGCGGCGGCGTCATCGAGGCTGGACATGGCAATGCCGTCCACCAGGATAGGGTGCGCTTCGGCACCCGCGTCGGGCGTATCGAGGCCGGCGATCAGGTTCAGCAGTGTCGACTTGCCCACGCCAGAGTCGCCCATGATGGCGATGAATTCCCCGGCCTTGAAGCGGCAGGAAATGTTGGCCAGCACGGGACGGGCATTGGCATAGGACTTCGACAGATGGCGCAATTCGAGCATGGTGTTAACGGTTACCGTAAAGGGAGGCACGCGGGGGAGAGGGGGGCCTGGGAACTGCAATGGCGCGCGGATTGTTTGGCCGGCAATGTGTAGTATACGACAGGCTTATGCTTTTTGCTTGGTAATACCAATTTTTCTGTGCGCAGCCTGTTTGACCTTAAGTTACCTGCCGCACGGCTGGCTTGTGCGGATTCCGTTATGATGGAAAAAAGTCATCGGCAAGGCGCCTGCAAACCGCTATGGCAGGGGCGGCGCGCCCGTTGGCTGACCGTGCAAGCCCTTCGTGAACCTAATATTGACGACGCCAGCCCATGACCATGCCACTTGCGCAACAGCAGTCCAATTTGTATCCCGCCAGCAACGCAGAAGCGGCCAGCGCCACTCCTGCCACGATAGCCGAGATCAGCAGCGGCCTGCTGGCGCGCGATGCCTGGACCTCGCCCAAATACCTGTACGACGCGCTCGGTTCGAAACTGTTCGAAGCCATCTGCGCCTTGCCTGAGTACTATCCGACGCGCACGGAAGCGGCCATCTTCGCCCGTCACGGCGCCGAGATCGCGCACGCCGTGGGGCCGGGCAGCACCCTGATCGACTTGGGCGCGGGCAATTGCGCCAAGGCCGCCAGCCTGTTTCCGCTGCTGCATCCGGCCCAGTACGTGGCCGTGGATATTTCCTACGATTTCCTCAGTGAATCGCTGAGCCGGCTGCAGCAGCGCTTTCCGCACATCGAGATGACGGGTCTGGGCCTGGATTTCTCCAGCCGCCTGGACTTGCCCGACAGCGTGCGCGACGCGCGGCGCCTGTTCTTCTACCCCGGCTCGTCGATCGGCAATTTTGCGCCTGAGCAAGCGACCGCCTTTTTGCGCCGCCTGCGCGCGAATGCGGACGGCGATGGCGGCCTGCTGATCGGCGTCGACCTGATCAAGGACGACGCCATCCTCGACGCCGCCTATGACGATGCGCTGGGCGTCACGGCTGCCTTCAACCTGAACATGCTGCGCCACGTGAACGGCCTGATCGGCGCCGACTTCGACGTGCGCGCGTGGCAGCACCACGGCTTTTTCAACGCCGACGAGCGCCGCGTCGAAATGCACCTGGAAGCGCGCAGCGAGCAGCTTGTCCATTGGAAAGGCGGCCAGCGGCGTTTCGCGAAAGGCGAGCGTATCCATACGGAAGACAGCTACAAATACACGCGCGCCAGCTTCGTCGGCTTGCTGGAGCAGGCCGGGTTTTCCACTGTGCAAGTCTGGACGGACCCGCAGCAGTGGTTTGCCGTGATTTACGCACGCGTGATCAGGGACTAAGAAAAAGATGCTGATCGATCACTACAACAAGGTGCGCCAGCACTCGCTGCTGCTGGCCGAACCGCTGTCCGACGAGGATTGCGGTGCCCAGTCGATGCCGGACGCCAGTCCCGTGAAATGGCATCTCGCGCATACGACCTGGTTTTTCGAAACGTTTATTCTGGAAAGCATGGAAGCGGCGTTCGCGCCCTTTCACCCGGCCTTCCGCGTGCTGTTCAACTCGTATTACAACGGCGTGGGCGAGAAGCACCCGCGCGCCCAGCGGGGCTTGCTGACGCGCCCCGGCATGGCACAGGTGCGCGCTTACCGCGCCAACGTCGATGCGCGCATCGCGCGCCTGCTGGCGGGCGAACTGGCGCGCGAGGAGCGCGAACGGCTGACCATGCTGCTGGCGCTGGGCCTCGAGCATGAGCAGCAGCACCAGGAGTTGCTGTTGACGGACGTCAAGCACCTGCTCGCGCAGAGCGCCCTGTTTCCCGCTTACCTTGACACTGCGCCTGCGCCGGCGCAAGAACACGTGCAGCCGACGGCCTGGCTGGCGTTCGACGGCGGCCTGGCGCAGATAGGCCATGCGGGCGATGGCTTTTGTTTCGACAATGAATTGCCGCGCCACCCGCAATACGTGGCGCCGTTCGAACTGGCCAGCGCGCTGGTGACGAATGGCGAATATCTCGCCTTCATCGAGGCGGGCGGCTACCGCACGGCGCATTTGTGGCTGGCCGAAGGCTGGGACTGGGTACGCAGCCAGCAGCTCGAGTGTCTGCTGTACTGGCAGCGCGATGATGCCGGACACTGGCAGGAATTCACCTTGTTCGGCTTGCGCCCGCTCGACCTGCAGGCGCCGGCCACGCATCTGTCCCTGTTCGAGGCGGATGCCTATGCGCACTGGGCTGGCGCGCGCCTGCCGACGGAAGCGGAGTGGGAGCTGGCGGCGCAAGGCACCGCCGTGGAAGTTGGCCAGCTGCATCCAGCGGCGGGCGCGCCGGGAACGGGATTGCGGCAGATGTTCGGCCACTGCTGGCAGTGGACCAGCAGCAGCTACGCGCCGTATCCGGGCTACCGCACGGCGCCCGGGGCGCTCGGTGAATACAACGGCAAGTTCATGCTGAACCAGTATGTGCTGCGCGGCTCGTCCTGCGCCACGCCGGCCGGCCATGCGCGTGCCAGCTACCGCAATTTCTTCCCGGCCGGCGCGCGCTGGCAATTTTCCGGCATCCGCCTGGCACGCCAGGTGGAGTAATCGGCTTAGTGCAAGCGCGGGACGGCAGGTGGCGGCGCTTTGCCTCCGGCGTTCTGTTCCAGCTTGAACTGGCTGACGAGGGTTTCCAGTTCGCCCGCCTGTTCATGCATGGCCGCCGCCGCCGCGGCCGCTTCCTCGACGAGGGCCGCGTTTTGCTGCGTCGTCTGGTCCATCTGCATGATGGCGGCATTGATCTGCTCGATGCCTTCGCTTTGCTCGTGGTTGGCGACGCTGATTTCACCGACGATGGCGCTGACCCGGCCCACGCTGGCCACCACTTCATCCATCGTGGCGCCCGCCTGGCTGACCAGCTGCGCGCCCTGGCCAACCCGGTCGACGGAGTCGGCGATCAGTTCCTTGATTTCCTTGGCCGCCGCGGCCGAGCGTTGTGCCAGGTTGCGCACTTCGGAGGCTACCACGGCAAAGCCGCGTCCTTGCTCGCCGGCACGCGCTGCCTCGACTGCCGCATTCAGGGCGAGGATATTCGTCTGGAAAGCGATGCCGTCAATGACGGCGATGATGTCGACGATCTTGCGCGACGATGCATTGATGGCGTCCATGGTGCCGACCACTTCCGCCATGGCCGAGCCGCCGCGCTGGGCGATGGCCGACGCCGAGCGGGCCAGGCTGTCGGCCTGGCGCGCATTGTCGCTGTTGCTGCGCACGGTGCCCGTCAGTTCGATCATCGACGAGGCTGTCTCTTCCAGCGCGCTGGCCTGCGCTTCCGTGCGGGCCGACAGGTCGGCATTGCCGCTGGCGATCTGGCTCGACGCGACGGCAATGGTGCCCGTGCCGCCGCGCACTTGCCCCACCAGGGTGGCCAGGTTGGTGTTCATGTCGCGCAGCGCTTGCAGCAGCTGGCCCGCTTCATCCTTGCCGTCGGCCACAATCTTGCTGCTCAAGTCGCCTCCGGCCACCGCTTGCGCCACGCGCAGGGCGTAGGCGATCGGCGTCGTGATCGAGCGCGTCACCCGCCAGGCAAAGAGCACGCCCAGCAGCAGGGCGGCCGTGCCCAGGCTGGCCATCAGCACATTGGCTGCGGAAATATTCTGCTGGATTTGCTGGCCGCCATGCACGACGACGCCGCGCTGGATTTCATTCAGGCGGTTCACGGTCTTTTGCAACTGGTTCAGGGCGGGCAGGGTGTCGTCGCGCACGTGCGTGGCCGCTTCCGCGCGCTGTCCCGCCACCAGCAGCTTGTCGGCCTGGCTGAACGAGACGACATAGGCCTTGCGCTGCTGCTTCAGCGTGGCCAGCAGTTCCTTGCCTTCAGGCAGCACGATCAGGCGGTCGAGGATGGTCAGCGCATCGGTGATGGTGGCCTTGTTGGCGTCGATTTCGCCGTGGATGGCGTTGGCGCGGGCCGGATCTTCATGGATGAACAGTTCCAGCACCAGTGCCGCATTCGAACGCGTGGTGCTGCGGATGGTGGCGATGGCGTCGGCCTTGGCCCAGTCTTTCTCGATGATGGCTTCGCTGAGCGCGCCGATCTTGTCCAGCCGGAAAAGGCCCGTGCCCACCAGCACTGCCATCAGCAGCAGCACCACGCCAAAACCGGCGCCCAGGCGCACACCTATCTTCATATCCGTCAATTTCATACTGATTCCCTCGGTAGCTAGTGATCTGTCTCCGGTGGTCTTGTTATGAAATGATTATACGGCTGGCGATACCTGATTTGCACTACTAATTGCCTTATAGAAATGAAAAAGCGGCACGGCGATCAAGCCGTACCGCTTTTTCTCCCTATGAGCGATGCTTGATCCGTGTTCAGGCGGCGCTGGCAGCCACGTCGGCCGCTGTTGTTTTTTCGGCGTCCGTCTGCTTGATGCGGCGGTTCACGGCCGACAAGACGGCCTTGAACGAGGCGGTGACGATATTGCTGTCGATGGCGGCGCCGAACAGGGTAGGGCCGTTATCGAGGCGCAATTCCACATAGCAAGCCGCTTGCGCATTGGCGCCGGAGCCGATCGAGTGCTCATGGTAATCCATCAGCTTGATGTCGAGACCGAGCGCGTTGACGAAGGCATCGATGGGGCCGTTGCCGCCGCCTTGCAGGGCCAGCGGCGTCTGGCGGTGCGACAGGCTGATGTCGATCTGCACGGACTCATCGCTGCTCGTGTCTTCCACCATGCGGTGCGAAGCGTAGGAGTACGGCGCCGTCTGCTCCAGGTATTCCTGCTGGAAGATTTCATGGATATCCTGCGCGGCGATTTCGCGGCCTGTGGCGTCGGCCACGGCTTGCACGGCGCGCGAGAATTCGATCTGCAGGCGGCGCGGCAAGACCAGGCCGTATTCCTGTTCCAGCAAGTACGCCATGCCGCCCTTGCCGGACTGGCTGTTGACGCGGATCACGGCGTCGTAGCTGCGGCCCAGGTCGGCCGGGTCGATCGGCAAGTACGGCACTTCCCAGATGCTGTCCGGTTGTTGCTTGGCGAAACCTTTCTTGATCGCATCCTGGTGCGAGCCGGAGAAGGCCGTAAATACCAGGTCGCCCGCATACGGGTGGCGCGGGTGGACGGGCAACTGGTTGCACTCTTCCACGCATTTGCGCACGCTGTCGATGTCGGAGAAATCGAGGCCCGGGTGCACGCCTTGCGTGTACAAGTTCATCGCCAACGTCACCAGGTCGACGTTGCCCGTGCGCTCGCCATTGCCAAACAAGCAGCCTTCCACGCGGTCGGCGCCCGCCATCACGGCCAGCTCGGCCGACGCGACGGCCGTGCCGCGGTCGTTATGCGGGTGTACGCTGATGATGATGGAATCGCGGCGCGCCAGCTTGCGCGACATCCATTCGATCTGGTCCGCATACACGTTGGGCGTGCTGCATTCCACCGTCGATGGCAGGTTGATGATCATCTTGTTGGCGGGCGTCGGCTTCCAGATGGCGCTGACGGCGTCGCAGATATGCTTGGAGAAATCGAGTTCCGTCGTCGAGAACGATTCCGGCGTGTATTCAAAGCCCCATTCCGTTTGCGGATGCTGGGCCACCAGCTGTTTGACGAGGGTGGTGCCGGTGGTGGCGATATTCGTGATCTCTTCGCGCGACATGCCGAACACGACCTTGCGGAACACGGGCGCCACGGAGTTGTACAGGTGGACGATGGCGCGCTTGGCGCCGACGACGGATTCCACCGTGCGGCGTATCAATTCTTCACGCGACTGTGTCAGCACGATGATGGTGACGTCGTCCGGGATGCGGCCTTCATCGACGAGCTTGCGTACAAAATCGAAATCCGTCTGCGATGCCGATGGGAAACCCACTTCGATTTCCTTCAAGCCGATGGCGATCAGCATCTCGAAGAACCGCAGCTTCTTTTCCGCGCTCATCGGCTCGATCAGCGACTGGTTGCCGTCACGCAAGTCGGTGCTCATCCAGATCGGCGGTTTGCTGATGATCTGGTTCGGCCATTGACGGTCGGTCAATTTAACTGGAGGAAAGGCGCGGTATTTGGAAGCTGGGTTTTGCAACATCATGATCGGGTACTCCTGAAGATAGGGGGGAAATCAATGGTTGTGGCGCAAGCTTGCCGGGCGGCCACGAGACACTAGGCCAGGCAAGCGATCGGTAGCGGTAGCAGAGCGGCTGCGATGCCAGCAGGGGCGGTCACAGTGGGGATTACGTGTACGAATGGGGATGGTGCAAACATCATCAAACCTTCCAGGGTTTTTGAAACACGCCGGCGTGTGGCCAGGCGAAGCAAAGCGGCAAACTTATGCGCGTGCTAGGTGTAGTCGCGATAGCGACAGCAGGGAAGGGGATGGATGTTTGAAGGAGGACATGCACTCAATGTAAGGGAAGTCGGGCCGGGCTGTCAAGCGTTTCCGCGCTACATGTAAAGCACATGCGCTGCCTCGTCGGGCATTTCCTGTGCCATGCGCGCCAGGATGCGCTGCAGGATGGCCGCATCGTGGGGCAGGCGTGCAGCAAAGGCTGTCCACCCGCGCAGCTCGATCTGTTGCGGCATGTCCACCAGGCCCGTGACGGCATCCCAGAACGCATCCCAGTTCATGCCATAGAAGGAAGGGAACGCCAGCGCGGTAGCCAGGGCCGCATGCAGCTGGCGCGGCGAGTTGATCTCGCTCAAGTCGATTGTCACGAGGGCTTGTCGATTCATACTATTTCCTTGAGCAAGTTCCGCAGGTCCGTTTCGGCAAAATGGACTGGACGCCGCTACGGCGCCGATTTTTGGCAGCGTGCGGAAAATTGCATGGTGGCACTGTTTTCAAAAGGGGAATTGAACTCGCCCTTTACCTGCGTCAAGTTGCCAGTAAAGCGCATGGTCAGCGGGCCGCTGGCCGGCCCTGCGTCGTATGTGCAAGACAGGCTGTCGCCGCTTTGCCGGCAGCCGTAAAAGTTGCCTGCTTTGCCGCGCCCGTCAACCAGGTGGGTGCCTTGCGCGCCGTGCTGGTCGGGGGCGTCGAAGCTGAGCTCAATCGTGTGCTCCTCCTGATCATTGGGTATCTGCAGCTTCCCCGTACATGTAAAGCCCACCATTTTTGTCGCGATGGGAGTGGCGTTGGCGCAGGCCGCACCCAGCAGGGCGGCAACGAGCAAGCATGGAGGAGCGATGAGGCGGAACTGGTCTGTTTTCATGAGTCGCCAAATGGAGGTGGGGAGGTGGTAAACCAGGCGCCAGTCTAGCAGCCGCAGGGGTGCGCACGGTTCGGAACATTGTCATTTGCAAACATTTAAGACGGGCTTCAGTGCGGGCGGCCCCGCTTGCGCTACAATCGGCTCTCCTTTATTGCCACTGCCGCGCGCGGTTTCCCCTCTCCACCATGTTCCCTAAACGCCTGACCCTGCTTGCCCTGGCCGCCTTCGTGCTGGCCGGTTGCGATACCACCGCCCCGAAACCGATACAAGTATTGACGCCGCCCGAACCCATCGTCGTCACGCCGCGCAAGATCAAGATCGGCCTGGCCCTGGGCGGCGGCGCGGCGCGCGGTTTCGCGCATATCGGCGTGATCAAGGCGCTCGAGTCGCAGGGTATCCAGGCCGATATCGTCACCGGCACCAGCGCCGGCAGCGTGGTGGGCGCCATGTATGCGGCAGGCAACTCCGGCTTTGCCTTGCAAAAGATGGCGTTCGACATGGACGAGGCGGCCATTTCCGACTGGGCCTTGCCCCTGTTCGGCAAGTCGTCCGGCGTGCTGAAAGGCGAAGCGCTGCAAAGCTATGTCAACAAGGCTGTCGGCGGCGTGCCGCTGGAAAAACTCAAGATTCCATTCGGCGTGGTGGCGACCGATCTGAAAAATGGCCAGCCGATCCTGTTCCAGCGCGGTAACACCGGCATGGCCGTGCGCGCCTCGTCGGCCGTGCCCGGCGTGTTCCAGCCCGTGACGATTGCCGGCCACACCTATGTCGATGGCGGCCTCGTCGCTCCCGTGCCCGTGCGCTTCGCGCGCGACATGGGCGCCGATTTCATCATCGCCGTGAATATTTCGTCGCAAACGGATACCCAGAAAGCCATCAGCTCGATGGAAGTATTGATGCAGACGTTCGCCATCATGGGCCAGCGCATCAATCAGTTTGAATTGAAAGATGCGGACGTGGTGATCCAGCCCAGCCTGGGCACCATGAAGGGCAACGATTTCAACAGCCGCAACCAGGCCATCCTGGCGGGCGAGCAGGCGACCTTTGCCGTGATGGCGCAGCTCAAGCAAAAGCTGAAAGCCAAACGCGAGCAGTAAGGGCTGGTTGCCTGCCGCATTTCGTATACAATTTTGTTTCAACATAACAAGGATGCACCATGCAATCGAAACCGATTTTGACCCTGGACGACGTAAAGAAAATCGCTGCCGCCGCCGAAGCGGAAGCGGTCAAGAATAACTGGGCGGTCACGATCGCCATCGTCGACGACGGCGGCCACCTGCTGTGGCTGCAGCGCATGGATGGCGTGGCGCCGATCTCGTCGCACATCGCCCCATCGAAAGCCAAGACGGCCGCGCTGGGCCGCCGCGAATCGCGCATCTACGAAGAGATGATCAATGGTGGCCGCGTGTCGTTCCTGAGCGCGCCGGAAATCGACGGCTTGCTCGAAGGCGGCGTGCCCATCGTGTTCGATGGCCACTACGTGGGCGCCGTCGGCGTCTCGGGCGTGAAATCCGCCGAGGACGCTCAAATCGCCAAGGCAGGCATTGCGGCCTTAGTGTAAGTAGTAACCGATATTGCTTTGCAAGCCGCTCCGCGCACGCCGGGCGGCTTTTTTCATGGGGTGCAAGATTTATGCTGCTGCGCAAAAAAAATGCCGGGCCTTCTGTATTTTCTTCCTTGTGGAAAAGCTTCCTTTTGGTTATAATTCAAAGGTTTAGCCAATCACACATATACCGTAGCGACTACCCATCCCCTCATTCAAAATGACCGTTGAAACACCCTGAGTGCATCTGGCTCGGGTATCTAGGCGGTCGGTCTGACGTGGCGCAGCTACGGTAACTTTATCAGGAGTTGCCCTTGCCGCCATTTTTTTCTGGCCCTGCCGTTCCAGCCATATTAGCGCTTGCTGATGGAACGATCTTTAAAGGTTTTTCGATCGGTGCCGCCGGTCATACCACGGGCGAGGTTGTTTTCAACACCTCGATGACCGGGTATCAGGAAATCCTTACCGACCCAAGCTATTGCCGCCAGATGGTCACCCTGACCTATCCGCATATCGGCAATACGGGCGTCAACCCGGAAGACGTCGAATCTTCCAAGGTACACGCCGCTGGCCTCATCATCCGCGATCTGCCATTGCTGGCATCCAATTTCCGTTCCACCCTCTCCCTGTCCGATTACCTGAAAGCTGAAAATATCGTCGCCATCGCCGGCATCGATACACGCAAGCTCACGCGCATCCTGCGTGAAAAAGGTGCGCAGGGCGGCGCCATCCTCGTCGGTACGCAAGGCAACGAGCCATCCGCCGCGCAAGCGCTGGAACTGGCCCGCTCCTTCCCCGGCCTGGCCGGCATGGACCTGGCCAAGGTAGTCTCAAGCAAGGATGCCTATGAGTACCGCGAAACGGAATGGACCCTGGGTGCAGGCTATGGCCAGCTGGCCGATGCCGACGCGAAATACCACGTGGTCGCCTTCGACTATGGCGTCAAGCGCAACATCCTGCGCATGCTGACGGCGCGCGGCTGCAAAGTCACCGTGCTGCCTGCGCAAGCGACGGCCGCCGACGCCCTGGCACTGAATCCGGACGGCATCTTCCTGTCGAACGGCCCCGGCGACCCGGAACCGTGCGACTACGCGATCGCGGCCACCAAGGAACTGATCGAGAAGGGCATCCCGACCTTCGGCATCTGCCTCGGCCACCAGATCATGGCGATCGCTTCCGGCGCGAAAACCTTGAAGATGAAGTTCGGCCACCACGGCGCCAACCACCCGGTGCAGGACCTGGAAACGAAACAGGTCTTGATTACCTCGCAAAACCACGGTTTCGCAGTCGACGCGGCAACTCTGCCCGCGAATTGCCGCGTGACCCATGAATCGCTGTTCGACGGTTCCCTGCAGGGCTTTGCCCGCACGGACAAGCCGGCCTTCTGCTTCCAGGGCCACCCTGAAGCGTCGCCGGGCCCGATGGATGTTGCTTACCTGTTTGACCGCTTCATCAACTTGATGGCTGCGGAGGAGAAAAAGAAAAATGCCTAAACGTTTAGATATTAAAAGTATTCTGATTATTGGCGCTGGCCCGATCGTGATCGGCCAGGCCTGCGAATTCGATTATTCCGGCGCGCAAGCGTGCAAGGCCCTGCGCGAAGAGGGCTACAAAGTCATCCTGGTCAACAGCAACCCTGCGACCATCATGACGGATCCGGAAATGGCCGACGTCACCTACATCGAGCCGATCACCTGGTCGGTCGTTGAACGCATCATCGCCAAGGAGCGTCCTGACGCGATCCTGCCGACGATGGGCGGCCAGACGGCGCTGAACTGCGCGCTGGACCTGTTCAACAATGGCGTGCTGGCGAAATACAACGTTGAGCTGATCGGCGCGTCGCCGGAAGCCATCGACAAGGCGGAAGACCGTTCCAAGTTCAAGGACGCGATGACCAAGATCGGCCTCGGTTCGGCACGTTCCGGCGTGGCGCACTCGATGGAAGAATCGTGGGCCGTGCAGCGCACCCTGGGCTTCCCGACCATCATCCGTCCATCGTTCACCATGGGCGGTTCCGGCGGCGGCATCGCCTATAACGAAGAAGAATTCGAAACCATCTGCAAGCGCGGCCTGGAAGCTTCGCCGACGAAAGAGCTGCTGATCGAAGAATCGTTGTTGGGCTGGAAAGAGTACGAGATGGAAGTGGTGCGCGACAAGGCGGACAACTGCATCATCATCTGCTCGATCGAAAACCTCGACCCGATGGGCGTGCACACGGGCGACTCCATCACGGTGGCGCCTGCGCAAACCCTGACGGACAAGGAATACCAGATCATGCGCAATGCCAGTCTGGCAGTGCTGCGCGAGATCGGCGTCGACACGGGCGGTTCGAACGTGCAATTTTCGATCAACCCGGTCGATGGCCGCATGATCGTCATCGAGATGAACCCGCGCGTATCGCGTTCGTCGGCCCTGGCATCGAAAGCGACGGGCTTCCCGATCGCCAAGATCGCCGCCAAGCTGGCCGTCGGTTTCACCCTGGACGAGCTGCGCAATGAAATCACGGGCGGCGCCACGCCGGCATCGTTCGAACCGTCGATCGATTACGTCGTCACGAAGATCCCCCGTTTCACTTTCGAGAAATTCCCGACCGCCGACCACCACCTGACGACGCAGATGAAATCCGTCGGCGAAGTGATGGCGATCGGCCGTACCTTCCAGGAATCGTTCCAGAAAGCCTTGCGCGGCCTGGAAGTGGGCGTGGACGGCATGAACGAGAAGACCAAGGACCGCGAAAAGATCGAAGAAGAACTGGGCGAGCCTGGTCCTGAGCGCATCTGGTACGTGGGCGACGCGTTTGCCCAGGGTTTCACCCTGGAAGAAGTGCATCAGCTGACCAAGATCGACCCATGGTTCCTGATCCAGATCAAGGAAATCGTCGACCTGGAACTGTGGCTCGATACGCAGAAGCTGGAAAACCTGGACAAGAACACCCTGTACAAGTTGAAACAGAAGGGCTTCTCGGACCGCCGCCTGGGCTTTTTGCTGCAGACGACCGACACGGCCGTGCGTCAGCAGCGCCATGCGCTGAACATCCGTCCCGTCTACAAGCGCGTCGACACCTGCGCGGCCGAGTTCTCGACCGACACGGCGTACATGTATTCCACGTACGACGAAGAGTGCGAATCGAACCCGACCGACAAGAAAAAGATCATGGTGCTGGGCGGTGGCCCGAACCGTATCGGCCAGGGTATCGAGTTTGACTATTGCTGCGTCCACGCTGCCCTCGCCATGCGCGAAGACGGCTACGAAACCATCATGGTCAATTGCAACCCGGAAACCGTGTCGACCGACTACGATACCTCGGACCGTTTGTACTTCGAATCGCTGACCCTGGAAGACGTGCTGGAAATCGTCGCCATCGAAAAACCGGTCGGCGTGATCGTGCAGTACGGCGGCCAGACGCCTTTGAAACTGGCGCTGGACCTGGAAGCGAATGGCGTGCCGATCATCGGCACCTCGCCTGACATGATCGATGCGGCCGAAGACCGCGAGCGTTTCCAGCAAATGCTGCACAAGCTGGAACTGCGCCAGCCGCCTAACCGCACCGCGCGTACGGAAGCCGACGCTCTGGCGCTGGCGCAGGAAATCGGTTACCCGCTGGTCGTGCGTCCATCGTACGTGCTCGGTGGCCGCGCCATGGAAATCGTCCACGAGCAACGCGACCTCGAGCGCTACATGCGCGAAGCCGTCAAGGTCTCGCATGATTCGCCGGTGCTGCTGGACCGCTTCCTGAACGACGCCATCGAGTGCGACGTCGATTGCATCTCCGACGGCGAAACGACGTTCATCGGCGGCGTGATGGAACACATCGAACAGGCTGGCGTCCATTCGGGCGACTCGGCTTGCTCGCTGCCACCATACTCGCTGGCGCCGGAAACCATTGAAGAACTGAAGCGCCAGACGGCGCTGATGGCCAAGGGCTTGAACGTGGTCGGCCTGATGAACGTGCAGTTCGCGATCCAGAAGCAAGAGATCGACGGCGAAATGAAAGACGTCGTCTTCGTGCTGGAAGTGAACCCGCGCGCGTCGCGCACCGTGCCTTTCGTCTCGAAAGCCACCGGTCTGCAACTGGCGAAGATCGCCGCGCGCTGCATGGTCGGTCAATCGCTGGCCTCGCAAGGCATCACGCAGGAAGTCGTGCCGCCTTACTTCAGCGTCAAGGAAGCCGTGTTCCCGTTCGTCAAGTTCCCTGGTGTGGATACCATCCTGGGCCCTGAAATGAAATCGACGGGCGAAGTCATGGGCGTAGGCCTGACGTTCGGCGAAGCGTTTGTGAAATCGCAACTGGGCGCCGGCGTGAACCTGCCAAAATCGGGCAAGGTCTTCATCAGCGTGAAAGCGTCGGACAAGCCGCGCGCCGTGCAAGTGGCGCGTGATCTGGTCGAGTCCGGTTTCACCGTGGTCGCCACCAAGGGTACCGCCGCCGTGATCGCTGCCGCCGGCATCGCCGTCACGCCAGTGAACAAGGTGATCGAAGGCCGTCCGCACGTGGTCGACATGATCAAGAACCATGAAATCGTGCTGGTGATCAACACCGTGGAAGAAAAGCGCAGCGCCATCGTCGACTCGCGGGCTATCCGCACCTCGGCCCTGGCGTCGCGCGTGACGACCTACACCACCATCGCGGGCGCGGAAGCGGCCGTCGAAGGCATCCGTCACCTGGATGAGCTGCGTGTGTACGATTTGCAAGGCCTGCACAAGACCCTGCAGCAAGCGTAGTCCGCGTGCCATTTGCAGTGACCGCCGTTAGGCGGTACACTGCATGCTTATCAACCACAGAGTTCCGTGCAGAGCAGCGCGCGGCCTCTGTGGTTTTCACTTGGTAAGGCCGTTAAACGTGGCAACACACTGCAACGGCGCCGATAACTAGCAGATAGTAGAGATAACATGACCTCAGTCCCATTGACCAAATACGGCGCAGAACTCTTGAAAGAAGAGCTGCATCATTTGAAGACCAAGGAACGCCGCATCGTCATCGATGCGATCGCCGAAGCGCGTTCGCACGGTGATCTGTCGGAAAACGCCGAATACGATGCCGCCAAGGAACGCCAGGCATTCGTCGAAGGCCGCATCGCCGAACTCGAAGGCAAGCTGGGCGCAGCGCAAATCATCGACCCGACCGCGCTCGACGCGGAAGGCCGCGTGGTGTTTGCCTCGACCGTGAACCTGGAAGACCTGGAATCGGGCCAGAAAGTCACGTACCAGATCGTCGGACTCGATGAAGCCGACCTGAAAATGAACAAGGTGTCCGTGACGTCCCCGATCGCCCGCGCGCTGATCGGCAAGTATGCCGGCGACGTGGTGGAAGTGCAGGCGCCGTCCGGCCCGCGCGAATACGAAATCCTGGAAGTGCTGTACATCTGATGCTCGCCCGCGTGCGCATCCTCGTTGCCACCCTGTGGGCCGGCAGCTTGTGGACCATCGGCTTCATCGTGGCGCCGACCTTGTTCGCTACCTTGAGCGACCGCGTGCTGGCAGGCAATATCGCAGGCAGCATGTTCCGCGCCGAGGCCTGGCTGTCGATCGTTTGCGCCTTGATACTGCTGGCCTTGCTGCAATGGGCGCCCGGCGCGCTGGAACTCAAGCGCCGCCGCCTGCTGGGGGCGCTGGTGCTGTCGATGCTCGTGTGTGCGCTGCTCAGCCATTTCGGCATCTCGCCGCTGATGGCCGAACTCAAGGCGCAAGCCCCGTCGGGAATCATGGACGAGGCCATGCGCAGCCGCTTCGGCATGCTGCATGGCGTGTCGACCGTGATCTTTGCCGTGCAAAGCTTGCTGGCGGGCGTGCTGATCTGGAAACAGCAGTAATTGTTGCCGTGTGTGTCGGATTACGCGCTGCGCGCTAATCCGACCTACCGATCGATGCCGTAGGTCGGATTAGCGGCGCCCTGGCGCCGTGTAATCCGACAAGCGCAATTGCAATAAAAAAGCGGAGCAGGGAAGATCCCGTGCTCCGCTTCTTGTTTCAACAGCCTTGCGGCTGCTGAACGACAGGCTTACTTGCTGCCCAGTGCGCTTTTCTTGGCGCTTTTCTGACGTGGCTTGGCACGCTTGATGGAACCGCCTTCGGTAACGCGCTCATTGCCCTTGATCATGACTTTCGTCACGCTCGGGCGCTTGGTGCCGCTGGCGCTGGCCTTGACGATGGTCACTTCGCGCATGCCTTTGCCGGCGCTGACCTTCTCCTTAACCACTTCTTTTTTCGGACGGTAGATTACCAGCAGTTTGCCAATATGTTGTACCGGGGCGGCGCCGAGATTGCCGCAAATCGTATCGTACATTCCGACGCGGGCTTCGCGGTCGTCGCCGAACACGCGGACTTTAATCAGACCGTGCGAATCCAGGCCAAGGTCGATCTCTTTGAGGACAGCAGGTGTCAAGCCCGCTTCGCCAATGATGACGATAGGCTTCAGCGCGTGTGCTTCGGCGCGCAGTGCGCTGCGCTCTACGGGTGTAAGTTTTAGCATAATAATATTTAGTAATTCCCTTAAAAGCAGTATTCTACGCGAATGGCAAAGAAGAAATTAAACAAAAACTGGTTGCACGACCACATAAATGATCCATATGTGAAGTTGGCGCAAAAAGAGGGCTACCGCGCCCGGGCAGCATACAAGCTCAAAGAAATCGATGAAGACGAAAAACTGATCAAACCTGGCCAGGTGATTGTCGACCTTGGTTGCACTCCTGGCAGCTGGGCCCAGTACACACGGCGCAAGCTGGCCGGCAAGGACGGCGGCGGGGTCAATGGTACCCTGATTGGCCTGGACATGCTGGAAATGGAACCGATCGCCGATTTCCACTTCATCCAGGGCGACTTCCGCGAAGCGCGCGTGCTGCGCCAGCTGGAAGTGGTGTTGCAGGGCCGCAAGGTCGATCTGGTCCTGTCGGACATGGCGCCCAACCTGTCGGGCATTGCCACGGCCGACGCCGCGCGCATGGAGCATCTGATCGACCTGGCCATCGAATTTTCGCAATTGCACCTGAAGCCGTCTGGCGTGCTGCTGGTGAAATGCTTTAAAGACATGGGTTTCAGCCAGATCGTCGAGAAATTCCGCGCTGAATTCAAGGTCGTGGTGCAGAAAAAGCCCAAGGCCAGCCGCGATAAATCGTCGGAAATCTTCCTGATGGGCCGTGGAATCAAGAATCCGCTGAAAAATGCCGTTGAAGAAGATGATTCCGCCCTTGATATTTAAGAGGGAATCCGCACATGGGAACGAGAAGTGCAGTAGCGTCTGATGGTATAAAAGCCTAAATTGTTTATACTGCATTTTTTTTGCGTGAACGCGGTTTTTTCGCGCGCACGGATCGGCGGGCTTTGGCACGGCCCGCTTATTGCGAGTAAAATCGTGTTTCTAGCTATAGGTAAAGAGATGCGCACTGCATCCAAGGAGTCTTCGTGAATAACATGTTTTCCAAATCTGCCATCTGGGTAGTCGTATTGCTGCTGTTGTTCATGCTGTTCAAGCAATTCGACAGTCATGGCGCCACAGGCGGCAGCAAGGCCATCGCTTATTCCGATTTGCTGGATGAAGTCAAAGCCAAGCGCGTCAAGGATGTCGTGATCGAAGGTTCGTCGATCACCGCCAAGCTGATGGACGACACCAAGGTGCGTACCACCGCCACCAGCCTCGACAAGGGCCTGATCGGCGACCTGCGCGACAATGGCGTGCATTTCGATGTGCGTCCGCCTGAGGAAGCGTCTTTCCTGCAAACTATTTTTGTTTCCTGGTTCCCCATGCTGCTGTTGATCGGCGTGTGGGTATTCTTCATGCGTCAGATGCAAGGCGGCGGCAAGGGCGGGGCATTCTCGTTCGGCAAGTCGAAGGCGCGCATGATGGATGAAGCCAGCAACACCGTCACCTTCGCCGATGTCGCCGGTTGCGACGAGGCGAAAGAAGAAGTCAACGAAGTGGTCGACTTCCTCAAGGATCCGAGCAAATTCCAGAAACTGGGCGGCCGCATTCCCCGCGGCGTGTTGATGGTCGGTCCTCCTGGCACGGGTAAAACCCTGCTGGCGCGCGCCATCGCCGGTGAAGCCAAGGTGCCGTTCTTCTCGATTTCCGGTTCCGACTTCGTGGAAATGTTCGTCGGCGTGGGCGCCAGCCGTGTGCGCGACATGTTCGAAAACGCGAAAAAGCATTCGCCATGCATTATCTTCATCGACGAGATCGACGCTGTCGGCCGTCACCGCGGTGCCGGCATGGGCGGCGGCAATGACGAGCGCGAACAGACCTTGAACCAGTTGCTGGTCGAGATGGACGGTTTTGAAGCGAACTCCGGCGTGATCGTCGTGGCCGCCACCAACCGCGCCGACGTGCTCGACAAAGCCTTGCTGCGTCCGGGCCGTTTCGACCGCCAGGTGTCCGTCGGCTTGCCCGATATCCGCGGCCGCGAACAGATCTTGAACGTGCACATGCGCAAAGTACCTATCGGTACCGACGTGAAAGCCGATATCCTGGCCCGCGGCACCCCTGGTTTCTCGGGTGCGGACCTGGCCAACCTGGTCAACGAGGCAGCCCTGTTTGCGGCACGCCGCAGCAAGCGCCTGGTGGAAATGATCGACTTCGAAGATGCGAAAGACAAGATATACATGGGTCCTGAGCGTAAATCGATGATCATCCGCGAGGAAGAGCGTCGCAATACGGCTTACCATGAGTCCGGTCACGCCGTCGTCGCCAAGCTGCTGCCGAAGGCCGATCCCGTGCATAAAGTCACGATCATGCCGCGCGGCTGGGCCCTGGGCCTGACGTGGCAGCTGCCGGAACACGACAATCTGTCCGCCTACAAGGACAAGATGCTGGAAGAAATTTCCATCCTGTTCGGTGGCCGTATCGCCGAAGAGATTTTCGTGGGACAAATGTCCACGGGCGCGTCGAACGACTTCTCGCGTGCCACCAAGCTGGCCCGCTCCATGGTGACCCGCTTCGGCATGTCCGACAGCATGGGCGTGATGGTCTACGAGGATAGCGAAAACGAAGGTTTCTTCGGTGGCGCCACCAAGACGATCTCGGAAGCGACCCAGCAAAAGGTCGATGCTGAAATCCGCAACATTCTCGACAAGCAATATGCTTTGGCGCGCACCTTGCTGGAAAGCAACCGCGACAAGGTCGAAATGATGACCAAAGCCTTGCTGGAATGGGAAACCATCGATGCCGAGCAAATCAATGACATCATGGCCGGCCTGGAGCCGCGTCCACCGAAAGTCATTCCGCCACGCCGCAATGCGGGCGACAGCGGCACGGGCGGCATCTCGCCAAACGTGACGGCGCCAGCCTGATAAAGGCCGCCCTGACGGGCGACACGCAAGGGTATGGCAAGAACGAGGGTAAGGAGCAATCCTTGCCCTTTTTCGTTGCCGCGGCAGTTTTTTCCTGACGACTACAAAGATTCACATGCGACATTATTTGCAATTCGGCCGTTTCGGCTTCAACCTGCAAGGCACGCAGGCGCTGGTGATGGGTATCCTGAACATCACGCCCGACTCGTTTTCCGATGCGGGCCAGTATCAACACCTGGAGTTTGCCATCTCGCGCGCCGAGCAGATGATTGTTGACGGCGTCGACATCATCGATATCGGCGGCGAATCGAGCCGTCCCGGCGCGCCGCCGCTGCCGCTGAAGGACGAGCTTGCGCGCGTCATGCCGGTGCTGTACGCCTTGCGTGACTGCGGCAAGCCCCTGTCCGTCGACACGTACAAGCCGGAAGTGATGCGCGAAGCCATCCTGGCGGGCGCCGACATGATCAACGACATCAATGGTTTCCGTGCGCCGGGCGCCATCGAGGCCGTGCGGGACAGCGACTGCGCGCTGTGTATCATGCACATGCAAAGCGTGCCGCAAACCATGCAGGACCAGCCGCAGTACGAAGACGTGGTGCGCGAAGTCATCGACTTCTTGCGCGCGCGCATCGACACGATGACGGCGGCCGGCATCGCCCGCGAACGCCTGTGCATCGATCCCGGCTTTGGCTTTGGCAAGACGGTGGAACAGAACTATGCCTTGCTGCGCGCCACGCGCCAGCTGCGTAGCGAACTGGGCCTGCCTGTGCTGGCCGGACTGTCGCGCAAGTCGATGATCGGTGCCGTCACGGGCCGTCCCGTCGAGCAGCGCCTGGCCGGCAGCGTGGCCGGCGCGCTGGCTGCGGTAGCGCAAGGCGCGGAAATTATCCGTGTGCATGATGTCGCGGAAACCGCCGATGCACTGAAGGTCTGGCGCATGGCGCACTGACCCTGTAAGATTCATTATAAACAACAAAAAGAGAAAACTATGACGCGTAAATATTTTGGCACCGATGGCATCCGCGGCTTGGTGGGCACGGCTCCGATCACCCCCGATTTCGTCATGCGCCTCGGTTATGCGGCCGGCAAGGTGCTGGCCAAGTCGCAAGGCGGCAAGGCGCGCCCGACTGTGCTGATCGGCAAGGACACGCGCATTTCCGGCTACATGCTGGAAGCGGCGCTGGAAGCGGGCCTGTCGGCCGCTGGCGTGGACGTGATGCTGGCCGGCCCCATGCCGACCCCGGCGATTGCCTACCTGACGCGGGCACTGCGCCTGGCGGCCGGTGTCGTCATTTCCGCCTCGCACAATCCGTATCACGACAACGGCATCAAGTTCTTTTCCGGCCAGGGCACCAAGCTGCCCGACAGCGTGGAACTGGAAATCGAGGCGGCGCTCGACGAACCCATGGCTTGCGTGCCATCGGACAAGCTGGGCCGCGCCAAACGCCTGGATGACGCCCAGGGCCGCTACATCGAATTTTGCAAGAGCACCTTCCCGAACGAACTGGACTTGCGTGGCCTGAAGATCGTCGTCGATTGCGCGCACGGCGCCGCTTACCATATCGCGCCGCACGTGTTCCATGAGCTGGGCGCGGAAGTCATCGCCATCGGCAACAAGCCTGACGGTTTCAATATCAACGCGGGCTTCGGCGCCACGGCAACCAAGGCCATGGCCGAAGCCGTCATCGAGCATGGTGCAGACCTGGGCATCGCGCTCGATGGCGACGCGGACCGCCTGATCATGTGCGACGCCACGGGCCGTATGTACAACGGCGACGAGTTGTTGTACGTCATGGTCAAGGACCGGCTGGCGACGGGCCCCGTGGCCGGTGCCGTCGGCACCTTGATGACGAATATGGCGCTGGAAGTGTTGTTCAAGCAGCAGGGCATCGGCTTTGCGCGCGCCAAGGTGGGCGACCGCTACGTGCTGGAAGTCATGAAGGAAAAGGGCTGGATACTGGGCGGCGAGGGCTCGGGCCATTTGCTGTGCCTGGATCGCCACACGACGGGCGATGGTATCGTCTCCGCGCTGCAAGTGCTGTCCGCGCTCAAGCGCAGCGGCCAGAGCCTGCAGCAATGCCTGGCCGAACTGGTGCTGTTCCCGCAAACCCTGATCAACCTGCGCGTGGCGCCCGGTTTCGACTGGCAGAAAAATGCCGCCATGGTGGCCGAGAAAGAGCTGGTCGAGGCCGAACTGGGCGACACGGGCCGCGTGCTGATCCGCGCTTCGGGCACGGAACCGCTGATCCGCGTGATGGTGGAAGCGAAAGACAAGGAGAAGGCCGAGAGCATGGCGCGCCGCATCGCCGATAAAGTCGGCGCTTAAAGGGGCAGGCACGGGGCAGCGTCGATAGTTATTTCCATCTAATTCGTCTATGGCAATTGACGAAATTGGGTGGGGGCGTTATTATCTTGTCTTCGGAGTGTGGCGCAGCCCGGTAGCGCACCTGGTTTGGGACCAGGGGGTCCAAGGTTCGAATCCTTGTACTCCGACCAAAGTCATAAGCGGGCTGTCAGAAATGACAGCCCGTTTTCTATTTCGCGCTGGCATTTCATTGCTGGCGCGCATGGATTAAAATACTGCACCTTCCGCCCATCGTTCAACGGATAGGACAACGGTCTTCTAAACCGTGAATGGGGGTTCGATTCCCTCTGGGCGGACCAGCTCATGCTGGCCATGCATGCGACAGCCTGTCGCATTGCCATCACTCTTCATCTCTGTTCTTCGCTCGCCTGCAAGCCGTGTCACGGCTGCGCAAACAGCACTACGCTCAGCAAATACAACAGCGGCGCCGCGCACAGCAGCGCCGAGCATGCCGAAATGATTTTCCTGTTGGCCAGCCGGGCCAGGCGCAGCCGTTCCCGCACGGGCAGGTGCTGGCGGATCACGCTGCGCGCGCGTGGCTGAAACGGTTGTTCATGCATGAGTACTCCCTCGTCGGTCAGCAGTGGATGCCGTCGAGCATAGCGAGGGGAGTCTAAAGATGGTGTAAAAAACGGGACCTGCGCCGCAAGCGCGGTGTAAACGGGCCAAACAGGCCGCTGGCGTTGAGGGCGGCAGCGGACGCTGGTGCGCCGCTGCCGCAGATGAGGCTTACTTTCCCTGGCGGCGGCGTGCCATGAAGCCCAGCAGACCCAGGCCGGCCAGCAGCATGGCATAGGTGCCAGGTTCCGGCACGGCTGAAATGAAGGCCCTGTAATTGCTCAGGTCCTTGGGCAGGCCTTCGATCGTGAAGGTGGTGCCGGCAGCCACGGGTGCGGCCCAGTGGAACACCAGTTCGCCCTGGCCGAAGTGGATGGCCAGGTAGTCATAGGCGGCCGCGCTCGTATACGAATTGACGCCGCCGCTCAAGCCTGCCGTGGTGCCGGCAGTGCAACCCGAGGTGGCGCTTTCGCAATACGAGACGGCGGTGCCCAGGCTGGTGCCGAACACGCCATTGATATAACCCTGGATGTCCGAGGGGCTTTGTGGCACGAGATTGTCGTCATAATATTTCACCTGCAGTGCCGGAGATGGTGAATAAGTGACGGTGCTGCCGTCAATGACGAAACCGCTGGCCGGACCCACATCCACCCAGGTGGCGGCTTGGGCCGCACTTGCCAGTACGGTCATTGCGGCCAGCATGGATGCCTTGATGGCAATGCTCTTTACGCTTTTCATGAAAATCCCCTTGTGCTTGAGACAGTCGCTTCATAGTGTTGGGACGCGTCCCTACATACCGGGGAAGTCATCCCATTGCCCGTTTTTATCTATTTCTTGTGCGTAGAGAGTACGCAAATGCAAGCTTACTCTTGATATAAATTAATACAATTTAAATAATACTATTGGTTCAGTTGACAACATCGCATACGGCTATGTCTGCTTGTGTTAACGATAGACAACATAACGTTAGGAAACGGCGTGACAAGGCGCGCCAACTTGTGCTAGCGGCGTCTCGGCTTTTTTGGGAGGGAGGGGAGGAAGGTGCTTCAGTCGTTGTTGTTGCTGACGCCAAACAGGCGATCCTTGGCGTTGAGCAGCTTTTGTACCTTGGCGCCCATTTTCATCAGCTGCGCCATCGATTCGGGCGACAGGCGCTGCAAGTCGTCGAACCAGGTATTGGCCAGGTCGACCAGTTCATACATTTCACGCATGCGTTCCTGCGCATATTGATCCACGGGTTCCGTGGCCGGCGCCAGCAGCGATTCGCGCAGCACCGTCAGGGTGGGCGCCACTTCGCGGCGGCGGCGCTCGGCGGCCACCACGCGGAAGATTTGCCACACATCGCCCAGCGAGGAAAAATACTCGCGCCGGTCGCCGGGAATGCGCGACTGGCGGATCAAGCCCCAGCCCTGCAATTCCTTCAGGCCGATGCTCACGTTCGAGCGTGAAAAACTCAGGTGCTCCGCGATTTCATCCGCGTGCAAAGGGTGCTCCGCGACAAATAACAAGGCGTACACTTGTCCCACGGTCCGGTTAAAGCCCCAGCGGCTGCCCATCTCGCCGAAATGGCTGACAAAGGTCAGGATCAGCGGCGTCATTTGGATATGTTGAGTTTTCATAATTATCTGAATTTTTTCACGCCATACTGGTGGGGTCAATTGATATATGTCATGTTTCGCAGTATTATACAAAATATCGAATTTACAGAAAATTCTGAAAACTCAAGAAGTATAGAAGATGCCGACCACGTCCTTGTCCTTGCCCCGCTTTATTCTTCCCCGTGCCGCCAGCCTGGCGCAAGGCGGGGCCGCCTTGCTGTGGCTGCCGCAGGCGGCCTTGCTGGCCTGGGCCGTGCAAGCCATGCAAGACGGTGCGCCCTGGCGCGCGGCCCTGTTGCCGGCCGCTGGCGTGCTGCTGCTGGGCGTGCTGCGCGCCGGCAGCGAAGCGTGGGGCGCGCGGCGCATGTATGCGGCGGCGCGCGCACACCTGTCCACCTTGCGGGAACAGGTGGCGCAAGCGCTGGCGCAGCGCTCGCCGCTGGACCTCCAGCGCGCCCAGTCGGGCCAGGCGGCCAGCGTCATCGCCGAACAGGCCGAAGCCATCGTGCCGTATCTGGTGCGCTACAAGCCCGCGCGCTGGAAAGTGATGCTCGTGCCGCTCGTGATCCTTGCCGTGGTGACGCCGTTGTCGTGGATCGCCGCCTTGATCCTGCTCATCGCCGCCCCCTTGATTCCCGTCTTCATGGCCCTCGTCGGCATGGGCGCGCAAGCGGCCAGCCGCGCGCAGATGGTGGAAATGGGCAGCATGAACGCCTTCCTGCTGGACCGCCTGCGCGGCCTGGCTACCTTGCGCGCGCTCGACGCCGTCGACGCCACGGCCGAACGGCTCGATGCCTCGTCGCAATCCGTGCGCCGGCGCACGATGGTGGTGCTGCGCATCGCCTTTTTGTCGTCGGCCGTGCTCGAGCTGTTTTCCGCGCTCGGTGTGGCCATGGTGGCGGCCTTCATCGGTTTCTCTCTGCTGGGCAGCATCAATTTCGGCACCTGGGGCCGCGAGCTGAGCCTGGGACAGGGCTTGTTCATCCTGCTGCTGGCCCCCGCGTTTTTCGAGCCGCTGCGCGAACTGGCCGCCGTCTGGCACGACAAGGCGGCCGGCGAAGCGGGCCTGGCCGGTTTGCACGACCTGGCTGCCGATGGCGTGCCTTTGCCTGGTTTTGGTGTGGAAGTGGCCGCCGTTTCCGCCGCCGCCATGGCTGTGGCGGCGGCGCCCGCCGTGGAACTCCGGCAATTGCGCTTTGCCCATCCCGGCGAAGCGCCCGTGTTCGACGGCTTTGACCTGACCGTGCGCGCTGGCGAACATGTGGCCCTGCTGGGCGCCAGCGGCGCCGGCAAGACCACCTTGCTGTCCCTGCTGGCCGGCTTGCTGCCCGCCAGCGGCGGCGACATCCGCATCGGCGGCGTGCGCCTGACCGGCAGCACGGTCAACACCTTGCGCCAGCGTATGGCCTGGATGGGCCAGCGCCCGCACGTGTTTGCCGCGTCCGTCAGCCAGAACGTGACCCTGGGCCGCGTTGGGGCGAACGCCGCGCAGGTGACGCAGGCGCTGCGCCTGGCGGACCTGGCCAAGGTGGCGCAGGCGCAGCCGGCCGTACTGCTCAGCGATGGCGGCCAGGGCTTGTCCGGTGGCGAAGCCGTGCGCCTGGCCCTGGCCCGCGTGGCCCTGCATCCGCATGCCGACTTGCTGCTGGTCGATGAACCGACTGCTCACCTGGACAGCGAAACGGCGGCGCGCGTGACGGACGCCCTGCTGGCACTGGCGAAACGCAAGACGATGATCGTCGCCACGCACGATCCGGTGCTGGCTGGCCGGCTGCAGCGCACGGTGCAGGTCGATGCGCATGCCCAAGTGCAGGAGTTGCGCGCATGAAAACTTTACTCATATCGAACCCCGTCTTGCGGCAATTGCTGCTGGCCCAGCCCCGCAAGCTGATCGGGGGCGCCTTGCTGGCGGCCCTGACGGCGGTGGCCGGCATGGCCTTGCTGGGCTTGTCCGGCTGGTTTATCACGGCCACGTCGATTGCCGGCCTGCACGCCTCGACGGCCATCGTGTTCGATGTCTTCGGCCCCTCGGCCGGCATCCGCCTGCTGGCCATCGGCCGCACGGGCTCGCGCTATGCGGAGCGGCTCGTCACGCACGACGCCACGTTCGCCGCGCTGGCCAGCATCCGCGTGCGCCTGTTCCGTGGCTGGTCGCGTCCGGAAGCGGCCAGCCGCTTGCTGCGCCAGCCTGCCAAGCTGCTGTTCCGCCTGACGGCCGATATCGACGCGCTCGAATCGCTGTACTTGCGCCTGCTCGTGCCCGCCTTCACGGCCCTGTGCGCGGCCCTGCTGGCCGGCGTGGCGCTGGGCGTCATGCAGTGGCAGCTGGGCCTGGGCCTGGCCGTGTGGCTGCTGGCCGCCGGCGGCGGCATCAGCTGGCTTGTGGCGCGCCGCGCCCGCCGTCCCGCCATCGTGCGCTCGCGCGCCATCGAAAAACTGCGTTCCGGCACCATCGACCTGGTGGCTGGCCAGACGGACCTCGTGATGGCGGGCCGCATCGACGCCCAGTGCGCGGCGCTGGGGCAGATCGACCGTTCGCTGGCGCAAGCCGATTTTGCCCTGCTGCGCCTGGAAACGGCGGCCGGCGCCGCGTATGGTGTGGCCGGCAGCGCGACTCTGGCTGGCGTGCTGCTGGCCGTGGCTGCGCTGGTGGAACAGCAAACGATGAGTTTGCCGCTGGCGGCCCTGGCCTTGCTGATCGCCCTGACGGCTGTGGAACCGTTTGCGGGACTGCGCCGCGGCGCGCTGGAAGCGGGGCGCATGCTGCTGGCCATGCGCCGCCTGGCGCCGCGCCTGGATGTTGAAGAGATCGCTGCGCCGCCTGTCGACGCCGCACCGGGCCTGCGCCTGGAACACGTCAGCGCCGCGCATGCGGGCAGCAATAATGCCATCTTGCATGACGTATCGCTGCACATCGCCGATGGCGAGCGCGTCGCCTTGATCGGCCCCAGTGGCGCGGGCAAGTCGACCTTGCTGGCCATCGCCGCGTGCGAACTGGCGCCGCTGTCGGGCAAGGTGGCCGCGCCGCGCGCCTGCCTGTTTACGCAGAAGACGGAACTATTTCAGGACAGCTTGCGCGACAACCTGCGCCTGGCCGACCCGTCCGCCAGCGATGCGCAGCTGTGGGAAGCGCTGCAATCTGCCGGCCTGGACGACGAGGTGCGTGCGTTTGCGGGCGGCCTGGACACCATGCTGGGCGAGGGCGGCCTGGGCTTGTCCGGCGGCCAGGCGCGGCGATTGGCGCTGGCGCGGCTGTTCCTGCATGAATCGACCTTGTGGCTGCTGGATGAAGCGACGGAAGCGCTCAATGCGCAGAGGGCGATTGACGTGCTGCAGCGCCTGCGCGCCCGCAGCGCAGGGCGCAGCTTGCTGATCGCAACCCACTTGCGGCGCGAAGCGGCGCTGGCGGACCGGCTGGTCAGCCTGCGCGATGGCCGTATCGTGGGCGACGCGCGGCGAGGTACGGATGCCTTCGAGACTGCTCTGGCGGGCTTGCGGGGGGACTGACGGGCAACCGGTCAGTATTAGAAAGGTAGCAAGTTTACACACAGTAGGGTAACACCAAGGAAATCATATGGACTTCGATATTGTCGCTTTATCCAGACTGCAGTTCGCGCTGACAGCTCTGTACCACTTTATATTTGTTCCGCTGACGATCGGCCTGTCAGTGCTGCTCGCCATCATGGAGACGGTCTATGTGATGACGAACCGTCCCATCTGGCGCGACATGACCAAGTTCTGGGGTGTCTTGTTCGGCATCAACTTCGCCATGGGCGTGGCGACGGGCGTCGTCATGGAATTCCAGTTCGGCATGAACTGGAGCTATTACAGCCATTATGTGGGCGACATTTTCGGCGCGCCGCTGGCCATTGAGGGCTTGATGGCTTTCTTCCTGGAAGCGACCTTCGTCGGCCTGTTCTTCTTCGGCTGGGACAAGCTGTCGAAGCGGGGCCACCTGGTCACGACCTGGCTGGTGGCCATTGGCTCGAACTTCTCGGCCCTGTGGATTCTGATCGCCAACGGCTGGATGCAAAATCCCGTCGGTGCGGCCTTCAACCCGCAGACCATGCGCATGGAAGTGACGGACTTCGGCGCCGTGCTGACGAACCCGGTAGCGCAGGCGAAATTCGTGCACACGGTGTCGGCCGGGTACACGGCAGCATCGATCTTCGTGCTCGGTATTTCCGCCTGGTATCTGGTGAAGGGGCGCCACGTGCAGCTGGCCAAGCGCTCGATGACGGTGGCCGCCTCGTTCGGCCTGGCCGCCACCTTGTCGGTGGTGGTGCTCGGCGATGAAAGCGGCTACCTGTCGTCGGAACACCAGAAGATGAAACTGGCCGCGATCGAAGCCATGTGGACGACGGAGCCGGCCCCGGCCGCCTTCACGGCCATCGGTTTTCCCGACGCGAAAGCGCGCGAGACGCATTACGCCGTGCACATCCCGATGGTGATGGGCTTGATCGGCACGCGTTCGCTGACGACGGAAATTCCCGGCATCGAGCAACTGGTCGACCGCGGCGAACTGCTGATCCAGGATGGCATCAAGGCTTATGACGCGCTGCAAACCATCCGCAGCGTGGCGCCGGGCAGCCCCGTGCCGCAGGACGCGAAGGATGTGTTCGAGTCGAAAGGCCAGTCCATGGGCTATGCCTTGCTGCTGAAACGCTATGTCGACGATCCGCGCCAGGCCACGCCCGAGCAGATCCGCAAGGCCGCGCTCGATACCGTGCCGCCCGTTGGGCCATTGTTCTGGTCCTTCCGCGTGATGGTGGGCCTGGGCATGTTCTTTATCCTGTTGACCGGCACGTTCTTTGTGCTGTCGACGCGCCGTACGCTGGACAAGCACCGCTGGCTGCTGAAGCTGGCCGTGTTCGCCATCCCGCTGCCGTGGGTAGCGATCGAGGCGGGCTGGATCGTGGCCGAAGTGGGCCGCCAGCCGTGGGTCATCGAAGGCGTGCTTCCAACGGCCGTGGCCGTCTCTAACCTGGGCGCTTCGACCTTGCTGATCACCATTGCCGGCTTTGCCGCTATATACACCGTGCTGTTGATTATCGAAATGAAGCTCATGCTCAAGGCCATCCGCAAGGGGCCGGAAGAGACGGCGCCGGCCCCCGTGGCAGCGGCCGCAGCCATTCATACTCAACGCGCCTGAGGAGGACCAGACCATGATTTTGCATGAAATGATTTCGTATGAAACCCTGCGCCTGATCTGGTGGCTGCTGATCGGCATCTTGCTGGTGGGCTTTGCCATCACGGACGGCTTCGACCTGGGCACCGGTATCTTGCTGCCGTTCGCCGGCAAGACGGACCTCGAGCGCCGCGTCATCATCAACAGCATCGGCCCCGTGTGGGAAGGCAACCAGGTATGGCTGATCCTCGGCGGCGGCGCCATCTTTGCCGCCTGGCCGCAGCTGTATGCCGTCTCGTTCTCGGGCTTTTATCTGGCCATGTTTGTCATCCTCGTGGCGCTGATCGTGCGTCCCGTGGCGTTCAAGTTCCGCAGCAAGCGCGAAGATCCGCGCTGGCGCGCCCGCTGGGATGCGGCCCTGTTCGTGGGCGGCTTCGTGCCGGCCCTGATCTGCGGCGTGGCGATCGGCAACGTGCTGCAAGGCGTGCCGTTCCGTTTTTCGCCGGACATGCACATCTTCTATGACGGCAGTTTCTTTGCGCTGCTCAACCCGTTCGCCTTGCTGTGCGGCCTCGTCTCGGTGGCCATGCTGGTGATGCACGGCGCCACCTGGCTGCAAGTGAAAACGGACGGTGCCGTGGCAGAACGCTCGCGCCGCTACGGCAGCGTGGCGGCGATCGCCACCGTCGTGTTGTATGCGCTGGCCGGCGTGGCCCTGTGGCTGTGGGTCGATGGCTACCGCGTCACCAGCGCCGTTGTCACCGATGGCCCGTCGAACCCGATGCTGAAAACGGCGCAAGTGCATGTGGGCGCCTGGTTCCTCAACTTTGCCGCCCATCCGTGGACCTGGATCGCCCCTGCGCTGGGCTTGCTTGGGCCCTTGCTGGCGTTCGCCTTGCTGCGCGCACGCCGCGAAGTGCCTGCCTTGCTGGCCAGCGCGGCCAGCATCGCCGGCATCATCCTCAGCGTGGGGGCGGCCATGTTCCCGTTTATCCTGCCATCATCGATCGACCCGCGCGCCAGCCTGACGGTGTGGGATTCCTCGTCCAGCCACATGACCCTGTTCATCATGCTGGTCGTCACGGCCGTCTTCATTCCCCTCATCGTGGCGTACACGACGTGGGTGTATAAAGTGCTGTGGGGTAAGGTTGACGGCAAAGCCATCGAAGACGAAACCGGTCACGCCTACTAAGAATTTACGAAAGGAATTAACTATGTGGTATTTCGCCTGGATACTGGGTCTGCCGCTGGCGGCGACCTTCGCCGTACTCAATGCGATGTGGTATGAAATCGCCGATGGCGACACGACGCCCGAGCAGTACCGCGACTAGTTCAACTGGCCGCAGTACGGACTGAACAGCCCCGCCCGGCGCAATGCCCGGCGGGGCTTTTTGCTTGCTACAGCAAGATGAATTCGCCACGGATGCGCAGTTTCATGCCGCGCGGCGCGTCGGCACCCGCCGCCACGGCCCAGGCGGTAATCCAGCGTGCACAGCGTTCGCGCGCCGCCGCATCGGCCAGCGCCTCGTTCAGCCGCCGTAGGCGCGCATCGGCCCGGTCGATGCGCTGGGCCGGGTACAGGCGCTGGTCCATGGGATCCGTCTTTTTGCTGTAATGCTGCATGGCTTTCCCTTTCCGCGTGGTAACAAATCAGGTGGTGGCATAGCCATCTACGCACGGGAGCGTCATTTGGATGTGGTGCAGGCATAAAAAACCACCATGGCGGTGGCTTTGCGAGCTTGCAATGGTGGCGTCGTCGGCTTACGCGCTGCGCGCTAAGCCGACCTACTGGCGGGTGGGTTGCTGGCGGTGGAGAGGTAGGTCGGATTAGCGGGGCCGCCGAGGCGCGCAAGCGCGTAATCCGACAATATTGTTGGCCGCGACGGTGGTGTCGTCGGCTTACGACCTACCGGCAGGTGGCTTGCTCGGCGGTTTGGGTGTTGCAATGGCAATCGGGTCGCTGGCCGGAAAGCTTTCCTTCAGCGCTTCATCGAGGATTTCCTCGGCGTGGCTTTCGCTGGCCGGCGTGGGTGAATCGCGCTCCGGTGGCGGGGCGGGTGCGGTGGCGGCGTTGGTGCTCGAATGCATGATGATCTCCTCGCGGTAGTGCGCCACGCTGCCGAGGTGGCCGTGGCGCGTGCTGCTGTTTCCAGCCTAGCACATCGTGCAGGAATGGCGCGCCGGATGCGCCTGCCGAAGCGATGGCGGCGGCGTCTGCTACACTGCGCTCCACTTTTATCGATGGAACCGCCATGACCTCCCTTCCTTTGCCATACCGCGCCACCGCACTTGAGGCCTGTGCCTGGCTGGCGCAACAGACAGGCACGCCTTGGAGCCTGGCGCGCTTGCTGGAGCAGGGCGGCTTGCCGTACGTCTGGCTCGATTACAGCGAAGCGTGGGCCGAGCTGTTCCATGACGGCGTGACGCGCTACGCGGCGCCCGTCGTGTTCATCGGCGACAAAGAGCATCTGGCCTCGGGCGCCGATGATGTGTGGCTGCGTTTTACGCGCGATTCAAGCAACATCGCCATCGAACTGAAGGCGCCGGGACTGCGCGTGCCGCTGGACGGCTTGCATTTCCAGGAGCGCGATCTGCTGCGTTTGCTCAAGGAATTGCAGCACCCGCAGCTGGCCAAAGCGGAAGCGGAGAAGGCGCCCGCCGTTCTGCCCAGCGCCCTGAAGGGTCTGGGGCGCGAGCAGATTCTGATGGCCTTTGCCGGTGTGGGCAAGGTTGACCTGGAACAGGGGCTGGCCAGCGGCGTGGGTATCTTTGGCGATGATGGCGCGCGCGTGCGCAAGAATTCGCGCGGCGGCAAGAATAGCCACCTGTGGCATCCGGTGACCTTGGCGTTCGGATTGCACGACGTGCACCGCGTACCGATGGCACATCTGAAAAAGGCGTTCGCCACGCAACCGTTGCTGCGCGAGTGGAAGGCGGACTGGCTGGAATCGCTGCGCCTGCTGGGCGAATAACTAGACGAAGCTAGCCTGCCGCGCCGGCGTCTTGTTAAGCGGCATATGCCTTCCGGCCGTTTATTGGCTTTCCTCGATCCTGCCGCCGCACTGCGTATAGCATGCTCTGTAATCGGAGTCGCATTGCCATGTCGATGCGCTGGATGAACAATATTGGCGTTTCTTCGCGCATAGTTCGCGGTCCGCATCTGTTTTCGCTACGGCCAAGCAGATGGAAACGGTACTGGTGTTGCGCATTTCGCAAGCCTGTGCCTGGCTCGCCGCAATCTGCTCTTTGCCGGCAATGCATATTTGCTGATTGGTCCCGCAGCTCGTCACGCATTGACGGCCCGCATCCGAATCCGGAGGAATATAGCGATAGCTTGTGCAGCTGGCCAAGGTGATTGCGAAACAAATCGCAACAGCAAGGCGGAACAAGTAGAAATTGTGGATTTGCAAAGTGCGCATGGTCGAAAAGTGCTTTCCCGTGTCGATGAATTAGGTTGATTGCCCGATATATTGATATTCTGACAGGCGAGCTTTTCACCTACAACGCGCCGCAATAACTGTTACATTTTCGCGTTGATAGATTTACAGCTCGATGGGTGCCACTTCGGTGCCGATATCGGGCGCAGCGTAATGCATGCTGAAATACACGAAAGCGCCGATATTGATGGCGACCGTGATCCAGAACAGCACGCGGAATGAGCGCTTGCTGGACTTGTGGCGCAGCCATTGCTGGGCCAGTACAGCGCCGGGCCAGCCGCACAACAATCCCAGCAGCAGCAAGGTGCGTTCCGACGTGCGCCAGCGGCCTTCCTTGGCGGCCGACTTGTCGATCGCATAGGCAACAAAGCAGCTCAGGCTCAGCACGCCATACACGAGAGCGATCAAGACGGGGATGTGGAAAAAGAACGTGGCCAGCAAATACAGAACGACAAAGAACAGGATGACAAGATAGGACATAGGATGTGTTGGCTTGAGCGGAGGGCGTGAGTATCCCACAAGGGAAGCGATGCCGCAGCCTAAAACAGACAGCCTTGCGCCGTATCTATTTGAACAGCGCGGCGCCGGGCATGGCCCGTCTTCAGCGCTTCGCGGTCGCTGGACAGGGTGATGCCTTCCAGCGCCAACAAGGATTCCTTGGCATGCAAGCCGCCCGCAAAGCCCGTCAACTCGCCCGTGGCGCCGATGACACGGTGGCAGGGGGCGATGATGGAAATGGGATTCTTGCCATTGGCTGCACCCACGGCGCGTACGGCGGCGGGGCGGCCGATCTGGCGCGCGATCTCGCCATAGCTGCGCGTCTGGCCGTACGGTATCGTCAGCAGCGCGCGCCACACTTCCTGCTGGAATGGCGTGCCGGCAAAGTCGAGAGGCACGTCGAATTGCTGGCGCGTGCCGGCGAAATATTCAGCCAGCTGGCGCGCCGTTTCCTGCAGCACGACGCAACCGTCATCGACGCGCATGGCGCCCAGACGCACGCGGTTCGGCTTGTCGTTTTCCCACAGGATGGCGGTCAGGGCTTCCCCGCGCGCCACCAGGGTCAGCTCGCCCACGGGCGAGGGCACCACGATGCAGTCGTATTCCATGTTTGTTCCTCGGTCAGATGGTGCCAGTGTAGCAGGATGGCGGCATGCCGCATATTGCGTGTAGGATGGCGTTTTCGGCATGGAGCACAGGCTTTGACGACGATCCCCACTTATGACGATATCCGCGCCCTTGCCCTGCGGTTGGTGCACGAACGCTATCCCTCGGCCGTGGCGGCCATCATCGGCGGCTCGTTCGCCACGGGCCGGCAAACGGCCACTTCCGATATCGACCTGCTGCTGCTGTTCGACCACGTCGACTGCGCCTGGCGCGACACCCTCGTCGCCGAAGGGCGCACGGTGGAACTGTTCGGGCACGACATGTCCACGTTCACGTATTTTTGCAAGGAAATGGATGCGCCCGGCGGCAAGGTGCCGCTGGCGATGATGGTGGTCGAAGGGAAAAACATTGTCGCTGCCGGCGATGCCTACGCCCGGCTGCATGCGCTGGCGCACGCCATCGAGACGGCCGGACCGCCCGTGCTCGACGTGGAAAACCTGCAGCGCCGCCGCTATGCCATCACCACCGCGCTGGAAGACCTGGTCGACAGCACGCACCCGGGCGAGGCGCTGGCTGTCGCTTGCCAGCTGTACGAAGCACTGGCCGACCTGCACTTGCGCGCGGCCGGCGAATGGAGCGGCGGCGGCAAGCATCTGTTCCGGCGCCTGCAGACATTTGACGCCGCCATCGCCGCGCAGCTCGACGGTGCGCTGCGCCTGGTTGCCAGCAACTTGCCGGCCGGCCAGCGCGCCTTCGAGCAAGTCGCCGCCGCCGTGCTGGCGCCCGTGGGCGGTTCCTTGCTGGAAGGATTTACCCTGCCGGCGCCCGCGCACTGGCGTGTTTAAAACGCCGTGCGCACGGAGAGACTGATGTTGCGCGGTTCGCCCCAGAACACGCCGTCAAAGAAGCCCACGTTGCGGTAGTACTTTTTGTCGAGCAAGTTATTCACGTTCAGTTGCACGCTGGCGTGGAGGTTGAGCGCGTAGCTGGCCATGGCGTTGACCAGCGCATAGCCCGCTTGCGGGATATTTGTGATCGCGTTCGATGGCGGGCGGCCATACCACGATTCGCTGTAGGTGGCGCTCTGTGCCGTCATGCTGGCGCCCGCTCTCAAGCCGGCCAGCTTGCCGTCGAAACGGTAGCTGGTGGCCAGGCGCAGCAAATGGCGCGGCTGCGTGGTGGCGGCGCGGCGGCCATCGGCCTCGGCCGCGTGCAGATAGGTATAGCCGCCGCTCGCTTCCCAGGCGGGCGTGATCTGGCCGGCAACGTCGAACTCGACGCCCTTCGCCGTCACGCCCTTGCCGTTGGCCACCATGGCCTGGCCGCCGTCTGGCAGCAAGAAGCCGGGCGGCACCGTGCGGTCGAGTTCCGCCAGGTTCTTTTTCTTCGTGTGGAACAGGGCGGCCGATGCGTTCAGCTTGCCTTCATAGAATTCCCCCTTGATGCCCAGCTCGGCATTGTCGCCTGTTTCCGGCGGCAAAAACTTGTCGTTGCGGTCCTTGCTCGATTGCGGGTTGAACAGCTGCGTGAAGCTGGCATAGGCCGAATATTGTTTGTTGATGTCGAACACGGCGCCCACATAGGGCGTCACTTCATTGCGCGTCTCGGAAAAGTCGCTATTGTCCGTGTGCAGGCCCCGTGTATCGTAGTTGCGCGTATCCGTGCGGTAAGTGCTCGTGCGCGCGCCGATGATGACGTGCAGTGGATCGGCCAGGCTCAAACGCGTGGCGACATAGCCGCCCGCGAGGCGCGTAATGGTTTCCGAGTGCGAACCGTCCGGATGGAAGACGGGGCGGGGAATGTTGCCCGTCCAGCTGCGGTAATCGGGAACGAAGGCCGGGTAATCGATGTCCGCCTCGCCACCGAGCGAACGGGCGCGCTGGTTGCCGCCGTTCCAGCCGACGATGGCCGTGTGCTTGCGTCCCAGCAAGGTGAACGGGCCGCTGGCGTACAGGTCGAAGTTGTCGTTGGTGGTCTTGCCCGGACCATAGGCGCCCGTCCACAGGAGCATGCCTGCGCCCGTGGTCGGGTCTGGATGGCCGCCACCCGCATAGGCGACGGTGGTGCGGTTCGTGCTTTCCGTGCGCGCGTAGCCCAGATGCATATTCCAGTTGCCGGGCAGACGCTGGTCCAGCGACGTGAACAGCGTGTGCTGCTTGTTGGCCCAGGTGCTCCATGGCGTCGTGAAACTGGTGTTGCGCGGCAAGTTCGCCAGGCTGCCATCCGCATTCCAGTAAGGCACGGCACCCCAGGTGGCGCCCGTGGGCTTGTTGTCCTGGAAGTCGACGCCGGCCGTCAGCAAGGTGCCGGGGCGCAAGTCCGCCTCGACGATGACCATGCCGACCGTCTTGTGTTCGTGATACATGTCCAGGTAGGAATCGCGTTTTTGCCAGGCCAGGGCCGTGCGCGCCCGCACGCTGCCCTCCGCGTTCAGCGGCGTGGACAGGTCGGCTTCGAAGCGCTGGTCGTCCCAGCGGCCCATGATGAGGCCGGCGCTGACCTGGAATTCCTTCGTGGGCCGCTTGCGTATCATGTTGATGGTGGCCGACGGATCGCCCGTGCCGCCCATCAAGCCGGTGGCGCCGCGCACGACTTCGATACGGTCATACAGGATCGTGTCTTGCAGCGGCGCATTGCCGCCGCGCGCCATGCCGTCGATCTGGAGATTGTTGATGCCGAAGCCGCGCGCATAAAACCGCGTGCGCTCCGTGTCGTTCTGGCCCACCTGGATGCCCGTCGTCTGCGCCAGCGCCTGGTCCAGCCGCACGGCGCCCAGGTCGTCGAGCAACTGGCGCGTGATGACGCTGACCGATTGCGGCGTTTCGCGCAAAGTCAGCTCCATGCGCGTGGCGCTGCGCGCTTCGCCGGCCGTGTACGACTGCGTGCCTTCCGTCGTCGCCGTCGACTGGCCCAGCACGGTGACGGCCGGCATGGTGACGTCGGCCGCGTCGGCGGCCTGTGCGGGCAAAACCACGCCGGCGGCAAGGCTCAGCAAGCTGATGTGTAACAGACGGGGGAGGCGGCGCAAGGCGGGCTGGCGCGAAGAAGAGGAGACTGTCGTTGATTGCATCATTTTCCTGGAATATTTTTAGTCGTGAGTGTTCCTATCTCGTCTGGCGAGGTGCGCAGTAGCTGGGGGGATGGCGTGACGCTGGCCCGTGGTCTGGCTTGGATAGCAGTTCCACCGCAAGGCCCGGCGCTGACGGGCAGTGGAAAGGAAGGGCGCGCGATTCCCTTCAATTTCGTGAATAGGAATCATTATCAATATAGGTGGTATTTGCCAAATAATCAAGCGTGCGCACCAAAACTGTGCAGAAGCCCATGGCGGCGTAAGGTCTGGCCTTCTGCGATAATGCAGGCGCTGACAAATATTTTCCTCATTGAAAGAAATGCATGCGTACATGGATCGCTTGTGCCGGATGGTTGTGTGTCGTGTCGCTGGGCCAGGCCCAGGAACTCGCGCCGCCGCCGGCAGTTCCCGCGCCGCTGCAGAGCGCCAGCGTGCCGCCCGCCACCGATACCATGCCAGCACCTCTTGCGCCGGTCACGCCCGCCGCGCCAGCGGAAGAGGCGCTGCCACCGCAAACTGTGACGATCACGGCCAGCAGCGACGCCAAGGCGCCGCGCGTGCGCTTCACGGCTTACCGCGAAAGTTATCTGACGGCCAGGAAAGTGTGGCAAGTGTCGAGCGGCAGCGTGGTCATGGCCCTGCGCCTGATTCCTGCCAAGCTGAGCGCCACCATCGACGACGTGCGCGTAGCCTTGCAAGGCAATGGCGCGCCCATGCCGATCAAGGTGTCGGACGGCGGCGTGTTTGTCGTGCCGCTCAACGATGACATCGCCGCGCAAGATGGCACTTTCCTGGTGAACAAGGGCAGGGGAGAACTGACGGCGAATATCGTGCTTCAGCCCGCCGTGGCGCGCGATGCGTGGAACGTCACGCGTGTGGGGCAAGTCTTGCGCGACGCCCGGCGCGCCGTGCGGGCCATCACGCCGTGGTACAAGCGGCCGTTCGCCAGCGACGTGCAATCGCTGGCCTTTTGCGCGGCCGAGCGGGGCAGTGCCTTGCAGTTGATGGATGGCGAGCAATTGATCGCCACCTTGCCCATGAACGAGCAGGCCGTCAACGACATCAACCAGCCCGTGTTTTGCAAGATTTTCGATGGCGAAGACAAATACCCGGGACACTACCGCGTGGTCATGCCCGAGCAGGCGACGGTGCTGCTGCTGTAGAGGCTAGTTGGGCTGGCGCTGCACCAGTTCCAGCGCCGCCGCCAGGGCCAGGTCCATGGTGGCCTGGTGGAAGATCAGCCATTGCGGCAACAGCGACAGCGCATGGCGTCCCTGTTCCAGGTCGCCTTCATCGACGGCGGCCCATGCATGGTGCAAGCCGCTGAGCACGCGCGCATGCTGTTCGCGGTGGTTGGCCAGCGAGGGAAAGGCGATTTGTTCCATCAAATCCTCTTCCTCGCGGAAATCGCGTTCGACGGCCGCAATCAGTTCGCGAAACGCCACGCTGAAATGCTGGTCGCCCAATTGCTGCAGCCGCGCCAGCTCCTGAAACAGCGCCTCATGCGCCTCGTCGATGACGGGAACACCCAGCGCCATCTCATCCTTCCAATGCGATTTACCCATGCCGATGCTCCCGGTTAAGTCCGTCGCGGTGCGAAGCGGACTGTTCCAGTGTGGGCGCAGCGAAGAGGGAAATCCATGACCTGGATCAAAAGTATGGTGAAGAGGGGGCGAGGAAAACAAAGCAAAAACAAATGGATGTAGGAACCAATTTCCCCTCCGTAATAAAGCGGTTTCAGCGATGCGCCGCGTTACCGAGCGCCGCTGAAAAACGCCGCTGGCAAGGCGCCGTGCCGAAGGCAGTACGAATGTACGACGAGGCACGGCAACGCGGTCAGCGGTGTTTTCTCAGCCACGCGTCTTATTGCCGAGGCCAATGGCTCCACATGGCATGCGCATCGACATTGGGCACCTGCAACTGCTGCCCGGCGGATAGCTGCATCGTATCCCTCAGCACGAGGGGCGCAAGCATCAGGGCCGACAGGGCAAGGCAGGCCAGCACTTTGAGCGTCAACATGGTCGTCTCCCGGTGTCCCGGCGGCGGCGCGGGGATGCGGCGCCTGCCGGTCACTTCCATATGTACTACCATGCTTGCAGTTTAGTTCACCTGGTCGTAACTTCAACTTATTGCTGTGATGCACTGCACCAGTTCGCCTGCTGCCAGGGGCCTATTTGGCCTTGCGGCTGCGCCGTGGCTTGCCTGTGGGCGGCAGGAAGGAATCGAACCACACTTGCGTCAACTGCCGCGTATTTTTCGCCGCCTCGCGCTTGACGGCGGCCGTGGCGTGGCCGCGCGCCGTGTTGGCGATGCGGTTGGCGGCGCTCAGGTACATGCTCATCCAGGGATTTTTCATGGCTAGCCTCGCAGGCAGTGGGTGGGAATGCCTCCACTCTAGTCCGATGGCTGGTGCTGACTGTGCGCCTGCCCACATAGCCGGGCCGTGCTGGCGATGGGCTGAGGCAGATCAATACACGTCGCGGCGGTAGCGTCCGGCCGCCAGCAGGGCGTCGAGGCCCTCCTGGCCCAGCACTTCTTGCAGTACAGCATCGATTCCTGCCGCCATGCCTTGCAGGCTGCCGCATACGTAGACGATGGCGCCTTGCGCCAGCCACTCGCGCAGTTCATTCGCGTTGGCGCGCAGGCGGTCTTGCACGTATTCCCGGGTTTCGCCATCGCGCGAAAAGACCTTGTCCAGGCGCGCCAGGTGGCCAGCGTCTAGCCAGCCTTGCAACTCTTCGCCGCAGACGCTGTCAAAAGCTTGCTGGCGCTCGCCGAACAGCAGCCAGTTGCGGGCCAGCCCCGTCCGCTGGCGCGCGCGCAGGTGGGCACGCAGGCCGGCCAGGCCGGAACCGTTGCCGATATAAATACAGGGCACGTCGACCAGGGCGGGCGCGAAGGCGGGGTTGGTTTGCAGGCGCAGGCGGATGGGGCTGCCCAGCGGGGCGAAGCGCGTGAGCCAGCCGGAACAGACGCCAAATCCCTGGTTGTCCTTGCCCGCATGGCGTTCCTGGCGCACCAGCAACTGCAGTTCACCATCGGATGGCAGCGAAGCGAGCGAATAGCTGCGGGGCGCGTGGTGAGCATTATCGGCATCGCCATCGCTGCCATCCGCGTTGCAGGCGATGATTTCGGCCAGCGCGCCCGCTTCCCAGGTGGCGCCGGCCGGGCCCGTCAAGGTGATTTCATGCAATTCGCCGCCCAGGCTGCCAGGGTTGAGCAGCACGCGGCGCGCCAGGCGCCACTCGGCATACGACGCTTCTTCCTGCACGCCGATGGCATCGATGGCGCTGCCGCTGCAGCGTGCCAGCGCTTTGGACCAGCCGACCAGGGCAGCGGGGTCGTGCTTGTCCACTTCGATCAGCGGGAACAAGGGCGTGGCGCCCAGCGCTTGCAATTGCTGCGCCAGCGCATGGCCGAAGCCGCAGAAGGCGCTGTAATGGCGGTCCCCCAGCGCCAACATGCCGAATTCCAGACCCGCCAGCGGCGTGCCCGATGTTGCGTGCAGCAGGCGCGCGAAGCGGCGCGTGCCGTCCGGCGCCTCGCCTTCGCCAAAGGTGCTGGCGACGATCAGGGCCCGCTCGTACTGGCGCAATTGGGCGGGATCGAACCGGTCCAGCGACTGCACGTCGACGGCCACGCCCGCCTGCTGCAGGGCGCGCGCGCTTTCCAGGGCCAGGCGCTCGGCCTGTCCCGACTGGCTGGCATAGGCGACGAGGGTGGGCAAGCCGGTATTTTGCTTGTCCGCTGCGCCGGCGCCCAGCATGGCGCGCTGCGCCTGGACAGCTCGCTTTGCCTTGCGGCGGCCCAGGTACAGCATCCAGCCCGTGATGGCGAACAAGGGCAGGCCCAGGCTGGCCAAGGTAACGATGATGCGGCCCGGCAAGCCGAAATACGTGCCCATGTGCAGCGGATAAATAATGTTGACGAGGCGTGCACCGAGCGCTTGCTGGCTGTACGGCTCGTTTTCCGTGATGCTGCCGTCGGCCGGCAGGATGCTCATGCGGCTGCGCGCCCGTTCGTGCGGCGCATCGCTCGCCAGCCACGTGAATTGCACGGCTTCGCCGGCGCGCGTGGGCAGGCGCACGCTGGCCAGGGTCCAGCCGGCGGCGTGCTGCTGGAAGCTGGTCCAGGCCAGGCTGATGTCGGCGGCGGGCGCCTTCTCCTTGCCGCCGCCTTTTTTCGCGGGTGCCTGTGCCATCCTTGGCGGCTTGCCGGCCCAGGCGTCGATATTGTCGCGCACCACGTCATAGCTCCAGTAAATGCCCGTCAAGGTCAGCGCCACGTAGACGATCAGGCACCAAGTGCCGGCCACGGCGTGCAGATTCCACAAAAAGGAGCGGCCCTTCAGGGCGGGATCGAAGGTCAGCCACGTGCGCCAGTCCAGCGGACGGCGGGGCCAGCGCAGATACAGGCCGGACAGGGCTAACCCCAGCAGGCACAGGGCCAGCGCACCCGCCACTTGCCGGCCCGGATCGCGCGGCAGCAGCAGCCAGCGGTGCAGCGATTCCGTCCACTCGAAAAATTCCGCCCCCGCCAGCGCAGGCTGGGTCGCGCCCGTGTACGGATGCACATAGATGGACTCGCCGCGCCGCTGGCCGTTCTTCGGCGCGAAGAACAACCGTGGCGCCGTGCCCGCTTGCGCATACATGGTGATCGACGCCACGCGCTGGCCGTGTTCGGCTGCGGCAATGCTACTTAACTGGGCCGGCGTCAGCGGGGCGTGGGTTTCCACGGACACATGGCGCACGCCGGGGTTCATGACATCGAGTAATTCCTCCTTGAAGGCCAGGGTGGCGCCGCTCAGGCCAATGATCACCAGCACCGTGCCGGCAGTGATGCCGATAAACCAGTGCAATTGAAACCATATCTGCTTCCAGGTCCAGTGCCAGCGCCGTTGTTGCGGGGCGGCGCTTGGCTGGCGCACTGCGGGCACGGCGTCGGTGCTGGCGCGCAACTGGGGGAGGGAGGAAGTGGTCATGGCGGCTTTCGATAGCGCCGTCATGCAGGACGTCAGGCATGGCGGGAAGAAGGAAGGCTGATATTTTAACGCAAACGAGAATCATTCGCAAATGATGGCAGCCTGTGTTCACGGGGCAGGGGCCATCCTCGTTTGCCTGATTGGTCGTCATAGGCGCTACAATAGGGATACTGTTCACTAGTTCCCATTGCTGCCATGACCACTTCCACACCGAATCTCGTCGTCACCCCGTCCGCCCACCCCTTGTCCGACGCCGAGCGCGCCGCACGCATGGTCAATCCCGCCTTTGGCCGCATCTTCACCGACCACATGGTGGTGATTCCTTACCGTGACGGCAAGTGGCAGCAGGGCGAACTGAAGGCTTACGGCCCGCTGATGCTGGACCCGTCCGCCTCGTCCCTGCACTACGGCCAGGCCATCTTCGAAGGCTACAAGGCGTTTGCCCAGCCGGACGGCAGCATCAAGACTTTCCGCCCAGAACAAAACGCCGAGCGATTCAACCGCAGCGCCGCGCGCCTGGCCATGCCGGCCATTCCTGTCGAGCTGTTCCTGGAAGCGGGCGACGCGCTCATTTCGCAAGACCGCAACTGGGTGCCGAAGAACACGGGCGAGAGCCTGTACATGCGTCCGCTGATGATCGCTACCGATCCTTACCTGGGCGTGCGTCCATCGGAAGAATACCTGTTCGTACTGTTCGCCTCGCCAGCCGGCGCCTACTTCCCGAAAGGCGTGAAACCCGTCACCGTATGGATCAGCGAAGACTTCGTGCGCGCCGCGCCGGGCGGCACCGGTGAAGCCAAGTGCGCGGGCAACTACGCAGCCAGCCTGATGGCCCAGTCGCAAGCGCAAGAGAAGGGCTGCGACCAGGTCGTGTGGCTGGACGCCGTGCACCGGGAATTCATCGAAGAAATGGGCGGCATGAATTTGTTCTTCGTCTACAAGGATGGCGAAAAGATCACCGTCGTGACGCCGGAACTGACGGGCACCTTGCTGCCAGGCATCACCCGCCGCAGCCTGCTGGAAATGGCGAAAGACCTCGGCTATGCGACGGAAGAGCGTAAATTGTCCGTCCAGCAATGGCGCGACGACATCGCCTCGGGTCGCATGACTGAAGTGTTCGCCTGCGGCACGGCCGCCGTCATCACGCCCGTGGGCGTGGCCAAGGCCAATGGCTTTGAAATGACCATCAACAACAATGAAAACGGTGCCGTTACCCTGGCACTGCGCGAAGCGTTGCTGGGTCTGCAGCATGGCACGGCCGCAGACACCCACGGCTGGATGCATAAAGTTTGCTGATGTACACGTTTGACTGATACCGCGCCGGCACCCAGTTGCCGGCGTTTTTATATCTTGAAGGAACTACGATGAAAATTTGCTCTGTCTTGCCTGCGCTGGCCGCCGTTTTCCTCAGCCTGCCTGCTGGTGCCGTCCATGCGGCTGATGCCAGCTGCGCCATTCCCCGCAACGTCAGCTATTACGATTACGACGTGAAGCCGTCGGACGAGAAAAATACGTGCTACAAGCAAAGCACGAATGTGCCCACCGATTACTTCATGCTGGCGCTGTCGTGGTCGCCAGGCTTTTGCGACAGCCAGCGCCGCCGTGGCGCCGTGTCGAAGAAGGCCGCCTTCCAGTGCGCCGAGAGCAACCAGTTCGGCTGGATCGTGCATGGCTTGTGGGCGCAGTCGAACAATCCTGCCACGTGCGAAGACATTTCCGTGACGCCGCCGCGCAAGACGGACATGCATCCGCGCTACTGCAAGGGCAATCTGCCGAAGCTGGCACCGTCCGACATCTTGCCCTATATGTGCATGCAGCCGGGCGAAGCCTTGCTGCAGGGCGAATGGGAAAAGCATGGCGCCTGCGATTTCGATACGGCGAAGGAATATTTCGAGAAGGAACGTGAACTGTTCCAGGCCTTGAAGTTGCCGGACTCCACCATGCCGAAAAACGAGCTGTTCCAGTGGATGAAGCAGCACAACCCACAGCTGAAAGGCCGCTGGCTCGGCTATGAAAAGCACTCGGGCGAGTTGCGCATCTGTTATTCGAAAGATTTCAAGGTCATCGACTGCCAGAAGTGATGGACCTTGCCTGCCCGGCAGAGTCCGGCCATCCATGCTAGTGTATTGCCCGGATCAGCAAGATGAACAGGTAGTGTATTTATGCAGACGCAGCACACGCAAGCCGTCATGGTGGGCGAGGACGGCTTGCCGCCCGGCGCCCGTTTATGGGCCATGCTGGCGCTGGCCATCGGCGTGGGCATGGCCTCGCTCGATACGGCGATTGCCAACACGGCCTTGCCGGCCATTGCCAGCGAGCTGCACACGACGCCGGCCGCCTCCGTCTGGATCGTGAACGTATACCAGCTGGCCATGGTGGCGACCTTGCTGCCGTTCTCGGCACTCGGCGAAATCGCCGGCTACCGGCGCGTGTTCATCTCCGGCATGTTTCTGTTTACCTTGGCCTCGCTCGCCTGCGCGCTGGCCTGGTCCTTGCCCTCGCTGGTGGTGGCGCGCCTGTTCCAGGGCGTCGGCGCCAGCGCCATGATGAGTGTCAACACGGCGCTGCTGCGCGCGCTGTATCCGAAACATTTACTGGGCCGCGCGTTTGGCAACAATGCGCTGGTGGTGGCCGTCGCGTTCGCCATCGGGCCCACGGCCGCGTCGCTGATCCTGGCGACGGCCTCGTGGCCGTGGCTGTTTGCCATCAATGTGCCGCTGGGCGTAGCCGGCTTTTTCCTCGCCAGCCGCATGTTGCCGGCGACAAAACTGTCTGGCCACACGCTCGATGGGCGCACGGCGCTGTACAACGTGGGCGCCTTCGGTTTGCTGATTCTGCTCTTTGGCGATGCGGCCCATCACGCGGCCCTGTCAACCTTGCTGCCGGAACTGGTGGCCGTGGTGATCTTTTTTATCTTGCTGCTGCGCCGCCAGGCGGGGCATGCGGCGCCGATGCTGCCGATCGATCTGTTCCGCCGTCCATTATTCCTGCTGTCGTCGCTGACGGCCATCTGCACGTTTGCCGCGCAGGGGCTGGCGTTTGTGTCTCTGCCATTCTATTTTGAAGTGACGCTGGGCCGTTCGCCCGTCGAGACGGGATTTTTGATGACGCCATGGGCCGTGCTGGTGGCCGTGATGGCGCCTGTCGCCGGGCGCCTGAGCGACCGTTATTCGCCGGGCGTGCTGGGCGGCATCGGCCTGGCGGCGCTGGCTGGCGGCTTGCTGACCCTGGTGTGGATACCGGCGCACCCCAGCGTCTTTGACATCGGCTGGCGCATGGCCTTGTGCGGCATCGGTTTCGGTTTTTTCCAGGCGCCCAATCTGAAAGCCATCATGGGCAGCGCGCCGCCCGAGCGGGCTGGCGGCGCCAGCGGCGTGGTGGCCACGTCGCGCCTGATCGGCCAAGCCACGGGCGCGGCGCTGGTCGCGTATTGCTTCACGGTTTCGGCCAGCCGGGGCACGACGTATGCGCTGTGCCTGGCGGCAGGGTTTGCCGCCGTGGCCAGCATCGCCAGCTTCTCGCGCCTGGTGGTGGCGCAGCCGGCGTGGCTGGCCGGCAAGCACGAGTAATCAGACGTCGATGGCCTTGTCCGACTGCATGCGCTTGCGCAGTTCGAACTTCTGGATCTTGCCCGTCGATGTGCGGGGCAGGGGGCCGAAATAAATGGCTTTCGGCACCTTGAAACCGGCCAGGTTGTTCTTGCAGAAGGCGATCAATTCCGCTTCCGTCACCGTGCCGCCTTCGCGCAATTCGACGAAGGCGCACGGCGTCTCGCCCCATTTCTCGTCCGGCTGGGCGATGACGGCGGCGGCCAGTACTTGCGGATGGTGGTACAAAGCGTCCTCCACTTCCACGCTGGAAATGTTTTCTCCGCCGGAAATGATGATGTCCTTGCTGCGGTCCTTCAGCTTGATATAGCCGTCCGGATACATGACGCCGAGGTCGCCCGTGTGGAACCAGCCGCCGGCGAACGCTTCCTGCGTCGCCTTTTCATTTTTCAGATAGCCCTTCATGCAGATATTGCCACGGAACATGATCTCACCGATCTGTTCGCCGTCGGCTGCCACGGGCTCCATGGTTTCCGGGTCGAGCACGGCGACGGCGCTTTGCAAGTGGTAGCGCACGCCCTGGCGCGATTTCAATACGGCCCGCTCTTCCTGGCTCAAGGCCGCCCACTCGTCCTGCTCGGCGCAGATGGCGGCCGGGCCATACACTTCCGTCAAGCCATACGAGTGGATCAAGTCAAAGCCCATGGCTTCGATCTTTGCCACCATGGCCGCCGGCGGTGGCGCGCCGGCCACCATGCCGCGCACGGTCCAGGCTATGCCGTCGCGCCAGTTGGCGGGCGCGTTGGCCAGGGCCGCGTGCACGATGGGCGCCGCGCAATAATGGGTGATGCGCAATTCGCGCATCAGGTCGAACACGAGCTTCGGTTCGAACTTGCGCAGGCAGACGTTCACGCCGGCACGCGCGGCCACGGTCCACGGGAAGCACCAGCCATTGCAGTGGAACATCGGCAAGGTCCACAGGTAGACGGCGTGCTTGGGCATGTCCCATTCCAGGATATTCGACAGGGCATTGAGGGCCGCGCCCCGGTGGTGGTAGACGACGCCTTTCGGGTCGCCCGTGGTGCCGGACGTGTAGTTCAGGGCGATGGCGTCCCACTCGTCCGCCGGCGGCTGCCAGTCGTACTCGGGGTTGCCGCTGGCCAGCAAGCATTCATAGTCGAGGTCGGCAAATGCTTCCACTTCAGGTCCCAGCACGTCGTTGACCTGGATCACGCGCAAGCCGGGAATCTGCGCCGCCATCTGGCGCGCCAGCTCAGCAAATTCCGTGTCGGCCAGCAAGACTTTCGCCTGGCCATGGCGCAGCATGAAGGTCAGCGAGGCCAGGTCGAGGCGGATATTCAAGGCATTGAGGACGGCGCCAGCCATGGGGACGCCAAAGCTCGCTTCCACCATGGCGGGCGTGTTCGGCAGCATCACGGCCACCGTATCGCCCGTGCCCACGCCCAGCTTGATGAGGCCGGACGCAAGGCGGCGCGTGCGCGCATACGTTTCTTGCCACGTCTGCCGCACGGCGCCATGTGCAATTGCCAGGCGATTGCCATATACTGCGGCTGCCCTGGCGATATAGTCGAGCGGGGTGAGGGCGGCGTAGTTGGCGCTGTTTTTGCCGAGGCCGGTGTTGAAATCAGCTGTCATGCTTGTCTCCTGGTAAAAGAATCTTGTAGCTCCCTGTTTCGGGATTGATACCGGTTAGCATAGCACCGGTGCTGGAAAATCACTGTCATCTTAGTGACAGGTCTGAAGGATGGAATGGATAGCAACGATAGTGTAGAACGTGCGATGCCGGAACTCGACAGTCACGACTGGTTCGCGGCCCTCGATCCCCGGCATCAGGCCCTGTTGCGCGCCGGCAGCGTGATCAAACATTACGAAGCGGGCGCCGTCATCACGCGGCGCGGCGAACCGTCCGCGCACTGGATCGGCGTGCACACGGGCTTGATCAAGCTGGCCGTCTACAACGCCGATGGGCGCGGCGCCACCTTTTCCGGCGTACCGGCCGGCGGATGGTGCGGCGAGGGCAGCGTGCTCAAGCGCGAACTGCGCCGCTACGACGTGGTGGCCGTGCGCGCGTCGAGCATCATCCTCGTGCCCGTGGACCTGTTCCATCTGCTGCTGGCCGAGAGCCTCTCCTTTAACGCCTTCGTCATCCGCCAGCTGAACGAACGCATGGGCCAGTTCATCGCCACCATCCAGAACCAGCGCCTGCTGGCCGTCGACGCGCAAGTGGCGCAAGCCATCGCGCAGCTGTTCCATCCCATGCTATATCCGCGTACCTCCAGCGTGCTTGAGCTGTCGCAGGAAGAAATCGGCTTGCTGACCGGCATTTCACGCCAGCGCGTGAACCAGGCGCTGGGCCATCTGGCCGAATTGAAACTCATCAGCATTGCCTACCAGTCGATCCGCGTCGTCGACCTCGACGGTTTGCGCCGTTATGGCGTAGCGTCGCTGTGATGACAGACTGCTTGCGCGATGTGTGGCATGCTGGCGGCTCGTTTACCATATTGACCTGACGCATGGCCCTTGTTTCCGATCATCCCTTGCATTTGCTGGGCTTGCGCTTTCCGCTCCGGCTGCGCGTCACCGTGCGCCAGGGTTTTGTGACCTTGCACAATGAAATCACGACCAAGAAACTGGCCAGCGGCGACAGTTTCGTCGTGCCCGCCTTCTTGCGCTTTGCCTGCGACGTGATGCCGGGGCGGGGCAAGCCGGCCGTGTTTACCCTGGCGCTGGAAGACGATGAGCCTGATGGCGGCCACGGCGGCGGCAAGCGCTGGAGCCAGGCGCTGGCACAGCACATCTTTGATACGCCGCAAGGCAAATGGACGGCGGCGCGCCTGGCCACCCTGTGGCAAGTGACGCCGCACAAGGCCAGGGCGCGCCTGTTTGCCGAGGGCGAGGCCTTATTGAGCCTGGTGCGGGAACAGCGCCTCGCGCACGCGCTGCACACGGCGGCGCAAGCGGGCGCCGATGGCGAAGATGGCGGGCGCGACCTGGCGCAAGTGGCGGCCGGCTCCGGTTTTGCCTCGATCCCCGCGTTCTGCGACGCCTGCGTGGATGTGGCCGGCGTGCGCCCCAGCCTGTTCCTGCGCGGCCAGGCGCCCGGATAGCCAGACTCCGTTATAATCGCGCCATGGGATACTTATTGAAGCGCAAACAGTGGCACATGTGGTTCGCCTGCCTGGCGATACTGCTCAATGCGCTGTCGCCGTCCCTGTCCTATGCGTTTGCCTCGCAGCATGCGAACGCGAACAATGCCGCCGTCGACATCTGCTCGGCCAGCGGCGCCGTCTACACGCAGGCCGACCTGGCGCCTGCCGCCACATCCACCACCGGTTCCGTGCTGCACCACATCGAGCATTGCCCGTTCTGCATCAGCCATGCGGGCAGCGTGGGCCTGCCACCGCCGTCTTCAGCGCCGTTGCCCGTCATCACGGGCCACGACGACTATCCACCCTTGTTTTACCAGGCGCCGCGAGCCCCGTTCGCGTGGCTGGCCGCCAGCCCGCGCGGTCCCCCTTCGGCTGCCTGAACCTCAAGTCACGCCTTCCACGTCTTAACTGTATCCACTACGCCCATCGGGCCGGAATTATCATGAAACGTCGTTTATTCCTTCTCGCCGGCACGGCGGGATTGCTCACGCTTGCCGCTTGCGAACCAGCGCCGAAACCCCATTACAACGGTCTCGACTTGACGGGAGGCGATTACAAGCCCGACTTCAAGTTGAGCGGCCCCGACGGCAAGGTGTACACCCTGGCCGACTTCAAGGGCAAATATGTGATGGTCTTCTTTGGCTTCACGCAATGCCCGGACGTGTGCCCGACAGCTCTGTCGCGCGCGCTGGAAATCCGCCAGAAGCTGGGGCCGGACGCCGATAAGCTGCAAGTGATCTTCATCAGCATCGACCCCGAGCGCGATACCCCCGAGTTGCTGGGCGAGTACATGCGCGCCTTCGACCCCAGCTTCCTCGGCTTGCGCACGGACCCGAAGAACACGGCGCAGACGGCCTTCAACTACAAGGTCTTCTACCGCCGCGTACCGAGCGGCAGCTCGTACACGATGGACCACACGGCCATCAGCTATGTGCTCGATACGGAAGGGCGCATGCGCCTGGGCCTGAAGCACCAGCTGACGGGCGACGAGTGCGTGCAGGACATCAAGACCCTGATGAAATCGAAATACACCTTATAACCATACCGAGGAAATAATCATGACCCATCTGAAAACCCTGCTGGCCACGACCCTGGCCGTGCTGTCCTTCTCCGCCGCTGCCCAGACTTCCGTGCAGATCACCGACCCGTGGGTGCGCGCCACCGTGCCGCAGCAAAAAGCCACGGGCGCCTTCATGCAGATCACGGCGCCGAAAGCGATGCGTTTGCTGGAAGTTCGCTCGTCCGTGGCCGGCGTGGCGGAAATCCATGAAATGAGCATGGCGGACAATATGATGCGCATGCGCCAGGTCAAGGAAATCGCCTTGCCAGCCGGCAAGGCCGTCGAACTGAAGCCGGGCGGCTACCACGTCATGCTGCTGGACCTGAAAGGACAAGTGAAGGCGGGCGACAAGATTCCGCTGACCCTCGTCGTCGAAGGCGAGGACAAGCGCCGTGAAACCATCGAAGTCCATGCCGTGGCCCGTCCGCTGGGCGCCACCTCGGCCCCGATGCCGGCGATGAAGCACTGATCGCCATCATTCTGGCCAGAAGCCCGGTTCGCCGGGCTTTTTTGCGCCCGCCTGAAAGTTAAACGCTTGTTTGATATAATTTCGCACAATATTAAACAGCTGTTTAAATTATGGGAATGGCATGACGCAAGACAAGGGAAACGAAAGAGAAAGCGAACCGGCGCGCGCGCGCATCCTGCAGGCGGCGGTCCAGCTGTTTGCCGATGAGGGCTACAAGCTCGCGTCCGTGCGCAGGATCTGCGAGGCGGCCCACGTCAACGTGGCGATGGTGAATTACTATTTTCATGGCAAGGAAGAGCTGTATCTGGCCGCCTTCGACCATGCGCGCGAACTGGCGCGCGCCTCGGCTGCGGACGTGGCCGCCGCCAGCGCGCAGGCGCAGCTGCCGCCCGTAGAGCAGTTGCGCCTGGCTATCGAGGCGCTCGTCTCCGACATGCTGCGCTCCGGTTCCGCATCCCTGTTCAGCCGCTTGGTGGCGCGCGAACTGATCGAGCCGACGGCGGCCATCCACAAGCTGGCCGAGCGCAATGTGCGGCCGCAGCATGCGCTGTTCACTCGCCTGATCCGTGGCGTGGTGGGGCCGGCCCTGTCCGACGACGTGGTGCAGAAATGCGTGTTCAGCGTGATTGGGCAGGTGGTGTTCTATGCCCGTTCGCGCATCGTGCATGAGCTGGTGGTACCTGAAATCACCTATGACGAGGCGGGCACCGCCAGCATCGCCCGGCATGTCGCCGCCTTCTCGCTGGCGGCCCTCGACGGCTTGCGCCGCCAATATGCTGCGCAGGCGGACGCATGAAGACGAGAAACCTGACCCTCGTGTTGGCCGGGCTGGCCATGCTGGGCCCGTTCGCCACCGATACCTTCCTGCCATCGTTTCCCGCGATCGGCACGCATTTCGACGTCAGCAGCGTGCTGGTGCAGCAGACCCTGAGCGTCTACCTGGCCGCCTATGCCTTCATGACCTTGTTCTACGGCACCTTGTCCGACTCGTTTGGCCGCCGTCCCGTGATCCTCGCTTCGCTGCTGATCTTTGCCGCCGGCTCCATCGGCGCCGCGTTTGCGCCCAGCTTTGGCTGGCTGCTGTTCTTCCGCAGCATGCAGGGCGCTTCGGCAGGGGCGGGCAGGGTGATCGGCCAAGCCATCGTGCGCGACAGCCTGTCGGGCGCGGGCGCGCAAAAGATGCTGGCCAATATCATGATGGTGTTCGGCATCGCGCCCGCCATCGCCCCCATCATCGGCGGCTGGCTGCATGTGGCCTACGGCTGGCAATCGACGTTCGTGTTCACCTTTTCCGTCACCGTGCTGCTGTTGCTGGCCTGCCTGAAAGGCTTGCCGGAAAGCTTGGCCGTCGAGCAGCGCCAATCTTTTCACCCAGGCAACATCGCGCGCAATTACTGGCTGGCCTTGCGCCATCGGGCGTTCCTGCTGCGTTCGCTGGCCGTGGCCTTCGCCTTTGGCGGCTTCGCCCTGTACATCGCGTCGGCACCGCATTTTATTTTGGAACTGCTGCGCCTGCCGGAAACGGCGTTTGGCTGGATGTTCATCCCCATGGTGGCGGGCCTGGTGGGCGGCTCGGCGCTGTCGGGCAAGCTGGCCCACGCGGTGAAAAGCACCGTGCTGGTGCGCTGGGGCTTGCTGGCCATGGCGGCCACGGGCGCGCTCAATATTGCTTACAACCACTGGTTCGCGGCCAGCATCCCGTTCGCCGTCGTGCCCGTGATGCTGTATGCGTTCGGCATGTCGCTGGCCTTGCCGGGCATGACCATGTCGATGCTCGACATATTCCCGCAGATGCGGGGCCTGGCCGCCTCCCTGCAGAACTTCGTGCAAATGCTGGTGTTTGCGCTGGTGTCCGGTTTTGTCGCACCATTGCTGTTCGACAGCGCATTCAAGCTGGCGCTGGGGCAGGCCTCGGCCGTGGCGCTGGCCGCGTTTTTCTGGTGGCTGGGCACGCGCCAGAACGCGGCGCACGGCGCTACCGGAGTTATCAAAGCGGCATGAACGGGGTTTGAAAAGGTAGGCATGCTTCCTGCTTTGTTACACTGTGACAATCAGACCCCTGCTGCGGCAGCGCAGCACGCGCGTGGGTCTAAGCAGTTTTGCAACTTTACCTTTGGCTATCATGCACTTGATTAACTCCAGTTTGAACCACGCCTTGCGCGTGCCGCTGGCTGCGGAAATCCACTCGCGGCCGTTTTTGCAGCTCGACGCCCCCGAGCTGATCACCCATCTGGCCGTGTATAAAGATGACAGCGCGGCGCTGGGCGCCTCGAATATGGCGGTCCAGCACGCCACCTTGGCGGCCCTGTGCACGCATTTCGGCGTCACGCCGCCCGCTGCCGAAGCCAAGTACTTCTATTACGACTTTGGCCGCTTCCGCCTGAAATGGGAATGCCACACGGAATTTGCCACGTTTACCTTTGCCGAGCATCCTGGTGCCGCCTTGCCCCTGGAACAAGCGTTCGAGCGCATGCCGCTGGAACAGTTGCCGCAGCAATGGCTGGTGGGCTTGAAGGGCAAGCTGATGGTGGCGGCCCACGTGGTGCTCGAGCAGGCGACCGAGCCGGCCGAGATCTTCATGCAGGGCTTGTCGCGCGTGTTCGAGGGCAATACCCTGGCCGGCAGCAAGGTGCTGCAGGGCGGCGAATTGTGGACGGATTTCACGATCCAGTCGGACGGTTTCAGCCGTTTCGTCATCCGCGATGCGGGCATGCGCTCGCAGCAGTCGGGCCGATTGGTACAGCGCGTGCTGGAAATCGAAACCTACCGCATGATGGCTTTGCTGGGCTTGCCCTATGCCATGCAGGCGGCACCATCGTTGAACGCCATCGAAAATGAGCTGGCGACCCTGGCCGCCGCCATGGTGGACACGGACGACGCACCGGGCCTGGCCAAGAGCGACGACGGTGTCTCCGAGCAAGGCTTGCTCGACCGCATCACGCGCCTGGCCGCCCGCATTGAAAAGCTGTCACTCGACAATAGCTACCGTTTTTCCGCCTCGAAAGCCTACATGGGCCTCGTCAAGGCGCGCATCGACGAGTTGCGCGAAGTGCGCATCGAAGGCATCCCGACGGTCGAGGAATTCATGGACCGCCGCCTGACACCGGCCATGAACACGTGCGAAGCGATGGCCAGCCGCCAGGAAGCGATGGCGCAGCGCATTGCCAACACGAATGACTTGCTGCGCACGCGCGTGGGCATCGTGCAGGAATTGCAGAACCGGCAAATCCTGCAATCGATGAATGCGCGCGCCGCACAGCAGCTGCGCTTGCAGCAAGCGGTGGAAGGCCTGTCCGTGGCGGCGATCTCGTATTACGTGATCGGCCTGTTCAGCTACACGGGCAAGGCGGCCAAGGTGATGGGGCTGCCCGTGAATCCGGAAATCCTCGTCGGTGCCCTGGTACCGTTCGTGGCGGCCGCCGTCTGGCTGGGCCTGCGGCGCATGCACCACAAGCTGCACGCGGACTGAACAGGACGACGCTGCGCTGTCATATTTGCTATCTTTCAACATTCGACCGTCAGGTGTTTTGAAAGGAAGTTGCGTGCTACCGAATGTTGGCGATGTTTACAGTGTGTTTTCGTCCGAGCTGCAGCAGTATGTGGCTTGCCAGGTCACCCGCATCAAGGATGCGTCCTCGTCCAGGCCGGTAGCTGCCGTGCTGGAGCTGGACTGGACCGGCGACGCCTTGCCCGATGCGGCGGCCGTGCAAGCCATGCGGCCGCTGCTGTGCGACTATTTCTTCTGGAATAATCGCCACGACCACTGCTATGCCACGGCAAACGTGCCGCCTGGCCATACTCTCGTGGGCAATATCGCGCCGCTGGTCGATGTGGAAGTCAACAGCTACCGCAGCGGCTGGAACGTGGGCGACAGCGTGCTGCGCCAGCGCAACTGGGAGCGCATCGACCCGTTGCGGCGCCAGCAATTCAAGGCGGCGTCGGACGAGCGTGAAGTAACCGTCGGCGGCCAGGTCTTGCGGCAGGACGCGACGAAAATCGATGACAGTGTCTTGCAGGCGCTGGGCGACATATCCGAGCTGGAGCAACTGCCTTGCCTGATGTCGATCGAGACCGCCGATGGCTCGCAAGCCTTGATGGAGTTTATCCAGGGCAACCCCTTCATCAATGAGCTGCACTGGCAATCATCGACGGTGCATGCGCTCGATTTCAGCGGCAGCGGCTTGAACCGGCTGATCCTGCAGTCCGATGGCGTTACCAGCCTGGTCTTGAACAAAGGCTTGAGCCTGCTCGCGTTGCGCGGTGCGCCATCGCCGGCGCTGCGCATCGACGATGGCGCCGACGGCCGCCATTTGACACTGCAGTGCACGCAGACGCTGGCGCCGTTCCACGGCCTCGGCCAGTTGGGCGGCCTGTCGCTGGTCAGCATGAAGGAAGTTGACCTGGCGCAAGTGGCGCGGCGCTTTCCCCATCTGAAGGCCTTGCGCATCTGGGGCAAGCCGGGGCTGGCGTCGCACATGGCCAGCCTGGCGCAACTGAGCCAGCTGCGGATGTTCACCGCCTATGACTTGTTCGGTTACACGGCGGAGGAGTTTCCATCGGCCACGCAATTGCCGCAGCTGTCGGCCTTGTGGCTGACCAGCTTGCCCGCCGATGTGGCCAAGGCCATCAAGGCCGGCTACAAGAGGGCGGCGGCGCTGGGACTGGACTTGTCGGTGACCAAGGCGCGCAAGCCGGAATGGCTGGCGGACAACCTGCTCAACCCGTTCCGCGACTGGGATGGCCGCGAACATATTTCTCCCGCGTATGCGAAAAAGGCGGCGCTGGCCTACAAGAACATGCTGGCCGTGACGCGCGGCATCGATGCCGCCATGGACGCGACGGCGGCCGCCGCAGCGCTGGAGGCGATGGTCGCCGCCTATGTCGATGCATTCAACAAGATCGAGCGGCGGGCCAGCATCATCGAGACGGTCGAGCGCGAGGAAATCTACTCGGTGCTGGCGGAACTGCTGGTGCAGCTAAGTGGGCAACTGAGCGGGCAGGGCGTTGTGCTGGTCGATGAGGCTGCCTTGCTGGACCTGTTCGACCGCTTGCGCGAATTTTAGTTTTTCATGAGCTAGAAAAAAAGTTCTAGACATCGAGTTCTAGAATCGGTATTCTGGCGGCATGTTAAAAAATACCTCCACTCCCCATCCCACGGCCGCCGAACTGGACCTGCTGCGCATCTTGTGGCAGCGCGGTCCGTCCGACGCCCGCGCCGTGTATGACGCGCTGGCCGCCGAGCGTGCCGACGCCAGTTACGCCACCGTGCTACGCCAGTTGCAGCTGATGCATGGCAAGGGCTTGCTGAGCCGCGATGAAAGCCAGCGTCCGCAACTGTATGCGGCCGTCGAAGCGCAGGAAAAGTTACAGACCAGCTTGCTCAAGGACTTGATCGGCAAGGTGTTTTCCGGTTCCGGCAAGGCGCTCGTGCTGACGGCGCTGCGCGAGCACGTGAGCGACGCGGAACGCCTGGAAATCGAAAAAATCCTGCGCAGCAAGGATGGCGGCGCGCCATGAACCTGGACATGGGCTTGGGCGTTGAGTTGGGCAAGCTTGTCCCTGCGCTGGGCTGGGTCCTGCTGTATTTTGTCTGGCAGGGCGTGATCGTCGGCGCAGTGTCCGCCGTCCTGCTCTGGCTGCTGCGCCACGCCAGCGCGCGCTGGCGCTATGCCGTGTGCGCGCTGGCGCTGCTGCTGTGTCTGTGCATTCCCTCGCTCCACCTTCTGTCTCTGCTGTCGGGCACATCGCCAGCCCAGCTGGCGGTAGACGCGCCGCCGGCCTGGCGCGCCGCGCTGCAAGCGTGGATGCCAGCCCTGGTGCTGGCCTGGAGCGCTGGTGTTGGCCTGATGAGCTTGCGCCTGTGCCTGGGCCTGGCCTGGGTCGGCAAGCTGCGCCGCCAGGCAGTAGCCGCCCCGGCCGTCTGGCAGGCGCGCCTCGATGCGCTGGCCCTGCGCATGGGCTTGCACCGGCGGCCGCCGCTGAAGCTGCACGCGGGCCTGGCCAGTCCTGTGACGGTGGGCTTTTGGCGCCCCGTCATCCTGCTGCCGGCCGCCTTGCTGAGCGGCATGCCCGTCGCCTTGCTCGAAGCGCTGCTGGCGCATGAACTGGCCCACGTGCGGCGCTGGGATTACCTGGTCAACCTGCTGCAAAGCGTGGCCGAGGCGCTGCTGTTCTTTCACCCTGTCGTCTGGTGGTTGTCGGCGCGCATGCGGGCCGAGCGCGAACAGGTGGCCGATGCCCTGGCTGCGCAAGCGCTGCAGGATCCGCAGCGGCTGGCCACGGCGCTGCATGCGCTGTCCTTGCACACGGTCGCGCCAAACCATTCTGGCTTGCTGATGTCGGCCCGGGGCGGGGCGTTGCTCACGCGCATAGAACGCTTGATGGCGCCCGGCCTTGATACCGGCAGCTGGAAGATGGCCGTGCCCGCCTTGCTGCTGGCCTGCGCCACCTTGCTGCTGCAGACGCAGGGCAAGCCCGAAGTCAGCGGGGCGATCCTGGCCGAAGCCGCAGCCGGCATGCTGGACTTGCCCGTCAGCGCGAAACACATGCTGGTGTTCGATGACGCCAGCGGCAAGGTGCTGATGGCGAAAGACGCGGACGCCGTCGTGCCCATCGCCTCGATCACCAAGCTGATGACGGCCATGGTGGTGCTCGACGCGGGGCAGGATCATGATGAGCAGGTGCGCATCGTGCGCGCCGATGGCGATGCGTCCTTGCAGCGCCACAGCCTGCTGGCCGATGGCGTGGCCGTGTCGCGCGGCGCGCTGTTGCAACTGGCGCTGCTGCCGTCCGAAAACCGCGCCGCCGCCGCGCTGGCGCGCACTTATCCTGGCGGCAGCGCGGCTTTTAATGACGCCTTGCAAGCGAAGATCCGCCACCTAGGCTTGCGCCGTACTACCTTGCTGGACCCCGTCGGCAGTTCGCCCGCGAATACGTCCACGGCCAGCGAGGTGGCGAAGATCGTCGCGGCCGCCGCGCGCTATCCGGACATCGCGCGCATCACCAGCCACCCGCAAGCGAGCGTGGCCGTCAATGGCAAGACACGCACCTTGCACAACACCAACCCGCTGGTCGGTGGCAAGGGCTGGGACATTGTGCTGTCCAAGACGGGCAGCAGCCACGAGGCGGGCAGCTGCCTGACGATGCGCATGCGCAGCGGCGGCAAGCACGTCACCATCGTACTGCTGGACGCCGACGGCGCACAGCGGCGCTCGCTCGACGCGGGACACATCCGCGACACCCTGGCCGACAGGACCGGTCGCATGCATTGATACCCCCCCCGGGCGCGCCAGTGCGGGCGCCCTTTTTTTACACTCTGGAGATGAAGATGACACTATTGGCGAAGTTGATGCTGGCTACGGTTGCGACCATGGCGGCTGGTACGGTGCAGGCGAAGACGCCGGTGACTGTGCAGGATAAACCGGTGAATTGCGACAATTGCAAGGAATGGAACGCGCCCGTCAAGCCGTTCAATGTCTTTGGCAATACCTGGTATGTGGGCACGGCCGGCCTGTCGGCCGTGCTGGTGACGAGTCCGCAAGGTCATATCCTGCTCGACGGCGCGCTGCCGCAATCGGCGCCGTTGATCATCGCAAACATCAAGGCGCTGGGCTTTCGCATCGAGGACGTGAAATACATCCTCAATTCCCACGCGCATTGGGACCATGCGGGCGGCATCGCCGCGCTGCAGCGGGCCAGCGGCGCCACCGTGATGGCCAGCGCAGCGGCCGCCCCCGTGCTGCAAAGCGGCACCAATGGCAAGGACGATCCGCAATACCAGGCCGATCCCGTCGTGCATGTGGCCAAGGTAAGCAAGGTCAGCCTGGTGGGCGAGGGCGATACCGTCAAGGTTGGACCGTTGACCCTGACGGCCCACATGACGCCGGGCCACACCCCCGGCGGCACGACATGGACGTGGACGTCGTGCGAAGGTCAGCGCTGCCTGGACGTCGTGTATGCGGATAGCCTGAACCCGTATTCGAGCGGCGATTTCCGCTATACGGGCAAAGGCGCGGGCAAAGGTGGCACGCCCGATATTTCGGCCTCGTTCGAAGCGAGCATCGCCAAGGTGGCCGCCTTGCCATGCGACATCATCATCCCCGTGCATCCGGGCACGACGGACGTGCTGGGCAAGGCCGCCAGGCGCAGCGGCTCGGACAATCCCCTGATCGACGCCAGCGCCTGCCGCGCCTATGCGGCCGAAGCGGGCGGTTTGCTGGCCAAGAAGCTGGCGAAAGAGCGGGGCGAGGCGGCGCCTCTCGACGCCAAGGGCGCCGCGCACGTGCATTAAGTTTTTTACTCTGCCGCCTGGCGCTGTTTGTGCAGGCGTTTCAGGAATACCGTCATTTCCTTGTCGGCTTGCAGGTCGCCTTGCTGCTGGGCCACTGTCACGCCGGTGGTCCAGGCGGCCTGCGCTTCGTCCAGCCGGCCCAGCTGGTGCAAGGCCTTGCCCAGCAGTTTCCAGGCGGCGGAATAGCCGGGCTGCTGCACGGTGGCTTGCGCCAGGTGCAGGGCCGCTTGCTCGGCGTCATGCTCTTTCAGGCAGGCGTCGCCCAGGCCAAAGCGCAGCAGGGCGTTGTCGCGCCCCTGCGCCAGCAGTTTTTCCAGATTTTCACGCATCAAGAGCCCCGTTAATATGCAAGTTTATTCTTGCATATTAACGTTTCCTCTTGCAAGTAACAAGCCCGCGTTCAATCCCGCATCTCCACCACCAGCTTGCCGCGCGCGCTGCCGTCGATTTGCGCCGCGTGCGCATCGTGCGCCGTGTGCAAGGTAAAGCGGCGTGGATCGAGCCGCACCTGCAGCTTTCCCGCCTCGATCAGCTTGTTGGCTTCGCGCAGGATGGCGCCATGGCGCGCATGATGCTCACCGCTCAACAGGGGGAGCAGGGTGAACACGCCCGAGTACGTCGCCGCGCGCGCTGTCAGCGGGCTCAGGGCGAACGTGCCCCAGCCGAGGCAACTGACGACGTGGCCGCCGTAGAGGCGTGCCGCCTGGAAGCTGGCGTCCAGGGTGGCGCCGCCCACCGTGTCGTAGACGATGTCGAAGCCGGCGCCGCCCGTATGTTCGGCCACGTAGTCGTCCACCGTGCTGGTCCGGTAATCGATGAAACGGGCGCCCAGCGCTTCGATGGCATCGCGGCTGGCGGCGCTGCCCGTGGCATACACCGTGGCGTCAAGGGCGACGGCAAGCTGCACGGCCATGTGGCCCACGCCGCCCGCGCCGCCATGCACGAGTACGCTGTCGCCCGCCTTCACGTGGGCGCGGTCGACCAAACCTTCCCAGGCCGTGATGAAGACGAGGGGCAGGGCGGCCGCCTCGCGCATGCCCAGCGCTGGCGGCACGGGCGCCAGCAGCGCGGCGTCAAAGACGCCGTACTCGGCCAGCGAGCCCTGGATGCCGCCGATGCCGCCCGCCATGCCATACACTGTTGCGCCAACGTGAAAAGTCGTCACGCCATCGCCGACGGCTTCCACCGTGCCGGCCACGTCGATGCCGAGGATGGCAGGCAGGCGGGGCCGGGCGTGCGGGGCGGCGCCGGCGGCGATTTTCGTGTCGAGCGGATTGACGCCGCTGGCAGCGATACGCACGAGGACTTGCCCGGGGCCGGGCTGCGGCACGGGAACGTTTTCGATGGTCATGGGGGCGGCAAAGCTGGTGAGGACGAGGGCTTGCATGGGATTCTCCTGTGGTTGATGCCCCAGTCTAGGCGGTGACGGCACAAAGAAAAATGGGGCGCGGCCCCATGCACTATTTCGATATCGTGGATAATCATAGTCAAACAGGAGGGAGTGCATGGACAGGCTGGAAGCGATGCAGGTGTTTTGCGCCGTGGTCGAGGCGGGCGGTTTCAGCAAGGCGGCGCAGCGCCTGGGCATTTCGACCTCGTCCGTGACGAACCAGGTGGCGGCGCTGGAAAAACACTTTGGCGTACGGCTCTTGCAGCGCACCACGCGCAGCATGTCGCTGACGGCCGAAGGCCAGCAATGCCATGCGCAGGCGCGCCAGATGCTGGCCGACATGGCGGCGCTGGAGTCCAGTCTTGAACAAGCGGCCGGGAAACCGTCGGGCAGCTTGCGCGTGGATATGCCCAGCAGCATCAGCCGCAACCTCGTGGCGCCCGCTTTGCCCCGCTTTATGGCCGCTTATCCCGACATTTCCCTGCGCCTGACCGTCAGCGACCGCCTGGTCGACATGGTGGAAGAGGGCATCGATGTGATGCTGCGCATCGGCGAACCGCAGGATTCGTCGCTGGTGGCGCGCAGCCTGCTGAACATGGATTATCTGTGCTGCGCCTCGCCCGCCTTTGTTGCCCGGCATGGCCTGCCGCGCACGCCGCAGGAGCTGGACCAGTTTGCCTGCCTGCATTTCCTGTATCCGAAATCGCGCCAGGTGCGGCCCTGGCTGTTCCAGGCCAAGGCTGGAGAGGATGGTGATGCGGCATATGCGCACACGCCGCCGGCCGCCTTGGCCTTCGACCATATCGAATCGATGATCGCCGCCGCCCAGGCCGGCTGCGGCATCGTGCAGGCGTTGTCGGTTTCCGTGCTGCAGCCGTTGCGTGAAGGCAGCCTCGTACCCGTGCTGCAACCGTTCCGCACGCGGGGGCCGGGCCTGTGGGCGCTGTTCCATCCGCGCCAGCTGCGCGCGGCCAAGGTGCAGGTGTTCGTGGAGTTTTTGACGCAGATGTTTGATGAAGGCTTTAATGAGAATTGATTATCAATTATAATGCAAGCCTATTGCATTGAATTGCCCATTGTCAGGAATCCCCATGTCCGTGTTTTTACGCCGCCCCGTGGCGCTCTTGCTGGCCGCCGCCAGCCCCTGGTCACTGGCAGTCGATGGTGCGCAGGCTGATGACGTCGTTACCGTCAAGGCGGAGCGCCAGCATTACCGCAGTTTATCCGCCACGGGCGCCACCAAGACGGACGCCTTGCTGATGGACTTGCCGCAAAGCGTGCGCGTGCTGACCGGCGACCTGCTGCGCGACGCGGGCGTGACGACTTTGACCGGCGCGCTGGACCTGGCCAGCGGTATTTCCAAACAAAGCCCGCTGGGCGGCCTGTGGGACAGCTACGCCATGCGCGGTTTCACGGGCGACCCGAATTTCGGTTCCGACTATATGGTCAACGGTTTCAGTTCCAGCCGCGGCTACAACGGCATGCGCGACGGCGGCAATACGCAGGCAGTGGAAGTGCTGAAAGGCCCCGCATCGGCCCTGTACGGCCGTGGCGAGCCGGGCGGCACGGTGAACATCACGACGAAAAAGCCGAAGTTCGCGCCGGAATACAGCGCCGATGTATCGCTCGGCAGCTTCCAGACGCGCCGCGCCGCCCTGGATTTGACGGGACCCTTGAGCGGCACCATCGCCTACCGCCTGAACGCGGCGCATGAAGAAGGGGACAGCTTCCGCGATACGGTGAAAGTCGAGCGCAGCCTGTTTTCGCCGTCCTTCCTCTGGCTGGTGGGCGAGCATACGACGGTGTCGTATGAAATCGAGGCCGTGCGGCAGCGCGCGCCGTTCGACCGCGGCGTCGTCGCCGTAAATGGCCAGCTGGGACTTGTCCCCGTGTCACGCTTCCTGGGCGAACCGGGCGACGGTCCCATGACGGTCAAGTCGCTGGGGCAGCAGCTGTTCATCCACCACGCCTTGTCCGACGACTGGACGGTGCAGGCGGGCGCTTCCTACCGCGACAGCGAATTGAGCGGCTATTCGACCGAGGCGAACAGGCTGCTGGCCGATGGCCACACCCTGCAACGCCAGCGCCGCCACCGCGATTTCTCGGCCACCGACGTGTCGGCACGCGTTGAAGTGCTGGGCAAGTTCGGGACGGGCGCGCTGGCGCACGAAGTGCTGGCCGGTGTCGATGCCTATCATTTCGACGACCACCGGGTGCAGCTGCGCCGCAATCCCTCGGCCGCGAATGGCTATGCCATCGATATTTTCAATCCTGTGTATGGCGGCAAGGCCGATCCGCTGGCCCTGTCCATCGACACGCAGGAAGGGCAAAGGGCGCGTGGCCTGTATGCGCAGGACCAGATCGACCTGGGTGCGCAATGGAAGGCGCTGGTCGGCGTGCGCCACGATAGCTACACGCAGGATGTGAGGAACAATCGCCTGCAGGTGAGCAACCGCCAGTCGCTGTCGGCCACCAGCCCCCGCGCGGGCCTCGTCTACCAGCCGACGAAGGCGTGGTCGCTGTATGCGAGCGCGGCCAAGGGTTTCCGGCCCAACAGCGGCATCAGCATAGCCAACCAGGCGTTCCCGGCCGAGCGCAGCCGCTCGTATGAGCTGGGCGCCAAGCTGGAAACGGGCAAGCTGACGGGCACTGTGGCCGTGTACGACATCCGCAAGAGCAATGTGCTGACGACCAATCCCGCCAACACGGACTTCGCCATCGCGGCGGGCGAGGTGGGCAGCCGGGGACTGGAGCTCGACGTGTCGGGCGAAGTGGCGCGCGGCTTGCGCGTCTCGGGCGCCTATGCCTACACCAATGCCACCGTCACGCGCGGCGACAATACGATCGTGACGGGCAGCCGCTTCGCCAACGTGCCACGCCACAGCGCCAATCTGCTGGCCACCCAGCAATTCGCACTGGGCACGGGCACGGCCAGCGTGGGCGGCGGCCTGCAATACGTGGGCGAGCGCCTGGGCGACGTCGCCGTCAGCAGCAAATTTACCTTGCCGGCCTATACGACGGCCAAACTGCTGGCATCGTACTCGCCGACGGCGAAACTGCGTCTGGCCCTGAACGTGGAAAACCTGTTCAACCGCAGCTATTATGCGAGTTCCTATAGCCAGCTTTGGGTGGCGCCGGGGGCGGAGCGTACGGTGACGTTGAATGCGCATTACCGGTTTTGATGTATTCACCCAACAGCAAAGTGCTGGGGTCGGACCCGCCGGGGGAATATGCCCCAATGGGGCATATTCCGATTCCGAAGGAACTGACCCCAGTTTCTGCTGTTGGGGTACGCACGCTACTCTTATCCTTACATTTAAAATGAATAAATGACCGTTCCCACTCCCCTGACTTCCCCCGCCATCCTGGGCGCCCGCATTGCCGTCATCGACGTCATGCGCGGCCTCGTCATGCTGATCATGCTGTTCGACCATGTGCGCGAAACGTTCTTTCTGCATCACCAGGTCAGCGACCCCATGGATGCGGCCCACGTCGACCCGGCCCTGTTCTTCACGCGCCTGGCCGCCCACGTGTGTGCGCCCATGTTCGTCTTTTTGACGGGTTTGTCGGCCTGGCTGTATGCGCATCCGGCCGCCGGTCCGCGCAGCGCTACCGGCTTTTTGTTCAAGCGGGGCTTGCTGCTGGTCGTGCTGGAACTGGTGTTCGTCAACTTTGCCTGGATGGGCACTTTCACGCCGGCGATCCTGTATCTGCAGGTGATCTGGGTCATCGGCCTGGCCATGATGGCGCTGGCCGTGCTGCACAAGCTGCCGTTGAAAGTGCTGGTCGTGCTGGGCGTGGCGATTGTCGCCGGCCAGCATTTGTTTACCTGGCTGCACGCGGAAGAGGGCAGCGTTGGCTACTATCTGCTGACGGTGCTGCTGCAACGCGGTTATCTGGTCGCCGATGGCGCCATGAAAATCAAGGTCAGCTATCCGCTGCTGCCGTGGATAGGCGTGATCGTGCTCGGCTATGCGGCTGGCCCCCTGTATGCTCGCGGGCTGTCTGCCGAAGGACGGCGTCGCCTGCTGCTGGCGCTGGGCGGCGGCAGTTTGCTGCTGCTGGCTGTGTTGCGCGGCTTTAATCTGTATGGCGAAACTTTGCCGTGGGTGGCCGGCGACACGGCCTTGCGCACGGCCATGAGCGTGCTGAACTTCACCAAGTATCCGCCGTCGCTGGATTTCCTGCTGTTTACCCTGGGCCTGGGCTTGCTGGGCATGGCCTGGCTGGAAAGCGTCGATAACTGGTTTACGCGCGCTTGCGCCACCTTTGGCGGCGCGCCCATGTTCTATTATTTGCTGCACCTGTATCTGCTGCTGGCCATCGGCATCACCTTGACGGCTGTGCTGGGCGCCAATCACGGCAACCGTTATGGCGTCGAGCACATCTGGCAAGTGTGGCTGATCGCGCTGGCCCTGATGCCCGTGCTGTATTTCCCTTGCCGCGCGTTCGCCAATTACAAGCGCACCTCGAAGCAGGCCTGGGTGCGCTACTTCTAAGCTCGCCTATTTGCAGTAGAGGCGGTCAATGCTGTGCGGCGATGCCAGGTAATGGCGCGTCTGCCAACCGATGGCCACCCGGTAGGCGCACGGCGGATCGAGCGCCACGTTGACGGGGAAGCCGCCATTGTTGCCCGACAGGTGAGGCCCGCCCGCGCCGCCACGGAACAGATAGTTGCTGGACGGTGGTGGCGGCGTGAAGCTGGCGGCCGGCAGCGGTGGCGGCGGATGCGTAATGCCGTTGTTGTTGGAAATCGTGACATTGAAAAAGCGCAGATGCGGGTGGTCGATCGTGTACAGGATATGCACGAGGCCGCCCGCGATGGGATTGCAGGCATTGCTGCGCAACTCTTCCAGGTCCAGCGCCACGATGACGGGCGAGTTGTCGAAGACGATGGAATCGAGCCCGTCCGTGGACACCAGCGCCAGGCTGATGCCGTCGCGCACTTCGAAGCCCAGGCGGTAGCGGCGTATCGGTTCGCTCTCGGCCGCCGTCAGGCTGCGCCCCGCGTCGAGGATGGGCAAGCCGCCCGGCAGCTTGGCCGGGTGCAAGCTCGTGATGGCCGGCGTATTCACGGTCAGCAAGTCGAACGTGCGCAGGAAGATGTTGGGCGCCACGTTGACGATGGCCGTCGTGCCGTCGCGCATGTCCACGGTGACGGGCTTGCCGTCCACCCGTATCCAGCCGCCCGGTTTCAAGTCGCCCGCATCGATGATGACGGGCGCCGAATCGCCGAGACCCAGTCCGTTCGTATAAAACACATAGCCGACGTGCGTGCCGAGGATTTGCGTCAACGGCGCCAGGCTGGCGGGCGCGACCGGGGGGATGGCCGTCGGGTCGTCGCTGCCGCCGGGCCAGGACCATTCGCCGATGAGGAAACGGTATTCGAGCGGGTTCGCGGGAATGGCGCTGTTGCGCAGCGGGCAATTGCCCTTCAGGGTGACGCCGCCGGCGAATACATACGAGGCGCCGGGGCCGCCTGCATAGCCTTGCGCGGAAAAGCCGGCCAGCGAGGGAAACGGGTGGATGTCGAAGATTTCCACCTGCTGCCAGTGGGGCACGCCTTCCACGTCGGGCGGCAAGACTTCTTTCGAGCACAATTCCACGCAGAAACAGTGGCCCACGTTTTCGCGGCCCGGCTGGCGCCCGTTGGCCTGCGTTTCCGACAGAATGGCCACGCTGCCCAGTTGCGCCGTGAAATACACGTCGGGGCCGCTGGCGAACTCCACGTTGATGAACGGTGAAAACGGTGTGAGCGTGAAGTCCGACGTCAGATAATCGATGCGGAAGCGCCCGCTGGCGTCCGTCACCGCGACGCCGAGCGCATCGTCCTGCAGCCAGTCGGCGTCGAAGGCCCGCACGGTGGCGCCGGCGATCGGCGCGTGGGGAGCGTCGCAGGTGCGCAGGCGGCCGCAGATGGTCCAGGCGCCGAAGCGGGCGCGCACGAGGCACCAGAAGCGTTGCGGCAGGCAATAGTCCCAGATGGCGAGATAGTCGTTTTCGGCCTGGCGCCAGCGGGGCTGAATGGTGGTGATGGAAAACTGCAGCGGCACGGGGTCTTTCGGCCCCGGTTTCAACCGCGGCACGGTAGGGCACAGGATATCGACTTCCACGGCCTCGCCCTGGTAATCGCCTGCCAAGGTGAAACTGTAGTTGCCGTCCTCGTCCGTGCGCGCTTCGGCCAGCAGGAACGGTGCTTTCGCCTGCACCTCTTCTTCCGTGAGGATGGCGAAGGTTTCCTTGGCGCTGGCCATGGCCAGCGCCGTGACGTTTTGCGACTCGCGCGGCCGGTACAGGCGCACGATGACGTGGGACAATGCTTCAGGGCACTCGGCACAGATCAAGCCGCATAGCTTGCCTCGCAGGATATAGGCCATGATGGCTCCCTTGCTGATGTGGACGGCGCGCCGCTCGGAATGGCGGCGCTGTTACCAAGCTAGCAAATGAGCGGCGGTCGGGCTTGATCCTGCGTAAAAGTATGGCTATTTAATCAGCGCCAATACTTCGCGGAAACGCGGGTGCTTGCAGTCGCGCAGCCATTCGAAGGCCAGCATCTCCACCGTCACCAGATGGGCACCGAGCTTGTCCAGGCGGGCCAGCGCCGCGTCGCGGCTGGCTCCCTGGCGCGAACCGACGGCGTCGATGGCGATGATGACCTCGTAGCCCAGCTCCAGCAGGCCGATGGCCGTCTGCAGCATGCACACATGGGCTTCGCACCCCGTGACGACGATCTGTTTTCGCCCGGCGGGCAGCATCTGCTGCAAGCCATCAAAACAGGCGCCGAAATGCGTCTTGTGCAAGGTCCGTTCGCACAGCGCGGCGATCTCTTCCACGTTCGGCCCCAGTCCCTGGCGGTTCTGTTCCGTGCCCAGCACGGGCACGTCGAGCAGGCGGGCGATCTTTGCCAGGCGCAGGTTTTGTGCCAGCACGAGGCCCGCATCGTGGATGGCCGGCATCAGGCGGCCTTGCAGGTCGACAATGACCAGAACGGCCTGGTTCGCATCCATCAGCATGGCGTTCTCCTTATTAGTATGTGGCGACAGTGTAGCGCGCGGCAGCGTGCTCAAGCTGGCCAGCTGGGCGTGGCCGTTTCGCCCATCAGGTAGGCGTGGTTCAAATCGATGGCGCTGCGCAGGTAGTTCCACAGGGCGCTGACCCTGGCGATATTGCGCCGCTCGCTCGGCGAGATCATCCAGAAGGCGCGCAGCAGGTCGATCTCGCCGTCGAGCACGGGCACCAGTTCGTTCGACTGCTGGGCCACGAAGCAGGGCAAAATCGCCAGCGCCTGGCCCGCGCGCGCCGCGTGGTACTGGGCGATGACGCTGGTGCTGCGAAACGCACGCAGGGAGTCGGGCGCCACGTTGTCCATGTAGCGCAGTTCCGAACTGAAGACCAGGTCGTCCACGTAGCCGATGATCGGGTGCTGCGCCAGTTGCGCCACGCTGGTGATCGGTGCGTGGCGTGCCAGGTAGGCTGGCGTGGCGTACAGTTTCAGCCGGTAGTCGGACAATTTGGTCACCACATACGGGCCGGACAGGGGGCGCTCGATGGAAATGGCCACGTCCGCCTCGCGCTTGGACAGGCTGACAAAACGGGGCACGGCGATCAGGTCCACGCTGATGTGCGGGTATCTGCCGCAAAACTGTGCCAGGTGGGGCGCCAGCACGATGGCGCCGAAGCCCTCGGTGGCACCCAGGCGCACCTGGCCCGACAGCAGCCGGTTATGTTCGCCCAATTCCTCGGTGGCGGCAAACACCGTGCTTTCCATGGTTTCCGCGTATTCCATCAGGCGGTGGCCCTCGGGTGTCAGCTGGTAGCCCACGTAGTTGCGGTCGAACAGCTGCGTGCCCACCTGCTCCTCGAACTTGCGCATGCGGCGCGACACGGTGGAATGGTCGATGCCCAGCTTTTTCGCCGCATCGACGAGGCCGGCGCTGCGCGTCAGTTCCAGGAAGACCCGTACATTGTCCCAATCGAGCATGGCAAACCCTCTCTGTGCATTTTTGCAAAGGAATTATGCATTAATTTCACTTGAGCGCATATTTTTACACATGCAGAATGCATCTATACATATAAGAAAAACCCATCCACCTGGAGACACGCATGAAAAAAACCGTTCTGGCCATGGGCGCGCTGGCGCTTACCCTGTCCTTTGGCGCGCACGCGCAGATTTCCGATGGCGTCATCAAGGTCGGCATCCTGACCGACATGTCCGGCCCGTATTCGGCCATGGGCGGGCGCGGCTCCGTCGTCGCCAGCCAGATGGCCGTCGAGGATTGTTTGAAGGCCGAATGCAAGGGCATGAAGATCGAGATCCTGTCGGCCGACCACTTGAACAAGGCCGACATCGCCGCCTCGAAGGCGCGCGAATGGATAGACCGCGACAAGGTCGACGCCATTGCCGATCTGACCAATTCCTCGGTGGCCCTGTCCGTGCAAAAGCTGATGAAAGAGAAGGGCGGCATCGCCATGTTCAGCGGCCCGGCCACGGGACGCCTGACGAATGAAGACTGCTCGCCGAACGGCTTCCACTGGATGTTCGACACGTATTCGCAGGCGGCCGGCACGGCGGCGGCGCTGACCAAGCTGGGGCAAAAATCGTGGTACTTCGTCACCGTCGACTACGCGTTCGGCCACTCGCTGGAAAAGGATGCCAGCGACGTCGTCAAGCGCAATGGCGGCACCGTCGTGGGCGCCGTGCGCCATCCGCTGAACGCTTCCGATTTCTCGTCCTTCCTGGTGCAGGCGCAAGGCTCGAAAGCGCAGGTGATCGGTCTGGCCAACGGCGGCGCGGACACGGTGTCGGCCATCAAGCAGGCGCGCGAATTCCGTATCGGCAGCGGCAAGGACCAGCGCCTGGCCGCCCTGCTCGTGTTCCTGTCCGACGTGCACGCGCTGGGGCTCGATACGGCCCAGGGCCTCGTCTACGCGGACGGCTTTTACTGGGATTACGATGACCGCAGCCGCGCGTTTGCCAAGCGCTTCGAAGCGCTCAACAAGGGCGCCAAGCCGACCATGGTGCAGGCGGGCGTGTATTCGAGCGTCTACCACTACCTGAAATCGGTGGCGGCCGCGAAGAGCGACGACTCGAAGATCGTCGCCCAGAAGATGCGCGAGCTGCCGATCAAGGATGCCGTCATGAACAACGCCTCGATCCGCCCCGACGGCCGCGTCATCCACGACATGTACCTGGTGCAGGTCAAAACCCCGGCCGAATCGAAAGGCGCGTGGGACTACCTGAAAGTGCTGTCGACCATCCCCGCCGACCAGGCGTTCAAGACTATGGATGCGGCGGCGTGCAATTTGGTTAAAAAGTAATTTTAGTCTATCGACGGAGCAGCATAAGGCCGGGGTCAGTTCCTTCGGAATCGGAATTTCCCCCACTGGGGGAAATTCCCCCGCCGGGTCTGACCCCAGTACTCCGCTGCTCCGTCGAGTCCTATGAACATCGCACACCCGGAGCCTCAACCATGAACCAAGCCCTCACCCAAATCCCCGCCATCCCCCTGCACATCGCCGGCAAGTATCACGCTTCGACCAGCACGGAATGGCGCGACGTCATCAATCCGGCCACGCAGGAAATCGTCGCCAAGGTACCGTTTTCCACGCCCGACGAAGTCAACCTGGCCGTCGCCACGGCCAAGGAAGCGTTCAAGACCTGGCGCAACACGCCGCTGGCGGCGCGCATGCGCATCATGCTCAAGTACCAGCACCTGATCCGCGAAAACATCGGTACTTTGGCCGAACTCATCACGCGCGAACACGGCAAGACCTTGCCCGACGCGGAAGGGGAGGTGATGCGCGGCCTGGAAGTGGTGGAGCACGCGTGCTCGATCGCTACCTTGCAGCTGGGCGAGATCGCGGAAAACGCGGCCACCGGCGTCGACGTGTACAACATCTACCAGCCGCTGGGCGTGGGCGCCGGCATCACGGCCTTCAATTTCCCCGTCATGCTGCCATGCTTCATGTTCCCGATCGCCATCGCCTGCGGCAATACCTTCGTGTTGAAACCGTCGGAGCAGGACCCGTCCTCGTCGATGTATCTGGTTGAACTGATGTACCAGGCGGGCTTGCCGGCCGGCGTGCTGAATGTCGTGCATGGCGGCGCGGACGTCGTCAACATGCTGTGCGACCATCCCGACATCAAGGCCGTGTCCTTCATCGGTTCCACCCATGTGGGCACGCATGTGTACCGCCGCGCCAGCGAATCGGGCAAGCGCGCGCAATCGATGATGGGTGCGAAAAACCATTGCGTGGTGCTGGCCGACGCCAACAAGGAGCAGGCGATCAATAACCTGATCGGCGCCGCCTTCGGCGCGGCCGGCCAGCGCTGCATGGCCAATTCCGTCGTGGTGCTGGTGGGCGAAGCCCGCTCCTGGCTGCCGGAAATCGTCGCCCGCTCGCAAGCGCTGAAAGTGGGGCCGGGCAGCGACCGCACGGCCGACCTGGGTCCGATGGTGTCGAAAGCGGCCATGCAGCGGGCGGAAAAACTGATACAGGCGGGTGTCGACGAAGGCGCGCAACTGCTGCTCGATGGCCGTGGCCACAAGGTGGCCGGCTACGAGGGCGGCAACTTCATGGGCCCGACGATTTTCTCGAAGGTGGCAGCCTCGAACTCCGTCTACACGCAGGAGATTTTCGGCCCCGCCATGTGCGTGGTCGAAACGGATACCCTGGACCAGGCCATCGCCTTCATCAACGCCAACCCGAATGGCAACGGCACGTCGATCTTCACCTCGTCCGGCTGGGCGGGGCGCAAGTTCCAGAACGAGATCGACGTGGGGCAGGTGGGCATCAACGTGGCCATCCCCGTACCCGTCGCCTATTTCAGCTTCACGGGCTCGCGCGCGTCGAAGCTGGGCGACCTGGGCCCGAACGGCAAGCAGGCGCTGTATTTCTGGACCCAGACCAAGACCGTCACGGCGCGCTGGTTCGCCCCGGACGATGGCGGCAGCGGCGTCAATACCACCATCTCGATGAAATAAGGGGACACCATGGGCACCAATATCGTTTTCATCGGCCTGGGGAACATGGGGCTGCCCATGGCGCAAAACCTCGTGCGCGCGGGCCATGCGGTGACGGGTTTTGACCTGGTGCCGGCCAGCATGCGGCAGTTCGCCGACGGCGGCGGCCTGGTGTCCGATGACCAGGCGGCGGCGATAGGCCAGGCCGACATCGTGATCACCATGCTGCCGGCCAGCCGCCACGTGCTGGGCGCCTACCTTGGCGACGCGGGCATCCTGGCGCAGGCGCGGCCCGGCACCCTGCTGATCGACTGTTCGACGATTTCCACCGAGGCGGCGCGCCAGGTGGGCCGCGCGGCGCAGGAGCAGGGCATGCCCATGCTGGACGCACCCGTCTCGGGCGGCACGGCGGGCGCCACCAACGGCACCTTGACCTTCATGGTGGGCGGCGAAGAATCCGCATTGGCTGCGGCGCGGCCCTACCTGGACGTCATGGGCAAGGCCATCTTCCATGCGGGCGGCTCGGGTTGCGGCCAGACAGTCAAGATCTGCAACAACATGCTGCTGGGGATACTCATGATCGGCACCAGCGAAGCGATCCGCCTGGGCGTGGCCAATGGCCTGGACCCGAAGGTGGTGTCGGACGTGATGGCGAAAAGCTCGGGCCGCAACTGGACCCTGGAGGTGTATAACCCGTGTCCCGGCGTGGCGGAAAACGTGCCCGCGTCGCGCGGCTATACGGGCGGCTTTGGCGTCGACCTGATGCTGAAAGACCTGGGCCTGGCCGTGGAAAGCGCGCTGGCCAGCGGCGCCTCCGTGCCGCTGGGCGCCTTGTCGCGCAATTTATACAATTTGCACAGCAAGGCGGGATCGGGTGCGCTGGATTTTTCCAGCATCTATCAGATGCTGGGCGATAAAACTTAAGGCTGTTGCGCCTGCAGGGCCGCCAGTTCCGCCCTGGCTTTTTCCAGCTTGCCTTCCAGCTTGGCGATTTTCTTCGGTTGTTTATTGGCTTCCTGGGCCAGGCGTAGCGAACGCTCCGTCTGGTTCACCTTGGCCTGCGCCTTGACGATTTTCTTGTTGTGGCGCTCGACCAAGGTGCTGTCGCGGCAGTGGGCATTGACTTCGTCGAGCGCGCGCGTGAGGCCCGCGACCTTGTCGGACAGGCCCTGTTCCTGCGCCTGGCGCAATTCGCTGCGGATGCTTTCGCGCTTGGCGGCGCAGCCGGCCAGCTGGGTGTCGGCGGCGCTGGCGGCTCCGTTTGCGGCGATGGCAAGGAGCAAGGTCAGGGCGGTTTTCGATAGATGGTTCATAGTGTTCCTGTATCAGTGGCGGGCCCGTGCAATGTAAGCCTGCCGGGGTGCCCTGTCAAACTTCCCGTACCGTGCGCGCCTTCCTGGCGAGCCATCGGCTACCATGCGTGTTTTCTTCTTTCCGACACCGCCGCATGCCCAAGAAATTACTCTGTCTGATTCCTTTTCTGCTGCCGCTGCCCATCCTGGCGCAAACCTCGCCCACCTTGCTCGACCTGCAACTGATCGCCATCAAGGCCAGGGCGGATGTGGCCAGCCATAGCCCGCAAAGTATCGCCGAATTTGCCGAGACCCGGCGGCTGGCGGAAACGGGCGACGTGGAGGCACAGCTGGACCTGGCGCGCATGCTGCAGCTGGGCGTGGGCGCGCCGCAAGACACGGCGCAGTCGATGGCCTGGGTACGCAAGTCGGCCGAGGGCGGCTATGCGCCGGCGCAATCGGCTTTGGGCCTCGCCTATACCGTGGGTGGCAAGGTGCCCATCGACCGCGTGCAGGGTGAATACTGGCTGCGCCAGGGAGTGGCGCAGGGCGACGCACTGGCGCAAACCATCCTGGCGCTGGAATTCATCAATGGCGACAGCAGTGCCGAAGAACAGGCGCTGGCCATCACCTGGCTGAAGGCGGCGGCGAACGAGCAGCACTTTGTGCCCGCCATGCGGCGCATGGTCGATGTGTACGTCAACGGTGAACTGGGACAACAGGCGAATGCCGAAGATGCGGCCGAATGGCGCGGCAAGCTGGCGGAAAGCGAAAAGAAATGAAGACCATCGTGTTTGTATTAAGCCTGGCGCTGGCGCAGCCCGTCCTGGCGCAACAAGCGTCCACCAAAGCACCGCGCCAGCATCCGGCGCTGGCCGAATTCGACACACGCGGCCTCGATGACATGCGCGCAAAGGTGCGGGCCGTGATCGACCGCCCGGCCGACCTGTCGCCGGACAAGGTCGCCGCCTTCGAGAAAGCGCGTACCGCTGCGGAAGGGGGCGATGCCGCCGCCCAGCTGGAACTGGCGCAGATGCTGCATGAGGGCGAGGGCACGCCGCGCAACCTTGACGCCGGTCTGGCGTGGATGAAGAAATCGGCCGAAGGCAGTTATGGCCCCGCGCAGGCTTTCCTGGGCGTGGCCTATACCTTGGGGCAGGGCATGGCCATCGACCGCAAGCTGGGCGAATACTGGTCGCGCAAGGGCGCCGCGCAAGGCGTGGAACTGGCCAACTTCATGGTGGCGCAGCACTTTGAAAATATCCACAGCAGCTCGGAAGAGCAGGCGCACGCGCTGCACTGGCTCAAGTACTATGCTGAAAACGGATTCATCCCCGCCTACAATGAAATCGGCTACCGCCTGATGATGACGGCGAAGGACGACGCGCAGCGCAAGGAAGCGTTCGGCTGGTACATGAAGTCGGCCAAGGCGCTCGATCCGTCGGGCTTGAACAACGTGGCCTACTCGTATGAAGTGGGGCAGGGCGTGCCGCAGAGCGACGAAGCGGCCCTGGGCTGGTACGAGATGGCGGCCATCGCCAAAAGCCCGCCGGGGCAGACGGGCTTTGCGCGGCTGCTGGAGCAGGGCCGTGGCGGCCCGACCCGGCAAGGGCCGGCGCCCAAACCGTTCGAGTTGTACCTGCTGGCGGCAAAGCAGGGCGATGCTGAAGCCATCGAACGGCTGGTCAAGGTGTACGATAAGGGCGAGCTGGGACAGGCGGCCGACCCCGCGCAGGCCGCACTGTGGCGTGAAAAGCTCAGGCTGGCCAAGACACCTTGACCGGGCATGACGGCGCGGAAACGGCATGCTATCATCATTGTTATCGATAACAATATCATGAGAGAACCATGAATCCCGATTTCCGCTCCAAGGCGATGCTCGAAGCGCATATTCTGCACACGATGCACTTTTATCACCCGCGCGCCATTGACCCCAGCGGCGGCTTCTATCACTTCTTCCTCGACGATGGCACGGTGTACGACGCCAGCACGCGCCACCTGGTCAGCAGCACGCGCTTCATCTTCAATTACGCCATGGCGTACCGCCGTTTCGGCGGGGACGAATACCAGGCGGCCCTGCGCCACGGCGTGGCCTTTTTGCGCGACGCGCACCGCGACCCGGCCACGGGCGGCTACGCCTGGCAACTGTCGTGGAAAGACGGTGTCAAGACGGTGGAAGACGGCGCCAACCACTGCTACGGCCTGGCTTTCGTGCTGCTCGCCTATGCCCACGCCTTGCAGGGGGGGATACCGGAAGCGCGCGCCTACCTGGACGAAACGTTCGAATTGATGGAACAGCGCTTCTGGCTGTCCGAACACGGCCTGTACGCGGACGTGGCCAGCGCCGACTGGTCTACTCTGGATGGCTACCGTGGCCAGAACGCGAACATGCATGCGTGCGAAGCGATGCTGGCCGCATTCGAAGCGACGGGCGAGGCGCGCTATCTGCACCGTGCGGAAACCTTGGCGCACAATATCACCGTGCGTCAGGCGGGTCTGGCGAACGGCATGATCTGGGAACACTACACGCCCGACTGGGCTATCGACTGGGATTACAACCTGCACGACAAGAGCAATATCTTCCGTCCGTGGGGCTACCAGCCCGGCCACTTCACGGAATGGGCCAAGCTGCTGCTGATCATGGAGCGCCACGCCAAGTTCATGGCCGGTCCTTCCGACTGGCTGCTGCCGCGCGCGCGCGAACTGTACGACACGGCCCTGGCCAAGGCCTGGGATGGCACGCATGGCGGCATCCACTACGGTTTCGGTCCGCACGATGAAATCTGCGATGGCGACAAATACTTCTGGGTGCAGGCGGAAAGCTTCGCCGCGGCCGCCGTGCTGGCCGTGCGCACGGACGACGACGCCTACTGGCAAAGCTACGACAAGATCTGGGACTACAGCTGGCAGCACTTCGTCGACCATGAGCACGGCGCCTGGTACCGCATCCTGACGCCCGAGAACCAAAAAATCAGCAAGGAGAAAAGCCCGGCCGGCAAGACCGATTACCATACCATGGGCGCCTGCTATGAAGTGCTGAACGCGATTGGCGGTGCGGCATGAACACCTCTTTTCCAACTTTTGTGTCGGCCGGCGAAGCGCTGACGGACATGCTGCGCACGGGCCCTGACACGTGGAGCAGCCAGGTGGGCGGCTCGACCTGGAACGTGGCGCGCGTGATGGCGCGCCTGGGCGTGCCCAGCGCGTTTGCGGGCGCCGTCAGCCGCGACGTCTTCGGCGATGCGCTGGCCGCTGCCACCGACGTGGCGGGCCTGGACATGCGCTTCCTGCAGCGCCATGCGAAGTCGCCGCTGCTGGCCATCGTGCATGAACTGCATCCGCCCACGTATTACTTCATCGGCGACGATAGCGCCGACCTGCATTTCGACGCGGCGCGCTTGCCGGCCGGCTGGATGCAGGGCGCGCAATGGGTGCATTTCGGCGGCATCAGCCTGGCGCGCGAACCGCTGGCGGGCAAGCTGGTGGCGCTGGCGCAGGAACTGAAGGCGGCTGGCGTGAAAATCAGCTACGACCCGAATTTCCGCATCATGATGGATGAACGCTACGACGCCACCCTGCGCCGCATGACGGAGCTGGCCGACGTGATCAAGGTGTCCGATGAAGACCTGGCCGGGCTGTTCCGCCACGACGACATCGATGGCGCGTTTGCCATGCTGCGCAGCTGGAATCCGCACGCCACGTATTTATATACGCGCGGCGCGCAGGGCGCGGCCCTGTACCAGGGCGAACGGACGTGGCAGGCGGCGCCACCCGTCATCGAGGTAGTCGACTCGGTGGGGGCGGGCGACGCCAGCATCGGCGGCTTGCTGTACAGCCTGATGTACCGCCCGGATGCCGACGGCGGCCAGCACTTGCGCTTTGCCGTCGCGGCCGGCGCGGGTGCCTGCCTGGCGGCCGGCGCCGCGCCGCCTTCGGTGGAGCTGGTGCAGTCGCTCGAGACACGCACGGTCGTCAGTTAAGTCAAGGTTGGCCTGATCTGCATCAACAAGGTAGCCGCATTTACGCTTGGCCTACCTTGTTGTAAGCAATGCTCCTACATGGCTACCGCAGGGTGCTGCCTACAATGTCTACTTCGTGCTGACACCTGGAGACAACATCATGGCCACCCAATCACCTCAGGCAGCTTCCGTTTCCCAAACACAGGCAGGCATGCCGGACATGGACGCGATCGAGCTGCTGACGCAAGACCATCAAACCGTCAAAGAACTGTTCGAACAGTATGAGGGCCTCAGCGACCGTTCGCTCGTCAGCAAGCGCAAGCTGGCCCTGAAAATCTGTGAGGAACTGAGCAAGCATGCGATGGTGGAAGAAGAAATCTTCTATCCCGCCGTGCGCGACGCCAGCCGTTCGAACGAAGACCTGGTCGATGAAGCCACCGTTGAGCACGCATCAGCCAAGGAGCTGATCGCGCAAATCGTCGCCATGGCGCCCGGCGAAGACTTGTATGACGCCAAGGTCAAGGTACTGTCCGAGCAAATCGATCACCACGTGCTGGAAGAGGAGGGCGAGATTTTCCCGCGCGCGCGCGACGCGGAAATCGATCTGGAAGCCATGGGCAGCCAGATCGCGGCGCGCAAGGCGGAAATCGAGCTGCCCGACATGCAGGCGTGAGCTCTATGGATGCGCGTGGCTAGCGAACGCGTCCCGTCGACGCGCGTTCCATCAAGGTAAACGCCATCAAATGATGCGTGGCGGTCGCCGTTTCCCCGGCGCGGCGCTGGCGGATTTCGTCGATGACAAGACTGACGGCGGCGCGCGCCATGTCGGCGATAGGCTGGTGGATGGTGGTCAGCTCGGGCCAGACCGTGGTGGCGACGGGCGTGTCGTCGAAGCCGCACACGCTCAGTTCCGCTGGCACCTGCAAGCCCATGCCATGCGCCACCGCCAGGGTGGCGGCGGCCATGTCGTCGTTGCTGGCGAAGATGGCGCTCGGGTGCGGTGCTTGCGCCAGCAGCTGGCGCGCCGCGTCCAGCCCCGAGCGATACGTAAAGTAGCCTTGCGCCACCCTGTGCGGCGCCACTGGCAAGCCCGCTTCCCGCATGGCGTCCTCGAAGGCCTGGCGGCGCAGCAGGGCGGGCGTGTGCGCCGGGTCGCCTTCGATGAAACCGATGTCGCGGTGGCCCAGCGCGAGCAAGTGGCGCGTCATGGCCAGCGCGCCTTCGTAGTCGTCGATGCGCACGGCCGAGACGCCGGGCGAGGGGCGCGCCGTGGCCACGGCGATGGCGGGGATGCCCATGGTATTGAGCTGCGCCAGCACCGCGGGCGAATCGCACAGGGGCGGCGGCACGAGGATGCCGTCCACGCCGGCGGCCACCAGGCAATCGATGCCGGCGCGCTGGCTGCCCTGGTCTTCGCAGCGTTCAAGAAGCAGCTGGCCGCCGCCCTGGCGGCACTGGTCCATGGCACCGACGAGGAATTCGCTGAGGAAGGCCGCGCTGGGGTTGCTGTACAGGAGGCCGATCCGCAGGGTGCCCGTGCGGGCAGCTCTGGCCGCCAGGTTGGGCTGGTAGCGCAGGCTGGCGATCGCCGCCTCGACCTTGTCGCGCGTGGCCGTGCTGACGCTGGCGCGCCCGTTGATCACGCGCGATACCGTCATGGCCGATACGCCGGCCACGCGCGCCACGTCGTGCACGGTGGCTCCGCTGGCGGTGTCTGGTGCGGCGTGCGCCGCCTTATTCGAGGTGACCACCGAATTTCAGCTTGCCGCTGATGCGCATGCCGTGCAATTGGCCTTCTTCCAGCTCGGCGGCGCTGGTGCGCTGCGCCGTGTCGCGCCGCGCCAGTCCCACCGACAGGATATCGAGCATCATCAACTGCAGCAGGCGCACGATCATGGGCACGAAATTGAGGTTGCCTTCCGGGTGGTTCAAGGTCAGCAGCACATCGGCCAGCTTGGCCAGCGGCGAACCGCTGGCCGTGATCGCCAGCACGCGCGCGCCACAGCCCTGCGCCACCTTGACGGTGCGCAGCAGGTCGGGCAGGGCGCCCGAGCGGGAAATGACCAGCGCCACGTCGCCCGGTTTCAGCATGGCGGCGCTCATTTCCTGCGCCTGCGGGTCGGCAAAGAAGCTGCTGACGATGCCCAGGTTGAGCAGCTTGTGCTGCATGTCGTCGGCCACTACGCGGGCGCTGCCCACGGCCAGCAGTTCCACGCGCTGCGCGCCGCGCAGCAGTTCGATGGCGGCCGTCAGCGCTTTCACGTCGAGCATGTCGCGCATGGCCAGCGCGGCCGAGGCATTATTGCCCAGCACCTTGCGCGCCAGTTCCGCGTCGGAGTCCGAGATCTCCACGTGGCAGTGGGCCACCGTGATGGCGCCGCCCGTCAGGCCGGAGGCCAGCTTCAATTTGAAGTCGGCCAGGCCCTGCACGCCGATCGAGCGGCAAAAGCGCATCACGGTGGGCTGGCTCACGCCCACCCGCTGGGCGATTTCCGCGATCGGCAGGGTCAGCATGGCGTTCGGTTCCTTCAAGACCCAGTCGGCCACCTTGCATTCCGATGGGCTCATGCGCCCGCGCGCCTGGCGCACGGATTCGAGCACGGGCGCGCCGGTATGGGCGCGCTTGAGCTTTTGCGCCAGGATGGCGGCGATGCCGAGGAATGTCGGCAGTTCGGCCGTGATCAGGAAGGTGGGAATCTGCGCCAGGTATTCGTTCAGGCGGCCCTTCTGTTCGAAGCGGGCGCGGAACTGCGACTGTTCGAACAGGGGACCCAGGCGCGGCACGATACCTCCACCTATATAGATGCCGCCCAGCGCGCCCAGGGTCATGGCCACGTTGCCGGCGATGGAGCCGAGGATGGCGCAAAAGCAGTCCACCGCTTCCAGGCACACGTCGCATTCATTGTTCAGAGCGCGGCTGGTGATGTCGGCTGCCAGCAGCAGCGGCGCATCGGGCTTGCCGGCGCGCTCGGACAGGGCGCGGTAGATCAGTTCCAGCCCCCGCCCGGAAGCGAGGCGTTCGGCCGAGACGTGCGACAGCTCGCGCCAGGCGAAGGTCAGCACGTCCATTTCGCGCTGGTCGCACGGAGCGAAGCTGACGTGGCCCCCTTCGCTGCCCAGCGCGATCCAGCGGTCTTCCGCGGGGATCATGCCCGACACGCCCAGGCCCGTGCCCGAACCAAGCAAACCGATGACGCTGTCGGCGCGCGCCATGCCGCCGCCGATCTGCTGGCGCTGGTCGGGCCGGAGGTAGGGCAGGGCCATGGCCAGTGCCGTGAAGTCATTCACCACCAGCAGGGTGTCGAGGCCCAGTGCGGCGCGCATCGCCTCGATCGAGAAGAACCAGTGATGGTTCATCATGCGGATATTGTCGTCGTCGATGGGATTGGCGATGGCGATGGCCGCATGGCGCACGCGCGCCGAACCGGCAGCGCGCGCCTCGTCGCTGTCAATATATGCGGTGATGGCGTCGAGCAGCGAAGCGTAGTCGTCGCAGGGCAGCACGGCCACCGCTTCCAGGTGGCCCTGGCGCGTTTCCAGCACGAAGCGGGCATTGGTGCCGCCGATGTCCGCCAGCAGGCGCGGGCCTTCACTGAAACGCTCCGCCGGATCGCTGCCTGCTACTTCCATTTTTTCATCAATTTTCATGGCGGTGCCTAGTCTCGTATGCGTGCACGGTCGTGGCCGCGCACTGTCGTTATGGCAAAAACCAAGGATTTTAATTCGTATACGTGCCGCGTGCCGAAAAATGCGGGGTGCTTGCGCAAATGCCCGTCCACAGTGCCGGATGCTGCGGTGTCGGCGGGAAAAAGCAGGGCAGTCAACCCGTATATCGGTACGCAAATAAAGTGTCGCAGAGTAGTCGTAGGATTACAACATAATATGTTGATATTTGTTCGTAGTATAGTTACTATGTCCCTGCTGGAAAGAATTCTGGCCAGTACATTCGGCCACGAATGACTAGATAAAAAATAACTACTGAGGAGACTTACCATGCTGCATCGCAACATGTTGAAGGCCGTGTTGAAGACACTGCCAGCTGCCATCGTCTTAGCCATCGCCAGCGGTTCCGCTGCCGCCGATCCAATGTACCCATCCGACTCCGAAGGCTTCCACGGCTACCTGCGCGCTGGCGCCGGCAGCAATACGTCGGGCGACGGCGGTTCGCAAGGCTGCTTCGGCCTCGGTGGCAACACCATGAAATATCGTCTGGGCAATGAGTGCGACGCCTACACCGAGTTCGGCTACACCAAGTCCGTTGCCCAGTCCGGCGGCGTGAACTACCTGGCCACGATCTGGGTCAACGCTTACGCGCCAAACTCGGATTTCGGCGACAACAAACTGGGCATCGTCAAAGCCTATGTCGAAGCGCAGGGACTCGATTTCCTGAACGGCGGCACGGCCTGGATCGGTAAACGCTTCTACTACCGTCCTGACATCCACATGCTGGATCTGCAATACATCAACATGAACGGCACGGGTGCCGGCCTGGACCGCATTCCTGCGGGCCCCGGTAAATTCTCGTATGCCTTCTTCAAGGACAACGACGTCAACACCGTGTCGCCGACAGGCGTCGTGAGCACCAAGTCCGCCGTGCGCCAGAACTTCATCTACGGCGAGATTCCCGTCAATGAAAACGGCACCCTGGACCTGGCCGCGACCTACATCATCGGCGAAGGCAAGGACAACGACGCTTATGGCCAGAAGCACAATGGCTGGCAGCTGTCGGCATTCCACCGTCAAGCGAAAGTCTTCGGCGGCGGCAACACCTTCGGCGTGCAGTACGGCGTCGGTCCTGGTGTCGGCGGTGCCGGCAACGGCCAGTTCGGCGCCTCGGGCGACACCGGTTTCGGTTCGGACCGCAAGCGTACGCGCGTCTTCAATGACATGGCGATCCAGCCGATGGCCAACTTCGGCATGGAATTTGTCGCTCTGTGGCAAAAAGACGAGTCGAATGCTACCGGTTCCTCGACCTGGACCTCGGTCGGCGTGCGTCCTGTGTACGCATTCACCAACAACTTCAAGCTGGTGGGCGAACTGGGCACGGACCGCGTGACGCAATCGGGCGGCCAGCCAGCCAAGCGCCTGACCAAGCTGACCATCGCACCGACGATCTCGGCAGGTCCTGGCCTGTGGTCGCGTCCTGAACTGCGCGCTTTCGTGACCTACGGCAAGTGGAACGATGCGGCGACCGCCTCGGTCAATGCGTCGAACAACGGCGGCCCGATCTATAACAACAATACCAGCGGCACTTCCTACGGTTTCCAGGTAGAAACCTGGTTCTAAGTTTGCAGGCGTTGTAAGTCAAGTTCAACCTGGCGCATCCTTCGCGGATGCGTTTTTGGCGCCGTCCCGTGATATAAATGCAATGTAGTCATGTCATGGATCACGGCGCCGTCTTTACACCAAGATGATGCCCGTTTGCAAGCGGGTCTGAGCACAAGAGCGCCGGTACAGGCGCAGATTTCACCTTTTTCGGCCCCCGTATGCCGAAGCCCCCTAAAAGCTTGATCAAAAAAGGAATGTGGAGATGAAACTGAAATTCAAGATTACCCAACTGGCCGCATTGACCACCCTGGCATTCGCTGGCAGCGCCTTTGCGACCGACGTGGAAGTGTTGCACTACTGGACCTCCGGCGGCGAAGCGAAGTCCGTGGGCCAGTTGCAGCAAATCGTGAAAGAAAGCGGCTTCGGCTGGAAAGACTTCGCCGTGGCCGGCGGCGCTGGCGAAAACGCCGCGACCGCGCTGAAAACCCGCGTCATTTCCGGCAACCCGCCGACAGCCGCCCAGATCAAGGGCCCATCGATCCAGGAATGGGGCGCTGAAGGCGTGCTGGCCAATATCGATGATGCCGCCATTCCAGGCAAATGGGATGCCGTTCTGCCGAAAGTCGTCGCCGACATCATGAAGTACAAGGGCCACTACGTTGCCGCTCCCGTCAACGTCCACCGCGTCAACTGGATGTGGGTCAATCCGGAAGTGCTGAAAAAAGCCGGCGTGGCCACCACCCCGACGACCTGGGATGCGTTCTTCGACGCGGCCGAGAAGATCAAGAAGTCGGGCGGCATCGCGATCGCTCACGGCGGCCAGCCTTGGCAAGACGCCACCGTGTTTGAATCCGTCGCGCTGGGCGTGGGCGGCACGGAGTTCTACAAGAAAGCCATCCTCAAGCTGGACCAGAAGGAATTGACCGGCCCGACCATGCTCAAAGTGTTCGACACCCTGGGCAAGGTGAAGACCTACATCGACAAGGATGCGGCTGGCCGCGACTGGAATCTGGCGACCGCCATGGTCATCAACAACAAGGCCGGCTTCCAGTTCATGGGCGACTGGGCCAAGGGCGAGTTCACGGCCGCTGGCAAAGTGCCGGGCAAGGACTATCTGTGCGTGGCAGCGCCTGGCACGGACAAGGCCTACACCTTCAACATCGATTCGTTTGCCATGTTCACGCAAAAGGATGCGAATGCGAAGAAAGGGCAGATCGCCCTGGCCAACGCCATCATGAATCCGAAGTTCCAGTCGATCTTCAACCTGAACAAGGGTTCGATTCCTGTGCGTTCCGGCGTTTCGAAGGACAAGTTTGACGCTTGCGCCCTGAAATCGATGGAAGACATGGACGCCACTAACAAGTCCGGCGGCCTGGTGCCATCGTTCGCCCACGGCATGGCGTTGCCATCGGCCACGCAAGGCGCCGTGACCGACGTCATCGCCAAGTTCATGAACACCAACATGAGCTCGAAAGATGCGGTTGCAGCCTTGGCCAAAGCGGCAAAAGTGAAGTAATCACGACGGCGCCGGCACGCTCGCCGGCGCCCGCTGCATTGCATGCATCGCAGGCGTCCGCCCTGGCTTCGACCAGGCCGGCGCCACACGCAGTTTTCTCTACGGCTCTCCTATGTCCATACGCAAGCAATTCGACCGATGGATACCGCAGATGGTGTTGGGCCCCACGCTCATCGCCAGCCTGGTATTCGTCTATGGTTTTATCTTTTTGACCGGTTGGCTGTCGCTGACCGAATCGCGGCTGATGCCGAACTACGAGTTCGCCGGCCTGGTGCAATACGTCGAGCTGTTCGACAACGAGCGCTGGTGGACCTCGCTCAAGAACCTCGGCATCTTCGGTGTCCTGTTCATCGGTTGCAGCATCGCCATCGGCCTGTTCCTGGCCATCCTGCTGGACCAGAAAATCCGCGCCGAAGGCGCGCTGCGCGCCATCTACCTGTATCCGATGGCGCTGTCCTTCATCGTCACCGGCACGGCCTGGAAATGGATGCTCAATCCCAGCCTGGGCCTGGAAAAGGTCATGCACGACTGGGGTTGGACCTCGTTTACCTTCGACTGGCTGGTGAACTCCGACATGGCCATCTACACGGTGGTGATCGCCGGCGTATGGCAGTCGTCGGGCTTTGTCATGGCCCTGTTCCTGGCCGGCCTGCGCGGCATCGATGACGAGATCATCAAGGCGGCGCAAGTCGATGGCGCATCCTTGCCGACGATCTACTGGCGCATCGTGATTCCCGCCATGCGTCCCGTGTTCTTCAGCGTGCTGCTGATCCTCGCGCATATCGCCATCAAGAGCTTCGACCTGGTCATCGCACTGACGGCTGGCGGACCTGGCAACTCGTCGTCCGTACCGGCCATCTTCATGTACCAGTTTTCCTTCACCCGCGGCCAGCTGGGCCTGGGCTCGGCATCGGCAATGATGATGCTGGCCACCATCGTGGCCGTGCTCGTGCCGCTGATGTACCTGGAAACGCGCAGCGCAAAGGCGATGAGATGACACACACTCCTACACGTAACAACAAACTCACCCTGGGACGGGTGGTGTTATACCTGCTGCTGATTTTGTTCGCGGTGTACTACATCGTGCCCCTGTACGTGACCTTGTCGACGTCGTTCAAGTCGCTCGACGAGATCCGCAGCGGCAACCTGCTGGCCTTGCCGCACGTGTGGCAATTCGATTCCTGGTCCAAGGCCTGGTCTTCGGCCTGCACGGGCGTCACCTGCGACGGCATGCAGCCGTTCTTCTGGAACTCGATCAAGATGGTGATTCCCGCCGTGCTGATCTCGACCTTCCTGGGCGCCTTCAACGGCTATGTGTTCGCGCACTGGCGCTTCCGTGGTTCGGAAATCCTGTTTGCCGCCTTGCTGGTGGGCTGCTTCATTCCGTTCCAGGTGGTGATCCTGCCGATGGCGCGTTTGCTGGGCGAATTCGGCCTGGCCAATACCACCACGGGCCTCGTCTTCGTGCACGTGGTGTACGGCACGGCGTTCACGACTTTGTTCTTCCGTAACTACTACATCGGCGTGCCGGAAGAACTGATCAAGGCGGCGCGCATCGACGGCGCCGGTTTCTTCCTGATCTTCCGCAAGATCGTGCTGCCGATTTCGGGTCCGATTTTCGTCGTCTGCATCATCTGGCAATTCACGCAGATCTGGAACGACTTCCTGTTCGGTATCGTCTTCGCCAGCGGCGATTCGCAGCCGATCACGGTGGGCTTGAACAACCTGGTCAACACGTCCACGGGTGTTAAGGAATACAACGTCAACATGGCCGCCGCGGTGATTGCCGCGCTGCCGACCCTGCTGGTCTATCTGGTCGCAGGCCGTTATTTTGTGCGCGGTCTGACCGCAGGCGCAGTCAAAGGTTAAGGAAAGAATATGTCCAGTTTATCGATACGCAGCATCCGCAAGGTGTACACGAATGGCGTCGAAGTCCTCAAGGGCATCGACATCGAGATCAAGGACGGCCAGTTCCTGATCCTCGTCGGCGGCTCCGGCTCCGGCAAGTCGACCTTGCTCAACATGGTGGCCGGGCTGGAAAGCGTCACGTCCGGCGAAATCCTCATCGACGGCAAGGTCGTCAACGACTTGCCGCCGAAGGACCGCGACATCGCCATGGTGTTCCAGTCCTACGCGCTGTACCCGTCGATGACGGTGCGCGAAAACATCGCGTTCGGCCTGAACGTGAAAAAAGTGCCGAAGGCGGAGCAGGAAGAAATCGTCGCCCGCGTCGCTGAAACCCTGCAGATCACGCACTTGCTGGACCGCCGTCCGGCGCAGCTGTCGGGTGGCCAGCGCCAGCGCGTGGCCATGGGCCGCGCCATTTCGCGCAAGCCGTCGCTGTTCCTGTTCGACGAACCGCTGTCGAACCTGGACGCCAAGCTGCGCGTGGAAATGCGCGCCGAGATCAAGCTGCTGCACCAGCGCCTGAAGGCCACCATCGTCTACGTCACGCATGACCAGATCGAGGCGATGACGATGGGCGACCTGATCGCCGTCATGAAGGATGGGGTAGTGCAGCAACTGGGCACGCCGCAGGAAATCTACGACAACCCGGCCAACCTGTTCGTGGCCGGCTTCATCGGCTCGCCATCGATGAACTTCATTACCGTCAAGCCTGTCATCGAGGGCAACGAGGTGTTTGTTGCCATCGAGAACGCAGGCAAGAGCTTGCGCCTGGCCTTGCCGTTTGCCGCCGACAAGCTGCGCAGCTATGCAGGCCGTGACGTGATCCTGGGCGTGCGTCCGGAGCAGATCACGGACATGAGCAGCGCACACGGGGACGTGGGCCAGGAACTCGGTTGTTTGATCGACCTCGTCGAGCCAACCGGTCCCGACACCTTGCTGACGACGCGTTTGAACGGCGCGGCCGTGACTTGCCGCACGCACCCGCGCGAAGCCGTGCTGCCGGGGCAGACCATGCAGTTGTCGTTCAACCTGTCGAAAGCGGCCTTGTTTGATCCGGCCAACGGCGAACGCATCGCCTAAGCGTTGTCTCTATAAAAACGGCCCGCTTGTCGCATGACAGGCGGGTCGTTGTCGTTTACGCAGCTTGTTACGCTGCCGCGCTTATTGCGCCAGCGATTTTTTATAGGCGATGGCGTGGCGCAGCTTGCCCTTGTCGTCGATCAATTCATCGAACGCTTCCCGGTTGACTTCCCGCAGGGCGCCCAGTTCGCGCGCGCTCTTGCCGCCGCTGACGATATCGTCCGGTTGCAGCGCCACCATTGCCTGCGCGGCCAGCAGGATCGCATTCGCATACGCGGTGGGATCGTGCAGGTCGACGCGCGCCAGGTCCAGCGCCGGCATGCCGCGCAGCCAGTCGGCCCAGTAAAACTCGAGAAATTCCGTGGCGTGTTCCGGCGGCTCGTAGCCGATTCCGCGCGTAAAGTAGACGAGCGAGCGGTATGGGTCGTCGCCCAGGGACTGCAGGCCGATGGCGGGCGGCAGCTGCCGCGGCGTGATGGCCTGGTTGCGGCCGTTTTTCAGCCGCACCTTGTTTTCCTCGCGCATGCGCGTCCAGAACGCCGCTTCGCCCAGCGCGCTGAAATTGTCGCTGACCTTGACCCAGACTTTCATTTGACGATTGCGCCCGCCGTCGGCCTCCCAAAATGTGGAAAACGTGTGGTGGCCATCGGTCAAATACACGATGCCGTGCGGGCCGATGACGACGGTCTTCATGTCATCCGGACGGCTGCCCACGGCCGCCTTGCAGCGGTAGCCGGCCGGTGGCGCGCTGAGCGTGGCGCCGGTCACATTGGCCGTATTGGGCAAGACGTCGCCCTGGCCATTGGCTTCGCACAGGTCGGCGAATTTCTTTGGCTTGGCAATGTCGGCGATGTGTTTTTCTTCGGCCGCATAGCGTCCCAGCTTGTAATACACCTGGTCGTAGCCGATGGCCGGCTGGGTCGGATGCAGTTCATCGAGGCGCACCTGCAGGATGCGCGGATGGGCGGCGCTGCCCACGACGGTGGCCATCAGCGCCTGCTGGCGCGCGCTGAGGACCGGTGCCGGCGCGACGGCAGCATCGCGAGCCCATGCCATGCTGGCGAAAATGAGGGCCAGCGCGGCGGCGGCCCGGGGGAGTGCGGCGTGCATGCGGCCTCCGAAGTGAGCGGTATGGCGTGCAGCATAGCGCGGCACGCGATTTCGCGCAGTCCGACAGGCGCATGCACTGCGCCATATCAAGACAGCTTCTTAAAACCACGTCTCCACTTGCAGGCCGAACGAGGTGCCGCTGGTGGCGTTGCCATACACGGGACCCGATTCATTGGCCTTGTTGACGGCGGCCGTGGCGGCGTCGTTCCATTTGCCGTACGTGACAAAGGCGCGCAGCTCGGGGCGCGACCAGTAACCCTTGCCCGCCGTCAGGGTGGGCGCAAAGGTCAGCTTGGTCAGGCGCTGCGCGGCGCCGCCCGTGGGCGAGGTCACGCGGTCCGTGCCCAGTTCGAACTGCAGCTTGAAGTTGTCGTTGACGGCATACACGGGGCGCACGCCCAGGGTGGTCCAGGTCGAGCTGCCGCCCGTGGCGTCGGATTTGTCGCGCTGCACGATGGCGATCATTTCCGCGCTCCATTCCGGCGTCGGCTGTATCCACAGCGAATTGAAGATGCGCAAGCGCGTGACGTCGCTGCCGTTGCGGATCGAGCCCGTCGTGCCCATGCGGTTGCAGCACTGGCCGCCGGCGCCCGTGCCCGGCCCGACGCCGTACTGGATGCCGAAGGTGTTGGCGCCGCCCCATACCTTGTCCTGCTTGTGCAGCACGGTGGCTTGCCAGCCGCTGTGCGAGGTGCTGTCCTTCTTGTCGGGTGTGATCAGGGTGGTCAGCACTTCCAGCGTGCCATCCTGGTTGATGGGGATGCCCTGGTAGACGAGGTTTTGCCGGATGGCCGAGTTGCCGGGCTTGTCGTTATCCTTGAAGAAACCATAGCTGATGCGGCCCGGTCCCAGCTTGTACTGGTCGATGCCGCCGCCCGTGCCGTTCATATTAATGTATTGCAAGTCCAGCATGTGGATGTCGGGACGCATGTAGTAGCGCTTGCCGATCCAGGCCGTGCCGCCGTTGAGGATTTCGATGTTTTTCGCTTCCACGTACATCTTGGACATGCTCAGGTCCGAATCGCTGACGGCGGAGCTGGGCGTATAGGCGGCCACCATGATATGGCCGACGAAGCTGACGCCATTGGGCGACTTGGCCATTTCCTTCTGGTATTCGAATTCGCCATAGGTGTCGCATTCGTTGCCGAGCCGGTAGCGCATGGTGTTGCCGCCCAGGCCGTAGCAGCTTTGCGGACCGCGGCTGTCCGTACTCGAGCCGAGGCCGGCGCGGAAGTAGCCGTGGTATTCGCCTTCGGCATCGCTGGCGTGGGCGGCGCCGCAGGCCAGCAGCATGGCGCAGGCCAGGGCCAGCGAGGTCTTCATCGGGTGTTGCATACAATCTCCTTGTCGTTATCAAAATGCGTGCTTGAGCACGTCGTACCGGATCGCTGCCGATCCAATCGGGGAACTGCCTGGGCAGAAAGGCTCAGGCGGCCAATATCTGTTTCGATGAAATCAGGTTGCCGGGCTGGCGCCGCGTGCGCGCCACGCCTTGCGCGTCGAACAAATGGAAGGCGCTGCTGGCGGCCGAGACCGTGAATGGCTGGCCCAGCGGCACGCGGTTGTTGCCGTCGCCGCGTATCACCAGTTCCTGGCCGTTGTCCAGCGCCAGGTAAATGAAGTTGGCTTCGCCCAGGTGTTCCACCAGGCTGACGACGCCCTGGAAGCGGGCGCTGCCGTCGCCGTTTTCGAGGATGTGTTCCGCCCGCAGGCCCACCGTGACGGCGTCGCCTGCATGCAGGCCGGCCGGGTCGACGAGGGCCGTGATTTCCTGGCCGCTGGCCAGCGCCACGCGCACGCCATCGTCCTGTGCGGCGACGACCTTGCCTTCGAAGAAATTCATCATCGGCGCGCCGATGAAACCGGCCACGAAGCGGTTCGCCGGCTGCTGGTACAGCTCCAAAGGCGTGCCCGCCTGCTGGATATGGCCGCCATGCATGACGACGATCTTGTCGCCCAGGGTCATCGCCTCGACCTGGTCGTGCGTGACGTAGACGATGGTGGCGTTCAACTGGCGGTGCAGCTTGGCGATTTCCAGCCGCGTCTGCACGCGCAGGGCCGCGTCGAGGTTCGACAGCGGCTCGTCGAACAGGAACAGCTGCGGTTCGCGCACGATGGCGCGGCCGATGGCCACCCTCTGGCGCTGGCCGCCCGACAGTTCGCGCGGCAGGCGTTCCAGCAGGTGGTCGATCTTCAGGATGGCGGCCGCGTGGCGCACGCGCTGGGCGATGGCTTCCTTGCTGGCGCCGGCGATCTTCAGGCCGAACGCCATGTTGCGGTACACGCTCATGTGCGGATACAGCGCATAGCTCTGGAAAACCATGGCGATGCCCCGTTCGGCCGGCGGCAAGTCGTTGACAACCTTGCCGCCGATGGACAATGTCCCTTGCGAAATGCTTTCCAGGCCGCACAGCATGCGCAGCAAGGTCGATTTGCCGCAGCCGGAAGGACCCACCAGCACGACGAATTCACCGTCACGGATGTCGAGGTCGATGCCGGCCAGCACATTGTGGCGGCCGTCGTAGGATTTGGTCAGTTGTTGCAGGCTTACATGGGCCATGGCGCACCTATTATTTGACCGCGCCGGACGTCAGGCCGCGGATCAGTTGACGAGAGAAAATGACGTACATGACGAGCACGGGAATGACGGCCAGCGACAGCGCCGCCAGCACGGAGTTCCAGTCCGTCACGTATTGCCCGATGAATTGCTGCACGCCCAGGGTGACGGTCTTGGTACGGTCCGATGGCGCCAGAATCAGCGGGAACCACAGGTCGTTCCAGGCCGGAATCATGGTGAACACGGCCACCGTGGCGATGGCGGGGCGGATCAGGGGCAGGATCACCTGGAAGAAGATGGCGAATTCGCCCACGCCGTCGCAGCGCGCCGCATCCTTCAGTTCGCGCGGCACCTGGCGCACGAATTCGGACAGAATCATCACGGCCAGCGGCAGGCCCTGCGCCGTGTACACGAGCACCAGCGCCGTCAAGGTGTTGATCAGGTCGAGCCGCACCACCAGTTCCAGGATGGAGACCGTGCCCAGGCGGATGGGGATCATGATGCCCAGCGCCAGGTACAGGGTCAGCAGGCGATTGCCCGTAAACGTGTACTCGGACAAGGCCCAGGCCGCCATGGCGCCGAACAGCACGATCAGCAGCAGCGACAGCAGGGTGACGAACAGGCTGTTGCCGAAGTACAGCAGGAAGTCGGAATTGGCCAGCACCTTGTGAAAGCCCACGAGCGAAAAGGTGGAAGGCGTGGGCAAGGCCAGCGGATTGTCGAAGATGGCGGCCCGCGTCTTGACGGAGTTGATCAGGATCATGACGATGGGGAACAGGGCGATGATGGTGTAGCCGGCCAGGATCGCATGCACGGCGGCGCGGCCCAGGGGGCGGGTGGAAACGTTGCGCATGGCGGCCCTTACAGTTCGTAGCGTGTCAGCTTGCGCTGCACGAAAAAGAAATACACGCCCACGCCCACGAGGATCACGAGGAACATCATGGTGGCCACGGCGGCGCCCATGGTGGGGCTGCCCAGCTGGGCCTGGTAACCGAAGAAGGTGCGGTAAAAGAAGGTGCCGAGGATGTCGGTGGCGTAGTTCGGCCCCGCCAGCGCGCCTTTCACGGAATACACGAGGTCGAAGGCATTGAAGTTGGCGACAAAGGTGAGGATGGTCACCAGCCCCAGGGTGGGCCAGATCAGCGGCAGCTTGATTTGCCAGAAGATGCGCATGGCGCTGGCGCCTTCCGCGTGGGCTGCCTCGATGATTTCCTCGGGCACGGCCAGCAGGGCCGCATAGATCAGCATCATGGGGATGCCGATATATTGCCAAACAGAAATGAGGGCGATGGTCAGCAGGGCCGTCGATTCCTGGCCCAGCCATGGCGCGAAGTAAGTGCCGATGCCCACGCCATCCATCAGCGACTGGCCCACGCCCCACAGCGGCGACAAGATCAGCTGCCAGATGAAGCCGATGATGACGACGGACAGCAGGGTCGGCAGGAAGATCAGGGTGCGGTAGCTGCGCTCGCCCTTCAAACCCTTGAGGCTGAAGAGGGTTGCCAGCAGCAGGCCGATGGGGTTTTGCAGCAGCATGTGGATGAGGAAAAACTTGCAGTTGTTCCACATCGCATTCCAGAAACTTTGCGACCATTGCGGGTCGAACAGGATGGTGGCGTAGTTGGCCAGGCCGGCAAAATGGTGCTGCCCGCTCTCATCGGTCGTGTACAGGCCCAGGCGCAGGGTATCGGCCAGGGGCAGGGCGCTGAACAGCGAGTAAATGACCAGCGCCGGGGCCAGGAACACGAGGACGTGCCATGGGAAAGCTTTTTTCACGGCGAAACTCCAGACGAAGAAAAGCACCGGCGGCGGGGCCGCCGGCAAAACCGTGCCACCGGCTGCCGCATCGCACTGCTCAGGCCGGTTGCTCCGGGAGGGTAGACGTGGTGATTACTGTTGCGGCTTGTACCACTTGGCAAAGCCGGACTGGATCTGGCGCGCCGCGTCCTTCGGCGCCAGTTTGCCGTTCAAGACCTGGGCGTTGACGTTCCACAGCTCGTTTTCCATGCTCGGCTCGCCACGGTTGAGGATTTGCGCGTTCAGGCGGATGGTCGAGGCGCAACTGGCGCGCCAGCCGTTCATTTGCTTGGCCAGCGGATCCTTGATGGAGATCAAATGGTTCGACAGCGAAAAGAAGCCCGTCACCTTGTTGGTGTAGATGTCGGCGAATTCCTGCGAGCCGAGCCAGGCGAGGAATTTGTAGGCGTCTTCCTTGTTCTTCGACTTCTTGTTGATGCTCATGCCGATGTCCGTGTGGTCCGAGATATAGCACTTGTCGCCAGCCTTGCGCACGGGCGGGTTGAAGGCGCCCAGTTCCAGTTCCGGGTCTTGCTTGAAATAGGCGATGTCCCAGGAGCCGGACGGGTAGATGGCGGCCTTGCCCAGCGCGAACTGGTTCTGGCTGTCGCCATAGGTTTGCGCGCTGGCGCCCTTGGACAGATAGCTGCCCAGGCGGGCTTCATATTCCCAGGCGGCGACGAATTGCGGATCGGTAAATTTGGCCTTGCCGGCGATCAGCGCCTTGCGACCCTCTTCGCCCTTCCAGTAATTGGCGCCGATGCTGGTGAACACCACCTGGTTCGCTTCCCACTGGTCGGCCGTGCCCAGGGCCAGGGGCGCATATTTGCCGCTCTTCTTGACCGTTTCCAGCGCCTTGAAGAATTCCTCTTCCGTGGTGGGCGGCTGCAGTTTCAGTTCGCGGAAGATTTTTTTGTTGTACAGGAAGCCATGCATGACGGACGCGATCGGCATGCAGAAGGTGTCCTTGCCATCGTCCGTCTGCCACGCCACCTTGGCCGAGGCGGGGAAGTTGTCCATGCCGGCCTTGCCGTCGAGCTTTTCCAGCTGGCCCCGCTTGTACAGGGCCAGCGAGACGTCGAACGGGCGGCAAGCCAGCAAGTCGCCGGCCGTGCCACCGCTCAGGCGCGCGTTCAGGGTGGAATCGTATTCGGTGGGGGCCGTGGGCGAGAACTTGATCTCGATGCCAGGATGCTTTTTCTGGAAGGCGGGAATGAGCACCGTTTCCCACAGGGTCTTGTCATCCACGCGCCAGCTTTCGATGGTGAGCGTGCCCGCCTGTGCCGTGCCGCTGGCCAGCAGCAGGGCCAGCAATGTATTGCGCGCGGCCACGCCGCCTTTTGCATGCAGTTGCATGTCGTCTCCTTGTTGGTGTTGGTCTTGTTTGGCTGCCTGTTACGCTGCAGTTGGCGGACAGTAGCATCGGGGGAAATGTGACGCCAGCGTCCGGCGTTGCACCGGCGACTATCGCCTATCCTGTTGATTTGAAAGCATAAATTCATACTGCGCACATCTGCCTGCTTACCTTTCCTTACCGATGTCCGCTGCCGTGGCGCGCCGCGCGGGGCGTCGGGCGCGTGGGGCTCCTTGTGCGGTGCGCAAGGTAGCGCAACAAAAGCTCACGTTTCTTTACAAATCAGGGGACTAAATTACCAACCTGCTGTTTTGTAGTTGGGCTATAGTTTGTCGCGACAAGAACAAGGGGATAGGATTGAAGACGCCGCCGCACAGCACCGCCGACCGCCATGCCGGGGCCGCCCGCCGTCGCGGCGTGGCGACGCTGGCGCTGCTTGCCTTCATGTGCAGCGGCGTGCCGGCGCGGGCCGAAGCGCTGCAAGTGCTGCACTGGTGGACCTCGGCAGGCGAACGCCGCGCCGCCGACGTGCTGGTGGCGCGCCTGGCGCAGGAAGGCGTCGAATGGCGTGACGCGGCCATCGCGGGCGGCGCCGGGGTCGGCGCGGGCAAGGTCTTGAAGAGCCGCGTGCTGGCCGGCAAATCGCCGGAAGTCATGCAGCTGATCGGCTATACCCTGGGCGAGTGGAGCGACCTGGGTCTGCTGCTGCAACTCGACAGCGTCGCCGCCAGCAACAGCTGGCGCGCAACCATGTATCCCACCGTGTGGGGCTTGCTGCAAAACCGCGGCCATACGATGGGCGTGCCGGCCGGCATCCACCGCATCAATACCCTGTTTTACAACCGCAAGATCTTCCAGCGCCTGGGCCTGGCCGTGCCGCGCAGCTGGAGCGACTTCGAGCGCGTGGCCGGCAAGCTGCGTCAGGCCGGCATCACGCCGCTGGCGCAAAGCAGCGAAGCGTGGCAGGTGGCGACCCTGTTTGAAACGCTGGTGCTGGCTGAATCGGGACCCGCGTATTACCGCGCCCTGTTTGTCGACAAGAAAGCCGAGGCGTATGCGGACCCGCGCCTGCGCCACGCCTTGCAGCGCTTGAGATCGCTGAAACAATGGATGGGCACGCCGCTGCGCGAACAGGGCTGGCCCGAAATGGCGCGCCAGGTGGGCGACGGCGAGGCGGCCATGTACATCATGGGCGACTGGGTCAAGGGCGAGCTGAATGCCTGGGGCCGCGCCACGGACGAGGTATTCGGCTGCGCCGCCGCGCCCGACACGGGCGACTACCACCTGTACAGCATCGATACGCTGGCCATGTTCGCCTCCGACTACACGCACCAGGGCGCGCAGGAAAAGCTGGCGCAGGTGGTCGCTTCGCTGCCCGTGCAGCTCGAATACAGCCAGGTGAAGGGCTCGATTCCCGCCTTGCGCCAGGCCGACCTGTCGCGCCTGGACAGCTGCGCGCGCGCCTCGGCGCAGGCATTCGCGCGCGGCGCCGCGTTCCAGGCGCCCAGCCTCGTGCACCGCATGGCCACCGATGAAACCAGCAAGGACGCCATCATCGCCGAAGTGCACCGCTATTTCCTCGATGAGACGATCAGCGCGGCCGACGCCCAACGCCGCATCGGCAGCATGTTGCAAGCGCTGAATAAAAAAGGACGAGACCATGTCACGCAAAATCCTCGTCGTTGACGACGATCAAAAGACCCGCATGCTATTGAAGGCCTACCTGGAAAAGAACCAGTACGAGGTGGGCCTGGCGCACGATGGCGCCACCTTCCTGGCCGAATTCCACCGCCACGTCGACAGCCTGTCGCTGGTGATCCTCGACGTGATGCTGCCCGACACGGATGGCTTTGCCCTGTGCAAGGTGGTGCGCGCCCGCTCGAACGTGCCCATCATCATGCTGACGGCCAGCTCCGACGAGACGGACCGGGTGGTGGGGCTGGAACTGGGCGCCGACGACTACATCGCCAAGCCCTACAGTCCGCGCGAATTGCTGGCGCGCATCAAGGCCATCCACCGCCGCACGGGCATCGACGCGGCCGCGCCGCCCCGCTATTACCGCTTCGTCGGCTTCACGCTCGACACGCTCGAGCGCACGGTGACGGATGCCGACGGCGAAGCGCTGCAGCTGACGGGCCTCGATTTCCAGCTGCTGCGCTACTTTGTCGAGCATCCGGGCGATATCCTCGACCGCAGCGTGCTGTGCGAACAGACGCGGGGGCGCGACGCGGGGCCGCTCGACCGCTCGCTCGACGTGCAGGTGAGCCGGCTGCGGCTGCGCCTGAAGGACGATGGCAAGCAGCCCATGCTGATCAAGACGGTGCGCGGCGCCGGTTATGTGTTTTCGGCCGACGTGAGCAGTGGGCATGCCTGAGCGGGGCGTGCGCCGGTTGCTCGAGCGTCTGCTGCCGTCATCGCTGCTGGGCCGCCTGTCCGTGGTGATGGTGGCCGGCGTGCTGGCCACGCAACTGGTGGGCAACCTGATCTGGGCCACGCAGCTGCGCCGCGACTCGGCCGTGGAGGCGCGCATGGCGTCGCAGCACCTGGCCCGCAGCGCCGCCAGCACCATCCGTTTCTTTCTCAGCCTGCCGGCCAACTACCGCCCCATCCTGATCCAGCAATTTCGCGAGATGGGTGGCACGCGATTCTTTGTCAATGTCAACCAGGGGCCGCTGGCCATCCGCGAAATCGCCCCGCACGCGCTGGCCGATACGGTGGTGGCCACGGTGGGTGCGGCGCTGAAGAGCGACTTGCCGCAGCTGGCCGGCTACCGCGTGGGCTTCGCCTGGCCGAGCGACCTGGTGGTGGCCGACAGCGGCGCGCACATCGGCGACTTGCCGGAAAACTGGGTCCAGCACATCTTGCTGCTGAAACCGAATCCCGCGCCCGTCCTCGTGATCCAGGCCGAGCTGGAGCCGGGCAACTGGCTGTACTTGGCGGCACTGATGCCCAACCCGTATTTCTTGCAAAGCAGTAATCCGTGGACACTCGACCGGGTATTGCTGCAAGCGTTGTCGCTGGCGGCTGTGCTGCTGCTGTCGATCCTCGTCGTACGCTGGACCACACGGCCGCTGGCGGCCCTGTCGGACGCGGCCGAAGCGTTTGGCCGTGGCGAGACGCCGCCGCCCCTGCCGCAGACGGGCAGCCGCGAGTTCGTGCAGACGGCGCGCGCCTTCAGCGGCATGCGCGAACGCATCCAGCGCTACCTGGAAGACCGCGAACGGCTGTTCGTTTCGATTTCGCACGACTTGCGCACACCCATCACGCGCCTGAAATTGCGCACGGAATTGCTCGACGACGACGTGCAGCGCAACGAATTCCACGATGACCTCGATGAGCTGGACATGATGGTCAAGGGGGCGCTGCAATGCGTGAAGGATAGCGACATCCATGAAAACGCCACCGAGGTGCGCCTGGACCCCTTGCTGCAGCGCATGGTGCGCGGGACACAGCTGGCAGGCCATGAAGTGCATTACGTGGGGACGGACCTGAGCGTGAAGGCCAAGCCTCTGGCCTTGAAGCGCGCCATCGGCAACTTGCTCGACAATGCCCTGTTTTACGGCAAGACCGCCCATTTGTCGGCGTGCCGCGAGGGCGCCAACGTGGTCATCCGCATCCGCGATGATGGCCCTGGCGTGGCCGAAGAGGCGTTCGCCAGCCTGTTCCAGCCCTATGTGCGCCTGGAACATGGCCGCGAGCAAAACGCGCATGGCATGGGATTGGGGCTCGGTATCGCGCGCAGCATCGTCCAGGCTCACGGCGGCGAGCTGACCCTGGCCAACCACCGCGACGGCGGCCTGGAAGCGACCATCCGCCTGCCGGCCCAGTAAGCGACGTCAGCTTTACCCGGCCAGCAGTGCGCTGGGCACGCGCGGCGAGGACATCAGGTCGCGGAAGGCGGTCCAGTGTGCTGCGCGCGTCGCGCCCTGGCGCTCGACATAGGCTTTCGCCATGTCCTGGCCCAGGTTGTAATTGATGACGTACGCACCCATGGCATCATAGAACTGCAGGCGCTGCGCGGATTTCTCGGCCGGGTACAGGCGGACGTTGACCAGCCATTCCAGCGCTTCTTCGCGGCTCAGGCTGCCTTCAAGGTATTGGCGCGCGATGTCGTTGTCGGCATAGCCGAGTTTGGCCAGCAGCGCGTTGAGTTGCGCATAGCGGGGCGCCAGCGCCGGGTCGAGGCCGGCCAGCGGGTACAGCACCTGTTGTTCGAAAGCCAGCCGTTCTTCATCCGTAAAACTCAGTTCGATGCCGTAATTGGCTGTGCCTTCGGCGATCAACGATTGCGGCGAATACAGCGGATAGATGCAGTACTCCATCCAGCCCTTGCCTCGCACCAGGTCGCGCTCGAGCAGCACGTTGTAGACGTGGTGGCCCGGATACGCTTCGTGGCAGCCGAGATCGACGGCGCGATCGATGTACACGGGCAAGTCCGTATTGATCTGGATCACGCTCTGGTAGTTGCCCTTGTACCAGTTGTAGCCGCTCCACGGCTTGTCGGTGACAAATTCCAATATGAAATCTTCGCCCTCGGGCAGGGCGATGTAGCGCAAGGTGCGTTCGCGGCCCGAGCGGATGGCCGCATCCATGACGGCGTGCAGCTTGTCGGCGGGAATGATGAGCTGTGCGCGCAAGGCGTTGACCCTGTCGCTGACCGTGCCGTCGCCAGGCAGCAGCGCGTCGATCTGCGCCACCAGTGTTGCATAGTATGCGCGGCTGTGATGGGGCGAGACGGCGTCGTACAGGCGCGCGCTTTCCGTATCGAAATCAAGGCGCGATCCCTGCAGCATCTCCGCGCGTGCCATGACGGCTTGCAGCTGCTTGCGCAGGTTGAGGGCGCGCAGGCAGGGGGCGTCGGCCAGCAGGGCCAGCGCCTTGTCCGTCGCGGCCTTTATGTCGCTTAAACCCAGTTGCTGTTCCACCGCTTCCTGTTGCCACGCGGGTGGGCCGTAATAGGCGTCCACATACGAGGCATCATGCTGGCCCATGGCCAGAACCAGTTTGACGTAGCGTTCGGCCACGCCGGCGAGAGTAGGAGAGTTGCTGTCGTTGTTCGTCATGGTGGCCTGGTTTTTGCGGTTGGGCAGGTGCTTATTGTATAGCGCAACAGGCTGGAGCGAGGCACGGATACGGAGCACGGACGGGCGGCCTCATTTCCCTATAACAATTAGAAAAATGCATCTTGATATAGCTCAGTGAACCCGGCGTTCGTGGCCTGAGCGTGCGGTTTTGGTAGCAAGATGGCGTGGTCCTCTTTTTTTCGCATACACGTGATTTTCACCTTGATCTTTCTTCGTTTATGGACGAATATGATGTACGAGATCCGGCACTACCTGACGTCATCGGGCAGGGATTTATATACGGAATGGCTGAAGCGGCAGCGCGACAATACGGCCAGGGTGGCCATCGCACGACGCGTGCTGCGTATGATGCCCGGTAATTTTGGCGACCATAAATTTTGCCACGACGGCGTGTGGGAATTGCGCATCGATGTGGGCGCCGGTTATCGTATTTACTATGCCATCGACGAGGGCCAGATTATTTTATTGCTGTGTGGTGGCGACAAGCGCACGCAGTCGAAAGACATCGAATACGCCTGTGCCTGCTGGCACGACTGGAAGGAGAGAGGACATGAAAGAGGACGTGAAACAGGTCATGAACAAACCACCAAGAGACCGCTCGCATGATGAAGCGATGGCCGAACTGTACCGCGACGATCCCGCCTTCGCACTTGAACTGATCAACAATATCCTCGTCGATGGCGACCATGGCGAACTGCTGGCCGTGCTGCGCCAGCTGACGCGCGCCTTTGGCGGCGTGCCCGCCGTGGCGCAGGCGGCCAAGCTCAACCCTACCCAGCTGTACCGCACCCTGTCGCCCGATGGCAATCCCTCCCTGAGTACCTTGACGGCCATCCTCGATGCCATGGGCTTGCGCCTGGCCGTGGAACCCAGGCAGCCCGAACGTCCATTTTCCGCACCGGCTGCCTGAGTCCCTGCCTTGGGTTTAAAACTCCACTGGCCGTGCCTCGCGCATCGCTTGCGTCATGGCCAGGCCGATGCGCGTCGCTTCCGTCGCGTCGTGCAAGGTCAGCGACAAGGTGCGCCGGCCCAGTGCCGCATCCGTAAACTCCTGCGCCTCGATCAAGAAGGCGTCGGCGAAGCGGGCATAGAAGTCCGGCGTGCACTCATTGCGCACGCCATGCGCATCTGAAATTTCCACCCTGTTCAGACGTGGATTGCTGCCCACGGCCAGGCGGCCGCCCGTGCCGAACACTTCCGTCAGGGTTTCATGGCCATGCGCCATGGTGCGCGAGGCCATGAAGCTGGCCATGCTGCCATCGGAAAATTCGACCGTTGCCAGCCCGTTGTCGACGTCGCCGAACGCCTGCAAGCCCGTGTGGATGGCGTTGGTGCCGCTCGCATACACGCGCTTGGGTGCGGGGTTGCCCAGCAGCCAGCGCGCCAGGTCGATATCGTGCACGCTGCAATCGAGAAAGATGCCGCCGCTGGTGGGGGCGAAGCGCATGAAGGCGCCGCTGGGGTCGTTCTGGTCGCAGGTTTGCGAACGCACTAGATACGGCTTGCCGATGAGGCCCTGGGCGATCTTTTGCTGCGCGTCATGGTAGCTGGCGTCAAAACGGCGCACGAAACCGATCATGATCGTCAACTGCGGGTGGCGCGCCGCTTCCGCTTCCACCTTCAGGCAGTCGGCCAGGTCCAGCGACAGCGGTTTTTCGCAAAAAACGTGCTTGCCGGCACGCAGGGCGGCGATGATCTGGTCCGCATGCAGCGAGGTGGGCGTGACGAGGAAGACGGCGTCCAGGCCCGGGTGGGCCAGCAGGGCGTCGTAATCGGCATAGCCGGTAGTGATGCCGAGCTGGCTGGCGGCCCAGTCCAGTTCGGCTGGCACGGGGCTGCAGGCGGCCACGACTTCGGCATTCGGCACGCGCTGCGCCAGGTTGATGGCGTGGCGCTGGCCCAGCCGGCCCAGGCCGACGATGCCGACTTTTAATGTTGGGGATGACATGGTGTCTCCAGATTTTTTATTGTTGTTTATAAAGTTACGACGCCAGGGTCACGACACGACCCTCGCGCCACGACAGGGTGGCCGCCTCGGCCAGTTCCAGCGCCTTCAAGCCATCGTGGACGGTCGTGCGCAGCGGCGTGCCGTGGGTGAGGGCGTCAAAGAAGTGCGCCATTTCCTGCGCGTAGGCCACGCGATAACGTTCCAGGAAGAAATCTTCCGGCCTGTCGACGCTGACGTTCACCGAACCATAGGCCGTCACTTCCGTCGGCTTGTGGTTGCCCGCCTGCAGCATGCCGGCGCTGCCCAGCACCTCAAAACGCTGGTCATAGCCGTAGGCAGCGCGGCGCGAGGCATTGATCTGGCACAAGCGTCCCTTGGCCGTGCGGATGGTGACGACGGCCGTGTCCAGGTCGCCCGCTACACCGATGGCCGGATCGACGAGGCAACTGCCCGTGGCGTGCACGCTGACGGCTTCATCGTCGAGTATCCAGCGGAAGATGTCGAAATCGTGGATCAGCATATCCTTGAAGATGCCGCCCGAGACCTTGATGTAGCTGACCGGTGGCGGACCCGGGTCGCGGCTGGTGACGATGAGTAACTCCGGCGTGCCGATCTCGCCCGCTTCAATGCGTGTCTTGACGGCATTGAAAGTGGGATCGTAGCGGCGCTGGAAACCCAGCATGCACAGCACCTTGGCTTCCTTGACGGCGGCGGCGCAGGCGCGCGCCCGGTCGATGGTCAGGTCGACGGGTTTTTCGCAAAAGATGGCCTTGCCGGCGGCGGCCGAGCGCAGGATCAGGTCCGCGTGCGTGTCCGTGCTCGAGGCAATGACGACGGCCTTGATGGCCGGGTCGGCCAATGCCGCCTCAACCGTGGCGCTGCTGCCGCCATGCAGGCCGGCCAGCGCGGCGGCCGCTTCCTGGTTGACGTCAACCACGTACTTGAACTGCACGCCGGGTTGGGCAGCCAGGTTGGCCGCGTGGATTTTGCCGATGCGTCCGGCGCCGAACAACGCTACTTCAATCATCATGTTCTCCTGGGGTGTGGATTTCTTCGATGTCGAGCTCTAATTTGTAGGCCAGCGCGATGAACAGCGCCTGGCACAGGCAGATGGTGCTGGTCAGCGAGCGGAAGGCGAAGGCGCTGCCCTCGGTGACGGTGAGCAGCGCGTCGGCGGCCCGCGCGAGCGGGGCCAGCTTGCTGTCGGTAATCACAAGGACCTTGGCGCCTTTGTCTTGCGCCGCCTTGATGCACTGCTGGGTTTCCTTGCCGTAAGGCGAGAAACTGATGGCGATCGCCACATCGCGTTCGCGCACGCTGCGCATCTGTTCGCGGTGCATGCCGCCCAGTCCGCTAATCAGGTGCACGCGCTTGTCCGTGTGTTCGAGCGCATAGGCGATGTAGGAGGCGATCGGAAAGGACCGGCGCACGCCGATCACATAGATATTTTCCGCTTTCAGCAGCAGGTTGACGGCCGCTTCCAGCTGCGCGTCGTCGAGTCCGGCCGCCAGGTCGTCGAGACCGGCGCGGCTGGCGCCGACGAATTCGCGCGTCAGGTCGCCTGCGCTCAGGGCGGCGTCGCGCGTGGAGATCAGCTTGCGGATGCGCTGCTGGTAGTCGGGCGTGGCGCCGGCCTGGTCCGTATAAGCCTGGCGGAACACGTCTTGCATTTCGGAAAAGCCCGTGTAGCCAAAGCGCTGCGCGAAACGCACGATGGCGGACGGCTGCACGTCGCAGGCGGCGGCGATGTCGCTGATGCGTTCGAGCATCAGGCTGGCCCGGTGCTTTTCAATGTACTGGGCGATGACTTTCAACTGGCGCGACAGGTTGTCGTACTCGGCGGCAATGTGCTGCATCAGTTGTTCGATGGGGGCGGTGGCTGCCATGATTTTTTCCTTGGTGTACTTGCTGGGCCGCTGTCTCCGTGCGGCTGGTTCTGGCGAGAATTATAGGAGGGAATCTTGAAAATAGAAACGAATTTCTATTTAAATTTATTTTGAAAATTTTATTGCATTTGTCTTTTTTGTGGCCTAAGCTGTGCGCAGTGCATCGGTTCGTGTGCCGCAAGGCCAGGCCGGTGACACCCTTCATAAAAGCTCGCAACTATAAAAATTAATCCGTCTAGGAGACATTCATGCATAGCAATAAAAGCAAGGGTTTGATGAAGTGCCTGGCCATCGCCAGCCTGGGCCTGAGCCTGGGTTTGAGCACGGGCGCCAGCCATGCTGCCGGCGAGAAATTCGTCATGGTCAGCCACGCGCCGGACTCCGATTCCTGGTGGAACACCATCAAGAACGCCATCAAGCAAGCCGGTGAAGACTTCAACGTGTCCGTCGACTACCGCAATCCGCCCAATGGCGACCTGGCCGACATGGCGCGCCTGATCGAGCAGTCGGCCGCGCGCAACTATGATGGCTTGATCGCCGACATCGCCGACTTCAGCGTGCTGCAAAAACCGCTGGGTACGGTAGTGGCCAAGAAAATCATGCTCGTGACCATCAATTCGGGCACCATCGCGCAAAGCGAACAGTTGAAAGCCATCATGCACGTGGGCCAGCCCGAATATGACGCGGGCCTGGGCGCCGGCAAGCGCGCCAAGGAAGCGGGCATCAAGTCGTTCGTGTGCGTGAATCACTATGCGATGAATGCGTCGTCGTTCGAACGCTGCCGCGGTTTTGCCGATGCGCTCGGCGTCGACTTCAAATCGTCCACGCTCGACACCAATGGCGTCGACCCTGGCGTCATCGAAAGCAAGGTCAGCGCTTATCTGCGCAGCAATCCGAAGACCCAGGCCGTGCTGGCGCTGGGACCGGATTCGGCGCCGGCCGCCATGCGCGCCGTCGAGAAGCTGGGCTTGAAAGGCAAGATGTACTTCGCCAGCTTCGACTTGTCGGAAGAAATCGCCAAGGGCATCAAGGATGGCAGCATCCAGTTCGCCATCGACCAGCAGCCCTATCTGCAAGGCTACATTCCTGTCGCCGTGATGGCCATCATGAAACAGCAAAAGATCACTGACCTGGCCAAGGTCAAGGAGATCCTGATCGCCAATCCGAAATACCAGGCACGCCTGGCGGAATACGGCCTGACCCCGATCTACGGCCCACGCCATATCAGCTCCGGCCCCGGTTTCGTGACCAAGGAAAACATTTCCAAGGTCGAAAAATACGCGGGCCAATACCGCTAATCCACACAGTCGCCACCGGGTTTGCCCAGCGCCGCACCGCTACCTGCGGGCGGCGAATGGGAGGAGCACGCCTGGCGCCAGCGATGCTGGCAGGAAAGTAATTGAAATTGGTAACAAGTATCACTGAAAGGACATCGTATGACTGCGCTCAAAACCAGCCTGGCTAGCCCCGGCATGAATCCTCCTCCGCCTCCCGGCGCCGCCAGCAAGCCAGTTGCCGCCGCCGACGAGCGCGTGGGCACGACCAGCTGGGTCAAACGGTTTTTTGGCCGCCCCGAGTTCGCCTCGATTTCCGGCGCGGTGCTCGTGTTTGCCTTCTTCGTCATCACGGCCGGCGATTCCGGCATGTTCAACCTCGATGGCGTCGTCAACTGGATGCAAGTGGCGTCCTACCTGGGCATCATCGCCATCGGTGCCTGCCTGCTGATGATCGCCGGTGAATTCGACCTGTCGATCGGCTCCATGATCGGCTTTGCCGGCATGATGATCGCCATCCCGACCATCTATTTCCACTGGCCACTGTGGGCCGCCATTATTTTCGCCTTCGCCGGTTCCATGGCGCTGGGCTGGCTCAACGGCTACATCGTCATCAAGACGCGCCTGCCATCGTTCATCGTTACCCTGGCATTCCTGTTCATCCTGCGCGGCCTGACCTTGGCCCTGTCGATCATGTTCGCCAACCGCACCATCGTCAGCGGCGTGGGCGACCTGGCGGCGCAGGACTGGCTGGCCAGCCTGCTGTTCCACGGCAATGTGGCCACTGGCCTGTTCCAGTGGATGGGCGCGCATGGCTGGATCGCCGTGCTCGACGACGGCTCGCCGCTGGTGAAAGGCATTCCGAAAGTCATCGCCTGGTGGCTGGTGCTGGCTGCCGGTGCCGCGTTCGTGTTGTCGCGTACCCGCTTCGGCAACTGGATGTTCGCCGTGGGCGGCGACGCCAACGCGGCCAAGAATGTAGGCGTGCCGGTGCGTAAAGTGAAAATTTCACTGTTCGTCTTCACGGCCTTCTGCGCCTGCCTGTTTGCCACCTTGCAAGTATGCGACGTGGGGTCGGCCGCCGCCGACCGCGGCATGCAAAAGGAATTCGAAGCCATCATCGCGGCCGTCATCGGCGGCGCCTTGCTGACGGGCGGCTACGGTTCCGTCGTCGGCGCCTGCTTCGGCGCGCTGATCTTCGGTGTGGTGCAGATCGGCATCACTTATACCAACATCAATTCGGACTGGTTCCGCGTGTTCCTCGGCGTGATGCTGCTGATCGCGGTGCTGTTCAATAACTTTGTACGCTCACGCGTCACGGAAGCGAGATAAATCATGAGCGAGCATATTCTTGCCCTGGAAAATGTCAGCAAGCGCTTCGGCTCCGTGCTGGCCCTGCAAAACATCACCATGCGGCTGAAGGAAGGCGAAGTGCATTGTTTGCTGGGCGACAACGGCGCCGGCAAGTCGACGTTGATCAAGACCCTGGCCGGCGTGCACAAGCCCACCGATGGCCAATACCTGGTCGATGGCAAGCCCGTCGTCTTCAATTCGCCCAGCGAAGCGCTGGACATGGGCGTGGCCACCGTCTACCAGGATCTGGCGCTGGTGCCGCTGCTGTCCGTGGCGCGCAATTTCTTCATGGGGCGCGAGCCGATGAAAAAGCTGCTGGGACTGGTGCCCGTGATGGATATCGACTATGCGGCCGAGACGGCGCGCGACAAGCTGGCCGAGATGGGCATCATGGTGCGTGACCCGCACCAGGCCATCGGCACCATGTCCGGCGGCGAAAAGCAGTGCCTGGCCATTGCCCGTGCCATCCACTTCGGCGCCAGGGTGCTGATCCTCGACGAGCCGACGGCAGCCCTGGGCGTGAAGCAATCGTTCAATGTGTTGAAACTGATTTACAAGGCGCGCGAGCGGGGCATTTCCGTGATCTTTATCACGCACAATGTGCACCATGCGTATCCGGTCGGCGACTCGTTCACGTTGTTGAACCGGGGCAAGTCGCTGGGCACCTTCACCAAAGATACGGTGAGCAAGGAAGCCTTGCTGGACATGATGGCGGGCGGCGCGGAAATGCAAACGCTGATGAGTGAACTCGACGGTGTCACGATTTAAGGATAGCCATGAATAATTCCACACAATTTGCCCAGGGCCGGGCGCTGGACGTGATCTGCCTGGGCCGCCTGGCCGTGGACCTGTACGCGCAGCAGATCGGCAGCACTCTGGAAGACGCGACCAGTTTCGCCAAGTACCTGGGCGGCTCGTCGGCGAATATCGCCTTCGGCACGGCCCGGCTGGGCTTGAAGTCCGCCATGCTGTCGAAAGTGGGCGATGACCACATGGGCCGTTTCCTCACCGACACCCTGTCGAAAGAGGGCTGCGACGTCAGCCACGTGGGCATCGACCGCGACCGCCTCACGGCTTTAGTCATGCTGGGCATCAAGGACAAGAACACGTTTCCCCTGATTTTCTACCGCGAAAATTGCGCCGACATGGCCATCGACGCATCGTCGGTGGATGCGGCTTTCATTGCGTCGAGCAAAGCGCTGTTGATCACCGGCACGCATTTCTCCACGGCTGCCATGCACGCCGTCAGCACGCAGGCGCTCACATTGGCCCGCGCCAACAAGGTGCGTACCGTGCTCGACATCGATTACCGGCCCGTGCTGTGGGGTTTGTCGGGCAAGGCCGATGGCGAAACGCGTTTCGTTTCGAACGAAGGCGTGACCAAACATCTGCAAAGCATCCTGCCGCAATTCGACCTGATCGTCGGCACGGAAGAAGAATTCATGATCGCCGGCGGCGGCGCGGATATCATGGCCAGTTTGCGCGCCGTGCGGGCCGCCACCCTGGCCACCCTCGTTGTCAAGCGGGGCCCTCTGGGCAGCGCCGTCATCGACAATGTGGTGCCGCACAGCCTCGATGATGCATATAACTACCGTGGCGTGCGCGTGGAAGTGCTCAATGTACTGGGCGCGGGCGACGCGTTTCTGTCGGGCTTCCTGAAAGGCTGGCTGCGCGGCGAGGATTACGAAGCGTGCTGCCGCTACGCGAATGGCTGCGGCGCCCTCGTCGTGTCGCGCCACGGCTGCGCGCCGGCCATGCCGTCACCCGTCGAGCTCGACTATTTCCTCGCCAATGCGGCCAAGCTGACGCAGCCGGATCAGGACGCCACCTTGTCGCGCCTGCACCGCACGACGGTGGCGCGCAAGGAATGGAGCGAGCTGTGCGTGTTTGCCTTTGACCACCGTACGCAATTCTTTGAGCTGGCGCAACAGACTGGCGCGCCCGAGTCCGCCATTGCGGCCTTGAAGCAATTGATGGTGCAAGCCGTGGCGCAGACGGAAACGGCCTTGCAGCTGGCCGGCAAGACGGGCGTGCTGATCGATGGCCGCTATGGCGTCGATGCGCTCAACGATGCGACGGGACGTGGCTGGTGGATAGGCCGTCCCGTGGAATTGCCTGGCTCTAATCCGCTGCAATTCGACTGGGGCCGTTCCATCGGCTCGCACCTGCTCAGCTGGCCCAAGGAACACGTGATCAAATGCCTGGTGCAATTGCACCCGGACGATGCCGTGGAAAACCGGCTGGAACAGGAAGCGCAAATCAAGGCCCTGTACGATGCGGCGCAAGTGAGCGGTCACGAACTGTTGCTCGAAGTCATACCGTCGGAAGCGTTGCCGCACGGTGACGACACGGTCCTGCGCGCCGTCAAGCGTTTGTACAACCTGGGCATTTACCCGGAATGGTGGAAGCTGGAAAGCATGTCAGCCCAGCAATGGCAAGCCATCGATGTCCTCGTGCACGAGCGCGATCCGTACTGCCGTGGCGTCGTCCTGCTGGGTTTGAACGCGCCGATCGCCGCCCTGGCCGCCAGTTTTGAGCAAGCCAGTGCCAGCACGACGTGCCGCGGCTTCATGGTGGGCCGCACCATCTTCCAGGAACCGAGCCGCCGCTGGCTGGCGGGCGAACTCGACGATGCAGGCCTGATCGCCGCCGTGCGCGCCAACTTCGAGCAGCTCATTGCCCTGTGGCAGCGTACACGCAACCGTCTGGAGCGTGCAGCATGAGCACGATTCGTTTGACCATGGCCCAAGCCCTGGTGCGCTACCTGGCCGCCTTGCGGGTGGAGGGGGGCGAACCTCTGTTCGGCGGCGCTTTTGCCATCTTTGGCCACGGCAACGTGGCGGGACTGGGCGAGGCGCTGTACCAGTACCGCGACAGCTTCCCGACCTACCGCGCTCATAACGAACAGGCGATGGCGCACTCTGCCATCGCCTATGCGAAAGCCCACATGCGCCGGCGCATGATGGCCGTGACCAGTTCCATCGGCCCGGGCGCGACCAACTTGCTGACGGCCGCCGCGCTGGCCCACGTGAACCGCTTGCCCGTGCTCTTGCTGCCCGGCGACGTCTTCGTCTCGCGCGCGCCGGATCCGGTACTGCAGCAGCTGGAAGATGGCACGGATGGCAGCGTGTCGGTGAACGATGCGTTCAAGCCGCTGTCGCGCTATTTCGACCGCATCGTGTATCCGGAACAGCTACTGACGGCCTTGCCGCGCGCCATTGCCGCCTTGACGGACCCGGCCGCTTGCGGTCCCGTCACCTTGTCTTTGCCGCAAGACGTGCAGACGATGGCGTATGACTATCCCGTGGATTTCTTTGAACCGCGCATCGTGCGTTTCCGCTCTTTGCCGCCTGTCGAGCAGGAACTGGAGGAGGCGGCAGCGTTGTTGAAAAACGCGAAGCAGCCGCTGATTGTGGCCGGTGGCGGCGTGCTGTATGGCCAGGCCAGCGCCGCCTTGCAGGCGTTTGCCGAGCGCCATGGCATTCCCGTGGCGGAAACCCAGGCCGGTAAAAGTTCTTTGCCATGGAGCCATCCGCTGCAACTGGGCGCCATCGGCGTGACGGGCTCGCCTGCGGCCAACAGCCTGGCGGCGGACGCGGACGTGGTGCTGGCCATCGGCACGCGCCTGCAGGATTTCACGACGGGTTCGAACTCCCTGTTTGCGCAGGCGCAACTGGTCAGCCTGAACGTTAACAGTTTTGATGTGTTGAAACGCCGTGGCCTGGGCTTGCAGGCGGACGCGACACTCGGCTTGCAAGGCCTGTCGCGGCTGCTGGGCAGCTGGAATAGCGCGGGACAATGGATGGACCGGGCGCAGCAGGCAGGGAACGCATGGCGCGAGACGGTCAAAAGCATCACGGGCCGGCGCGACGTGGCCGGCTTGCCGTACGACGGCGAAGTCATCGGCGCCGTGCAACGTTCTTCAGCGGACTCGACCAGCAACGATATCGTCGTCTGCGCGGCGGGCACCTTGCCGGCCGAGCTGCATAAACTGTGGCGGACAAGCACGCCGGGCGGCTACCACATGGAGTACGGCTACTCGTGCATGGGTTACGAGATCGCAGGTGGCCTCGGCGTCAAGATGGCCAAGCCCGATGCAGAGGTCATCGTCATGGTGGGCGACGGCAGCTATCTGATGATGAATTCGGAAATCGCCACCTCCGTCATGCTCGATAAAAAACTCATCATTGTCGTGCTCGACAACCGCGGTTATGGTTGCATCAACCGCCTGCAGCAGGCGTGCGGCAACCCTTCGTTCAACAATATGTTGCCCGACAGCGCACCGCGGATCGACTTTGCCCTGCATGCGCAATCGCTGGGTGCGCTGTCCGAACACGTGGGGTCGATTGCCGAACTGGAGCAAGCCATGCTGCGCGCTCGCGCCGCGCCACGCACCTATCTGATTTGCATCGATACGGACGACACGCGCACGACAGAAGAGGGCGGTTGCTGGTGGGAAGTGGCCGTGCCCGAGGTCTCCACGCAGCCAGCCGTGCAAGCTGCGCGCGCCCGTTATGAACTTGACCGCCAAGGACAACAACAATGAACGCATCAACATGGAATGTGAAGATCGGCATCAACCCGATCTCGTGGATGAACGACGATTTACCGAGCCTGGGCGGTGAAACGCCTTTGGAAACGGCGTTGAAAGAGGGCGCCGAGATCGGCTACGTGGGTTTTGAATTGGGCAACAAGTTTCCCAAGGATGCCCCAGCGCTGAACGCGGTGCTGGGCAAATACAATCTCGCCTGTGTTTCCGGCTGGTATTCGGGACGGCTGGCGCACCGCTCGGTCGAAGACGAAATCGCTGCCGTAGCATCGCATTTACGGCTGCTGGCCGACAGCGGCGCCACCGTTATGGTCTACGGCGAAGTGGCCGACGCGATCCAGGGCGAAGCGCGCCCGCTGTATAAACGCCCGCGTTTCCAGTCGCAGCAGCAATGGCAGGACTACGCCAACAAATTGACGGCCTTTGCCGCCCATTTGCTCGCGCATGGCGTACGCCTCGCGTATCACCATCACATGGGTGCTTACGTGGAAACGCCGGCCGACGTGGACCAGTTGATGGCCTTGACGGGATCGGAAGTCGGCTTGCTGTTCGACACGGGCCACATCACGTTTGCCGGCGGCGATGCGCTGGCGGTGCTGAACAAACACATCGATCGCATCTGCCACGTGCATTGCAAGGACGTGCGCCCCAACGTCGTGAAACTGGCGCGCAATGGCCACTGGAGTTTCTTGCAGGCCGTCATCAATGGCGCCTTTAGCGTGCCGGGCGACGGCAGCATCGACTTTCCGGCCATCCTGACGCGTTTATATCTGCACGGCTACGAAGGCTGGCTCGTGGTGGAAGCGGAGCAGGATCCGGCCGTGGCCCCCAGCTACGAATACGCGAAGATGGGCCACGATTACCTGGCCAAGCTCGTCGAGGCCATCCCGCGCCTGGGCCGGGAGGCGGCATGAGCCCGCTATTAGTCAAAGCGAACAAGGCCGGCGGCAAGATCGTCGAGGTGACGCCCGAGTCGGCCGGCTGGACGCATGTCGGGTTCGCCGCGCACCGCCTTCAGGCGGGCGAGTCCTTGCAACTGGAGACGGGCAAGCGCGAGCTGTGCATCGTCGTGCTGACGGGTACGGTCACCGTACAGGCCGGTGAACAGCAGTGGCGCGAGATCGGTCACCGCCAAAGCGTCTTTGAGGACCGCTCGCCGTACGCCGTGTATGTCCCGCTGGATACAACGGTCAACATCACGGCAGTGAGCAATGCCGAGGTCGGACTTTGCAGCGCGCCCGCCACCACCCACCGTCCGGCGCGCCTGATCGACCCCGCCACCATGACGCGCTCCGTGCGCGGCAAGGGCGCGAATACCCGCTATGTGTGCGACATCCTGCCGCAAACGGCCGAGGCCGATGGCTTGCTGGTAGTGGAAGTGGTCACGCCGTCCGGCCACTCGTCGAGCTATCCGCCGCATAAACACGACAGCGACAATGTGCCGCTGGAAAGCTCACTGGAAGAAACGTATTACCACCGCCTCAATCCCGAGCAGGGCTTTGCCTACCAACGGGTCTACACGGACGACCGTTCCATCGATGAAGCCATGGCCGTGGAAAACCACGACGTGGTGATGGTGCCGCGCGGCTACCACCCCGTGACCGTGCCGTATGGCTACGACGGCTATTACCTGAACGTGATGGCCGGCCCGAAACGCGTGTGGCACTTTAAAAATGACCCGGCCCATGACTGGCTGATGACGAAATAACCAAGGACAAAAGATGACGACCCCGATGATTGGCCACTTTATTGGTGGCAACCCGATGGCTTCGCGCTCAGAGCGCACGAGCGATGTGTTCAATCCCGCCACGGGCGCCGTGACGGCCAGGGTGGCGCTGGCCACGCCGTCCGAACTGAACGCGGCCGTGGCGGCAGCCCATGCGGCGTTTCCCGCCTGGTCGCAAACCTCGCCGCTGCGCCGCGCCCGGGTCATGTTCAAGTTCAAGGAATTGCTGGAAGAGCACTCCGACCAACTGGCCGCCCTGATCACGGCGGAGCACGGCAAAGTGTTTACGGATGCCAAAGGGGAAGTGACGCGCGGCATCGAAGTGGTGGAGTTTGCCTGCGGCATCCCGCAAATGATGAAGGGAGAATACTCGGAACAGGTGGCCGGCGGCATCGATGCGTGGTCGATCCGCCAGGCGCTCGGTGTGTGCGTCGGCATCACGCCATTCAACTTTCCCGTGATGGTGCCCATGTGGATGTTCCCGATGGCGATTGCCTGCGGCAATACGTTCGTGCTGAAACCGTCGGAGCGCGATCCGTCGGCCAGCCTGCTGCTGGCGCAACTGTTGACGGACGCGGGCTTGCCCGATGGCGTCTTCAATGTGGTGCAGGGTGACAAGGAAGCCGTGGATGGGTTATTGCACCACCCGGACGTGCGCGCCGTCAGTTTCGTCGGTTCCACGCCGATTGCCGAATATATCTATGCGACCGGCTGTGCGCAGGGCAAGCGCGTGCAGGCCCTGGGTGGCGCGAAGAATCACATGGTCGTCATGCCCGACGCGGACATCCCGCAGACGGTCGACGCGCTGATGGGTGCGGCGTTTGGCTCGGCCGGCGAGCGCTGCATGGCCATTTCCGTCGTCGTGGCGGTGGGCAATGTCGCGGACCAGCTGGTCGAAGCCTTGGTGCCGCGTATTGCCGCCCTGAAAACCACGCAGGGCATGGATCTGTCGGCCGAGATGGGCCCCGTCGTCACGCAAGTACACAAGGACAAGATCGCCGGCTACATCGCCAACGGTGTGGAAGAGGGCGCCAAGCTGGTGGCCGACGGGCGCGGTTTCGTGCTGCCCGGCCACGAGCAAGGGTTCTTCCTCGGCGGCAGCCTGTTCGACCATGTCACGCCGGACATGACGATCTACAAGGAAGAAATCTTCGGGCCCGTGCTGTGCATCGTGCGCGTGCCGGACTTTACGACGGCGCTGGACCTGGTCAACGCGCATGAGTACGGCAATGGCACGGCCATCTACACGCGCGACGGCAACACGGCGCGCGAATACACGCACAGGGTGCAGGTGGGGATGGTCGGGGTGAACGTGCCGATTCCCGTGCCGATGGCCTTCCACAGCTTCGGCGGCTGGAAGCGTAGCCTGTTCGGCGACCACCACGCGCATGGCCCGGAATCCGTACGCTTCTACACGAAACAGAAGGCCGTGACCCAACGCTGGCCCGCATCGACGGCGGCCGGCGCCGAGTTTGCCATGCCGACCCTGAAGTAAAGTACCGTGTAAACCCGGCTGGTTCGCTTCTTGCTTACTGCAATGGTTGTGTTTAGCCATTGCAGATCGTTCCCATGACGTCCAGCCGTACCCAGCCTTTGCGCATCGTTGTCGTCAACACCATTGTCGAGCACGGCGTGCACGAGAACGCGGCCTTGGCTGCCCAGGTGCAGCGCGGCAATGCCTTGCGCATCGGCTTGCTGGAATCGGGCTTCGACATCGTCGCCTCGCTGCCAGCCGACCTCTACCTCCCCGAGCGAATCGCGCAACTGCAGCCTGACCTCATCATCATCGATGCCGAATCGGACGCGCGCGACGTGCTCGAGCACATCGTCATCGCCACGCGCGACGAGCGCCGCCCCATCGTCCTGTTTACCGAAGACGGCGCCACGGCCAGCATCGATGCGGCCATGGCGGCCGGCGTATCCGCGTATATCGTGGCCGGCTTGCATGCCGAGCGCATCTTGCCCGTGCTCAATGTGGCCCTGGCGCGCTTTCGCCAGGAAGAAAAACTGCGCGCCGAATTGCTCGACACGCGGCACAAGCTGCTCGAGCGCAAGGTGATCGAACGGGCCAAGGGCCTGTTGATGACGCATCATGGCTTGACGGAAGACCAGGCTTACCAGCGCTTGCGCAGCATGGCCATGAACAAGAAACTCAAACTGGCGGACATTGCCCAACGCATCCTCGACGTGGAGGACTTGCTGGGATGAAGCGCGCATTTCCTGACACATGCTGGTGCAGTGCACCATTCCGGTGCATTTTCACCTGCCTGGGACCGGGCATGCACAGGCACGGTCCTTGCTGCTGGATGGCTATGGCCTTGCCCATGTCGGCGCGGCAAAACAGTACTTATCAGCAAGGAATGGTATGACACAGCAAGCGGGCACGAGTGCCCACGCGATGCGCTCCATGCATCCGGAAAAACAGACGATACGCATCGGCTACCTGCCGCTGACCGATTGCGCCTCGCTGGTGATGGCGTCAAAACTGGGCCTCGACGAAAAATACGGCATCAAGATTGAACTGAGCCGTGAGATGTCGTGGGCCGGCGTGCGCGACAAATTGAACAACGGCGAACTCGACGCTGCCCACGTGCTGTACGGTCTCGTGTATGGCGTGCAGATGGGCATCGGCGGGCAACAGCACGACATGGCCGTGCTGATGAACCTCAACCACAGCGGCCAGGCCGTGACCCTATCGGCGGCGCTGGCGCGCGAAGGTGCCCACGATGGACCATCGCTGGCGCGGCACATGCGCGGCGCGGCGCGGCCATTTGCGTTTGCGCATACTTTCCCGACCGGCAACCACGCGATGCTGCTGCAATACTGGCTGGCCGCGCACGGTATCGATCCGCTGCGCGACGCGCGCGTGATGACGGTGCCGCCGTCGCAAATGGTGGCCGCCTTGCGCGCGGGCCAGATGGATGGCTTTTGCGCCGGCGAACCGTGGGGCTACAAGGCCATCGTCGATGGCGTGGGCGTGACGGCCACCACCAGCGGCGCAATCTGGCCCGACCATCCGGGCAAGGTGCTGGGCACCAGCGCCGCATTTGCGCAGCAGCATCCGAACAGCTGCCGCGCCCTGATTGCCGCCGTGCTCGAGGCGGGGCGCTGGATCGATGCCAGCGACACCAACCGGCTGGCCATGGCGGCCACCCTGGCCGAGCCCGCTTATCTGCATACGCCGCAGGAAACCCTGGCGCCGCGTATCCTTGGCCATTACCAGGATGGCCTGGGCAAGACCTGGGACGAGGCGCACGGCTTGAAGTTTTACGGCGATGGCGCCGTCAATTTCCCGTATTTGTCGGACGGCATGTGGTTCATGACCCAGCACCGGCGCTGGGGCTTGCTGCGTGACGAACCCGATTACCTGGCCGTGGCGCGCCAGGTCAACCGCATCGACCTGTACCGCCAAGCGGCGGAAATGACGGCTACACCCGTACCAAAATCCCCGATGCGCAGCTCGACCCTGTGCGACGGCGTCGTGTGGGACGGCAGCGCGCCGGAAGCGTACGCGGCATCGTTTGCCATCGGCCACTTTTTTTGATTGGAGAGTTCATCATGGCGCAATGTGGTAGCGTGACCTTGGTCGGTGCCGGTCCCGGCGACCCGGACCTGCTGACCCTCAAGGCCGTGAAGGCCATCGCACGGGCCGACGTGGTGCTGATCGACGATCTCGTCAACCCGGCCATCCTCGCGCATGCGGCACATGGCGTGCGCGTGGTCGAAGTGGGCAAGCGGGGCGGCTGCGCGTCCACGCCGCAAGCGTTCATCGAGCGCCTGATGCTGGCCGAAGCGCGCGCGGGGCTGCATGTGGTGCGCCTGAAGGGGGGCGACCCGTATCTGTTCGGACGGGGCGGCGAAGAGCGTGCCTACCTGCGCAGCCACGGCGTGGCCGTCGAAGTGATCCCGGGCATCAGCAGCGGCCTGGCCGCGCCATCGTCCATTGGCGTGCCCCTCACGCACCGCGGCTGGAGTCAGGGCGCCATCTTCGTCACGGGCCACGGCAAGGATGCCGCGTCAGAGCCGAACTGGGAGGCCCTGGCGCAAAGCGGCTTGACGCTCGTCATCTACATGGGCGTGGCCAGGGTGGCCGCCATCCAGGCCGGCTTGCTGGCCGGCGGCATGGCGCCCGGCACGCCCGTGGCCGTGGTGCAATCGGCCAGCCTGGCCGCCCAGCGCCAGTTGCTGAGCACTTTGCAACACTTGCCGGACGACCTGCTGGCCAGCGGCCTGGGCAGTCCCAGCATCATCGTCGTGGGCGACGTGGTGCGCTGCGCCGATGCCTGGGATGACCATGGCGTCGGCGCCTTGCTGGCCGGGGCACTGCGGGAAGCTTAAGCACCCGGTGTTTCCAGTGCAACCATCGTACGCGCTTTTTTTCTTCCACAAGCGCGTCGGGCATGAGCTTTGATAGTATCCTCGTACTTGCTGGGCGGCCGCAGCGCCGTCCATTCGAGGAAACCGGAATAAGCGATCGACAATGCACACTTTGAGCAAGGGCGGGGCGGGATCAGGTATCAGGATATGGGCGGGTGGCCTGCTGCTGGCCCTGGCGGTGGGCGGCGCCTTGTATGCGGGCGCGGCGCGCACGGTCAATGACGACGCCGAACAGCGTTTCGACAATCTCACGCATAGTGCTCAGCACAGCCTGATCACGCGCGTAAAAAGCTATTCCGACCTGCTGCGTGGCCTCGAAGCCCTGTTCCGCACCAGCGAGCACCTGACGCGGCGCCAGTTCCACGATTACGTGGCCGGCCTCGATATCGTGCGCCAGTTCCCGGCCATCGAATCGGTCAACTACGCGGCGGCCGTGCCATCGGCGCAGCGCGCCGCCTTCATCGAGTCCGTGCGCAAAGACACCAGCCTGGCGCCGCGCGGCTATCCTGCCTTCACCATCCGGCCTGCGGGGGAGCGGCCGGAATACACGGTGCTCACCTACCTGGAACCCGATTCCCTGCTGGCCGAACGCATGGGCGTCGATATCGGCGCCAATCCGCTGGTGGCGCAATCGCTGGCGCAAGCGCGCGACAGCGGCAAGGTCAGTGCGTCGGGGCAGGTGATCATGATCAAAGGGCCGCCCGCGCACGTGGGCCTGGGCATGCGCCTGCCCGTGTACCGCAATGGCATGCCGCAGGGCAGCGTGGCCGAGCGCCGCGCCGCCTACCAGGGTTCCGTCGGCATCGGCTTTGGCGTGGCGCGGCTGGTGCACAGCGCGCTCGAACGCAGCGCCCTGGAACCGCTGCACCTGACCCTGTACAGCGCGGCCGGTCCTTTGCCGGCCAGCGGGGCCCTGTCCATCACGCCGCAGGACCGCCTGCTGTTCAACGATGACGGCGACCTGGCGGCGCCGCCGCAACCGGGCGGCGATGCCGGTTATTTCGACCGGGTGCTGCCCGTCGCCTACCAGGGGGGGCTGTGGAAAGCCCATTTCCGCGTGCGCAAGGCGGAGCTGTACAGCCCCTTCGACCGCTACTTTCCATGGCTGGCGCTGGGCGTCGGCGTGGCCGGCACCCTGCTCATCTATGGCTACATCTTTACCTTGTACCGCTCGCGCCGCAACGCGGTGGCGCAGCGCACCCTGCTCGATACGGTGCTCGATAGCGTCGATGCCTACGTCTACATGAAGGATGCCGACCTGCGCTACCGCTACGTGAATGCGCGCACGGCCACCATCCTGGGCCGTCCGGTGGAGCAGCTGATCGGCCGCCAGGATGGCGAGTTGATGCTGGGCGATGCGGCCGCCGCCGCGCAGCTGACCGAGCGCCAGGTGTTCGACAGCGGCGCCAAGTTCGTCGGCGAGGAACGCTTCGTCGATGCGCAAGGGCAGGTGCATCACCTGTGGAGCGTGAAGGTGCCGCTGGGCTTGCCCGGTCCCGTCACGGGCCTGATCGGCCTGTCCACCGACGTGACGGAGCTGCACCGCCTGAAAGAGCAGGCCGACGCGGCCAGCCAGGCCAAGAGCGACTTCCTGTCGAACATGAGCCATGAAATCCGCACGCCGATGAACAGCATCATCGGCATGGCGCACCTGGCCCTCAAATCGGTGGCCGACGCGCGCCAGCGCGACTACCTGCAAAAAATCTATCATTCGGGCCAGCATTTGCTGGGGCTGATCAACGATATCCTCGATTTTTCCAAGATCGAGGCGGGCAAGCTGGAACTGGAAGTGCTGGACTTCCGTCTCGACACCCTGCTGGCGAACATCGCCAGCCAGCTGGGCGACGCGGCCGCCGTCAAGGGCCTGGCGCTGCAGTTCGATATCGCGCCGGAGTTGCCGCAGCGCTGGCGCGGCGACCCGCTGCGCCTGGAGCAGGTCTTGCTGAACCTGACCAGCAACGCCATCAAGTTTTCCGACAATGGCAGCATCTTCGTGCGCGTGCGCCAGTCCGAGGAGCGCGGCAGCTACGCCATGCTGCGCTTCGAAGTGCAGGACCGGGGCATCGGCATGAACCAGGAAGAGGTGGCGCAGCTGTTCCGCTCCTTCCACCAGGCCGACCCGTCGACCACGCGCAAGTATGGCGGCAGCGGCCTGGGACTGGTGATCAGCAAGCAGCTGGTGGAGCTCATGGGCGGCAAAGTGGGCGTGTACAGCCAGCCGGGCCTGGGCAGCACCTTCTGGTTCACGGCGCGGCTGGAGAAAAGCGCGCAGGCGTCCGACGAACGCATCGCCGAAGTCGAGCCGGAAGTATTGGGCGTGATACGCGGCGCATCCATCCTGCTGGTCGAAGATAACGTCTTCAGCCAGCAGGTGGGCTGCGAATTGCTGGAAGACGCCGGCGCCACGGTCTGCGTCGCCGGCAATGGCCGCGAAGCGCTGGAATTGCTGGCCCGCCAGCGCTACGACTGCGTGCTGATGGACGTGCAGATGCCGGAGATGGATGGCTTCGAGACGACGCGCCGCATCCGCGCCGATCCGAAACTCACTGGCCTGCTGGTGATCGCCATGACGGCCAACGCGGGCAGCGAAGATCGCGCCCGCTGCCTGGAGGCGGGCATGGATGAATTCGTGACCAAGCCGATCGCCCCGAATCTGCTGTTTCACCTGCTGGCGAAATGGTTCCGTCTGCGTGGCGGCATCGGCAACATCGGCCGCATGCGTGCAAGCGACAGGCTGGCGGCGGCGCCGGCAGCGCCGTCATCGGCCGCCGCGCCGGAATTGCGCGACACGGCCATCCTCGACCTGGCCACCCTGGCCCTCACGTTCAGCAATGATGCCGTGAAGATGCGCAAATACACCCAGCTGTTTCTCGACACGGCACGCGACGGCATCGCCGAAATGGAGCAGGCCATGGCGCTGGAAGACCTGGGACGCCTGGCCGACCTGGGCCACCGCAGCAAATCGTCGGCGCTGGCCGTGGGCGCCCATGCCTTCGCGGGCCTGTGCACGTCGATCGAAGGCTTGCGCGTGGGCGGCGACCTGCAGCAGGCGCGCGTCTTGCTGACAGCCCTGGGACCGGCGCTGGCGCAGGTGGCGGAACAAATTTCAGTGGAATTTGCCGCCAGCGACACCCCCTGACGCAAGCAGCGGCGATAATAGGCGTTTGACGTCTCCGGCCACCGGGCCGGAGGCGCGGCAACCCATCGGATCAGCATGCATACACCCGTCACGCCCGGCCTCCTCATCCTGCACGGCAACCAGCTGGAACAGCTGCGCGCCGCCGTCTTCCAGTGGCTGCGCCAGCATCCGCTGGCGCCGCTGGAAACGGACATCTTCCTGGTGCAGTCGAACGGCGTGGCCGAATGGCTGAAGATCGCCCTGGCCGAGGAGATGGGCGTATGCGCCGCCACGCGCATCGCGCTGCCGGCGCGCCTGCTGTGGGAAAGCTACCGGGGCATGCTGGGGCGCGACAGAGTGCCGCGCGTGTCGCCGTTCGACAAGTCCCCGCTAACGTGGCGTTTGATGCGCCTGTTGCCGTCGCTGCTGTCCGACCCCGTGTTCGCGCCGCTGCGCTACTTCCTTGCCGACGGCGATTGCGAACGCCGGCTGCAGCTAGCCGAGCGCCTGGCCGACCTGTTCGACCAGTACCAGGTCTACCGCGCCGACTGGCTGGCCGATTGGGCGGCCGGGCGCGACCAGTTGCGCACGGCGCGCGGCGACTCCATCGTTCTGAAGGAAGACCAGCGCTGGCAGGCGCAGTTGTGGCGCGCCGTGGCGGCCGATGTCGAGGATTTCGAGCGCGACACGGGCCGCGCCGACATCCACGACGCCTTCCTGGCGGCGATCGCCGCCGACGATACGCCGGTAGGCAAGCTGCCGCGCAGGGTCGTGCTGTTTGGCGTGTCGGCCTTGCCGTACCAGACCTTGCAGGCGCTGGCCGCGCTGGCGCGCCACACGCAGGTGGTGCTGGCCGTACCCAATCCGTGCCAGTTCTACTGGGGCGACATCATCGACGGGCGCGACTTGCTGCGCGCGGAAAACAAGCGCCAGCGCCAGCGCAATGGCACCGACCTGGCCGGGATTCCGCTGGAAGAACTGCATGCGCACAGCCACCCGCTGCTGGCCAGCTGGGGCAGGCAAGGGCGCGATTTCATCCGCATGCTCGACGAATTCGACGAACACGCGCAAGCCGAGGGGCGCGACGACAGCCTGCGCATCGACCTGTTTGGCGAGGAAACGGGCGAGACCCTGCTGCAGCAGGTGCAGGTGGCCATCCGCGAACTGCGTCCGCTGGCCGAGCACGAGCAAATACCGCCCGACGCCGGCGACCGCTCGATCGAATTTCACGTGGCGCACAGCGTGCAGCGCGAAGTGGAAGTGCTGCACGACCAGCTGCTGGCCATGTTCGCGCACAGCGCCGAAACGGGTTTGCGTCCGCGCGACGTGGTGGTGATGGTGCCCGACATCGATACCTTCACGGCCGCCATCCACGCCGTCTTCGGCCAGTACCGGCGCAACGACGAGCGTTTCATCCCGTTCGAGATCGGCGACGTGAAGGACCGCAGCGTCAACCCGCTGCTCGTCGCGCTCGAGTGGCTGCTGCAGTTGCCGCAGCAGCGCTGCCGCCAGAGCGAAGTGCGCGACCTGCTCGACGTGCCCGCGCTGGCCACCCGCTTTGGCCTGCAGCCGGACGATCTGGTCACCCTGGGCGCCTGGATCGAAGGGGCGGGCGTGCGCTGGGGCCTGGACCAGCATCACCGCAGCGGCCTGGGGCTGGGCGCGGCCGGCGAGCAGAATGCATGGATCTTCGGCGTGCGGCGCATGCTGCTCGGCTATGCCAGCGGCGGTGGCGCCAGCTTTGGCGGCATCGAGCCGTATGCGGAAGTGGGCGGCCTCGATGCGGCGCTTGCGGGCTCGCTGGCGCAGCTGGTCGAGGCGCTGCTGCACTGGCGCACCGTGCTGGCCGGCGTGCGCACACCAGCCGAGTGGGGCGTGCAGGCGCGCGCGCTGCTGGGCGCCTTCTTTGACGCCGACGACGAGGGCGACCGCCTGACCCTGGCGCAGCTGGAAGCCGCCTTGCAGGGCTGGCTGGAAACGTGCGAGCATGCGGGCTTTGTCGAGCCGGTGCCGTTGTCCGTGCTGCGCGTGGCGTGGCTGGGCGCGCTGGACGAGCCGACCCTGAACCATCAATTCGTCTCCGGCGGCGTGACGTTTTGCACCCTGATGCCGATGCGCGCCGTGCCGTTCCGCGTCGTGTGCCTGCTGGGCATGAACGATGGCGACTTCCCGCGCCGCGCGCAAAAGGCCGATTTCGACTTGCTGGCGCTGCCCGGCATGGCGCGCCCGGGCGACCGCTCGCGCCGCGACGATGACCGCTACCTGATGCTCGAAGCCTTGCAGGCCGCGCGCGACAAACTGTATGTGAGCTGGGTGGGGCGCAATGTGCGCGACAATTCCGAGCAGCCGCCGTCCGTGCTCGTGTCGCAGCTGCGCGATTACCTGGCCGCCGGCTGGTCGCTGGACCGGCACCTGGTCTCGCTGACCACCGAGCACGCGCTGCAGCCCTTCAGCCGCCGCTATTTCGAAGCCGATGGCTTGCTGACGTACGCGCGCGAATGGCGCGTCGCGCATGCCGATGCGGAGACCCAAGCCGAGGAACTGGCGCTGGGCCCTTACGAGCTCGATCCCGGTACGCGCTTGAAACTGGGCGAGCTGGCCAGCTTCTTGCGCCAGCCCGTCAAATACTTTTTCCGCCGCCGCTTGAGCGTGCATTTCGCCGATGCGGCCATGCTGGGCGAGGATGAAGAACCGTTCGGCCTGAATGCGCTCGAGCGCTATCTGCTGGAAGACACCATGCTCGATGACGGCGGCGCCGTGGAAGCCTTGGACGACGTGCGCCCCAGCCTGGAAGCGCGCGCGGAAAAGCTGGCGCGGGAAGGCGTGCTGCCGATCGGCCTGATCGGCCGGCAGGTGCAGGCGCAGCTGGTCGAGGCGCTCGTGCCCGTGCGCAGCGCGTGGTTGTCCTTGCGCGCCTCGTTCCCGTACGCGGCCGACAAGCGCGCCATCAACCTGCCGTTTGGCGAAGTGCAGATCGACGACTGGCTCGACAAATTGTGCAGCAACGGGCAGGACACGGCCTGGCTGATGCAGATTTCCTCGAAGGTGACGGACAAGAACGGTCTGGCGCGTGGCGACAAGCTGATGCTGATGTGGCTGCGCCAGCTGGCCGCCGCCGCCCTCGGCTTTCCCGTCACCGGCTACCTGGTGGCGCGCGACGCCATCGTCAGCATGGCGCCGCTCGATCCGGCCACGTCGCGCGACGCGCTGGCCACCTTGCTGGCGCTGTGGCGCGAAGGCATGAACCATCCGCTGCCGACGGCGTGCAAGACGGGGCTGGCGCTGGTGCGGCAGGGCGACCCGCGCGCCGTGTATGACGGCGGCTTCGACATGACTGGCGAGCGCGCGGAACTGTGTCTGGCGCGCCTGTGGCCCGAGTTTTCCGCGCTGGCTGCGGAGGAAGCGTGGGAAGACTGCACGCGCGAGCTGTATGGCCCGCTGGCCGACTGGCTGCAACAGCACATCACGATCGACCCGATCAGCGCGCCCGATGACGGCGCGGGAGAAGAACAATGACGAGCCATCTGCTCAACCCCCTGGCGTTTCCGCTGCACGGCTCGCGCCTGATCGAAGCGTCGGCCGGTACGGGTAAAACCTGGACCATCGCCGCGCTGTACGTGCGTCTCGTGCTGGGGCATGGCGACGGCGACAGCCGCTTTACGCGGCCGCTGCTGCCGGCTGACATTCTCGTGATGACATTTACCCGCGCCGCCACGCGCGAATTGTCGAACCGCGTGCGCGAGCGCCTGATCGAGGCGGCCGCTTATTTTCGCCACGAATCCGGCGGCAGCGACCCGTTTCTCGACGCCTTGCTCGAATCCTATCCGGACGAGAGCGAGCGGCAAAAGGCCGCGCACCGGCTGATGCTGGCCGCCGAGACGATGGATGAAGCGGCCATTTTCACCATCGACGCCTGGTGCCAGCGCATGCTGCGCGAGCATGCGTTCGACAGCGGCAGCCTGTTCGACGAGGAACTGGTCAGCGACGAGCAAGCCTTGTTCGAGGATGCGGCACACGATTACTGGCGCCAGCAAGTCTACCCTTTGCCGCCGCAGGCGCTCGACGTGCTGCTGGCCTGCTGGCCCGACGTCGGCGCCCTGAAGAAGGGCGCGCGCGAGCTGGCGCGCCGCGCGGACATCATGCGCATGGCCGACGAAGAGCCGTTGTCGGCATTGATCGCGCGCGAACAGCGGGCGCTGGCCGCGCAGCTGGCCACCCTGAAGGCGGGCTGGGTCGAGCGCGTGGACCAGATGGCGATGTGGATCAATGACCACCGCGCCGCCAATCCCAAGTGTTTTAATGGCGTCAAGATGAAGCCGGAGAACCTGGCGAAGTGGTTCGACGGCTTGCGTAAATGGGCGCAAGACCCGCTGTTGCTGCTGCCCGCCATCACGGCCAAGGCGTGGGAACGCTTGACGCCGTTCGGCATCGAGGATGCGTTTGCCAAGAGTTTCACGGCGCAGGTGCCCGAATGCTTCGAGCATACGGAGGCACTGGGGATCGCCCTGGCGGGTATCACGCCGCTGGCGCACAAGCTGCACCTGCATGCGGCGGCGGCCATCGCGCGGCGCATGGATCAGTTAAAACGCCAGTCGCGCCAGTTCGGCTTTGCCGACATGCTGCAGCGCCTGCACGACGCGCTGGCCGGCGAGAATGGCGCGGCCCTGCGCCAGCGCATCATCGACCAGTATCCGCTGGCCATGGTCGATGAATTCCAGGATACGGCGCCCGCGCAGTACCAGATTTTCAACCTGCTGTACCGGATTGCCGACAACGATCCGGCCCTGGGCCTGTTCCTGATCGGCGACCCGAAGCAGTCGATCTACGGTTTTCGCGGCGCCGACATCCAGAGCTACCTGGCGGCGCGGCGCGCGACCACGGGACGCCACTACCAGCTGGGCACCAATTACCGTTCGACGGCCCCGCTGGTGGCGGCCGTCAACCAGCTGTTCCTGCACGCGGAGCGCGACGAGGTGCCGGCCGGCGCTTTCCGCTACCGCAAAAACGGCGAGAATCCGCTGCCATTCGAGGCCGTCGACGCCAAGGGCCGCGCCGAACACCTGGTGAACGCCAGCGGTCCGCTGCCGGCCCTGCTGGCCGCCTGCGCCAGCGATGAAGCGCTGCGCGGCGACAGCTACCGCGAGTATTTCGCGCAGCACTGCGCCGAACACATCGTCGCCATGCTGGGCTACCCGCAGGCCGGTTTTACGGGCCCCGATGGTTTTGTGCGCCTGCAGCCGGCCGACGTGGCCATCCTTGTGCGCGACCGCAAGGAGGCGGCCGCCATCCGCCGCGCACTGGCGCGCCGCCGGGTCGCCAGCGTCTACCTGTCCGACAAGGATTCCGTCATCGACAGCGAGGAAGCGCAGGACGTGCTGCGCTGGCTGGCGGCGCTGGCCAACCCGCTCGACGGGGGACTGGCGCGCGCCGCGTTTGCCACGCGCACGATCGGCCTGTCGCTGGGCGAGCTGGCGCGCCTGTCGAGCGATGAGCTGGAATGGGAACGCCGGGTCGAGCAACTGAAGGCCCTGCACCTGATCTGGCAGCGCCAGGGCGTGCTGGCCATGCTGCGCCGTTTCATCCACGAATTGCAGCTGCCGGCCATGCTGCTGCAGCAGACGGGCGGCGAGCGGCGCTTGACGAATCTGCTGCACCTGGCCGAATTGCTGCAATCGGCCAGCCGCCAGCTCGATGGCGAGCAGGCGCTGATACGTTGGCTGGCCGAGCAGATCGCCGGCGAAGGCGAAAACGGCGACGAGCGCGTGCTGCGCCTGGAAAGCGATGCGGAACTGGTGAAGGTCATCACCGTGCACAAGTCGAAAGGACTCGAATACCCGCTGGTCTATTTACCGTTTTCCGTCACGGCGCGCAAGGTGGATAAACGCAACCGCAGCTTCTTCGAGTATGCGGGCGACGATGGCGAACGCCGTCTCGACCTGTCCTTGTCCGACGAGGCCATGGCGTTTGTGGAAGAGGCGCGCATCGAGGAAGACTTGCGCCTGCTGTACGTGGCGTTGACGCGGGCGCGCCACTTCCTGTGGCTGGGCGTGGCCGCCCAGGCGGCGCGCAAGGCGGGCGAGAACACCTTGCACGAATCGGCGCTCGGCTACCTGCTGACGGGCGGTGACAAGCTGCCGTTCGAGCAGCTGCTGCTGCGCTGGCAGCAGGTGGCGGGCGATTGCGACGCCATCTATGTCAGCACCTTGGGGCAGCCCGACGCTTGCACGGTGCTGGATCGGGTGGAGCGGCGGCCCGAGTTGCGGCCCGCGCCCGTGTTCTCGGGCGAATTCGAGCGCGACTGGTCGGTGGGCAGCTTCACGTCGCTGACGCGCCAGATCGGCGCCGTGACGGCCGCGCACGTGCCGCAGCGGGCGCTGGAAGAAACCTTGCTGGAAGATGGCACGGCTGTCGCCGTGGTCACGCCGACGCACATGGGCGACGCGCCCTGGCACCGTTTTCCGCGCGGCTCCGTGCCCGGCAATTTCCTGCACGAGCAGCTCGAGTGGATGGGCAGCGAAGGGTTTGACAGCGTCCACGATGACAACTTCGACACCCGCCTGGCCGCGCGCTGCGAGCGCTCGGGCTGGGGCCACCGCCAGGACGACGCCATCGCCTGGCTCAGGGAAATCGCCATCACGCCGCTGCCGCTGCTCGATGCCTCGCTGTCGCAGTTGGATAGCACCCTGTCCGAGATGGAGTTCTGGTTCCCCAGCGAGCATTTGTCCACGGCGGCGCTCGACCAGCTGTGCACGCGTTTGCTGCTCGACGGCGCACCGCGTCCCGTGCTGCCGCGGCGCCAGCTGCACGGCATGCTGAAAGGTTTTGCCGACCTGGTCATCGAACGGGATGGCCGCTACTGGGTGCTCGACTACAAGTCGAATGCGCTGGGCGCCAACGACGCGGCCTACCACACACAGGCGCTGGCGGCCGGCATGGCGCAGCACCGCTACGATATCCAGGGCGCCATCTACATGCTGGCCTTGCACCGGTTGCTGAAAAGCCGTTTGGGCGACGCCTACGACCCGGCCGAGCACCTGGGCGGCGCCATCTTCCTGTTTTTGCGCGGCATCGCGAATGCGGACACGCATGGCTGCTACTGGCTGGCGCCGCAGCTGGAACTGCTGGACGGCCTCGATCAACTGTTAGAAGAAACGGAACACCATGCAGCATGACGCGCAGTTGGATACCCTGCAGATGGATGCCTTGTTCAGCCATATCGACGGCGTTGCCGAGACGGGGCACCTGCGCCGCCTGAGCGCCGCGTTTGCCCGCTTCATCGGCACGCTGGACGACAACGCACCGAATGCGCCCGCCGTGGCCGTGGCGTGCGTCGTGCTGTCCGAGCTGGAAGGGCGGGGGCACAGCTGTCTGATGCTGTTTGAGCTGGCCAGCGAACCGTCGCAGCTGCTGGGCTGGAGCGAAGAGCTGTGGCATGGCGTGCTGGCCGTTTCCGGTCCGTTGCCGGACAGCGTCGAGGGCTGGCGCGCGCTGCTGGCCGGCGCGCCGCAGGTGTGGACGGTGGGCGCGGCTGACGTGCGCCAGCCGCTGGTGCTCGATGGCGACCGCCTGTATTTGCGCCGCTACTGGCGCGACGAAAGCCTGGTGGGCGAAAAAATCGCTGCGCGCGCGCAGGATTTGACGAATCCGCCGCTGGCGCAGGTGCGGCTATGGCTCGACATCCTGTTCGACCAGCCCACGCAGGACGGTGGGCCGGACTGGCAAAAAGTGGCATGCGCCATCGCGCTGCGCGGCAAGGTGGCGATCATCACGGGCGGTCCTGGAACGGGCAAGACGTACACGGTAGCCAGTTTGCTGACCTTGCTGTTTGCCGTTTCGCCGCAGCCGGAGCAGCTGCGCATCGCGCTGGCCGCGCCGACCGGCAAGGCGGCCGCGCGGCTGAAACAGTCGATCGACAAGGCTTTGGAGGGGCTGGCGGCCAAGGCGGGCGATGCGCTGCCCCTGCTGGAACTGGCGCGGCGCATGGGCGCGGCGCGCACCCTGCATAGTTTGCTGGGCGCGCGGCCCGATACGCGCGCCTTTGCCCACCACGCGGGCAATCCGCTCGACGTCGACGTGCTGATCGTCGATGAAGCGTCGATGGTGCACCTGGAGATGATGGCGTCCGTGCTCGACGCCTTGCCTCCCACGGCGATATTGATCCTGCTCGGCGACAAGGACCAGCTGGCGTCCGTGGAAGCGGGCGCCGTGCTCGGTGACTTGTGCCACGACGCGCAGGCGGGCGGCTACACGCCGGCTACCATCGCGTATGCGCAGGCGGCCAGCGGCGTGGCCATTCCGCCCGACTTCGCGGGGGCGGCCGGCGCGCTGGCGCAGCAGACGGTGATGCTGCGCCACAGCCACCGTTTCAGCGGTCCGATCGGCGAGCTGGCCTTCGCCGTGAATGGCGGCAGGCCCGATCTTGCCAAAGCGTGTTTTGCCGGCGACAGCGGCGGCCAGCTGGCGTGGAGCGTGAGCGCGCAGCCGGACGAGGTGCTGCGCCTGGCCTTGCGTGGCCGCGCGGACGCGCCGGGTGGCTACCAGCCCTACCTGGCACTGGTGAATGCGGGCGAAGCGGCGTACGCGCAGCATGACGACTGGGTGCGCGCCGTGCTGCATGCGTTTGAGTCGTTCCGCATCCTGTGCGCCGTGCGCGAGGGCGAGTGGGGCGTGGCCGGCTTGAACACGGCCATCGAACTGCGGCTGGAAAAGGAAGGCTTGATACGCCGCAGCGAATGGTATGTGGGCCGTCCCGTGATGGTCACGCGTAACGATTACGGTACGGGCGTGTTCAATGGCGACATCGGATTGACCCTGCGCGATCCGACGCGGCCCGGTTCATTGCGCGTGTACTTCCTGGAAGGCGAGAACGTGCGCAGCGTGCTGGCCACGCGCTTGCGCCACGTGGAGACGGCGTTCGCCATGACCGTGCATAAATCGCAGGGTTCGGAATTCCGCCACACGGTGCTGGTGCTGCCCCAGGAAGGCGGCGCCATGCTGGCGCGCGAACTGGTCTACACGGGCATCACGCGCGCGCGCGACTTCTTTACCCTCGTCTCGCCCACGCAGGCCGTGCTGTTCGACGCGATTCTGCGCCGCACGCAGCGGGCCAGCGGCTTGAGAGGGCTGATCGGCTGATAGGGTTTGACAGGTTTCCACGCGGAAATATATGTGTTGTATTCCGAATATTGATGATAATTGTTCCGATTTTTGTGTGAAAATGCTTTCATAGAGAAAGTAGTGCAGAGCACTGTTTCTCGTCACTCAAATCGAAACGAGGAGTCCATCATGTTGTCTTCCCTTCGCACGCGGCTGGTGCTCATCTGCGTGGCCATCGTCGTATTGTCCATGCTCGCCTTGTCGGTCGCCAATTACGTCACCACACGCAGCAGCATGCTGGCGTCATCGGACCAGCAGATGCAGCAGCTGCTGCAAAGCCAGTCGGCCGTGCTGGCGCAATGGGTCGATGGCAAGAAAAAGGTCATGGCGTCCGTCGTCATGTCGGCCGAGACGCCCGATCCGCTGCGCGCCTTCGAGATCGCGGAAAAGGCTGGCGATTTTGCGGAAGTGTTCATCGGCTACGCGGACAAGCGTTCCGTGTTTACCCATCCGGGCCGCCCGGCCGATTTCGACCCCACGGCGCGCGCCTGGTATACGGACACGGTCAAGGCGGGCGTGCCGATGCTCACGCCGCCGTACGTGGACGCGGCCAGCCACAAGCTCGTGGTGTCGTTCACGGCGCCCGTCGGGCCGAAGGAGGCATTGGTGGGCGTGGCGGGCGCGGACGTGCTGCTCGATACCGTGATTGCCAACGTGGTGGCGATCAAGCCGACGCCGCACAGCTTTGCCTTCCTCGTCGACCAGAGCGGCACCATCATCGCCCACGCGAACAAGGACCTTAGCCTGCAGCCGGTGGCGAAACTCGATGCGTCGCTGTCGGCCGCACAGGTCAACCGGCTGGAAAGCGCGCGCACGAGCGAGGCCGTGCGATTGAACGAGCGCGACGGCAAGCTGTACGTCACGCGCGTGGCCGGCACCGACTGGCTGCTGGCCGTGGTGCTCGACCAGCAGGAAGCCATGCAAGCCTTGCAGACGATGCTGACGACGGCCACCGTCACGGCCGCGCTGCTGACCGGGCTGGCCGCGCTGCTGCTGTCGCTGCTGGTGTTCAAGATGCTCAAGCGCCTGGAACTGGTGCGTGACGCGCTCGACGATATCGCCTCGGGCGAGGGCGACCTGACTCTCCGCCTCGACGCTTCCGGCGTGGACGAACTGGCGCAGATCGCCGGCGCCTTCAACCGCTTCATCGACAAGATCGCCGCCGTGCTCGTGAAAATCCGCACGGCCAGCGAGTCGGTCAAGGTATCGTCGTCGGAAATCGCCGCCGGCAACCAGGACCTGTCGTCGCGCACGGAGCAGCAAGCGAGTTCGCTGGAAGAGACGGCCGCCTCGATGGAGGAGCTGACCAGCACCGTCAAGCAAAATGCCGACAATGCGCGCCAGGCCAACCAGATGGCGCAATCGGCGTCCGGCGTGGCCAGCAAGGGCGGCCAAGTGGTGGCGCAGGTGGTCGATACCATGGCCTCGATCAACGATTCGTCGAAGAAGATCGTCGACATCATCAGCGTCATCGACGGCATCGCCTTCCAGACGAATATCCTCGCGCTCAATGCGGCCGTGGAAGCGGCACGCGCGGGCGAGCAGGGACGGGGCTTTGCCGTGGTGGCGACGGAAGTGCGTAATCTGGCTCAAAGATCGGCTGGCGCAGCGAAGGAAATCAAGCTGCTGATCGACGATTCGGTGAGCAAGGTCGATTCGGGCGCGCGCCTCGTCGACGAGGCGGGCGCGACGATGCAGGAAATCGTCGACAGCGTGCGCCGCGTCACCGACATCATGGGCGAGATCACGGCTGCCAGCGTCGAGCAAAGCTCGGGCATCGAACAGGTGAACCAGGCGATTGCGCAGATGGACCAGGTGACGCAGCAGAACGCGGCCCTGGTGGAAGAGGCGGCGGCCGCAGCGGAAAGCCTGCAAGACCAGGCCAGTACCCTGGCGCAGGTGGTGGGCGTGTTCAAGCTCGATGAAGGGCAGGCGCCGGCGCCTGTCAAACCGGTGGCGCGGGCAGCCATCGCACCGCGCATCGCCAGCCGGCCAGCACCGGCGCCCGCCGCCAAGCCGGAACGCAGCGAGGAGTGGGAGACTTTCTAAGTAGCGTTCAAGCGCGCCGGGGCACCAGGGTTGGCGCCATCTGTTTCGCCACCTCGAAAAAAGCGTTGGTGGCCGGCGTGTTCTGGCGCCGGTCGCGCACGGCCAGGCCCACCTTGCGGCTGACGGGGGGATTCAAGGGCAGGGCGACCAGCTCCGGATACTGCTCGCGCAGCCGTTGGGGCAGGGCCAGTTCTGCCACGATGGACAGGCCGTCGCCGCGGCTGACCATGTCGAGGATGGTGATCACCTGGCTGATGCGGTACGGTACCTGCGGCTGCAGCCCCGCGTTGGCGAACAGCGGCTCGATCAGGCAGGCGCAGCCCGCCTCGGACATGATGAACGGCCCTTCGCACAATTGGGCCAGGGTGATGGACGTTTCGCTGGACAGTGCATGGCTGCGCGGCACCAGCGCCATCATCTGGTCTTCCACCAGCGGCGCCGTATCGAAACGTTCGTCGGGCAGCACGACGAAGCCCACGTCGACCCGCCGCTCGCGTATCCACTGCACCACTTCATGGTCGGCGCCTTCGTCGATGCGCAGGTCGATGCCCGGATAGCGCAGGCGGAATTGCGCCGTGATGGCCGGCAGCAGATTCAAGGACGACGTCGGGCCGAAGGAACCGATACGCAGGCTGCCCTGGCGCTGGCCCAGCACGTCGGCCGCTTCCTGGCGCATGGCTTCGGATAGCCCGAGGATTTCACGCGCACGCACCAGCAGCTGGCGGCCCACGTCGGTCAGCTCGGCCGAGGCCTGGTGGCGCACGATCAGATCCACGCCCATTTCCTTTTCCAGCGCCTTCAACGCATGCGAGACGGCCGACTGGCTGATGCCCAGCTGTGCGGCGGCGGCGGAAAAGCCGTGCAGTTCGGCCACCAAAGTAAAAATTTCCAGTTGCGTGAAGGTCATGGTGTGGTTTCTTTGATGTATGAGTATTCGCTCATTATTTCATGAGTTGATATTAGTATTAATATATATCTGCAGCATCCGCTGCACAAGCGACATCATAGGACTTTCCATGCGCACTACCGCCATACCTTCCGCCGCCTTGCCTTCCGTGCAATCGCCGCTCGTCTACCTGAAACTGATTTTCGTCGCCCTGTTCTGGGGCGGTACCTTTATCGCGGGGCGCGTGCTGGCGCAGCAGATGCCGCCCATGACGGCCGCCAGCGGACGCTTCGGCGTGGCCGTGCTGTTGCTCGTCGTGCTGGCCTGGAAGCTGGAAGGGGGCTTGCCGCGCCTGGACCGCAAGCAGCTGATGACGACGGCGGCCCTGGGCCTGACGGGCATCTTCTTGTACAACCTGTGCTTCCTGGCCGCGCTGTCGCGCATGCCGGCGGGGCGCACGGCTTTATTTGTCGCGCTGAACCCCATCGTCACGGCGCTGGCCTCGGCCATGCTGTTCCGCGAACGGCTCGGATCGTTCAAGTGGCTGGGCATCATGCTGGCGTTCTGCGGCACGGCCATCGTCATCACGCGCGGCGACCTTGCCGGCGTGCTGCACGGCACGGGCGGCGGCATCGGCATGGGCGAAGTGTTCATGTTTTGCGGCATTTCCAGCTGGGCCGCCTATACCCTGATCGGCCGGGTCGCGCTGAAGGGCTTGTCGCCGATCGCCGCCACCACGTATGCATCGATGTGGGGCCTGGCCTTTTTGCTGGTGGGGGCGGCCGTGGAATTTCCGAGCGTGCCATGGCACAGCTTCGGCTGGCAAGTGTGGGCCGCCATTGGCTACCTGGGCGTGTTCGGCACGGTGATCGGCTTTGTCTGGTATTACGAGGGCGTCAAAGCGCTGGGGCCGTCGCGCACGGCCGTGTTCAACAACCTCGTGCCCGTGTTCGGCATCGTGCTGGCGGCGGCGCTGCTGGGCGAGCCGGTGCTCGCCTCGATGCTGGTGGGCGGGGCGGTGACGATTGCCGGCGTCATCATGACCAACCGGCAAGCGAAATAGTTCTGGGGTCAGACCCGTCGGGTCTGACCCCAGCATTCAGCCGTGCTTAACGGGCGCGGCGGCGCTTCGATGGCTTCGCCGGCGCTTTTTTATGCCGGCTGACCGAGGCGCGCATCACCTTCGGCTCTTCGATGCCGTTCTCGGCCGCCAGCATGCGGCGGATGTTGACGGCGTCCATGGCGCGCACGGAATTGGCGCGCGCGTTGAGCAGGATCATCGTGGCGAACTTGCCGGCCGACTTGATGCGCATGATCAGGCAGCGGCCCGCTTCATTCGTGTAGCCCGTCTTCGACAGGCCGATGTCCCAGCCCTTGGCGCCCACCAGGCGGTTCGTGTTGTGGTATTCCACGTCGCGGCCCTTGATCTGGATGATGTCCTTCGAATCCGTCGTGATGCGGCTGATTTCCGGGTAGCGCGAGGCGGCCACGGCCATCTTGACGAGGTCGGCCGCCGTCGACTGGTTGTTCGGCGACAAGCCCGTCGGTTCTTCGATCACGGTCTGGCGCATGCCCAGGGCCTTGATCTTGGCGTTGACGGCCACGGCAAACGCCGTCGGGCCGCCGGGGAAGGTACGCGCCAGCGAGGCGGCGGCGCGGTTGTCGGATGACATCAGCGCCAGTTGCAGCACGTCGTGGCGGCTCAGGGTGGCGCCCACGGGCACGCGGGAGGTGCTGTGCTTCAGGGTATCGACGTCCTCGCGGTCGATGCTGATCTCTTCCTCCATGTTCGCCTTGGAGTCGAGCACGACCATGGCTGTCATGAGTTTGGTCAGCGAGGCGATGGGCACCACCACGTTGGAATTTTTTTCAAGCAAGACTTTGCCTGTGCCGTCTTCGACCACCAGTATCGACTGGGAACCGAAGGGCACGGCGATGGCCGCTGTCGAAAGCGTCATCAGCACCGCGGCGAACATTTTTTTGAGCATGGGATTGTATGTGGAAAAGCAGTTTTGGGGCGCCATCGTGGGCGCTGCGCGCAAATCCGGAACGGGGCCGCGCGGGGACGCGGCGTGTATCTCGGAGGCAATATTTGCCAAGCTTAGACAATACCATTAAAGATCAAGCGATGTCTACGGTACAGGCCCGTAACAGGCGGCGTTGCGGCCAATTTGGCAAATAAAAACGGCTATTCTTGCCGTAGTGAAAATTGTTACGCAATTATTGATTTCACCTTGGAAACTTCGTATTATTTGAGCAATATTAGCAACGAGGGGTTCGGCAGGCGCCGCGCGCTTCGTCGTTGATGCCTGCCGCTTCGTGCTTCGTCGCCCCGCGCTATGCCCTGCAACAGGGGCGCCGTAGACTGCGTTCATGCCTGAATCACAGACCACGGAGAACGCATCGTGTTAAAAAAATATACGGACTGGTACCGCAGTGTCGATGAGGAATCGCTGCTGGTGCTGAAACACCCCGAGATGGCGGCGCAGGTCCAGGGACGGATGCGCCGCTACATCGCCATGAAGCTGGTCAAGCTGACGCCGATCGAGCGCCAGCAGTTGCACGATTTCCTGCTCAAGTACCGCGGCGCCGGTTTTTACATCGCCGCGTTCAAGCTGATGCTGTTGTTCAGCGCCATCGGCGTCGCACTGCACTTGCTGCTGCCAGCCAAGTTCGAATTGCTCAAGGCCCTGGTCTTCAGCAACGGCCTGGGGTTTGCGCTGGCGTGGGGCCTGGTGGGCGTCTGGTTCAATTACCGCAGTTCCGTGCGCAACAAGCTCAAGAAACTCTTGCTGATCGTGTCGACCTGCGTGGCCGGCGTGGCCGTTGGCGTGCTGATGGCCGGCTTGAGCGATACCGGTTCCATGGACATGGCCTTCGAGCGTTTGCTGCGCGTGGGCGGCACGGCCTTGCTCGTGGCTTGCCTGTTTTACATGGTGCCGCTGGCGATCGTGACCACCTGGCGCAACCGCCAGTACGAAGCGCTGACCCTGCAACTGCAGCAGGATGCCGAGCGCGATCGTCTGGCGCGCGAACTGAGCGAATCGCAGCTGCGCCTGCTGCGCGCGCAGATCGAGCCGCATTTCCTGTTCAATACCCTGGGCGCCGTGCAACAGCTGGCCGAGCAGGGCGCGCAAGGCGCCGGCAAGGCCGCGGCATTGACGGCCGACCTGATCGCCTTCCTGCGCGCCAGCCTGGCGGAGATGCGCAGCGAGCAAGTGCCCTTGCAAAGCGAGTTCGACATGGTGGCTGCGTATTTGCGCGTGATGCAGGCACGCATGGGCTCGCGCTTGCGCTATGCGCTGGACTTGCCGGCCGAGTTTGCGCACGCGACGATACCCAGCATGATCTTGCTGACCCTGGCGGAAAACGCCATCAAACACGGTATTGAACCGTCGTTGCGCGGCGGCGAGATCCGCCTGTCGGCGCTGCGGGTGGACGGCATGCTGCGCCTGCGCGTGCAGGATACGGGCATGGGTTTGCCTGCCAGCGGCGCCGACAGCGCACAGGGCGGAGGACTGGGCCTGGAAAACGTGCGCAGCCGGCTATTGCTGTCCGATCCGTCCGCCAGCCTGAGCCTGCACGACGGCGAGGAGGGCGGCGTGACCGCTGAAATATTGCTACCCATCAAAATTGCATCCAGCCTGAAAGACCCTGCCGCATGAATCCCACCATCCTGATTGCCGAAGACGAACCGCTGATGCGCGAGCGCCTGCAAATGCTGCTGGCGCAAGCCTGGCCCGAAGCGCACGTCGTGCTGGTGGCGGAAAACGGCAACGATGCCTGGGACGGTTTCCTCGAGCATGAGCCAGACGTGGTCTTTCTCGACATCCGCATGCCAGGCCTGTCGGGCCTGGAAGTGGCCGAACGCATCGGCAAGCGCGCCCACGTGGTGTTCGTCACGGCCTACGACCAGTACGCCGTCGATGCGTTCGACGCAGGCGCCGTCGACTACCTGTTGAAACCCGTGCAGGCCGAGCGCTTGCAGCGGGCGCTGGCCCGGCTGCGCGACAAGCTCGGCGCCCAGCCGGCCGACATGGCCAATCTATTGCAGTCGCTGCGCGCCGCCTTGCCGGCGCCGCCGCGCGACAAGTTGAAATGGATCAAGGCCAGCGTGGGCAAGCAGATTCGCCTGATCGACATCGACGACGTGCTGTTCTTCCAGGCCGACACCAAGTACACGCGCGTGGTGCTGGCCGGTTCGGAAGCGCTGGTGCGCACGCCACTCAAGGATTTGCTGGGCGGCCTCGATCCGGAACAGTTCTGGCAAATCCACCGCGGCACCATGGTCAACGTGAAAGCCATCGAAGCGGCTGAACGCATCGACGCCGAGCGCATGCAGGTGCTGGTGCGCGGCAGCACGGAAAAGCTGCCCGTCAGCCGCACGTTTACGTATCTGTTCCGTGATTAGCTGGCAAGGCAATCGCCGGGTGCTTACTGGATCTTGGCGATCGACACTTCCGTCGATTTGACCAGCGCGATGACTTCGCTGCCCACCTTCAAGTCCAGGTCCTTGATCGAGCGCGAGGTGATCACCGACGTGACGATGCCGTGCGGCGTTTCCACGTCCACTTCCGAAACCACGGGTCCAAAGATGATTTCCTTGATCTTGCCGCGAAACTGGTTGCGTACATTCACTTCCGAGATAGCCATGATATTTCCTTTGTGCCCGTAATACGCCATGCGGCGCGACAAGGCCAGAGTACGGCCCGCGCACGCTTTTGACCACGAATCGATGCGCATATCGATATGCGCAAAGCGTGCGCCAGCACTGACGCTAGCACTTTATTCGCCTATACTTGGCTGCAACATCCTGGAGGTTTGCCATGCGTCCATTGCCCTTGCTGCTGCTCTTGCCCTCATTTGCCGTGCTGGCGCAACCGGTCGCGGCGCTGCAGCCGATGGCTTTCCTGGCCGGGCATTGCTGGAAGGGCGAGTTTGCCGGTGGCAAGCAAACGGATGAGCACTGTTTCCAGTGGCTGTACGGCGGGCAGATGCTGCGCGACGTGCACACGGTGCGCAGTCCCGACAAGCCCGACTACGTGGGCGAAACCACGTATTACCACGATCCCGCCGCAAACAAGGTCGCCTTCCTGTATCTGGAAAACAGCGGCGGCCATAGCCGCGGCACGATGCAGCCGGTAGACGACGGGCTCGACTTTCCCGCCACCGACTATGTGGGCGCCAAGGGCAAGACCTTGACCTACCGCGTGCGCTGGACACCATCGGGCGATGCCTATGAGGCCGCCAGCGAGATGCTGCTGGACGGGCGCTGGGTGCCGCAGTTCAAGCTGCTGCTGAAGAAGCAGTAAGGCTGGTTTCCCCTTATTCCAGTTCCGGCTTGGCCTGCGTGGCATCCCTGTGGCTGTATGGATAAGCAGTACCCGGGAGCAAATCCACCGCCAGTACCGACTTGCATTGGTCCATGACTTCCTTGTAGTGCTGCCACATTTCCACATACTTCTTCGGATGATTGATAAAGGTGATGCACATATCGGTCAAGTGCCCCTTGTTCAAGATCATCTTGACGATGTCGGTACTGGCCCTGGCAAGGTGTTCTGCCGTTCCTGCATTGATGGTACTGGCACCGGGCTGGCTTTGCGCCAGCTTGTCGGCCAGTTCCTCTTCGAGCGCGACACGCTCGGCCTGTGCTTGCGCCAGCCCCGCGTTCGTCTCCACCTGCCCGGCCTTGCCGTCCGTGGCGCTGGCGGAACTTGCACCTTCCTGGGCGGTCTTAAGCATGACGACTTCCTTGTCCGTGGTGGCCAGGGCCGTTGGTTTGACTTGAACGGCGGCATCGGCATTGGCTTGCAGGGCTTGTTCTTTTTTGATGGCAAGATCCAGTTTCGCTTGCGTTGCCAGGGCATCCTGGGATGCCTTGAGGCGCCGTTGTGCCTCTGCGATTATGTCGGTATGGTCTGCCAGCACCGGCTGGCGCGCCACCACGGCGCCAGTCAGTTGCTCGATGGCCAGGATACCCAGGGTCAGGTCTTGCGAACGCTCCATGAGCAGCATGACGTCAGCATCGTTGAGCCATTTGTTTTGCGCGTATTCGCAGATATTGAACAGTTGCTGACGCATCAGGGTGATGCTTTGGGAGTGCAGGCCCACGCTGGCTGCATTGGCGCGCAGGGCATTCGAGACGGCGGCGCTGTCGGGGCCGGCGCTGAGGGTGCCGCCGAAGGAGGAGGCATACGATTGCAGGGCATCGGGTGTCGGCTCGGCACAGGCTTTGCCATCTTGCGTGACATGAATGACGCGCTGGGCCGCATCGAGGTGGACGGCCATGCCAGCGCCTGGCAAGTCGGTCGTGCGGTGGATGGTGTGCAGGTTGGCACAGGCCGATAGCGCCAGCAGGAGGGAAGCGCTCGCGGCCATGCGCAAGGGCTTGTTGCCTGCATGGATCAACTGGAGAGTGTGGCGACCGGTATCGATTGAAGGCATGATGCTGCTCCTTGATGAGAACGAGGTTGGGGAGAACACTGGCGATGGCATGCGCATGGCGGCAGCCGTCGATGCCATGGTGCGTGCCGGCCCGTTGCCGCGCATCCTTCAAGTGAAGGATGCGGTACTGGTTTGCCGGGTTTTTTACAGGTAGGGCAATGATGGACAAGGACGGCGCGGATCCCGTTATCGCCGCTTTTTACCGGGCGGCATTGGAGCCGCCGCAGTGGAGCGTGGCCATGCGCGCGTTCGCCCGGCTGGCGGGCGGCGATGTGGCCTGCTGTTTCCTGAAAGCGGAAACGGGCGCGGTACCGTCGCGCGGCTATGTGACCGGGCTGGACCAAAGCGCCTGGGAAGACGGCTACCGGCGCTACTATCACGCGCTTGATCCCGGCTATGCAGTGCTCACGCGCGGGCCGCCCGGGCGCATGCATCTGATGCAGGATTATTTCAGCGAGCAGGCCGTGGCGCGCAGCGAGTATTTCCAGGATTTCTATTTGCGCGCGGGCGTGCGCTATTCGTGCAGCGGCGTCGTGCGCGACAACGGCGCGCTCACCATCCTGTCCGCGCACCGCGCCGCGGGCCAGGGTCCGTATGACGGGAACACGCGCGGCCAGCTGCAGCGCGTGCTTGACCATCTGCCGAATGTTTTTTGCCTGCGCGATACGGCGCAGCAAGCCCAGGCGCATGGCGCGCTGGCCTGGGAGGCGCTCGACGCCTTGCCGCGCGCCATCTTGCTGGCCGATGCCTGCCTGCGGCTGGTTTTCATGAACCTGGCGGCGCAGCGCTTGCTGGCCGCGACGTCGCCGCTCGCCTCCGTGATCACCTTGCATGGCGGTAAGGTGGCTGTGCGCGTGAGCCAGCTGCAACAGCAACTGGCGCAGCGCGTACGGCAGGCTTGCGTCGGACTGGCGTGCCACCGTCCCGCTCCCTTGTATGCGAGTGACGCAGACGGCCGGCCGGCGCTGGAAATCGGCATCCTGCCGCTGCCCGTGCGTATCGGCCCGGCAGACGGGGAGGGCGCCAGCCTGGCCATGCTGTCCTTGCGGCCACTGTTCAGGAGCGGGCGGCGGCATTGGCCCGGCGCGGCCGAGCGGCCATGCGGCTTGACGGGCGCGGAGTGGTCGCTGGCGCTGGCCTTGGCCGACGGCATGGAGCCAGCCGAGTACGCGCAGCGCCAGGGCGTGTGCATCAGTACCGTACGCAGCCAGATCCAGGCCATCCTGGCCAAGACAGGCACGCACCGCAGCAGCGAGATCGCCAGCCTGTTCAGCGCGTTAGAGTGGCATGCTGGCGCGCAGCCATAAAAAAACCGGGACATGTCCCGGTTTTGTGCTGGTTCGGCGAAGATTACTTCTGATAAATCTTGTCGAACTCGCCGCCATCGTCAAAGTGTTTCTTTTGCGCTTGTTTCCAGCCGCCAAACACGTCATCGATGGTGAACAGCGTGATCGGCTTGAAGCTGGCCGCGTATTTCTTGGCGACTGCTGCCGAACGGGGGCGCAGATAGTGCTTGGCGACCAGTTCCTGGCCGGGTTCCGAGTACAGGTATTGCAGGTAGGCCGTGGCTTCCTTGCGGATGCCGCGGCGGTCGACGACCTTGTCGACGACGGCCACCGGGGACTCTGCCAGGATGGAGATGCTTGGATACACCACTTCGAAGTTGTCGCCGAATTCGGCGCGCACCAGTTGTACTTCATTTTCAAACGTCACCAGCACGTCGCCGATTTCACGCTGCGTGAAGGTGGTCGTGGCGCCGCGGCCGCCGCCGTCCAGCACGGGTACGTTCTTGAACAGCTTGGTAACGAGGTCGCGCGCCTGCGCTTCGCTGCCGCCTTTTTTCACGGCATAGCCCCATGCCGCCAGGTAGGTGTAGCGGCCATTGCCCGAGGTTTTCGGGTTCGGCACGATGACCTTGATGCCGGGCTTGGCCAGGTCGTCCCAATCCTTGATGCGTTTCGGGTTGCCTTTGCGCACCAGGTACACCATGGTCGAATAAAACGGCGCCGCATTGTTCGGGAATTTCTTGGCCCAGTCGGCCACCACGAGGCCGCGGTCGACGAGGATATCGATGTCATTGGCCTGGTTCATGGTCACGACGGACGCTTCCAGGCCATCGGCGACGGAGCGCGCCTGCTTGCTCGAGCCGCCGTGCGATTGCTTAATGGTGATGGTTTCACCCGTTTTGGCTTTCCAGTCAGCAATAAACGCGGGATTCACATCCTTGAACAGTTCGCGCATCACGTCGTACGAGGCGTTCAGCAAGACCACGGGTTCGGCGGCGCTGGCCGCCATGGGCAGGCTCATGGCGGCAGCGGACGCGGCCAGGGCACTGGCCAGGAACCAGCGGCGCGAGCGTTGGGTGAGCGTCGCTGCGGTGGTCAATACGGCGTTGGAATGGGTCATGTTGAACTCTTGTTGTGAGAATAGATAGACATAGTCTAAAATTCCGGCCGGAAAAGAAACGAATTTTTCGTAATATGCTTAGATTTGATTCCCGTTTACGCTAAAAAACAGATATCGATTTTTGGAAACATTCGTGGGCAAGGCGCGCACCAGCACTTAGTCTGCAGGCATGGCGCCATAGGCAAAACCGGTCTGTGGCGTGCGGCAAAAAACCCGATTGCGCCGCTTGGTGTATAGTCGAATCGCACGATACAGGGGTAAACCGCCTGCATCGGCAACTGGAATATTTTGTGAGCGTACATGAGTCTTGAAATTCGTATTGCAACATCGACCGACGCTTTCGAGGCGTGCAACGTATTACGACGCTCCATCGTCGAATGCTGCAGCCTCGATCATCGGGACGATCCGGCCATCCTGGAAGCCTGGCTGGGCAATAAAACACCGCAGATGGTGGCGTGCTGGTTCGCGTCGCCCACCAATTTTTCGCTGGTCGCAGTCGAGGCGGGCGCCGTGGTCGGCGTCGGCTTGCTGACGCGCGCCGGCAAGCTGGCCCTGTGCTACCTGCTGCCCGAGGCGCAAGGCCGCGGCGCGGGCAAGGCGCTGGTGGAGCAGCTGGAAGCGCAGGCGCGCGAGTGGGGCATCAAGGCCCTGCAGCTGCACAGCACTGCCAGCAGCCAGGCCTTTTTCGTCAAGCGGGGCTATGTCGAGGCGGGCAATGTGCGTTCGCCATATGGCGTGGAAACGATTTTTTGCTGGAAACAGATTGATCCCGCAGGCATTGCCAGTGGGGATCCCAAGCGCAAGCGCTTTTGCAACTGCAATTCGGCCTGACGGCTAGCTTGTCCTTCAGCCCGCCCATCCGGCGGCGGGCCTTTCCTTCCTTTGAATAGTTCCCCTCAATAACTGATCTGGATATACACGCCTGGTTGCGCGCGATCGTTTGCCGGTAGCAAGGTGCCGCCGGCAAACAGTTTCAGTTCGCCGGGCGCGAAGGCCAGCCAGTCCTCGTTTTGCGTCAGCGGATGCGTGGCGATGACGGCGATGCGGTCGTCCAGATGGTTGTGCTGGCGAAAGTCGATGCTGCGCTCGCAGTCGATCAGTTGCGCTACGGAAAACGGGTATTCGCGTATCACATAGTGCAAATGCGTGGAACAGTGGGCAAACAGCAGCTCGCCGTCCGACAGGATGAAATTGAAGCAGCCGTGCGCGGCGATGTCCGTGGCGACCTCGGCGATGGCGGTGCGCAAGTCGGCGCGCGCGGGTTCGCCAGCGGGAAAGCGCGTGCGCAGGCTGGCCAGCAGGTGGCAAAACGCCTGCTCGCTGTCCGTGTCGCCGCTGGCGCGGTAGTGCGCATTGGCGGGCGCGCGCCACGTTTTCAAGTCGCCATTGTGGGCGAACGACCAGGTCTTGCCCCACAGTTCGCGGGCGAACGGGTGGGTGTTTTCCGGCGCGATGCGGCCCTGCGTAGCCTTGCGGATGTGCGCGACGATGTTTTTCGCCTTCATGGGATGCTGCTGTACCTGGGCCGCCAGCGGCGAATCGATGGCGGCCAGGTGATCCGTCAGCAAAGTGCAGCCGCTACTGGAATGATAAGCGATACCCCAGCCGTCGCGGTGCTCGTCCGTGCGTCCGCCCCGCTCGGCAAAGCCGGCAAAGGAAAATCCCAGCGCGGCCGGTTTGCTGCTGTTCATTGCGAGTAACTGGCACATGGCGGCCCTTCCTGATGGTATCGGTACATGCCCACAGTAAAGGCCGGGGCAGGTCACAGGAACGAATGTTTCCGACTATCGTTATGCGCTGGCCGTCGCAATCCTTATGTGCTGGGCGCATATCAAATGGCGAAACCATTCGTTCTCCTTTGCTTGGCGCTGCCTTACTCTGCACACTTTGGCGCCGTCCTCCCCCACGAGGGCAGCTGGCGCAGCCCGATGAAGGAGCACGTATGCCATTTCCCGTCCTGAAAAATTACCTGGCCCGCCTGTCGCACCAAACCCAGGCCGGCACCAGCGTCTGGCTCGACGGGGAGGGCAGGGCGCTGGGGCGCTTTTTCAATTGCACCATGACGAGCGCCTTCCAGCCGCTGCGCGAACTGGACAGCGGCAAGCTGGTGGCGTTCGAAGGGCTGGCGCGCAGCGTGTCGAAGGCGGACGAGGGCTTGTCGCTGTGGCGCTTGCTCGACCACGCGGCCAGCGACGATGAATCCGTGGAGCTGGACCGGTTGTGCCGCATGCTGCACGCGATCAATTTCTTCCGCCAGGGCGAAGCGGAGCAGTCGGACCTGTACCTGAACGTGCATGACCGCCTGCTGAGCGCCGTCAGCAGCAATCACGGCCACGCTTTCCAGCGCATCCTCGACGCGCTGGGCTTGCCCATCGAGCGCATCGTGCTGCAATTGCCGACGGTCACGACTAACCAGGGTTGGCTGCTCAATTACGTGGCCGATAATTACCGGCGCAACGGTTTCCGCCTGGCCATCAATGTGGCCAGCGTGCAGGAGGCGACCGGCATGCTGGAGCGCTTGCACCCGCATGCGTTCAAGCTCGACGCGGGCAATCTCAGCGACGAGCAGGCCGTCGCCAGCTTCGTCACTCTGTGCCATGCGGCGAAGATCCGCGTCATTTTCAAGCGCCTCGACACGCCGCCGGCGCTGGCCGCGCTGCAGCGGGTCGCCGCCATCACGGGCTTGCCCATCGTGGCCCAGGGATATTTATTGGACAAGCCGTTGACGGCGCTGGCGCAGGCAAGCCGCCACGTGGCGGCCAGCGCGGCCGCCGCATAGGGCACCCAATACCAAAATGAGGGTGACACGATAGGCATTGAGGGTTTTTCTTCGCAGCACAATACGCTATAGTATTCCCATCGTTAAATTGGACTGACTATGGCATCGCGCAGAAATTTTCTACATCACGGTATGGGCCTGGCCGCGCTGGGCCTGGTAGCCACTCCTCTCATCGGCTGCGCCTCGCGCACGGCCGCTCCGGCCTCGGCTTCGGCCAGCGCCAAGCCGCGCGCACCGCGCACGGCCGTGCCGCCCCAGCCGACGCAACTGGCCAGCGTCGACCGCTCGATCACGTCGCAGTCGCGCCAGGCCATCACCGAGATGGAACCGCCGCCCGACATCTTCGACGCGCAGGCGCTGGACCTGGAATTCTGGCTCAAGCCCCGCACCCTGGAAGTGGTGCGCCCGGCCAGCAATGAAAAGGCCAAGCTGCTGTACTGGAAAGATGGCGAAGTCATCGATTCGGCTTACCAGGAACTGTGCCACTTGCTGCGCGACGTGAACGGCAAGAAGACGGCGCCGATCGACCCGAAACTGCTGGAAACCCTGTGGGGCACGCAAGCGTTCGTGGCCCGCTACGGCATCGAGCAGCCGCTGGAGATCCTGTCGGGCTACCGCACGGCCGAGTCGAACAGCCGCCTGCGCGAAGCGGGCGTGCCGGCCGCGCGCCAGTCGCTGCACATCTCGGGCCGCGCCGCCGACATCCGCGTGGCGAATCTGAACGCGGAAGTGCTCGGTTCGCTCGTGCGCAGCTTCAAGCAGGGCGGCGTGGGCTTTTATTACCGCAATGGCCCGCGCGGCGGCTGGATCCATGCGGATACGGGCCTCCAGCGCGTCTGGAAAGGTTAAACGAAAGATTAAACACCTGACAAAACCGTCGCGAGCGGTAGTGATTTGTGGCCGAGACGCGCAGCCGTACGAAGGTACGGCGAGCATCGCAGGCCGCAAGGCGCACCGCGCAGTAGGTTTGGTCAGGCGTTTTTAGTCGTAGTGGTAGGGCGGCTCCGGCACGCTGTCGGCGTGGATCAGTTCCAGTTCGCGCAGCTTGGCGGGGCGCTCCCACCAGATGCGCCAGCCGCGCCGCTGGTTTTCCAGTACTTCCGGGTGCGTCTGCAGATAGCCGTCGATAAAGCGGGTAAAGTCCGAGACATAGCCGCTGCGGCGGTACGGTAGTCGATGGCGCATGCGCGTCCTCCCATGGTTTTTCCTTTTGACCGCCCTTGCGCGCAAAAGTGCCGCACTTTCCACCGCACTTTCCATATTCCCCATGAAACTGTCCAGCCACAACATCGAACTGTTCCTGGCCGTCGTCGATGGCGGTTCGTTCTCGGCCGCCGCGCGTACCTTGCGGCGTGCGCCATCGGCTGTCAGCATGGCGATGGCCAATATCGAGGCGGAACTGGGTATCGCCCTGTTCGACCGGGGCGCGCGCGAAGCCGTGCCCACGCCGGCCGCCATGGCGCTGCTTCCCCACGCGCGCCTGATCGCCGAGCAGTTGAAGCAGTTGCACCTGCACGTGCAGGAATTGTCGCAGGGATTGGAAAGCCGCATTTCGCTGGGCATCGCAGCCGAGCTCGACCATACGCCCTTCCTGGCCGCCGTGCGCGCGCTGTCGCAGCGCCATCCGCTGCTCGACATCGAAGTGCTGACGGCGCCGCAGGACGATGTGCTCGACATGCTGCACCGGGGCCGCATCAGCGCCTGCATGGCTTTTGCTGGCGGGCGTATCAATCACGAAGAACAGTTCCAGCTGGTGGGCAGCGATGCCTTGCTGGCGATTATCTCCACCCAGCATCCGCCCGACGCGGCGGGCCGGCCCCTGTATATCGAAGAATTGGTGAACTTGCGCCAGATCATCGTGGCCAGCCGCGAACTCGACCTGGCCGATGCGCGCCCTGTGGTGGGACTGTCCTATTGGCGCACGGACAGTTTGCCGGTGGCGCTGGCGATGGTGGAAGCGGGACTGGGCTGGGGCAACTTTGCCGCCTCGGCCATCCAGGATTCGCTGGCGGCAGGGCGGGTGCGCTGCGTGGCATTCAAGAACACGGGCAATGGCCTCGTCGTGCCCATCCACCTCGTGTGGATGAAGGACCGGCCGCTGGGCATGGCGGCGCGGTCCTTTCTTCAGTTGCTCAGCGAAGCGGCCTGAATGTCGGCCGGCTCTTCCTTCGGCTGCTGCGCCGACAGGGGCACGCCGAACAAGCCGTCGAAGAAATAGTTGAAGATGAAGCTGTAGCACGGGATGATCAGCATCAGCGCGAAATCGAGCACGAACGCTTGCCACAGGCTGATGTCGAGCCACCAGGCGATCAGCGGGATCAGGTAGATGACCAGGGTGATCTGGAAGCCGATCGCATGCAGGATGCGGCGCCAGACGGTCCGCGTGCGCGATACCTGGCGGATTTCCCAGTATTCGAACGCCGTGTTGTAGAGCAGGTTCCAGATCACGGCGATGGTGGTGATCATGATCGCCAGCGGCCCCGTGCTGGTGGGCGATTCGCCCGAAAGCATGGTCAGCCAGGCCGTGGAAATGGCCATGCCGATGATTTCAAAGGCGGTGACGTAGACGATTTTGCGTTTGATGCCTTGCATGTAAAGCCTGTAAAGAAGAGATGGCGGCTATTTTAAGTCAGGTGTGCTGATGTTTGAAGTCGATAGCTGTCAGTTTTTCTGATTGATTCGGTGTGGGAATACCATGCGCGCCGTGAACGGTGGATAATGGCGGCTGGCGGGCAACCGGTCCCGCCGCATCACCGCAGAAAAGGTCAACGAGCATGCAAGGCGCAGCAGACAGCAATATCCCCGACGTTCCCGACACCCCCGCTAGCCCGGAAGAACGTCCCCGTTTCCGTCCCCGTCCATGGGAGCACCTGGAAACGCCATACGACGTGGAAGTGTGGATCGAGGAACATAACCGCAGCATGCAGGACAATATCCGCGCCACGGAAACGGGCGTGGGTATCTGCTTTACCCTGGCCGAAGGGGGCGATATCTATATGCAGACGAGCGCCGACGGCGCCGTCGTGCTCGACGTGACGCCGGACGCGGCCTGGGTATCTCCGCTGATCAGCGCGGCCACGGGCTGCGAGGCGCCGGACTCGTCCTTGTGGGTCTTGCCCGACGATAAGCTGATCCAGCTGATCGTGGGGCTGTCGAGCCTGGTGGCCAGCACCTTGCTGGTGGTCGGCCATGATTTTGGCTTGCGCCGGCACCGTATGGGCATGGGCCGCTGAGCGGCCCTGTTGCAGAAACGGCATCCATGGCTCGACACTGCGCGTGGCGCGTGCTAGTCTCGCTACTGCACCCACCTGTTTTCCAGGGCGGCCGTGCCAAGGACAGCCATGGATACACCACCGCAAGCGGTACCTGCTCTGGATTCCTCCCCGCTCGGCCACGACGGCGCGCCGCGGCATGTCGCGCCCCTGCTTGACGATGGCGTCTTCAGTCCGGAACGGATGAAGGCCGAACGCGAACAAGCGTATTTCAACGATTTATACCTGCTGGCGCCCGTCGCCTATTTCGTGCTGGGCCTCGATGGCGTGATCCTGCAAGTCAACTTGGTGGCGGCCGAGCTGTTCGGCCTGGCGCGCGGGCGTCCCGGCCACGTGCTGTTCCGTTCTTTTGTGCACGAGGCGTTCCGCCGCGATTACGAACAGTTCGTGGAGCGCGTGCTCAATAGCAGCGAGCCCGAGCGCATCCAGCTGCAGGTGCAGCTGCCCCCGCCGCGTCCCGGCGTGCGCGAGGCGGGCTTGCCCGTCAGCCTGCTGGGCAGCGCCGACCCGAACGGCCAGGCGCTGCGGCTGGTGCTCGAGCAGGCCGAGGGCAAGCTGGCCGCGCTCGAACGCAGCGAAGAGCGCTTCCGGCGCATCGTGCACAGCGCCGAGGAGGGCATCTGGGAAATCGATGCGCAGGCGCTGACCAGCTTTGTCAATCCGAAGATGGCGCACATGCTCGATTGCCAGATCGAGGATATGCTGGGCCAGCCGCTGGCGGCCTTCATGGATGAGGAGGGGCGCGCCATCCTAGAGCGCAACATCGCGCGGCGCCAGGACGGCATCGTCGAGCGCCACGAATTCAAGTTCCTGCGGCGCGACGGCAGCACCTTGTGGGCCACCCTGGCCACCAATCCCATCTTCGACTCCAGCGGCACCTACCTGGGGGCGCTGGCGCTGGTCAGCGACATCACGGCGCAGCGCGCCGCGTCCGAGCGCATCTGGCGGCAAGCCAATTTCGACCAGCTGACGGGCTTGCCGAACCGCCACATGTTTCTCGACCGCTTGCAGCACGAGGCGGCCCACGCCAAACGCGAGGGCGCTTGCCTGGCCCTGCTGTTCATCGACCTCGACCATTTCAAGCAGGTGAATGACCGCCTCGGCCACGAGAAGGGCGACATGCTGCTGCGCCAGGCGGCGCGGCGCATCAGCGAACGCGTGCGCGCCACCGATACGGTCGCGCGCCTGGGCGGCGACGAGTTCACCGTCATCCTCGCCGGCGTGGGACAGCTGGGCGGCATCGAGCGCGTGCTGCAGGAATTGACGGCTGCGCTGGCCCTGCCGTTCGTGCTCGAAGGCGACACGGCGCAAGTGTCGGCCAGCGTGGGCGTGGCCCTGTATCCGGCCGACGCCGAGTCGCCGGACGCCTTGCTGCGGCACGCCGACCAGGCCATGTATGCGGCCAAGAGTGCGGGGCGCAACGGCTACAGCTATTTCACACCGGCATTGCAGCAGGCGGCCGAATTGCGCCGCAGCACGGTGCGCGAGATGCGCCTGGCGCTGGCGCAGGACCAGTTCGAAGTCCATTACCAGCCCATCATTCGCCTGTGCGATGGCAGCATCGAGCGGGCCGAGGCGCTGCTGCGCTGGCGCCATCCGCTGCGCGGCTTGCTGGCACCGGCCGATTTCATCGGCTTTGCCGAGGCGAACGGCCTGATCATCGATATCGGCGAGTGGGTGTTTCGCCAGGTCGTGCGCCAGGCGCGGCAGTGGCAGGACGAGCATGGCACCGCGTTCCAGATCAGCATCAACAAGTCGGCCGTGGAATTTCGCTGCGACGCCGCGCTGTACCAGGACTGGGGCGGGCATCTGGCGCGCCACGGCCTGGCGCCGGGCGCCATCGTCATCGAAACAACGGAAGCGGTGCTGCTCGACGAAGCGCGCCAGGTGGTTGACCGGCTGCGCCAGTTCCGCGCCATGGGCCTGGCGCTGGCGCTCGACGATTTCGGCAGCGGCCAGGTGTCGCTCGCGTGCATCCAGAAGGCCGATATCGATTTTCTCAAGATCGACCGTTCGCTGGTCGGCGAACTGGGAAGCGATGGCGCGGGGCAGGGACTGTGCGAGGCGATCATTGCCCTGGCGCAGCGCCTGGGCTTGAAAGTCGTGGCCGAGGGCGTGGAGACGGCGTCGCAGCGCGATCTGCTGCGTGCCGCCGGCTGCGACTATGCGCAGGGGTATTTCTTTTCCCGCGCGCTGCCGGTGGGGCAGATGGACCGCCTGCTGGCGTCTCAGCCGGCGGCCTGAAGCGTCTCCTGCGCCTGGCCGGCGCCTTCCATCAGGTCTTCCACGGCGGCCAGGGTCTCGGCATCGCTGACCGAGGCCAGGGTCAGGCCTGGGGCCAGGATGACGCGGTAATGGCTGCTGGCCGGGTAAAACCAGCGGTAGTTGTCGGTGCGGATGTAGTAGCCGACGATTTTCTTGTCATACGCCGAGGCGATGTGGATCACCGACGTGTCGGGCGACAGCACCAGGTCGCAGCGGCGTATCAGGGCCGCCAGCTCCAGGATGTGGCCGGTGGGCGGCGCGCTCATCACGTTGGCATGGTCGGCGCCGCGCACGATCTCGGCGGCGCGCGCCTCGGTGCCCGGCGCGGCGATCACCAGCAGCGCATGGCGCGGATAGCGTGCCGCCAGGGCGGCGCAGCAGCGCTGTGCATCGGCCACGCTGACCGTGCGTTGCGCATTGCTGCCCTGGAAGTTGAGGCAGAACAAGCCATCATGGGCGCGCAGCAGGCTGTCGCAGGCAGCGTCGACCCGTGCCGCGTGCGCGTCCACGCCGAACAGTTCATAGCGCATATCGATGTCGCGCAGGCCAAACTCCTCGAACGTGGCGAAAAAACTGTGCAGGATGTGGCGGCTGCGGTCGCAGGGCACCGTATGGTCGAACATGCCCAGCTTCGCCGTCGAAGTGCCGTACTTGGGAATGGCAAAGCCCGTCAGGTAGCGGGCGCCCAGCCATTTGATACGCAGCAGCAAGGGAATCGAAAAGCGGTTGTAGGGGTTGAAGATGACGTCGTAGCGGCGCCGGCGCAGGTCGGCGATGGTGGTGCGCAAGTCGCGCAGCAGCGGCTGCTTGTCCCAGATGAGGATCTCGTTCACATGCGGGTTGCCGGCGATGACATCGCGGTTGGCGCTGCTGGCGGCCACATCGATCTGCCAGTGCGGATAGTTTTTCTTCAGCTCGCGCAGCAGGGCCGACGTGACGATCATGTCGCCGATCTTGTCGTTGCGCAAAATCAGCACCTTGCGCACCTTGGCGATGTCGAGGGGTTGCTTGCCGGATTTTCCCAGCAGGGCGTAGCTGATCAGCCGGGCGGCGGTTTTTATCAAGGGAACTCCGGAGGTGGATGACGAAATGCGCCGGCGTAGTGGTGAATCGGCAAGCGACAGCAGCATCTTACGGATTTCCACCGTCCTGAGCTAGGGGGCATGCCCCTTTTATTGCCGCGTGCGCCAGGGCGGCGCACGCACGGGAAGCGGTTATTCCAGGCCCAGCAGGGCGACAACGCGCTCGCGGCTGATGCCGACCAATGCCGAGCTGATCGCCAGCAGCGATTCATAGCCAGGTTCGCTGGCCTTTTGCGTGAAGTTTTCCGCCAGGGTATCCATGCTGACGTTCACTTGCACCGGTTGCGCGCGGGCAACCCGTCCCGTCGCTTGCGCCAGGGCCAGGCTGACGGAGCTGCGCGCCGCCTGCAACTGCGCCAGCGCCTGCACCACTTGCTGCAAGGTGGCGCGCAGGGCTTCCACGTCGCCCGTATTCCATTCTTCCGGGGCGATGGCGGCCGGTTCCGCATCCGTGCGCACGCGGCTCATCTGGCCGGTCGGGTAGCGGATGCCGCTGCCGCGCACGGACAGGCTGTCGCGCACGTTGGCCCAGGCCGCTTCCGATGTGCTGAACACCAGTTCGCCATTCTCGCCCAGCTTGACGCCGATGCCTGATGGCATCAAGGCACGGTCGAAGCGCGAGACGATTTCATTCGCGCTCAGGCCAGGTTCGATATTGACCGAACGCAAGGCCTGGTTCGCGCCGCCGACAGAAAACGCCAGCACTTCCTGCGGGCCTTCCTGCAGGCTGGCCATGGTCAGGCCGCGGATGCTGAAGTTCTGCTGCGCCGCCTGCGGGCTCGTATAGCCGAGTTGTGCGTCGAGCGTGCCGCCCGAGGCGCTGGCGCGCTGGCGCCAGGTATTGCTGAACTGGCGTACTCTGGCCTCGACTTGCCCTTCGCGGCCCTGTCGCGCGGCCAGCTTGGCTGCCAGCTCGCTTTTCAGCGCTTGCAGCTGGCTGCTGCTGCGTTCCAGGTAGTCGAGTGTTTGTTGCGCGTTGGAAATCTCCCCCTGCAACTGGTGATCCCAGTTGCTCAGGCCCCGCTGCAGGCTCGCCGTCGACCTCTTCGCCGCTGGCGCCTCGCTGCGCGCACTGGCGCTGCCGTTGATGGCGGCGGATGCGTCATCGACGACGCGGGCTGTGCCAGCGCCTTTGGCATTGACGCCGGAAGAGGAGGAGGTCTGAACGATTTGCATGATGGTCAGAGAAGATCAAACAGGGAAAGGGTGCCCACCTTGGCGTATGCCTTGTATGTTGCCTGCAGGGCCGTCTGGTAGCCGGTCAGTTCGATGGCCGCCGCGCCCATGTCGGTCTTTTTCAGGTCCAGCAGGGCCGAATTGTTCGACAGCGAGACATTCGACAGGTTGCCCGACAGCGTGGTGAGGATGTTTTGCGCGCCGCCGAAAATGGCGATCTTGCCGGAGAGCAAATCCATGCCATCGTCGGTGCCGCCGAGGCCATCGTTGACGATGGCGCGCACGGCCGGGTCGTTCGGGTTGACGCCCGGCGTGCCGAGGGTGGTGACCACCTTGTCGATCTTGTTGAGCCACACTTCCAGGTTCTTCACGTCGACGTTGGCAGCCTGCGTCACGCCATTGCCGACCACGACGGTCTGCGTGTCGGTATTGCCGACGTAGCTGTAGCGCGAACCGACGGCTGCCGCCGGGTCGTATTTGATCGCAGGCTGGTCGGTGGCCGTGCCGGAAAACATGTAGCGGCCTTCCTGGTCCTTCAGGTTGGCCGTGTACAGCACGCTGTCGCGCATGGCTGTCAGCGATTGCGTCATCGCGTTCAAGTCGCCGGGCGTATTGCTGCCGTCGGCGGCCCACACCAGCAGGTCGCGCGCCTGGCCCATGTCGGTAACCATGCTCGACAGGTAGTTTTCGTTTTTCAGCAGGCGCACTTTTACCGTGGCGATATTGTCCTGGTACTGGGTGACCATGGCTTGCTCGCGCGTCAGGCGCGAAATGCGCACGTTGCCGATCGGATCGTCCGATGGCAGCTGGATGCGCAGGCCCGACGACATCTGCTGGGTCAGGAAGTTGATGCGTTCCTGGTTTTGCTGAAGCGAAATATTGATCAGCGATTGGTACTGGCTACTGGCGACACGCATGATCTTCTCCTTAACCCATCATTTGCAAAGTGGCGTCAAACAGGCTATTCGCCACGGAAATGACTTTCATGTTTGCCTGATACATATTCTGGAACTCGACCAGGCTCATCGCTTCTTCGTCCTTGTTCACGCCGCTGGTGGACTTCCAGTCGTCGATCGCTTGCGAGCGCACCGTGTTGGCCGTCTTCAGCAGGGCCTGGTTCTGCTGGCTGTAGATACCGAGCTTGCCGACCAGCTGCGTGTCCGCGTCGCTCATCAGGACGGAACCGACCCAGCTGACAGTGATCGGTTGATTCTTGATCTCGATCAATTTTTGCAAGTTGCCGCTATCGCCGGCCTGGCCCGTCAGCGACAGGGCCAGATCCTTGGCGTTGAAGCCGGGAGTAATGCTCAGCTTGCCATTCGCATACACCAGCAGGGGGCCGCCCGGCGCGCCGGCCATGGTTTTTCCCAGCGCCAGTTGCGCGTTGACCTTGTTGGTCAACTGGGTCGCCATGTCTTGCAGCGACTGCTGCAGCGGTTTCAGGGTATTTTGCTCGAACTCGCCCAGGCCGCCCATCTGGCCGCCGATGGTGACCGGGTCGAGCTTGTACGAGGACTTGGCGAAATCGAGGCTCAGGGTTTGCTCGCCCGTGTTCGTCATGTTGCTGCTCAGGGTACCTGCCATGCTGCCGATGACCAGCGGCTGGCCCGATTTCAGCGAGACATTGCGCGACCCGTCCGCCTGGTCGAGCACCTCGATGCCCATTTGCGCGGCCAGGCCATCGATCAGCTGGTCGCGCGCATCCATCAGCGACGACACATTCGTGCCCGCGGCCGTGGAGGTGCTGATACGCTGGTTCAGCGCGGCGATATTGGCCAGCGCGGTATTGGCCTGCGGCACGATCGCTGCCCGTTGCTGCTGCAACGACAGCAGCTGGTTGCCCATGACGGTGCTGATGCTGTTGAAGCGCTGCGCCATGGCGTCGGCGGAGGTGACGATCTGCTGGCGCAGCGGCGTCGACGTCGGGTCGACGGCCGAGGCATTGAGGGCGGCGAAAAAGCCGTCGATGCCGTTGCTGATGCTCGACGCATCGTCGCCCATCACGCGCTCGAGCTGGGTCAGATAAGGCTGGGTCTGCGAACGGGCGCCCTGGTCGGACGCGGCGCGCCACATTTGCTGGCTTTTATAAGCATCGGCAAAGCGCAGCAGGGCCGACACTTCCACGCCATTGCCTGCCGAGCGCACACCCACGCCTGCGCCAAGCGAGGACAACAGTACGCCCTGGCGCGTGTAGCCCGCCGTTTGCAGGTTGGCGATGTTCTGGCTGGCCGCATTGAGTGCGGCCTGGGCGGCGATGCTGCCTGACAATGCATTGCTGATGATGCTCATTGGGCAAGTTTCTTTCGTGAAGAGTGTGGCGCGTGCGGGTGGGCAGGCATTGAATCGATATTACCTTGTACAGGCGACGCTTCAGACGGATTTATTAAGCGGCGCTGCAATATTGTCGGTCTTGACGGCGCTTTTGGCTGCCACGGGGGCGCCGGCCGCCGGCAGCAGCTGGCGCAGGATGGCGTCGGCGATGCCGAAGGCGCGCTGGCCGGCCATTTTGTCGGCCACCAGATTGTCGGCCATTTCCAGCATGTCGCTGTTGACGGGATCCTTGAAGACGCTGTCTTCGCCCGCCATCTCGCGCGTGCCCGAACGCATCTGGCGCAGCATGTGCGAGATGAAGAAGGCTTCGAACTTGACGGCCGCCTCGGTGGCCTTGGCCGCATAGCGGGGATCGGCCGGCGTGGCGGCGGCAGGGGACTTGTCGTCGAGCGCCGAAGGCAGGGCGCTGCTGCTGTCGTTGATATTAAGCATCAGATAACCACCAGTTCGCCTTCGATGGCCCCGGCTTGGTCCAGGGCTTGCAGAATTGCCATGATGTCGTCGGGCGAAGCGCCCAGGCTGTTGACGACGTCGATGATGGCCTGCAGCTTGGCGCCGGCCGGCCATTTGAACATATTGCCGTTGCCCTGGTCGACGGACACCTTCGATTGCGGCGTGACGGTGGTCTGGCCGCGGCCGAACGGCGCCGGCTGGCTCACTGCCGAGCTTTCGGAAATGACCACTTTCAGCGAGCCGTGCGTGACGGCGGCCGCCTTTACGCGCAAGCCTTCGGCGATGACCACGGTGCCGGTGCGCGAATTGAACACCACTTTTGGCGTATCGATGCCGACATCGACGGAGAGCGCTTCCAGCTTGGCCATGAAGGCCACGCGCTGGGTCGGGTTTTCCGGTGCCAGCACTTCCACGCTGGTGGCGTCGCGCGTGGTGGCGACGGCGCCAAAGCGGCGGTTGACGGCTTCGACGATATTGATGGCCGTCTCGAAATGCGGGTGGCGCAAGTTCAGGGTGACGGTCGGCTTGGTCGAAAAATCGCTGAGGATTTCGCGCTCGATGTTGGCGCCGTTCGGAATGCGGCCCGAGGTGGGCGTGTTGACGGTGACGGACGAGCCGCTCTTGCCCGTGGCGTTCAAGCCGCCGACGACGACGTTGCCTTGCGCCAGCGCATACGTTTCATTATCGGCCGCGCGCAATTGCGTCAGCAACAAGGTGCCGCCGCGCAAGCTTTTCGCATCGCCCAGGGACGAGACGGTGACGTCGATGGCCTGGCCACGGCGGTATCCTGGGGGAAACACGGCGCTGACCATGACGGTGGCGACGTTCTTGCTTTTCGATTCGGCGCCGTCCGGCATCTTCACGCCGAACTGCTTGAGCATGTTGACCACGGACTGGCTGGAAAATTTTACCTGGGTGGTGTCGCCGCTGCCGTTCAGGCCCACGACGAGACCGTAGCCGACCAGCGGGTTGTCGCGCACGCCCTCGATGCTGACCAGGTTGCGCAGCACTTGCGCGGCGCTGGCGGGCAGGGCAAAGCCGGACAGCGCAGCGAGCATGGCTGCCAGGGGCAGGGCGGAACGAAATTTCATGAGCTCACCTTAAAACGGCATCCATGGGCCGACGAAGAAGCGCGTCAGCCAGCCTGGTTTGTTGGCTTCGGCCAGGGTGCCCTGGCCGGAATAGGCGATCTGCGCATTGGCGATGCGCAACGATGACACCTGGTTGTTCGAATCGATATCGGCCGCGCGCAGATAGCCGCGCAGACGCACGAATTCCTCGCCCTGGTTCAGGGTCAGGGTTTTCTCGCCTTGCACGCGCAGCAAGCCGTTCGGCAGCACTTCCTGCACGATCACGGTGATGGCGCCGGACAGCGCGTTTTGCTGCGTGCTGGTCGAGTCGCCGGCGAAATTGCGGTCGGCCGACAGGTCGATGCCCGTCTTGGGGAAGGTCTTGCCGAGGATGTTGGCCGCCTGCACGCCGACGGACGAGCCCTTGTTGAACGAGGTGCCGGCCTTCTTGCTGGCCTGCGTGGTTTCCTGCAGCGCCACCGTGACGACGTCGCCGACCCGGAAGGCGCGGCTATCGGAAGTCAGGGCCAGGCCCGCGTCGGGATTGAAGACGCCGCCGCTCACGCCGCCTTGCGCAGCGCTGCGCGGCGCCACGGGCAGCGGCGTATCGGAAAAGCTGGGCGCCAGCGGCGCCATCGGCTGGCTGGCGCAACCGGCCATCAACACCAGCAGCATGGCGGCCGTGGCTTTCATGGCGGCTGTCATCAGCGTGCCGCTTGCGCCAGGTATTGCAGCATATTGTCGGCGGCCGACAGCACCTTGGTGTTCATTTCATAGGTGCGCTGGGCAGCGATCATGTCGACCATCTCTTCGACCACCTGCACGTTCGAGCCTTCCAGCGCGAACTGTTTCAGCTTGCCCAGGGCGCCTTCGCCGGGACGGCCTTCCGTCGGCGTGCCGCTCGATGCCGTTTCCTGGAACAGGTTTTCACCGAGTGCCAGCAGGCCCGTCGGGTTGACGAAGCTGGAAAGGTTCAACTGGCCCAGTTCGGTACCGGCGACATTGCCCGGCACGGTGGCCGTGACCATGCCGTTTTCGCCGATGGTGATCGCCGTGGCATTGTTCGGCACGGTGATCTGCGGCACCAGCGGCAAGCCCTGGGCGTTGACCATCACGCCGTTTTCATTGATGCCCAGCTGGCCGGCGCGCGTGTAGGCCGCTTCGCCGTTCGGGCGCAGCACTTGCAAAAAGCCGTTGCCGGTGATGGCGACGTCGAATTCGCGGCTCGTCGTTTGCAGGCTGCCGGTGGTAAACACCTTTTGCGTGCCCACCATGTGGGTACCGTTACCCAGCTGTACGCCCGATGGCGAGAGGGTATTGTCGGCGCGCTGCGTGCCCGGCTGCTGCTCGACCTGGTAAAACAGGTCTTCGAAGACGACGCGGTCGCGCTTGAAGCCAACGGTATTGACGTTGGCCAAGTTATTCGCGATGGCTTGCAGTTTGGCATCTTGTGCCTGCACGCCGGTCTTGCTGATCCACATTGCTGGATTCATGATTTACTCCTGGTAATTGGTTGGCGTTGGGCTTAGGCGCCCAGCAGGCGGTTGCCGGATTCAGTCATCGCGTCGCTGGCCTTGAAAATTTTCATCTGCATCTCGAAACTGCGGTTCAGGCTCATGGTGGCGACCATTTCCTCGACGGCAGAGACGTTGCTGCCTTCCAGGTGGCGGTCGCGAATGCGTACCGCCGGGTCGGCCTGCAAGTCTTCGCCGCTGCGCGCCACGATCAGACCCGCCTCGTTCTTCGTCAGCTCGCCCGATTCCGCATTGACCAGCTTGAGCTTGTCGACGGTCTGCATTTGCGCGGTGCCCGGCACCTGGATGGAAATCGTGCCATCGCCGCCGATCGACAGGCTGGTGTGCTCGGGAATCGTGATGGGTCCGCCTTCGCCCAGCACGGGCCGGCCGTTGATGGTCAGCGCGCCCGTTTCATCGAGGTCCATGGCGCCGGCGCGCGTGTAGGCTTCGCCGTTTTGCCATTGCACCGCGAGAAAGCCGGGGCCCGTGACGGCCACGTCGAGTTCGCGCCCGGTTTCCTTGATGGCGCCCGTGCGCGTGCCGATGGCGCTCGACTGCGTCTGCGTCATGTGGCGGTCGTCGTAGCCATAGCCGTTTTGCAGCGGCTGGGCAGTGGACACTTCCAGGTTGGCGCGAAAGCCGCCCGTCTCGATATTGGCCAGGTTGTTGGCGTGTACCTGCTGTGCCCGCAGGGCACGGTCGGCCCCGCTCATGGCGGTATAAATCAGCGCATCCATTGCTCTTTACCTTTGCGTATCGTGGATTACAGCGCTTGCATCAGCGATTGCAGCATGGCGTTCTCGGTCGAGATGACCTTCGAGTTGGCCTGGTAGTTACGCTGCGACGTCATCAGGCCCACCAGTTCGGAGGTGATGTCGACGTTCGACTGTTCCAGCGAGCTCGTTACCAGTTTGCCGGCCATGCCGACGCCCGGACGGTCATAGATGGGGGTGCCGGACGTGGTCGAGGCGACCCAGCTGGTATCGTTGACGGCCGTCAACGCGCCTTCGTCGGGGAAGGTGGCCAAGGCGATCACGCCGATGCTTTGCTTCTGGCCGTTCGTGTATTTCGCCACGACGGAGCCGTCATCGGCCAGTTCCACGCCCGTGTAGGTGCCCGAGGAATAGCCGTCGGCGCGGTCGGTCGAGGTCGTCGCTTCGCCGGCGTACTGGGTGGTGCCCGTGTAGTCGATGGCGATTGCCAGTGCCGCGGCGCCAGCCGGCGTCGGCAGCGCTGGCGCGGCGGCCGTGCCGGTCACCAGCTTGCCATTCGTGTCGAAGGTCATGCTCGTCACCGGTGTCACGTCGGCGTTGTCGAAGGTGTAGTGCACGTCCACGCCCGTTGCCGTCTTGACGAAGTACTGGCCCAGCGAGTGCTTGGCGCCCAGCGAATCGTAGACGATCGAGGTCTTGGCGCTGTTGTAGCTCAGTTCGTTGGTCTTGTTGAAGGGCACAGCCTTGATGGTCCATTCGGACGACATGTTGGCCGCATACGCCAGCTTGGTCGACGCCACGGCGGGAATCTGGCCCGTCGGAATGATCATGTCACCCATGGTGCCCAGGGTGGTGCTGCCCTTGACGGCGGCGTAGCCTTGGACCAGGCGGCCGTTCGAATCGATCAGCTTGCCTTCATTGCTGGCCGAGAAGATGCCGACACGGCTGTAGCTCATGGTGTTTTGCGCATCGCGTGCGACGAAATAGCCGCGGCCGTCGATGGCTGCGTCGAGCGCGCGGCCCGTGTTCAGCACGCCGCCATTGAGCGACATGCTTTGCGTGATCGAACCGATTTCCGTACCCGTGGCGCGCGAACCGGCGTACATGGCCGAAAAGTTGGCGCGGCTGCTCTTGAAGCCGTAGGTGCCGGCGTTGGCGATATTGTTACTGGTGCTGTTCAACTGTTGGTTGATGGACTGGATACCGGACAGGGCGATGTCGAAACTCATGTTGATTTCCTTTAGTGAAGGACGAGATTAGTGTGCAGGAAACGAAGGGGCGAGCGGATCAGGCCGTCTTGCCGTTAAAGCCGGTGATCGCGCCAGGGTTGACTTCGCCCAGGTTCGACACGCTCAGTATCATGCTGCCGCCGGACGACAGGCGCACGCTGTTAAGCTTGCCTGCAATGTCGACCGTCGGTTTTTCGGCGCCGCTGGTGGTGACCTTCATGCTGTAGGTACCGGCGGGCAAGCCCAATGCCACGGGATCGATGCTGAACGGCACCGTGCCGGCCGACTTGGCGCCCAGTTCGATCTTGTATTCCTTGTCGTCCAGCCCTTTCAGGGTCACCGTGGTCTTGGTGGTGCTGGCGGCCAGCGCGATGCTGCCGCTGACCTTGCTCTTGTCGAGCTGCACCGTTTCACTGTTGACCATCACTTCGGAACCCACTTGCGCGCCCAGGGCCAGTACTTGCATCGATTGCAGCACGCTGGCATTGGCGCTGGTCAGCGACGACAGGTTTTGCATCGCTTCCGTCTGCGCCTGCTGCGTCAATTGATTGACGAACTGGCTCGGGTCGGTCGGTGCGAGGGGATCCTGGTTCTTGATCTGGGCGACCAGCAATTTGGTGAACATATCCTGGGTGGCATTGCTTTGCGACTTGACGGCATTGCTGCTGCTGCCGCTGCCACTGGTATTGTTTGTAAAGAGATTGGTTTCCATGGATTATGCTTCACCTAATTTGAGGAGCGATTGCTGCATCGATTTGATGCGGCCCAGAACTTCGACATTGGTTTCAAAGGCGCGCGAGGCCGACATCATGTCGGTCATCTCGGCTACCTGGTTGACGTTGGGGTAGAACACCATGCCGTCGGCATTGGCCATCGGGTGGCCCGGTTCGTATACCTTGCGCAGCGGCTCGTCGCTTTGCACCACGTCGAGCACCTGTACTCTTCCGCCGGCCCCGCTGGCGCCGGGGCCATCCATCACGGCCGCAAACACGGGTTTGCGCGCGCGGTAGGTTTCGCCTTCGGAACCGGCAACGGAATCGGCATTGGCCAGGTTGCTGGCGATGGTATTGAGGCGCACGGTTTGCGCCGCCATCGCCGAACCGGCGATCTTGGAAATATCCTGGAAGCTCATGCTGATCCTTATTGTCCGGAAATGGCCTTGGACAGACCCTTCAGTTTCATGTTGACGAAAGTGAGGCTGGTCTGGAAGTCGGTGGCATTCTGCGAGAACGCCGCCTGTTCGACGCCGATTTCGACGGTATTGCCGTCGCGGCTGGGGTGGTAGGGGACGCGGTACAGGGCGCTGGCATCGTCATCGGTCGACAGCAGGCCGGCCTCGTTGTCCTGCAATTGCTGCAGGGCGCTGCCGAAATCCATGTCCATGGCTTGGAAGCCGGGCGTGTTTTCATTGGCGATGTTGGCCGCCAGCACGCGCGTACGGTCGGCACGCAGCGCGAGTGCATCGGCGTGCACACCCAGCGCATCCTTGAAATTAATCCCCATGGTCATCCTTTGTGTTGAATTCGATCGTGCTTTTTGCGGTTCGGGCCAGAAAACAGGTGGTGCAGAGGTAAAATCCCAGCCAGGTCATGTTGACGCATGGTAAGGTCATGCCGCTTCAGTATCTTTGATTAAGGTTAGCAATGATTTACTTTGAGAACTATTCCGTGATGTGGAACAAGGCGCAATGTCGTCAAATACTGCTTCCAGGCATCTTTTTCCTGGCCAGCCTATATAGTAGTGCAGGTCGCGCAGAATTGCCAGCCGACAATATATTTTCACGTGTGGAACAGTTGGCGCGTGAGCAATTGGCGCAGCAGGCGGCCACGGCGGGACTGCTGGAACCGCAGTTCCAGGTGACCGTCGTGAAAAGCACGCGCCCCGTGCCGGCGTGCGCGGCGCCCGTCGCGCTGGAGATGGCGGACAGCCGTTCGGCGCAGCGCATGCGCTTTGTCGCGGTGTGTCCTGGAAGCAACGGTTGGCGTTACGAAATGCTGGCGCGCGGCAGTATCACGGCCCAGGTGGCCGTCACCAGCGTGCCCGTCACGGCCAATACGCCGTTGCAATCGGGCGACGTGACGTTGGCGCGGCGCGACGTGACGATGGTGCCCGACAGTATCGCCTCCTTGCCCGGCGCCATCGGTCTGTCGAGCCGGCGCAGCTTGCGTGCCGGCGAAGTGCTGCGCCAGGGGCAACTGGCGTCGCCCGTGCTGATCAAGCGGGGCAGTGCGGTCAGCATCGTGGCGCGCAAGGAGCAGGTGGAAGTGAGCATGGCAGGCGAAGCGATGGATCCGGGCGCGCTGGGCGAAGTGATCCGCGTGCGCAACGCCACCAGCGGCACGGTGATACGTGCCAGGGTGGTCGATGCGGGCGTGGTGGAACCGGCCGATATTGCCGGCCGTTAAGGAGATCAGTCTGCGGCGGCCGTGCGCTGCAGACGTGTTGCCAGCTGCGTCAGCTTGGCGGCGTAGTTGGGATCGGTGGCATAGCCGCCGCGCGCCAGGCCTTGCGCGAAGGCGCCCGCGTCGGCACCCGTGTTCAGGGCGGCGCGGTAGCGCGGGTTGTCGAGCAACACTTGCGCATAGTCGCGGAAGGCGCTGGCCTGGTCCGGGTAGCTGCGGAAACGCTCGGTTTTCTTCAGCGCCGTGCCGCTGCCCGCCTCGTATTCGGTGGTGACATTGCTGGCCACGTCGCCCTGCCATTTGCCGCCGGCCTTGATGCCGAACAGATTATTCGTGTCCGCGCCCGTGCCCTGGCGCAGCGGACGCTGGCCCCAGCCCGATTCCAGCGCCGCGTGGGCGGCGACGATTTCCGGCGCCACGCCCAGGCGCGCGCCCGTTTCTTGCGTCCATGGCTTGATCGAGGCGAGGAATTGCTGCTGTGTCTCGCCGATCTCGCCGCCCTGGTTGATGCTGCCCAGCACATTGACGGGCTGGCTTTGCTCCAGGTAGGCGCGTCCTTGCGGGCTCAGGCTGGTGGCGTTGCCGCCGCCCTGTTCGATGAAGCGGGCCACTTCCCCCTGCACTTGCCGGAACACACTGCTGAAGCTGCCGCCGGAGCCGGTGGCGTCGGTGGCGCGCATATTGCTCTGCACGGCGGATGTGGCCGCCGTCGATGGCGTCGCCGCCGTGGCGCGGGTGGTCAGGAAATCAGCCTGGCGCATACGTATCTTCCTCGCCATGCAGCACGCGCTGCATGATGCTGTACTGCTCTGTTAATAAATCGCTGTTGCGGGCATTCAGGCGCTTGCATTCGAGCACCATCTGTTCGAGCGCGGCCCAGTCGCGCTGGGCGGTCGTACGCGCGTCTTGTTGCAATAGTGCAAATAATTGCGCCATATCGCCTTGCGGGCCCAGCAGGGCAGTGACGAGGCTGACCCGCTGGCGGCGGCGCGCATCGAGCGGCTCGACGGCGGCGATGACCTGGTCGGCCAGCGCCGTCAGCCGGGCGCTCTGGTGGTGCAAGGTGGCCTGGAATTGCTCTTCCAATAAGGTTTGCAGTGCCGCATAGCCGGCGCGATCCTCCGTCATGCCTAGCAGCACGCGGCGCACGGCTTCCTGGCGCGTGATGCCCTTGCGCGGCGCGGTCACGATTCACCGCCGTGGAAACGCTGGATCAAGCCTGCCAGTTTCGATGGATCGAACGGCAATTCGCCCTTGGCCAGCGCATCGCGCAGCATGGCCACTCTTTCATGGTCGATCTCGGGCATGGCACGCAGGGCGGCCATGGCCGGTTGCAGCACGGCCGATTGCAGTTCCGCGCCGGCCGACGAGCCGCCCATGGCGCCAGCGGCGCCCGCGTTCTCGGCGATCGCCTCGGCAGGCGCGACGGCGCTGCTGCGCACGGCAGCACCGGTATTGCCGGAGGAGATTTTCATACGTTGTCCCTTGCCCTTAATTTGCATGCTCGTCCCGATCTTTCTTTGCGGGCAGGCCCAGTTTTTCGCGCAGCCGCTGCAGGGTACCGGAGTCCGGTTCACCCACCTGCAATTCGTCGCCTTGCGGCTTTTGTCCGGCCATGCCGAACATGGCGGCGATGCTGTCGGCCTGGCCACGCGTCAATATTAACAGTTCGATGCGGCGGTTGATGCCGGCGCTGGCATTTTTCACGTCCAGCGGCGCGCGGTCGGCCATGCCCACCACTTGCAGCACGCTGTCCGGACTCATGCTGCCGATCAACAATTGCGCGCGCGCCGACATGGCGCGGTTGGCCGACAGGGTCCAGTTCGAAAAGCCTTCATAGCCCGTATTGGCGTATTGCATCGAGTCCGTGTGGCCGACGATCAGCATCTGGTTTTCCATTTGCGCAAACACAGGGCCCATCTGGCGCAGCAGCTTGCGGAAGCGGTCGGTCGGCACGGCGCTGCCGCGCACGAACATGCCTTGCTTGTCCGTATCATGCAGCATGACACGCAAGCCGTACGGCGTGATCACCGACTGCAAATTGCTCTTCAGTCCCGCTTCGTCGCTGAGCTTGTCGAGCGCGCGCGACAGCGACAGCAAGTCTTCCGGCGACTGGTAGCTGACCTTGGTCTGGTTTTGCGGCGCGGCGCCGGCCTTGCCGTCCTGCATCTGCTTGCCTTCCGTGCGCGTGTCGCCCGAACCCTTGCGGGGCATGGGGAAGCGCTCGATCAGGCTGCCGCGCGGACCGCCGCTCTGTTCCGGCATGACGCCCTGGCCTTCGCCCTGGCGGCTGCTGGCCGACGCATCCATCATGATTTCCTTCATCGCCTGCTGCTCGCGCGCGGCCATCAGCCACAGCACGAGGAACAGCGACAGCAAGGCCAGGCAAAAGTCGGCGAACGCTACTTTCCAGGCGCCGCCATGGCCATCGTCGTCGTGCTTGCGTCCCGCACGCTTGATGATGGCCTGTTCATGTTTCTCATGCGGCTTTAGCACGGCGGCCTCCCCGGCCTTGGCCTTGCTCTTGTTCGGCGCCGCCATCTTCCAGCGCATTGATCCAGCTTTCCAGCTGGGCGAAGCTCGGCTTGATGTTCAGCTGCACCAGGCGGCGGCCCGCATCGATGGCCAGCAGGGGGGGCTTGCCCGCCACGTGCGTGACCAGCACGACCTTCACGCATTCCATGGTCGAGCCTTCCTCGCCCACCAGCTGTTTCATCATGTTGCACATCGGATCGAGCACGCCGTAGCAGAAGAAAATACCGATGAAGGTACCGACCATGGCGGCACCCACTTTTTCGGAAATTTCCGCCGCATCGGCGCCGTCGGCCACGGAATTCATGGCCATCACGATACCGAGAACGGCGGCCAGAATACCGAAACCGGGCATGGCTTCGGCGATCTTGTGCAAGGACTTCGACGGTTGCAGCAGTTCGTCGTGGATGGCTTCGAGTTCCTGCTCCAGCACGCCTTCGAGTTCATGCGCGTTGATCTTGCCCATCGCCATCAAACGGAAGTTGTCGACGATGAAGGCCAGCAGCTTCGGCTCTTCCAGCACCAGCGGATAGCGCTGGAACAGGGCGCTTTCGCGCGGCGCCTCGACGTGGGCGTCGAGCGCCTTCAGGCCGCCGGCGGCCGTTTGCAGCAGTTCATACATCAGCAGCAGCAACTGGCGCTGGAATTCCGAGCCTTGCTTCTTGTGCGTGACGATCTTGCGCATCTGGTGCAGCATTTCACCGAGTACATGCTTCGGGTTGCCCAGCACCAGGGCGCCGACGGCGGCGCCGATGATGATGATCAGCTCGACCGGTTGCCAGATCGCGTGGACGGTGCCGCCCATCAGGGCGAAGCCTCCGAATACACACCCCATCACGATTAAGATACCGATAATTACCATGTCAACTGCCTTTCTGCGTCATTGTGCTGCGTCAATTTGATGGATAGTGCTGAAACTTATGCGTCTTGCAGCATGGCTTTCATCTTGCCCAGCGCCGTCTTGTTGAGCTGGCAGACGCGGGCGTCGCTCAGGTCCAGGACGGCGGCTATTTCTTTGTAGCTCAGTTCGAATTCGTAATACATCTGGATCACGCGCTGCTCGCGTTCGTCGAGCGCACGCAAGGCCTGCTCCAGGCTGCGCCGCACCATCAATTGTTCTTCCGGGCTTGGTGCGCTGTCGGCCTGTCCCAGGCTTTCCTGCAGCACCTCGTCGAAACTGGCGATCAGCTCGGCGTTTTCCGCCAATTGATATTCCTGGAAGGCTTCCGGCGTCAGCTTCAGGGCGGCCATGATTTCCGCTTCCAGCGGCTCGCGCCCCAGGCGGCGGGTCAGGGCGCGCACGCTGTCGCGCAGGCGGTGGCTTTCCTGGCGCACGGCGCGCGGACGCCAGTCCTGGCGCCGCAGTTCGTCGAGGATGGCGCCACGGATGCGCAGGCTGGCATAGCTGCCGAAAGACTGGTCCGGCACGCCGTAGCGGCGCAAGGCTTCGAGCAAGCCCATCAGGCCGATCTGTTCCATGTCGTCGCGGTCGATGGCGCCCGACACCTGCGAATTGAGCTGGCGCACGATGCGTTTGACCAGAGGGGAGTATGCCACCAGATGTTGTTGCTCTTCAGCAACGCTGAGCACGGCCGCGCAAGCGCTGGCGGCGGCATATTCGCCGGCGCCGTACGCTTCCTGGTATTGCTCTACATAGGCCAAGGGATCTCCCACTAGGTCGGCTGGCGTGTTGGCTTATTCAATGATCAGCTTGCCGACCATGACTTCGGTGAACGGTTTTTCCATTTGTTCGCGCTCGTAGCTGACGTTGAAGGCCTTGTTGATCTGCTCGGCATATTGTTCCACGGTCATGGTCTGCGCCTTGTCCAGCGGAAAGCTCGACAGGGTGCTGACGGCGATCGAACGCATCAGCGGCAAATGGTCCTTCGTCAGTTTTTCCTTTTCCTCGGTGGTGGCGATCACCAGGTCGGCCGACAGATAATGCGTTTCGCCGTCGCCTGGGCCGCGGCGCAGCATCACGATGACTTTGTCGAGCGTGAGGAACTTGCGTGCCTTCTTGCCCGTGGCCGGCGGCGGCGGGGCTTTCGCTTCGGCGGCATCGGCATGGCCGGCGACCGGCTTGGCCAGATACCACATGGCGCCGCCAGCCGCGCCAGCGGCCAGCACGGCCACGCCGACAAAGCCGGCTATCAGTTTCATTTTCATATTCATCAGGCGCTCTCTCGCTCGTGCATGGCGTAAGTGGTGGCGGCAGTGCTGCCGTCGGACAGGGCGCGGCCCGGCTCGGCATCATCGTGCTGGCGGCCCGGTTGACGCTGGCCGCGCGCGTCGCCCTCGGCAAACGCCTGGGCGGCGGGGCTGCGCGGGGTGGCGCTGATATTGACGGCCACGTCGGTGTACTGGCGCTGCGCCAGGTCGCTGCGCATGTTTTCGCCGATGCCTTGCAATTGGCGCAACACTTCCGAGTTCGATGCCGTGACGTTCACCTGCAGCGTGCCGGCCGTGTGGCGGATGGAAATTTCAATGCGTCCCAGCATGGGCGGGTCGAGGCGGATCGTCGCGTGTTCGCTGTTGCGGCCGATCTGCGTCTGCAGGCGTTCGCCCAGCGCTTCGCGCAGCGGTTCCTGCCATTGCTGGGCTGGGCCGTTGAGCTTGATGGTGTCGCCGGCCGCGGCCGCCGTGGCCGTATTGCCGACCGCGCCCGCCAGGCCCAGGTTGGGCGTGGCTGGCGCCACGTTCGCGGCGCCACGTTCGCCTTCGCGCGCGGCAACGGCAGGGGCGGCGACGGCCGTGGCCGGAGCGCTTTGCTGCAGCAGCGATTCGAACGGCTGTGCCGGCGCGGTGCCTTTGGCGGGCGCCGCCGGATTGGCGGCGGCCAGCGGCTCGCGCGTGTCGCGGCCTGGCGCTGGCGCCGTTGCCGGCGCGTTCAAGGTGATCGCCGCCGGATGCAGGCTGATGTTGAGCGCAGGGTTGGCTTGCGCCACATTTGCCTGCACTTGTGTCTGTGCTTGTGTCTGTACTTGCGCCTGCGCGTAGGCGCGTGCTTCGGCCGCGGCGGCGTCCGCCGGCGGCAGCATGCTCACCGGCAAGCCGATGACGGGCGCGGCCATGGCTGGCAAGCTGCTGTCGGTCTGGCTATCGCTATCGCCGTCCTTGGCGGGCGCGGGCGTGCCGGCGTCGGCCGTCTCCCCGCCCGTCACATCGAGCACCTGCGCAAACAGGGGCAGGGCGGAAGGGGCGGCGCCATTGGCGGCATAGCCTGGCGTGCCAGGCAAGGCAGCGGCTTGTGACGGCGCTGGCGCCGGTGCTGGTGCGGATGCCGCAGGGGCCGCCGGTGCCGGAGCGGCCGGTGCCTTGTTGAAGTTCATGATCATGCTTGATTCCCGTCCGAGTCGTATTCGCCGAGCGCGGCGTAGGCGACCCAACCTTCCTTATTTGCCTGTAATGCACCCAGGTGTTGACCCAGGCGTTCTTTTTCCTCAGAGCAAATTTTAACCGCTTGCGCGTGAATTTTGCGCAAATGCAACAATTCTGTTTGTTCCAGCGCATTCCATGCGCCACGTTCGGCCAGCAGCGGGATGTTTTTCGCCAGGCTGGCCGAGAGTTTTTCCATCGCATCCCAGTCCGGCTGAGCGACTGCCGCGCTCAATTGCCGGCTCAGCTGCTGCAGCGCCGCGCGCCTAGGCATTGTTGGCCTGGACGCCCACCCAGCCGCGCTTGATGGTCGTCATCAAGGTCGTCACTTCGTCGATCAGGGTAGGGTCCAGCTTGATGCCGGCCGTGTACAGGCGCGCCACGCAATAGTCGTACAGGCGCGCCAGGTTGACGACCACTTCGCCGCCATTGTCGAAATCGAGCGAACTCGACAAACCGTTGATGATTTGCGTGCACTTGTCCAGGCTGATGGCCTTTTGCTCGTAGCGCTTGCCCACGATGTGCCCGCGCGCGCGCGCCAGTTCTTCCAGCAGGCCGTCCGTCAGCACCAGTACCAGCTCGACCGGTGTGGCGCGGGCGGTCTGGGAATCCAGGTTGACGGCGTGGTAGCTGCCGTAAGCTTCATTGTTCAACATTATTATCTTCTCGCTATGTTAACGTGGCGCGGTGCTGCAGGCACGCTCGCCTTAGGATTTGTCGTTGCCGAACATGGCATCGAACATGTCGGAATTGCGCGTCATTTGCTCTTGCAATACCTGCAGGCGGGAAAACTGGTCCAGGAAACGGTTGTACGCCGTGTTGTACTGATTGGTCAGGCGCTCGCTGCTCTGGGCCAGGCTTTTCTGCAACTTGTCCGTCGCTGCCATGCGTTGGGTGATCTGGCCTTTGGTGACATTGCTCCACTGTCCCAGCACCTTGTCCAGACCGCCGAGCACGCCCGCTGGCGCCGACAGGCTGTTATTGCCGAACAGTTTGTCCAGGCCGCCAGGATTGTCCGCCAGCTTGGCCGTCAGCTTGGCGGTATTGAGGCTGATCGTGCCGTCGCGCTGGGCGGTAATGCCATACGCCACCAGCGATACGCCATCGACGCTCAGGCGCAAGGCATCGCCCATGCTCGAGCGCAGGGCGTTCAGGCCGGAGTCGTGGGCAAAGAGGCCGGCGGCGATGTTCTTTTCCGGATTGCCGGGACTGGCCAGGCCATCCATCACGCTTTTCAGCTTGTTGTAGGCGTCGACGAAGGCTTGCACATTGGCGATGGTGCCCGTGCTATCGGTGCCGACGGTCACGGTGACCGGGCTCTCGCCAGCGCTCATGGCCTTGGTGAACGTCATTTTCACGTCGGGCACGTTGGTGAAGGTATTCGATGCCTGGGTGATTTTGGTGCCGGTGCCCTGGGCGCCCAGCCAGACGATGGCATCCTTGGGCTCGACGAGGGTTTTCTTGTCGCTCTGCAGCGCTGTCTGCAGCCCCGAATCCGTCACGCTGCTGGTGTCGATCGAGACGGCATTCGCGGCGCCGGTGAGCGTCGACGTCAGCACCAGTTGCGCCTGGTTACCGATATTGATGACGGAAGCGGTGACGCGCGCATTATTCTTGCTGTTGCCATTGATGGCGGCGGCTATTTCCTGCGGCGTCAAATAGGCGTCGCCATCCTTGTTGGCGGCGGCCAGGTCGATGTCGAAGGCGTTGTCGGCGGTCACGGCGGCCAGCGGGTCGCCGATGCGGATGGTCATGGCGCCGCCGTTGGCAGGCATGGTGTTGCTCAAGCCGCCATACGAAGTCTGGCCGGCCGTGGCCAGTTGTTCCACAAAGAATGCGTAGCTGCCCGGCGCCGCCTTGATGCCGGCCGTGCCCGTGCCATACGCGGTATTGCTGAAGGTGGCGGACTGGCTCAGCACGGATTTGCTGGACGTCATGGACGACATCGCCAGCTGGAATGCCGAGATGGCCGATTTCAGGTTACCCAGCGCGCTGGAGGTATTGCTGGCCAGCGCGGTCTGCGCAGCCAGGGCGGCCTGTTGCGCCGCTACCGACTTGGTCGCCAGATTTTTTGCGGTGACGATCGGATCGTATTGCGGTGCAGTAATTACGTTTGCCATGCCAGACTCCTGAATAAAGGGATATACCGGTACAAGGCGACCCCCATTCCCGTTTCGTGAAGTTTTCCTGAAAGAAACTTACACAAACTCATTTTACCTGTCCGCGGAACCAGAATTGCGTCGCCAGTTCGTCTTGTCGCTTGGCATCGACACGTTGTTGCTCGTTTGCAACATGCTTTTGTTTTTGTGTCAGCACCTGGTCCAGCACCTCGCGCTTGGCCCACGCCGTATTCAGCGCGCGTTGCGAAACGGCCATGTTGGCTTCGTGCAAATGCAAGTCGGTACGGTGCTGGTCGGCCATCTGCATGACGGCTTGCTTGAAGTTGCCGCAGTTGACGGACAGGGCCAGGGGCAGGGCGCCGCTGGGGCCGCTATCCGTGTACAGGCCCGTCAGGCGCTCCAGGTTTTTCTGGTAGCGCTCGCGCACGGCCGTCTGCGCCGCCATTTCGCTTTGCAGGCGTTCCACTTCGGTGCTGCGCAGGCCGACCAGGGTGGTCAGGTTGCGGATGGTATGCGCGTTGCTCACGTATGCTCCTAGCCCATGATCTGTTCAAGTTGTTCGATGCACGGCGCCATCGGCGCTTCTTCCTTGGTGCCTTGGCACAGGAACGCTTCGATGGGCGCGTGCAACTGCACGGCGCGGTCGGTGATCGGGTCGGCGCCGGGCACGTAGGCGCCCAGCGGGATCAGATCGCGCACGCGCGCATGGCGCGCCATCGACGCTTTCAGCGCGCGCGACGCCTGCATGTGGGTGGGCGTGATCACCTGGGCCATGCAGCGGCTGATCGAGGCGGCGATGTCGATGGCGGGGTAGTGGCCCCGCTCGGCCAGCTCGCGCGTGAGCACGATGTGGCCGTCGAGAATCGCGCGCGCCGTGTCGACCACCGGGTCCTGCTGGTCGTCGCCTTCGGCCAGCACCGTGTAGATGGCGCTCATGCTGCCTTCCGGGTGGGCGCCATTGCCGGCGCTTTCCACCAGTTGCGGCAAGTTCGAGAAGACGGACGGCGGATAGCCGCGCGTGGCCGGCGGCTCGCCCAGGGCCAGCGCCACTTCGCGCAAGGCCATCGCATAGCGCGTCAGCGAATCGACCAGCAGCAGCACGTGCTTGCCCTGGTCGCGGTAATGGGCGGCGATCGAATGGCACAGTTCGGTTGCCATGATGCGCATCAGCGGCGATTCATCGGCCGGCGCGATCACCAGCACGGCCTTTTTGAGACCTTCGGCGCCCAGCGACTTTTCCACAAATTCGCGCACTTCGCGGCCCCGCTCGCCGATCAGGCCGACGACGACGACATCGGCCACCGTCTGGCGCGTGATCAGGCCCAGCAGCACGCTCTTGCCCACGCCGGAACCGGCCATCAGGCCCACGCGCTGGCCCTTGCCCAGGGTCAGCATGCTGTTGATGGCGCGTACGCCCACGTCGAGCGGTTCGACCACCGGTTGTTTCTTCAGGGGATTGACCTTCGGTGGCGTTACTTCCAGGACGTGTTCGCCGCCGAGGCGGCCCAGGTCGTCGATCGGCTCGCCGAGGCCATTGACCATGCGGCCCAGCCACGACGGGCCGATCTGCAGGCTGGCCTTGTCGGGCAGGGGCAGGACCCTTGCGCCCGTGGTCAGGCCCGTCGCCTTCTTGAACGGCATCAGGTAGGACAGTTTTTCGCGGAAACCGACGACTTGCGCATCGAGCCACTCGCCGCTCACAGTTTCAATTTGACAACGCTGGCCCGTGTGCAGACGGCAGCCGGCGCTTTCCAGCAGCAGGCCGGAAGCGCCGACCAGGCGACCGGTCGGTGTCGCGACCGGGATATCGCCGATCTCGAAGCTGCGCAGCGTGTCGGCGATCATGCAGGCGCGCCTTGATCCGCGTGTTCGGCGGCCAGCGCCAGGTGGCTGCTGACCTGCTCCATGCAGGCCGACAGGCGCTGATGGCAGCCCGCGTCGACTTCATTGTCGCCCGCCTTGATGCGGCATTCGCCTGCGTCGAGGCGCGCGTCGGCGATCAGGTTCCAGCGTTTGGCGCGCTTCGGATCGAGTTCGCTGATGCGTTTCAATTCTTCCGGATTGAGGAAGACGTCGATTTCCTCGCGCGTGGGCGGCATCGAGGCCAGGGTCTCGTCGACCAGGGCCAGCAATTGCACCGGCTGCAGCGCCAGTTCCGCGCGGATCACCTGGCGCGCCACCTTGGCCACCAGGTCGACCACTTCCTTGCGCTGCGCTTCGCGGTAATCGGCGCGTACTTTTTTCAGGTCGCGCAAGATGGCGTCGACGGGGCGGGCCAGGCGGTCCAGCGCCACCAGGGTTTCATTGCGGCCTTCTTCGCGGCCCTGCGCCATGCCATCGTTGCGTCCGGTGTCGTAGCCGTCTTGCTGGCCTTGCACGAGGCCCACTTCGTAGCCGTCGCGCTGGCCCTGCTCGAAACCTTCCGAGACGGACGCCTGCCACTGACCATCCGTGTCCTCGTTGGAGGCACGCTGGCCGGCGGCGATGAATTGCGACAGCGGCGGGAAACGATACGAGCGGAAGTGTTTCATTCGATCACCGCTTCAGCAAACAGTTGCACTTCGATCTCGCCCGCATCGGCGAGGCCCTTGACGGTGGCCATGATTTCCTGGCGCGTCTGTTCGATACGCGACAGCGGCACGGGGCCGGAACGGCGCATCATGTCTTCGAAGCTCTGTGCCTGGCGGCGCGGCATGGTTTTCAGCACGGCGTCGCGGATCGACGGTTCCGCGCCCTTGAGGGCGATCGCCCATTGTTCCATCGGCACGTCTTCCAGGATGCGCGTGAGCGTGACATCGCTCTGCGTGGCCAGGATCAGGAAGTCGTACATGCTCAGTTCGATTTCCGAGACGACGTCCGGGTCGTGCGCGCGCAGCAGTTCGACCAGCGCGGCGCGGTTGCCCGGCATGCGGTTGAGGATCTCGGCCGCCTGGCGGATGCCTTCCACGCTGGTGCTTTGCGTGTCGAGCGTGCCCAGGCAGCGGCCCACCAGTTCGTCGAGCTCGACCAGCAGGTCGCGGTCGATCTCGTCCAGGCGCGCCAGGTTCAGCAAGACCAGGTCGCGGCCTTCGACGGGCAGTGCGTCGAGAATCTGGCCGGCCAGCGCGGGTGGCAAAAAGGCCAGGAACACGGCTTGCATCTGCACGTGCTCGTTGACGATGTATTCGGCCAGCCATTTCGGCGAGGCCCACTGCAGGCGCGCCATTTTGGGGCGGATCGCATCGCCATAAATATTGTTCAGCACGCTATTCGCGATATCGCTGCCCAGCGCCATGTCCAGCGAGCGCTTCAGGTAGCTGCGCGAGGCGCCATGCACGCCGCTTTGCTGGCGGTAGTCGTCGAAGAAGGTCTGCATGGCCGTTTTCACGGATTCGACCTTGATGCCGCTCATGCGCGACATCACTTGCGTGACTTCCAGCAATTCTTCACGCGACAGGCAGCGCAGCACGTTGGCGGCCTGTTCTTCGCCGATGCTCAGCAGCACGATGGCGGCCTGTTCCACGGGAGTCAGACTGGCGCTTTCGTATTCGGCACCGTCGGAGGGATTACTGTTGTTGAGTTCGGCCATTTTTCTGCATCCATTGTTTGACGACTTCGGCGACACGCTCGGGTTCTTTTTCAGCCAGCACTTTCAGGTGGTCGACCATCACGTCGACCGCCGAGCCTGGCGGCGGCAAGTCATAGTTTTCCAGCAGCGGCACGACCGGCATGTTGCCGGCGCCGGCCTCGCCTTCGAGCGCCAGCGGGTTGCCGTTCACGCCCAGGGCCGGCGCGGCGGCAACGGTTGCGCCATTCGTACCGGCGGCGGCGCTGCTGCCGCCCAGCGCCAGGGCTGGATCGAGCTGTTTCAGTGGCGGCGGCGCCAGGCGCGAGGTCAGCAGGCGCAGCAGCGGACGCAGGATCAGGAAGTAGCCGAGCACGGCGCCCAGCGCGTACAGCAGCCAGCTGCTGAAATCGACGACGGTGTCGCGCTCTTCCCACCATTGCGCGACAGGCGGCTTGGCAGGGAAGGCCAGTGCCGTCAGGCTCAGGCTGTCGCCGCGCTGGGCGTTGATGCCCAGGCCGCTGGTCAGCATTTTTTCGATATTACCCAGTTCAGCAGGGGTCCAGCCTGTTTTCGGATTCGGTGCGGCTGCGCTGTTGAGGACGACGGCGACGCTGAGTTTTTCCAGGCGGCCACGGCTGCGCTTGATCTGCGTGATGCTGCGGTCATACGCGTACTGGCGCGTGGTGGCGTTCTTGCGGGCCGTGCCATCGTCGGACGGCTTCGGTGCGCCATCGGCCGGTGCGGCGCCGGCGGCGTCGGCCGGTGCCGGCACGGCGGCCGCTGGCGGACGGTTCGACAGGCTGCCGGGAATGCCGGCCACGGTGCGGTTGCGTTCCTGCTCTTCGCGCATCGCCTCGCTCGTCACTTTCGGGGCTTCGCCGTATTTTTCCAGCGTTTCATCGACGCGGTCGTTGTTCACGGCGGCCGTCACGCTGAGCTTGAAGTTGTCTTCGCCGATGACGGGACCCAGCAAGCCTGTGACGTTGCGGCGGATCTCATCCTGGAAGCGTTTCGCGCCTTCATTGCCAGCGGCCGAAGCGTCGAAGCCGTCCGTCAGGTCGACGTGCGAGGACAGCAGGTTGCCGCCCTGGTCGACCAGGCTCACGCGCGTAGGCGCCAGGCTGGCGACGCTGCCGGCCACCATGTTGATGACGGCGGCGATCTGTTCCGGCGCCAAGGTGCGGCCCGGTTTCAGCGCCACGACGACGGAGGCAGACGATTTGTCGCCATCGCTGGCGACGAACGATGTCGACTTGGCGATCGACAGATGGACGCGCGCCGAAGCGATCGCGTCCATCGTCATGATGCTTTGCGACAGCTCGCCTTCCAGGCCGCGGCGGAAGCGCACGTCCTGCACGAACTGCGACACGCCCAGCGGGTCATTCTTGTCCATCAGCTCCAGGCCGGCCGGCAGCTGCGCCGTCACGCCTTTCGAGGCGAGCAGCATGCGCACCTTGCCCAGCATGGCGTCGGGCACCAGCACTTGGCCGCTGTCCGGATGCAGGCGGTAGGGGATGTGCTCGGCGTCCAGGGTGGCCATCATGTCCGTTACGGCCACTTTTTCGCGCGCGCCAAACACCGGCTTGTAGTTGGCCTGGTCGCGCCACGCGTACATGGTCACCATGGCGGTGATGCCGATGGCCAGCACGACGATGGGAACCAGGTTTTTCAGCAGGGCGGGCGGGATGGCGGGCTGGGCGCCAGGGCGCCAGCGCGCAAATGCGGACTTCATGGTGGTAATCACTTGGGGTAACTTTCGCTGGGAGGCTGGGCGTGGATCAGGACGTGAAGATTACAGAGGCAGTTTGATGAGTTCGTCGACGGCGCCCATGACCTTGTTGCGCACTTGCATCAACATGGAGAAGGACAGGCTCGCTTCCTGGCTGGCCAGCATGGCGCCGACCATGTCGTCGCTCTTGCCGCTGTCGACGTCGCTCATTTTCTGCGCGGCCAGGCGGTCGTCGCCGTTGACCTTGCCGATGGCGTCTTTCATGCTTTGTGCAAACGAGAAGCCGGATTGTTCCGGTGCGCCGAACTGGGCGGCGGGCATGATGCTGGCGCCCAGGGCGTGCGCGTCATTGCTCAGTGCTGCCAGATCGGCCTTGATCAGACCTGCGAGTTCGTTGCTCATCTTGCCCTCTACTTTCAATATGCGGTGACGTATCAATCAGAAATTACTGGTTTGCCATTCCGGCAGGCATTACATTGAATGCCATCTTGCCCGGCCCGATTTCAATTGGGCCCATCAGTTTTATCAGTTGCCACACCATCCGCTCAGCAGATTCAAACAAACCCGGCAGACCTGCGCCGACATGATTTACATGGCCATGACAACTAATGATTATCTGATAAAAGTTTCTTCTGGTGGCAATAAGAGGAGCTGGGAACTGCCATAAAAACCGGAATCAGGTAAGCGGAATGGCGCACTGCAAATCACTATTTTCTCGCTATAAGCTTACCTCGGGGCAACTATAAAGTAAAGAGAGGATTGCCTCAAGGAATATTGATACATGGCAATATTTGGCTTTTTCATGTATTGTTCAGCACCGTAGCCATCGAGCATGCGATACGATGCGCAATCGTTTGCTTGCAGACCTGTCGGCAAGGCCAAGATGATGCTGTATTTAATTTCGGGCGATCCGTATAATTTGTTCTGCCACCGCAATACCGACATGACCACTACATGACAATCATTACCAAGACAGATCAAACTGTGCGCCATCAAGTCCTCGATTCCTGTCTGCTTGGACGCCCTGTCCATTTGCTGCATGTATTCGGCGCACAGCTGCGCGACGACCTGGCCGTGGCCCTGCGCCAGCCGATGAGCCGTCGCTACTGGGGCAATTTCCAGATCGACGCCGTGACCTTGTCGCGCGTGGAGAACGAAGACAGCGTGAACCGCTGGCTGAGTTTTTCCACGCCGGCCGGCCAGCCGGGCTTTGCGCTCGAACGGCAGATACTGTTGAGCGTGCTGAACTATCGCTACGGTAGTGCCGGCGCCAAGGGCGCGCTGCCCGATCCGGCGCAAGTGCGCGTGACGGCAACGGAAGAGCGCCTCGCTGTGGTGCTGGGACAACAGTTGGTCCACAGTTTGTTCACCCGCATCCACAAGAACCTGCAAACCCTGGGCAAGAGCAGCGACATCGACACCACTGCCGAGGTCGCCGTGCAGTCCGGCGTGCACCCGGCACGCGGCAGCTGGATCGTCACCGTGGCGCTCAGCGACGTCGAAGCGGGGCAGAGCGGCCAGTTCTGGTTCTCGCTGGACAAGCGCCTGATGGCCGACGTGCTGCGCGGCCTGCTGCCCGAGCGCGCGCAAGCGAAGAAAGCCTTGCGCGGCAGCGTACGCCCGCTCGCTTCGCGCCTGCAAGTGACCCTGGAAGGCCGGCTCGTCAGCAAGCAGGTGCAGCTGGGCGCCTTGTTCGACCTGCGCGTGGGCGACGTGATTCCAGTCAGCCTGAGCCGTACCGACGTCATGCTTGACGACTCCCGTTTATTTACAGCGGCTGTTTCCGAACACAAGGGCAAGCTCTGTTTAACCTCATTTGAAGATGTCGAATAATATGAATATCACCGATACCAACCAGAGCGAAACCCTGCTGGAAGACCTGGGCGATGACATGATCATCGACCAGGGCGACGTCTCCGACGTGGCCAGCACCCGCGCGCGCCGCGACATTCCGCAAATGATGCGCAAGATTCCCGTCACCCTGACACTGGAAGTGGGCTCGGCCCGCATCTCGCTGGAAGAGTTGATGGCCATCGGCCCGGAAAGCGTGATCGAACTCGACATGCTGGCCGGCGAACCGCTGGTGATCAAGGTCAACGGCACGCCGATCGGCCGTGCCGAAGTGGTGGTGGCCGGCGAGAACTATGGCCTGAAAGTCATCGACCTTGACGGCCTCAATCTCGACCTGATGACAGCATGAAGCTGGCGGTACCCGGCTTGAGCCGGCGCCGCGGCGCGCTGGCTGCCGCGCTGGCTGTCCCTGTTCTGATGCTGTGCTGCGGCGCGGCCGGCGCGCAGGACCTGCTCGCCGGCGTGGTGCCAGGCGCGAAGACCGACCTGTCGGTGAAGATGCAGATCCTCGTCGTCATGACCCTGCTCGGGCTGCTGCCCGTGATGGTCATGATGATGACCAGCTTTACCCGCTTCGTCATCGTGCTGTCGCTGCTGCGCCAGGCCCTCGGCCTGCAGCAGGGCTTGCCCAACCGTATCGTCACCGGCATCGCCCTGATTCTCACCTTGCTGGTCATGCGTCCCATCGGCGACCAGGTGTGGAAGGAAGCGTTCGTGCCGTACGACCGCGACCAGATCGGCATGCAGGAAGCCTTGAAAATTGCCGAAGTGCCCATTTCGCGCTTCATGCTGGCGCAGACGAGCAAGGCCGCGCTGGCGCAGATCGCGCACCTGGCCGGCGAACCGTCGAGCATGCGTCCGCAAGACCATAGTTTCACGGTCAAGCTGGCCGCGTTTGTATTGTCCGAACTCAAGACGGCGTTCCAGATCGGCTGCATGCTGTTCATCCCCTTCCTCATCATCGACCTGGTGGTGGCGTCCGTGCTGATGGCCATGGGCATGATGATGCTGTCGCCGCTCGTCATCTCGCTGCCGTTCAAGCTGCTGCTGTTCGTGCTCGTCGATGGCTGGACCCTGACCGTCAACACCTTAGTTACCAGCATACAGGGCTATTGACCGATGTTTACCCCTGAAGTCGCCGTCGACCTGATCATCGAAGCATTGCATGTCGTCATGCTGCTGGTGGTGATCCTGGTCGTGCCGGGTTTGCTCATGGGCTTGCTGGTCGCGCTGGTGCAGGCGGCCACATCGATCAATGAACAGACCATGAGTTTCCTGCCGCGCCTGCTGGTCACCCTGCTGGCCCTGATCCTGGCCGGACGCTGGATGGCCGGTTACCTGATGGATTATTGCGTGTCCATTTTTCAGCGCGCCGCCACCCTGGTCGGATAGCACCGCGCCATGGATCAGATTTTCAATCAGGTGCTGCCGTTTCTGCTGGCCGTGTGGTGGCCGTTCTGCCGCATCCTGGCCATGCTCAGCGCCTCGCCCGTGATCGGCGACGCGATGGTGCCCGTTCCCGTGCGGGTGCTGCTGTCGCTGGTGCTGGCGATCCTGATGCTGCCCGTGATGCAGGCATCTGGCGTGTCGCAGGAGTTGCTGAAGATCGATCCGTTTTCCCTGCACGCCCTCGTCGCCACCCTGGAGCAGGCCATCATCGGCTTCGTCCTTGGCCTGGCTTTCCACTTCGCCATGTCCGTCATGTCGGTGCTCGGCTACCTCGTGTCGAGCCAGGTGGGCTTTTCCATGGCCGTCATGAACGATCCGCTCAACGGCACCTCGTCGGACGTGATCACGGGTTTGCTCACCATCATGTGCATGATCGTGTTTTTCGCCATCGATGGCCACCTCGTGCTGACGGGCGTGATCGGCGCCAGTTTCACGGCCTGGCCCGTGGGGCAGGGCTACGGGCCGCTGCTGCTGCAGACGGTGGCGTACAACGTGGCATGGATCTTCGCCGCCGCCATGCTGCTGGCCTTGCCCATCGTCTTTTCCACCATGGTGGTGCAGCTTGGCTTTGGCTTCCTGAATCGGGTGGCGCCGTCGCTGAACCTGTTTTCGCTGGGTTTTTCCATGATCACCATGTTCGGCCTGCTGATGCTGATACAGATCGTGCGCTTTATCCCGGAGCACTATGTCGCCATGACGAACCGCGTGCTCGACATGATCCAGGAACAAATGCGGGTGGCCCATGGCGGATAGCAGCACGGGCGACAAAACAGAAAAGGCTTCAGCACAGAAGCTGAAGAAATCGCGCCAGGAAGGGCAGGTGGTGCGTTCGCGCGACCTGTCGACGGCGCTGGGCATCCTGATCAGCATGAAGGTCTTCATTTACCTGCTGCCCGGTTATCTGGTCAGCTTTCGCGAACTGTTCGCCATGTCCTTCATGCCGCTCGACAGCAAGGGCGCGCTGGAAAATGCCATGTCGATGGCGTTTACCACGTCGGTGGGCTTGCTGATCAAGATGATCGTGCCGCTGTTCTGCGTGCCTTTGTTCGTCGTGCTCGGCTCCTTGATCCCTGGCGGCTGGGTCATCAGCACGAAGAACTGGGCGCCGAAGATGGAGCGCCTGAGCCCGGCCAAGAACCTGGGCCGCCTCGTGTCGCCCAAGCACGGCTTTGAATTCGGCTTGTCGATCGCCAAGGCCGCCGTGCTGGGCATGGTACTCGTGCACGTGAGCCGCTCCAGCCTGACGCAGTACGTGGATTTGCAACACCGGCCCCTGCAGCAGGCCATGCTCGATGGCTCGGCGCTGATGCTCGACGGCCTGATGGCGCTCATTTCCGTCTTCGTGCTGTTTGCCATCATCGACGTGCCGGCGCAGGCGTTTTTCTTTGCCCGCAACCAGCGCATGAGCAAGCAGGACGTCAAGGAAGAACATAAAAGCAGCGAAGGGCGGCCCGAAGTGCGCCAGCGCATCCGCCAGCTGCAGCAGCAGATCGGCCGGCGCAGCGTGCGCAAGACCGTGCCCGACGCCGACGTGGTGATCGTCAATCCCGAGCATTACGCCGTCGCATTGAAGTATGACCAGGACCGCGCCGAGGCGCCGTTCGTCGTTGCCAAGGGCGTCGACGAGATGGCGCTGTATATCCGGCAAGTGGCGAAGGAACACAATATCGAAACGCTGGAGTTGCCGCCGCTGGCGCGCGCCATCTACAACACCAGCCAGGTGCAGCAGCAGATTCCCGTGCAGCTGTACCAGGCCGTGTCGCAGGTGCTTAACTACATACTGCAGCTGAAAGCATTCCGTACTGGGCAGCGCGCCGCCCAGCCCCCATTTCCCACCGAGGTGGTCGTGCCATCTCATTTGAGCGAGGTAGTACCTTCATGAATTTCCTGAACCGGTTGGTTGCCGAAATGCGCCGCCACAAGTTCGCCACGCCGCTGTTCCTGCTGGTGATCCTGGCGATGATCATCTTGCCGCTGCCGCCCGTGCTGCTCGATATCTTGTTCACTTTCAATATCGTGCTGGCACTGATCGTCATCCTCGTCAGCGTGTCGGCCAAGCGGCCGCTCGATTTCTCCGTCTTCCCGACGGTGATCCTGGCCACCACCATGCTCAGGCTGACCCTGAACGTGGCGTCGACGCGCGTGGTGTTGCTGCACGGCCATACGGGCGCGGATGCGGCCGGTAAGGTGATCGAGGCGTTTGGTAACGTGGTGATCGGCGGTAACTTCGTCGTCGGTATCGTGGTCTTCGTGATCTTGATGATCATCAACTTCGCCGTCGTTACCAAGGGTGCCGAGCGCATCTCGGAAGTGTCGGCGCGCTTTACCCTCGATGCCTTGCCGGGCAAGCAGATGGCGATCGACGCCGACCTGAACGCCGGCCTGATCAACCAGGAAAAAGCCCAGATCCGCCGCAAGGACGTGGCCGCCGAAGCGGATTTCTATGGCGCCATGGACGGCGCGTCGAAGTTCGTGCGTGGCGACGCCGTCGCCAGTATCCTGATCTTGATCATCAACATGGTCGGCGGCGTGGCCATCGGCTCGCTGATGCACGACCTGTCGTTCGGCGACGCTTTCCGCCAGTACGCACTGCTGACCATCGGTGATGGCCTGGTGGCGCAGATCCCGGCGCTGCTGCTGTCGGCCGCGGCCGCCATCCTGGTGACCCGTATCAGCGATTCGGGCGATTTCGAACAGCAAGTGGCAGGCCAGGTGCTGACCTCGCCAACGGTGATCTACAGCGCGGCCGGCATGATGGTGGCGCTGGCCTTGATTCCGGGCATGCCGTGGTTCATGTTCATGACCTTTGCGGCCGTGCTGGCCTTCGTGGCCTGGCGCCTGACCAAGCGCGTGAAGGGGCCCGATGCGGCCGGCATGGCGGCCATCGAGGCGGCCTTGCGCGATGACAAGCCTGCCGAACTCGAGTGGCAGCAATTGCCGGCCGTGCAGCCGCTGATGGTGATGCTCGGCTACAAGCTGGTCGGCATGGTGGATAAGACGCAAGGCGAACCGCTGAACAAGCGCGTCAAGGGCGTGCGCCAGAGCCTGTCCGAATCGATGGGCTTGCTGCTGCCGAATATCGGCGTGCGCGACGACCTGGCCCTGAAGCCGTCGCAGTACGCGATCGTGCTGTCGGGCACCGTGGTGGCGCAGGCGGAGGTGCAGGCCGACCGCCTGATGGCGATCCCGTCGCCGAACGTATATGGCCAGCTCGACGGCATTCCCGGCATCGAGCCGGCCTACGGCATGCCCGTCACGTGGATCGAACCGAGCGAAAAGGCCCATGCGCTGGGTCTCGGCTACCAGGTCATCGAGGCGCCCAGCGTGATCGCCACGCACTTGTCGAAGATGGTGCGCGAATACTTGCCGGAACTGTTCCGCCACGAAGACGTGTCGAACATGATGGAGCGCCTGACGGCCCTGTCGCCGAAACTGGCCGGTGCGCTGGACAAGGCGCTGACGCACACGCAGCTGCTGCGCGTATTCCGCGTCTTGCTGGCGGAAAATGTGTCACTGAAGGATATCGTGCCCATCGCCACCACCTTGCTCGACAGTTCGGAAACGACCAAGGATCCGATCCTGCTGGCGGCCGAAGTGCGCTGTGCGCTGCGGCGCCAGATCGTCAGCGGCCTGTTCGGCCAGAAGATGGAAATGCAGGCGTTTAACCTGGGCGGCGAACTGGAAAACATGCTGCTTGGTTCCCTGAACCAGGCGCGCCAGTCGGGCAAGGTGACCCTCGATAACTATCCGATCGACCCGCATCTGCTGTCGCAGCTGCAAGTAAACATGCCGGTGGCGCGCGAGCAGATGAAGCAGCAGGCTACGCCGCCGCTGCTGCTGGTGCTGCCGCAGATCCGCCCGCTGCTGGCCCGCTATGCGCGCCTGTTCGCGCCTGGCTTGCACGTGCTGTCGTACAATGAAATCCCGGAAAACCGCGAAGTGAGCATCATCGGTACGGTGGGGTAAAATGAAAAAACGGCGCTTCGGGCGCCGTTTTTTATGCCGCGTCAATCCTGCTCGTCGATGGGCGGCAGCAGCTCGTGCTCCTGGCCATCGGCCAGCAGCAGCACGGTGGCCGATGGCGCCGTGTCTTCCTCGTCGCCATAGTCGTAACCGAACGGCGCCGCCACTTCCTTCGAGACGATGACGGGCTCCTCCTCGGTTTCAGCGGCGGGGGCTTGGGGCGCATCGGGATCGGCCGCCACTTCCGCTTCCGGCTGCGTCAGCAGCAGGGCTACCTCGGCCATGGCGCGAAACAGGGGCAGCGACAGCGAGGCTGCGCCCGCCTGCATCGGGTAATTGCCGTGCACGCGCTGCGCATGCAGCTGGCGGTTCAGGCGGCAGCGCACCAGGCGCAGGCCCGCGCGCCGCACGGCGTCGGCGATCTCGGGCAGGGCCAGGCGCAGATGGCGCAGCGCGGCTTCCTCGTCGGCGGCCAGTTCCAGCAGCACGCCGTCGCCGGACGGCTCCATCTGGATCACGACCCGGCCGATGCCGATGATGATCAGTTCGACGCGCAGCGCCACCTTGCCGCGCCGTCTCGGCGTTGCTTCTTCGTCTTCGTCGCCGGCCAGTACGCGCAGCAGCAGGCGCTGGCCGCCCCAGCCATACACGGCAAAGCGCCACGCTTCGCTGTCAACCGTCAACGGTGGACGGGCGCCTTCGCGCAGCAGGGCCGGCTGCTGTTCGGCCATGAACAAATTGCCCGGCACGTGCTGGCCGCGCGCCTGTTCCTGCAGGGCCGCATATTGTTCGCCATAGGTCCTGACCATCACGCGCCACGAGGCGGCCAGCTGCGCCGCGTCGGGCGGCTGCCAGATCAGCTGGCGCGTGAAGAACAGCTGGTTGACCTGCATGGCGCTGCTGTCGCGCGGCAGGGCGCCGCCCGTACCATCGGCATTGGGTTTAATGAGGGACGCCAGGCTGTCCTGTCCCTTCTGCTGCAGCTGGGCGGGCAGAGTGCCGGCGTCGGGCGCGGGCGCCATGTAGGGACCGATCGGCACCAGCGGCTGGACCACGCCCGGCACCATCGGCGTAGCGGGGCTGACGTCGAAGCGCTGGGTAATCAGGGGCACCGGATTGCCCGATGCAATGCGGTCTATCGCCATGCCATTGCTTCCTGCTGATACATATTCATCCGATCTGCCATCGCGCCCTGCCGGTAATTATTGTAGTAAAGAGAGAATCAGCTTGCTCATGCTCTGGCTTTGCTTGAGCATTGCCGTGCTTGCTTGCAGCAGCATTTGCGCCGAGGTCATGTTGGCGCTTTCGGCCGCGTAGTCGACATCCATGATGCGGCCGATGGCGGCCTTGGTGTTGGTGACCATGTTGGACAGGTTATTGTAGATGTGTCCGAGCCGGTTCGCGGTGGCGCCCAGCGCCGAGCGCACGCTGCCGACCTTGTCGACGGCGGCCGCCAGCATGTCAATCATGCCGTTGGCGCTGCTGTTGCTGGCAAATTCGCTGCCGGCGGTGGCGCCTGGCGCGAAATTGACGGAGATCGCCTGTAGTGCCGCGTTGAGCGCGCCCATGTCGCCCGCCACGCTGAACTGCATGGTTTCGCTGCCGGTGGCGCCGATCTGAAACGTCAGGGCTTGCGACAGGGTGCCCATGCCGGCACTGCCGTTGCCCAGCAATAAAGTGCCGCCGTAGCGGGTGTTCGTCATCACGTTGTACAGTTCGGCGCCCAGCGCATCGTATTCGCCCTGCATGGCCTCGCGGTCCTTCTGGTTCGACGAGGCGTCAGCTGCCTGGGTGGCCAGGTCCTTCATGCGCACCAGCATGCTGGTGACTTCGCCAAACGCGCCTTCGGCCGTCTGCAGCAGGGAAGTACTGTTTTGCGTGTTGCGCATGGCCACCGCCATGCCGCTGGTCTGGGCGCTCAGCCGGGTAGCGATCTGCAAGCCGGCAGCGTCGTCCATGGCCGAGTTGATGCGAAAGCCCGTGGAGAGGCGCGTCATCGACGTCGACAGCATTTGCTGTGCCCAGCCCATGGCCCGCTGGGCTGACAGTGCGGCAGTATTGGTATGAATGCTCAGCACGCGGCGGCTCCAGTAGGCGATTGTTCGGTGTTCTACCTTGTATAGGCGACTATGCCGGCAACATCGTTAAACGTGATGGCAATTTAGTTCAATATGCCGGAAAAGCCAGGAACTGCAGACG
>NZ_JAZHPB010000040.1:0-201 GCF_036543145.1 Janthinobacterium sp. LS2A
GCTACCGGCCGCATCATGGACACCGACTTCGCTACCGAAAGCTCGAACATGACGTCGTCGCAAATGCTGCTGCAAGCTGGCACCGCGATGCTGAAACAAAGCAACAGCATGTCCTCGATGGTCATGTCCCTGCTGCAATAATATTGACCCGGCCGCTCGCGGCCAGTCTCTCGAAGCCAGACTCCGGTCTGGCTTTTTTTT
>NZ_JAZHPB010000005.1:0-472926 GCF_036543145.1 Janthinobacterium sp. LS2A
GGCTGGCCGCTCCTGCTCAGCCTGCTGTTCAGCCTGCTGGGCATGGCGGGCGCGGCGCAGGCGACTCCCATTCCCCTGGGCAAGCAAGGCATCCACCATTTGGGCATAGGTGGGCAACTATTTCTCGCCGACAACGAAGCCGCACCGGCCGATGCGGCCGCCCTGCCCGCCTGGCTGGCGCGCCAGCGTCCGGCCGGCCAGGTCGACCTGTTCGGCGGCGCCTACTGGCTGCATGCGCAGGTGCGCAACGACAGCGCTGAAACCGCCTGGGTCATCGACCCGAACGACACCCTGATCGACCTGGTGGACGTGCACGTGTATGGCCCCGGGCAGCACATGGCGCCGCAGACCTTGCTGACGGGCTACCAGCGGCCGCACGAGTATTTATTGCACTACGGCGGGAACGTGCAGCTGGCGCCGGGTGCCACGTATGACATCCTGATCCGCTTTTCCAGCCCGTATTACGCGCGCGCGCCCATGTTCGGCGTGAAGACGCAGCGCGATTACCGCAAGCTGGTGGGCAAGGAAAACTTCCTGATGGTGGCATCCATCGGCGCCCTGCTGGCGCTGGGCCTGTTCAATTTCTTCATTTTTTCCATCACCCTGGAAAAAGCCTCGGCCTATTACACGCTGTACGTGCTGACGTACGGCCTGGCCTGGGCCATGACTTTCCACGTGTTTGCCGACCTGTTCGACTGGCATCAGTTGCAGCTCCATTACGTGCCGTTTTTCCTGCTGCCCGTCTTCAGCACGCTGTTCTACATGCATTTCCTGCGCCTGCGCGACTACTCGCCCCGGCTGCACAGCATCAGCAAGATCAACCTGGTGCTGCCCTTGCTGCTGCTGCCGAGCTGCTTCTTCGCCCTGTCGTATGCGCATACCCTGGCCACCATCGCCATCAGCATCTGGATGCTGCTGGCGCTCATCTGCGGCATCGTCGTCTGGCGGCGCGGCTACCAGCCGGCGCGCTTCTTCGTGCTGGCCTTCGTCGCCCTGATGCTGCCCGGCTTTCTGATCCTGCCGGCCAACCTGGGCCTGATGCCGGCCATGGTGGCCAACGCCCAGCTGGTGACCCTGCTCGGCGGCACCCTCGACGGTTTGCTGCTGGCCTTTGCCCTGGCCGACCAGATCCGATTGCTGCGCAATAACCTGGAACAGCGCGTGCAGGAACGCACCCTGGCGCTCACCCTCAGCAACGACGCCCTGCTGAAGGCCAAGGAGCACGCGGAAGTGGTCAGCCGCCACCGCATCGATTTTCTGTCGGCCATGAGCCACGACATCCGCACGCCGCTGGCCGGCGTGATCGGCATGCTGAAATTCGCGCTGCGCGACCAGTCCGTGCGCGGGCGCACGCAGGAATACCTGCGCATCGGCTTACACAACGGCGTGTCGCTATTGACCATCCTCAATGACATCCTCGATTTCTCGAAGATCGACGCGGGCAAGCTGACCCTGGAAACCGTGGACTTCGACCTGCTGGCGCTGATCGGCGACGCGGCCGGCATCGTGCAGGGCCAGGCCGACGCCAAAAGCCTGCTGCTGCGCCGCGAACTGGCGCTGGACCTGCCGCGCTACGTGCGCGCCGACCCCACGCGGCTGCGGCAAATCCTCATCAACCTGCTGGGGAACGCGCTGAAATTCACGGCCAATGGCGAAGTGCTGCTGGAAGTGCGGCGCGCCCGTACGCCGCCACGCCAGGACGGCCGCAACGCCATTGAATTCATCATCAGCGATACGGGTCCCGGCATCGACGCGGACACCTTGCCGCGTTTGTTCCAGAAATTCGAGCAGGCCGACCATTCCACCACGCGCCGCTACGGCGGCACGGGCCTGGGCCTGGCCATCTGCAAGGAACTGGTCGAACTGATGAAAGGCACGATCGGCGTGGAAAGCCGGGTCGGCATCGGTTCGCGCTTCCATTTCACCTTGCCGCTGGAAGACGGCAGCGCGCCAGCGGCCGACGCGCGCCGGACCGCACGCCACGCGCGCCACGCCTGCCGTCTGCGCATCCTGTGCGCCGAAGACGTGCGCACCAACCAGATCATCATCGGCACCCTGCTCGAAAGCATGGGGCATGAGGTGACCATCGTGGAAAACGGCGAGCAGGCGCTGCGCGCGCTGGGATCCGGCACCTACGATTGCGTGCTGATGGATGGCCGCATGCCGGAGATGGATGGCGAACAGGCCGCGCGCCTGATCCGCGCCGGCGGCAACGCGCAATTCCCCATTGCCGACGCGCAGATTCCCATCCTGGCGCTGACGGCCAACGCCAGCGAACATGACCGGCAGCGCTACCTGGCGTCCGGCATGGACGACTTCCTCAGCAAACCCGTCGACGAAGCGCTGCTGTTCGAGAAAATCGACGCCATCATCGACCTGCTGCTGGCGCGCGGCCACGCGCTGCCGCCTGCTGTACCCACCGAAGACGATACCCTGGCGCGCCAGTTCGGCCTGGACGGCGCCGACGACGAGCCGCCCGCGCCGGCCGATCCCATGACGACACCCGTGCATATCCTGCCGCTGGCAGGCCTGTCGCAGCAGCACTTGCAGCGCATCGCGCAAGCGTTCCTGACGGAAGCGCCACGGCGCCTGGACCTCGCTTGCCACGCCGTGCGCGATGGTAACGCCAGCGCGGCCGCTGCCGCCTTCCACGCCCTGAAAGGCAGCGCCGGCTACCTGAGCCGCCCCACCCTGCACGGCCTGTGCCACCAGATGGAAACCCTGGCCTCGAACGGCCAGCTCGATAACGTGGAACAGTTCCTGCCGCAGCTGCAGACGGCGCTGGACGTGGCGCGGCGGGACCTGGAAAATCAGCCGGGCGCTTGAGGCATCCAGCCATGCGCCCGCAGCCACGCCAGCAACAGCTGCGGCCACGCGGCCGGTTCGCTGCCCGGCTTGCCCAATCCCCAGCCATGTCCTCCGCTCTGGAACTGATGCAGTTCGACGGGCACGCCCGCGCGGCGCAGGGCGGCGGCCATCAATATACTGTTTTCGGGCGGCGACACGCGGTCGTCGAGCGCCTGCGCGATGAAGGTGGGCGGCGTGCGCGCATCGACGTGCAATTCCACCGATAGCGCGTCGCGCGCCGCCCGCGTGGGATGGGCGCCCAGCAGCTGTTTCTTCGCATGCGTCGTGTCAAATGGCCGCTGCATGGTCAGCACGGGATACAGCAGCACGGCAAAGTCTGGCCGCGCGGAGACGCCATCCACCGCATCGACAGGCGCATAGCGGACGGCATCGGGCTGCACGGCCGTCATGCCGGCCAGGTGCGCGCCGGCGGAAAAACCCAGCATGCCGATGCGCACCGGGTCGATGCCCCATTCGGCCGCGCGCGCACGGATCACGCGCATGGCGCGCTGGCCATCCTGGAATGGCGCGGCTACCCCGCCGCCTTCCTGCGGCAGGCGGTACACGAGTTCAAACGCCGTGACACCCTGCGTTTGCAGCCAGTTGGCGGTGGGGCCGCTCTCCTTGCCCGCCTCGATATGCGCATAACCGCCGCCGCTGACCAGCAGAATGGCGATACCGTTCGGCTGCGCCGGGCGGTGCGCGATCAGATACGGTTGCTCGACCTGCGTGATAGAGCCCTTGGCGCTGTCGCGCTGCGGACCCGGTGCCGCACCACCGGGCGGCTCGCCCGGCCACAGCACAATGGCACCGGGCGGCGCGGCGCCCGCGTGCAGGTGGAGCAGGACTAGACACGACAGCATCAGGCGCCGCATGCCTAGAAATCCTTCTCGCCCTGAATCACGGTCGGATAGCCCGTCATGGCGCGCGAGGTCTGCATGCCCGCCATCACGGCCGCCTCCACGCAGCCCGCGTTCAGGCCCGTCCTGATCCAGTCGCCCGTGAGGAACAGGTTGCTGAACCCTGACTGGTCGGTGGCCAGCCGGTACTGCGTGCTGCCCACCACCGACATCACGTAGCGTTCGGACGGGTCGACGTTGGCGCGCCAGTACTGGCTGTCGAAGCGCGCCGGTCCCGCGCTCTCCTTCGCGTCGACCAGCCATTGCCACGGAAACGCGCCCAGCGCGCCCGCCTCGGACCACAGCGCGCCGATCTCGCGCTCGAGCTGGTGCAGCGCGCCCTGCTTCGCCTTGGCCGCGCAGCGGGCGGGGAAATCCGTATCGGTGACGGGCGGGTAGCTGTCGACGGGCAAGGCACTGCAAAAATACGAGACGTTTTTCGGCTCCAGCCCGACCGGCCAATCCTCATGCGCCAGGAGCTGGTCCATCGGCGCCCACGTGTCGTATGGCTCAGTAAAAGCCGACAGCACCGGCTGCTGGCCTTTCGGCTGCGTGGTCCAGCCCATCTGCGCCAGGTTCTTGTTGAGCCACACCTGGTAAGCCTGCGTGGCGACGGTTTTCACCTTGTCGGCCGCCAGCTGCAAGGCCGGGCTTTGCGCCAGCAGTTGCGGGCACAGCGCTTGCAGCGAACCGATGGAAATGCCGAACACCACCTTGTCGAAATCGACGCCCTTCTTCAATACCGTGGCGGGCAGCGCGCGGCCGAACGCCTGCTGGTACTGCTGCGGCCAGGCGCTCCAGTACGATTCCAGGTTGACTTCCTGCGCCTGCAGCAGCGCCGCCTGGGCCGGTTCGATCTGCGCGTAATCGGGCGCGCTGGGCCAGCAGGCGAGGCCCTTGACGTCCACCAGCGGCGCGTAGCCGGCGGCCGGGTCCTTCAATTGCACCTGCTGCGTGATGCGGATGCTGTCGATGTCGCCCGCGCCCGGCACCAGTTCTTCCACGCGCTGGAAGAATTTGAATTCCACGCCCCTTTTCTTCAGCACTTCGTACATCGGCGTAAAGATGGTGTCGCCCATGCCGGCCTGCATCTTGAACATGATGCCGCCCTTGTAGGCCAGGCCGATGCGCGCCATCGAGCGCAAGAGCGTCCCCGCCTCGATGTTCGGCTTGGAAAAGTCGCCGCCCTCGTAGGCAAACACCAGATCGTAAAAGCCGCGCACGGGCGCCGAGTTGACGCTGAACTGCTCGTCGCCGCCATGCTTGCGCAGCCAGGCACGGAAATCGATGTCGTTGATGACGTCAAAGCCGTTCTTGAACACGCCATCCTCGAACATGCCTTTCATGACCGTGATGCCCAGGTCCAGGCAAGTGAACAACCGGCGCAATTCATCGTCGCCATCGATCAGGGCGCGGTAGCGCAAACGCAGCCACGCGCGGATGCCGTTCAGAGTGCTGGCCAGCAGCTGGTGGCGGGCCTGGTCGTGGCGTGTGGAATCGGGCGCCAAGTCGGCCACCAGCGCCACCAGCGCGCCGACGGACAAGCCCACGTCGAGGCCCAGTTCATCAGCCTGCCCCACCACTTCATCGGCCAGGCGGCGCAGCCAGCCCGGCCACACGCCTTCGCCTTGCGACGCACTGGCGCGCACGATGCGCGCATCGGCATCGGCCACTTGCCGGATCTGGCGTATCCACTGCTCGATCCAGCCCACCATGGCGATGGCCATCTGCCACAGCGTGATGTCTTCGCCCCCCTCGCCCGGCTCGCCCGGCAAGGTGGGAAAGACGATGGACCAGTTGCGCCACTGCCCCTTGACGTCTTCCGACAGGGCCACGTAATCGTGCTGTTTAAAGGCGTCGCGCCAGGTGGCCAGCGGCGCGCCGGGCGGACGCTCCAGGCTCGCATACGCTTCCTTGATCATCTTGAAAGCGTTCGCATAAAAGCCGAACCAGATGTGCAGGCCGTGTTCCTCGATGCGCTGGCCCGCTTGCGCATTTCGCCCGCTGGCGCCCTTGCCGCCCAGGCGCCAGCCCAGCTGGTAGACAGTGATGGCGTGCCGGTTCTGCCAGCCCGGCTGGTTCGTCAAGTAATACGCGGTGGTCATGGCCGCCACGCCGCCGCCGAGGATGGCGATCTTTTCCGGCGCGATGCGGGAATTGTCGACCAGCTCCTCGCCCGGCATGGCCGTGAAATCGAAGTTCACATTGAAGGGCAAAATCGCCGTTTGCGGTCCCAGCTTCAAGCCCAGGGTCTGGTCCAGCGGGAAGCTGTCGAAAGCGTGCACCGTGCATTCGTATTCATAACCGAGCAGGCGCGCGCTGTGCAGGCGGTTGATTTCGGCCGGCGCGGCCACGAGGGCCTGGTACACGGCTTTCACGCCCGCGCTGTCGGGAAACTGCTTGAGGAAAATCTGGTCGATGCGCGGGTTGCGCAGCAAGGACAGAATATCGGCCCAGCCGGCCTGGTCCATGTCAAAGAAATCGGGGATGGAGAGGAAAATCTGGAACGCCTGCTCGATGAGTTCCAGGAAACTGTTGATGGGCTTGTGCGGCCCCGTCTGCACGGTGGCGTTGACTTCCAGCAACGGGTGCAGCGCCAGTTTCGTTTCCGGCGAGAAATGCTGAAAGCCCTTGGCGGCGACGGAACAGCGCAGCGGCTCGCTGTCGGCGGCGGGAATCTCGTAGTCGCACAGATATTTTGGATAGCCGAACAGCTCGCGCCCGTTGATCAGGGCCATCGCGTCATCGACGAAAATATGGCACGGGTACCAATAGATATGCGCGAGCTTGCCCGCGTCATCCATCTGGCCGACCATGATCCAGGTGACGATGTCGACTTCCGTGATCCAGCCCTTGGCCTGGTCGACGGGGTTGGCGGAATCCGCATGGTTGACGCGCGTAAACGTCAGCATCACATACGGCGACAGGGCTTTCAGGGTCATCTTGCTGCCCGCCACCTGGTTCAAGGTGGTATTCACGGTGGCCTGCAGCTTGGCCAGGTCGCCCTTGACGAAATAGCCATACATTTCCGACTGTTTCAATTGCAGCGGCGAGTGCATCATCACCGAACCGCCCTGATAGATATACGAAGGTCTTGCCGAAGGTTGCGCCGTCATTGCCCTGCCCCTGTGAAGTTTCAGAAAAACAAGATTGCTACAGTGTATTTTAGAAACAGCAAGAAATGACATGAAATAAATTAAAGGATTTGCCAAGATGCATAGCTTGGGGTTGCGCACGGCAGCCGGGGCAAGCCCATGCCATCGGGTGTACGATAAAGCCTCTTGAGCGTTCCGAGCACCATGCCATGGCAATGATTACCACCGACTACGTTTCCACTTATTCCGGCAACCGTTTTTATCCTTTGCGCCCGCATATCGACAAGGTCGCCATCGAGGACATCGCCCACGGCCTCGCTTACCAGTGCCGCTTCAATGGCCAGACGCAAGTGTTTTACTCGGTTGCCCAGCACAGCCTGATCGTCGCCGAACTGGTGCCGCCCCATTTGCGCCTGGCCGCCCTGCTGCACGACGCGGCCGAAGCCTATCTGGGCGACATGGTGAAACCCTTGAAAGTGTTGCTGCCGGAATTTGCCGTGCTGGAAGACAAGGTCAGCGCCATCATCGCCGCCACGTATGGGCTGGATTTTTCCGATTACGCGCCCATCAAGCGAGCCGACCTGATCGCGCTGGCCACGGAGAAGCGCGACCTGATGCCGCACTCGGCCGAACGCTGGGCTTACCTTGACGGCATCGCCCCCTTGCCCGGTATAATCGAAGCCATGGGTCCGGCCGAAGCGAAGCAGCGCTTCCTCCATGCCTTTGCCCAGCTGAGCGGGCTTGGACTTGCCGCATGAATGCTACGGCCTTGCCTCATGAACGGGCGCTAAGCCCCGGTTTTTGCACGGCTTTTTTAGATATCCACAGCAACTGTGGATAAAGTTGTTGATAAGCCCCTCTTGACAAGCCGCAACACCAGTATTGATGCGGGTTTCAACAATTTGCTGATTTCACAGGCATTTTTTTACCCCAATGAAATCAATGACTTGCAATCACGAATTTGCGCTAAAGCAAACTTACTTCATCACCATGAAAATATATTTTGCTGTGCATAAGCAATCCTGGCGCCAGGCCGTCTTGCTTGAACAGCATTGTTTTGACAAACCCCGTAGACTGGCATAGTGTGGAGTAGCGAGCACGATCAACGGTGGATAAACGCATGAACATGGATAGCGATAGCGCCGCCAAGGGGGCGGACGAACCGGACTGGCTGGTCGACGAACCGCTGGAACGGGCAGACGCGGCGGCAGAGCCTGCCACTGCGGCGCCATGGCGCGTGCTGATCGTCGATGACGATGTCGACGTGCACGTGGTGACCAAGTTCGCCCTCAGCCAGGCCAGCTTCCAGGGACGCAGGCTGAGCTTTTTGCACGCGTATTCGGGCGCCGAGGCGCTGGCCTTGCTGCGCAGCACATCCGATATCGCCGTGGTGCTGCTCGATGTGATCATGGAAACCCAGGATGCCGGGCTGCAAGTGGCGCGCCAGATCCGCGAAGATCTGCACAACAGCGCCGTGCGCATCATCCTGCGCACGGGCCAGCCCGGCCAGGCGCTCGAACACCGCATCATCATCGACTACGACATCAACGATTTCTGGTGCAAGACGGACCTGACCACGCGCAAGTTGTTCACCACCGTGATCGCCTCGCTGCGCACCTACGCCACCTTGCGCGAAGCGGAGCAACAAGTCGCCGAGCTGGCCGCAGCCCTGGCCCAGTGCGGCAACACGCCAGCGGCGCCGGCCGGCGGCACGCCCTGAACACGGCCGCTACTTTCAGTCATAAAACCAGAGCACTGGATAGGCATACAGGCTTGTGGCATGCCCCATTTTGGCCCATCCTGCCGGCCCATCGCATGTGCCGGGCGGCCCCCATTTCCTAAGTGGCGGATTGTTAAGCGCTTTTTCAGATATCCACACGGACTGTGGATATCTTTGTGGATAAGGGCCTATTGACAGCCCTCAAAGCCACAGCCCGTGCGGCTTTCAATAAACTGCTCAATCAAACAGCAAAAATAAAATCCATTAAAATCAAGCACTTGGAAACTCACACATAATCACGGGAAAATTATTTCAGCAATTTCGTTAACCCATCATTTGTGCATAACTGAGCCGTAATGATCAATCCGACAACACCGGGCTAACGCTGCCGGCAACACAGTTGCCATGCGGATACTCAATGCACAGTCTGGCGGCGCTGCTCCGGATGCAGCAGCACGCGCTCGATCAGCTCGGGGGCGATATTGTATGACTTCAGGTATTCCAGCGCGCACAAGGTGCTGAAGGCTGCCTGCACGGCGATGCCCAGGTTGACGATATCGCACATCTTCTGGTCGACGCGGGCATGCAGCGCCACGGGTTTGACGGGCATGTGCAAGGTTTCTTGGGAACTCAGCATGATGAATGACTCCTGCGGAAGGTAGACATGGCGGGACATGGCGGCGGAGAACGGCGCCGGGATGGCAGCGAGGAAGAGTGACAGCGAAAGTATTGCCGAAAAACGCGCGATGTCAATGCCAGCCAGTTATTCCCATGCAGTTTTTTTCTGATACACAAGGCCGCACGTCTAAGGCAGATCAAACGCAGCGCCTGTCGCCGGCCTAGTATGGAATGGCTGCCATCACGCGGCGTTCGCGCTGCATGGACGAGGAGACACGACATGAATACAACACCCGAACCGGCCAAAAATCCCGGCGACATCGCCCCTCCCGGCACCCCCGGCACCGGTGAAAACGTCTGCACGCATTGCCAGGGCCGGGGCGCCAGGGCCGATGGCCAGCCCTGCCCCATGTGCGGCGGCACGGGCGTGGTCATCGCCGGCATAGGCGGGGGCTGAGAACACCTATCAAAACCTACTGCGCGTCGTAATTTGCGGTCTGCGATGCTCACTGCCTCGGCGGCCCCGTACTTCGTACAGTTGCGCTTCTCAACCGCAACTTACTTCCGCTCGCTACGGTTTTGTTAGGTGTTATAAGCCACGCCAGCAACTATGTATGGACATAAGCATGGACAAGGCGAAGCAGGCACGGCGATAATCAGCCATGCCCGCACCTTCCACGCTTCCGCCCGACCTGCCCCGTCCGCAACCAGCTTCGCTTGCCGACCTGTTCTTCTCGTTCACCTGGCTGGCCCTGCAAGGCTTTGGCGGCGTGCTGGCCGTGATCCAGCGCGAGATGGTCGAGCGCAAGCGCTGGCTGACGCAGGAGGAATTCCTCGAAGACTGGGCCGTGGCGCAAATCATGCCCGGGCCGAATGTCGTCAACCTGTCCCTGATGGTGGGCGGGCGCTATTTCGGCTTGAAAGGCGCGCTGACGGCGCTGGCCGGCATGCTGGCCGCGCCCCTCGTCATCGTGCTCGTGCTGGGCGTGCTGTACACGCGCTTTGGCGACAATCCGCAGATGGCGGGCGCCTTGCGCGGCATGGCGGCCGTCTCGGCCGGCATGATCGCCGCCACGGGCGTGAAACTGGCGACCGCGCTGACCAAGCATCCGCTGCCCCTGTGGCTGACCTTGTCCATCACCGTGCTCGGTGTGCTGATGGTGGCGATCTTGCGCTGGCCCCTGCTGTACATCCTGCTGGGCCTGGGCGGCATCGGCTGCCTGCTCACCTATCGAAAGCTGTCCCCATGAATCCGCCCTTGCAACTGGTATTGAGCGCGGGCGACTGGCTGAACCTGTTCGGCCACTACCTGATGCTGTCGCTGATGTCGATCGGCGGCGCCATTTCGACCACCTCCGAAATGCACCGCTTCCTCGTCGAACAGCATGGCTGGCTGACCCAGGCGCAATTCAACGAGTCGATCGCCATCGCCCAGGCCGCGCCCGGGCCAAACGTGCTGTTCGTCGCCCTGATGGGCTGGAACGTGGGCATGAACGCGGGCAGCTACACGGCCGCCTACCTGGGCGTGTTCATCACCATGGTGGGCATCATGCTGCCCAGCACGACCCTCACCTACGTGGCGGCCCAATGGGGCTACCGCAACCGCGACCTGCGCCCCGTGCGCGCGTTCAAGCAAGGCATGGCACCCATCGTCGTCGCCCTGCTGATTTCCACGGGCATGATTTTGGGCGGCGCCAACCATGACATCCGCACGGACTGGCCCCTGTGGAGCCTGTCCATCGTGACCGGCCTCATCATCTGGCGCACGAAGATCCATTTGCTGTGGCTGCTGGCGGCCGGCGCCGTGCTAGGCTGGTTCCAGCTGGTTTAGTACGCCTATCAAAACCTACTGCGCGTCGTAATTTGCGGCCTGCGATGCTCACTGTACATTCGTACAGTTGCGCTTCTCGACCACAACTTCCTTCCGCTCGCTACGGTTTTGTTAGGCGTTGTTAAGCCAGTTATTAAGCCTACACGGCCAAATGGCGCTTCACGTCGTCGCCATCCATCTGCGCAGCCAGTCCGCTGGCGACGACACTGCCGCGCGACAGGACGATGAATTCATTGGCCAGCTCGCGGGCAAAATCGAAATACTGTTCGCACAGCACGATGGCCATGTCGCCACGTTGTTTCAGCAAGGAAATGACCCTGCCGATATCCTTGATGACGGAGGGCTGTATGCCTTCCGTCGGCTCGTCAAAGATGATCAGCTGCGGCTCGGCCAGCAGGGCGCGGGCGATGGCCAGTTGCTGCTGTTGCCCGCCGGACAAATCTCCGCCGCGCCGCTGCAGCATCTCTTTGAGCACTGGAAACAGCTCATACACGTGGGGATCGATGCGCGACGCTTGTTTGCCCCGCTTCACCGCCATGCCCATCAGCAAGTTTTCCTCGACCGTCAGGCGCGCAAAGATGTCGCGCCCCTGCGGCACGTAGGCAATGCCCAGCTTGGCCCGCGCATGCGGCGTCAGTTTCGTGATGTCGCGCCCCTGGAAGACCACCTTGCCCTGCGCCACGGGCAGCACGCCCATCAGGCATTTGAGCAAGGTCGTCTTGCCCACGCCATTGCGCCCCAGCAAGGCCAGGCATTCGCCCTTGCGCGCCGACAGATTGATGCCGCGCAAGGTGTGCGAGGAGCCATAGTATTGATTCAATTGCTCAACTTCCAGCATATGTGTTCACCTTCCCAGATAGACTTCGATGACGCGCTCGTCGGCCTGCACTTCGTCCATGCGGCCCTGCGCCAGCACGGCACCCTCATGCAGCACCGTAACGATGCCTTGCTGGGCAATTTCCGTCACAAAACCCATGTCGTGCTCGACCACCATGATCGAATGCTTGCCGCGCAATTCATTGAGCAATTCCGCCGTGCGCGCCGTTTCCGCATCGGACATGCCGGCCACCGGTTCATCCAATAGAATCAGCTGCGGCTCCTGCATCAGCAGCATGCCGATTTCCAGCCACTGTTTTTGCCCGTGCGACAGCAAGCCGGCCGGCCGCGCCTCGTGGCCGTTGAGGCGGATCAAGCGCAATATCGCTTCGATCTTGCCTGCCTGCTCCGAGCTTAAACGCGCAAACAGGGTGGGCGCCACGCGCTTGTCCATCTTCATCGCCAGTTCCAGGTTGTCGAACACCGTGTGCTGCTCGAACACGGTGGGGCGTTGGAACTTGCGGCCGATACCCGCGTGGGCAATCTGCGCTTCCGTCATCGTCGCCAGATTCATGGTCTGGCCAAACCACGCCGTGCCGGACGTGGGCCGCGTCTTGCCGGTGATTACATCCATCATCGTCGTCTTGCCCGCGCCGTTAGGGCCGATGATGCAGCGCAATTCGCCCACGGAAATGTCGAGACTGAGCTTGTTGATGGCCTTGAAGCCGTCGAACGACACGCTGATGTCCTCCAGATACAAAATGGCACCATGCGTCGTATCGACGCCCTCGCCTTTTACGCGCGAATAGCTGGCGCCCGTCTCTGTGCCGGCCATGCCGGGCAACATGCGGATACTCATGCGGCCTCCTCTGCCACGACGGCCGTTTTCTTGCGTTTGAGCTTGTTCAACACACCGAGCATGCCTTGCTGCATGAACAGGGTGACGACGATGAACAGCAAGCCCAGCGCGAACAGCCACAGTTCCGGCAAGGCGGCCGTGAACCAGCTTTTCAAGCCGTTGACGGTGAAGGCGCCCAGGATGGGGCCGATCAAAGTACCGCGCCCACCGACGGCCACCCACACGACCATCTCGATGGAGTTCGCCGGCGACATTTCGGACGGGTTGATGATGCCCACCTGCGGCACGTACAGGGCGCCAGCGATGCCGCACAGCACGGCCGACAAGGTCCAGACGAACAGCTTGAACCACAGCGGGTTGTAGCCAAGGAACATCAAGCGCGCCTCGCTGTCGCGCACGCCCTGCAGCACCCTGCCCAGTTTCGAGCGGACGATGGCGCGCGCGCCCACCAGTGCGGCCAGCAGGAAGGCCAGGGTCAGCAGGAACAGCACGGCACGGGTGGCGGGCGCCGTGATGTCATGGCCAAGGATGGTCTTGAAATCCGTGAAACCGTTGTTGCCGCCAAAGCCGGTGTCATTGCGGAAGAACAAGAGCATGAAGGCATACGTCATCGCCTGCGTGATGATGGAAAAATACACGCCCTTGATGCGCGAGCGAAATGCAAAATAACCGAAGACAAACGCCAGCACGCCCGGCACCAGCACGACGAGGGCCATGCAGTACCAGAAATGTTCCGTGAAGGCCCAGTACCACGGGTAGGTTTTCCAGTCGAGAAAGACCATGAAATCGGGCAAGCTGCTGTGGTACTGGCCCTGGTCGCCGATAGCGCGCATCAGATACATGCCGTGCGCATACGCGCCCAAGGCAAAGAATACGCCGTGGCCCAGCGACAAGATGCCCGTGTAGCCCCAGACGAGGTCCAGCGCCAGCGCGGCCAGCGCGTAGCACATGAACTTGCCCACCAGCGCCACCGTATAGGCGGACACATGCAGCGCGTGGCCTTCGGCAAACACCAGGTTAAAAATCGGCAACAGCGCCGCCAGCAGCGCGCATGCGGCAATCGCCAGCCAGACGGGCCGCGTGAACAGGCCCTGCTTGGATTGATAGGAGGTAATCATTCGACGCTGCGTCCCTTCATGGCAAACAGGCCCTGAGGCCGGCGCTGGATGAAAATGATGATGAACACGAGAATGGCAATCTTCGCCAGCACGGCACCCGCCACCGGTTCGAGGAATTTGTTCACTTCGCCCAGCCCCAGCGCGGCGATCACGGTGCCGGCCAGCTGGCCCACGCCGCCGAGTACCACCACCATGAAGGAATCGACGATGTAGCTTTGGCCCAGGTCCGGCCCCACATTGCCCAGTTGCGACAGGGCCACGCCACCAAGCCCGGCGATGCCGGAACCGAGGCCGAAGGTCAGCATGTCGACCTTGCCCGTGGCCACGCCCACGCAATCGGCCATCCGGCGGTTTTGCGTCACGGCCCGCACGAATAGGCCCAGCCGTGTCTTGTTGAGGATCAGCCACACTGCCACCACGACAAGGACGGCGAAGACGATGATGGCCAGCCGGTTGTACGGCAGCACGAGGCCGCCCAGCACCGTCACGCCACCCGACATCCAGGCGGGATTGGCCACTTCCACGTTTTGCGCGCCGAAGATCGTGCGCACCATCTGCATGAGGATCAGGCTGATGCCCCAGGTGGCCAGCAGGGTTTCCAGCGGCCGCCCATACAGCCAGCGGATCACCGTGCGCTCGAGCGTCACGCCCACCAGTCCCGCGACGAGAAAGGCCGCCGGCAAGGCGGCCAGCAGATATGCATCCTGCAGGCCAGGCAGATAGGTGCGGAAGAACAGCTGGCACAGATACGTCGTGTAAGCGCCTATCATCAGCAATTCGCCATGCGCCATATTGATGATGCCCATCAAGCCGAAGGTGATGGCCAGCCCCAAGGCGGCTAACAGCAGCACGCTGCCCAGCGAGATGCCGTAGAACACATTGCCCGCGAATTCCATGCGCGCCACTCGTCCCTTGATCTGGCCCATGGTGTCGATGGCGGCCAGCTGCACGGCTTCGTCCGGCTCGCCGCCCTTGTCCAGCATGGCTTGCAGCACGGGCAGCAGCCGCGCATCGCTGCTGCCCGCCAGGTCCTGTACAGCCTGCTTGCGCGTGGCGGCGTCTGGCGCATGCAGATTGGCGCTGGCGATCAGCACTTGCAATATCTGCTGGATCTCGGCATCGCTCTCTTGCGCCAGCGCCTTGTGGATCAGGGGCAGCTGCGCGGGATCGACGGATTGCTGCAGCGCCTGCGCAGCGGCCAGCCGTGTGGCCCGCTCTGGCGCCAGCAGTTTCAGCCCCGACAAGGCACCAGCCACGGCCGAGCGCAAGCGGTTGTTGACCATGACGCCGTCGATACCGTCCGGCAGCGGCACGCTCTTGCCGCTTGCCGGGTCATATGCCTGCTCGCCGTCGACGATGTAGACCTTGCCGTCGGGCGCTGCATACAGGCTGTCGTCTTGCAACGCTTGCAGCACCTTGGCAGCCTCGGGCGTGGCCAGGGCGGCGATCTGGGCGACGGCGGCGACTCTGGTATCTGGGTCGTCGCCGGATAGCGGTTTGAGCAGGTTGGGGGAAATGGCTGCCTGCGCAGACAGCGGCAACAGGCAAAGTAATAACAAAATACGACGTAGCAGACGCATGCGGAAAGACCTCTCATCGTTACTTCAGCCCAAGCGAAATCTGGGGTCAGACCCGTCGGGTCTGACCCCGGCCTTTCTGCTGCTAACTCATAACTTCTGCTTACCCTCATTCCCCTTGATAAACGGGCTCCAAGGCTGCGCACGTATCGGTTCCTTGGTTTTCCACACGACATTGAATTGCCCATCGGCCTTGATCTCGCCGATCATCACGGGCTTGTGCAGATGGTGGTTCGTAGCGTCCATGGTCAGGGTGAAGCCCGATGGCGCCTTGACGCTCTGGCCGGCCATGGCGGCGATCACCTTGTCCGTGTCCGTCGACTTGGCTTTTTCCACGGCTTGCGCCCACATGTGGATGCCGACATAGGTCGCTTCCATCGGGTCGTTCGTCACGACCGAACCCGCGTTCGGCAGCTTTTGCGCCACGGCATACGCCTTCCACTGCTTGATGAAGGCCGTATTCACGGGATTCTTGACGGATTCAAAATAATTCCATGCCGCCAGGTGGCCAAGCAAGGGCTTGGTATCGATGCCGCGCAGCTCTTCCTCGCCCACGGAAAACGCAACGACAGGCACGTCCGTGGCTTTCAAGCCCGCATTGCCCAGCTCCTTGTAGAACGGCACATTCGAGTCGCCATTGATGGTGGAAATGACGGCCGTCTTGCCACCCGTGGAAAACTTCTTGATATTGGCGACGATGGTTTGATAGTCGGCGTGGCCGAACGGCGTGTAGACCTCGCTGATATCGCTATCTTTGACGCCCTTGCTTTTCAGGAAGGCACGCAGGATCTTGTTCGTGGTGCGCGGATACACGTAATCCGTGCCCAGCAGCACGAAGCGCTTGGCGCCGCCGCCATCCTTGCTCATCAGGTATTCGACGGCGGGGATCGCTTGCTGGTTCGGCGCGGCGCCCGTGTAAAACACATTCTTTTCCAGTTCTTCGCCCTCGTATTGCACCGGGTAAAACAGCAGGCTGTTGAGCTCCTTGAACACAGGTAAAACCGACTTGCGCGACACGGACGTCCAGCAGCCGAACACGACGGCGACCTTGTCCTGCGCCACCAGCTGGCGCGCTTTTTCCGCGAACAAGGGCCAGTTCGACGCCGGGTCGACGACGACGGCTTCCAGCTTCTTGCCCAGCACACCGCCCTTGGCATTGATCTCGGCGATCGTCATCAAGGCCACGTCCTTCAGCGACGTTTCGGAAATGGCCATGGTGCCCGACAGCGAGTGCAAAATGCCCACCTTGATCGTGTCGGCGGCCAGGGCTGCCTGCATGTAAGTGGAGGTGGCAAGGGCCAGTGCGCCGGCGGCGGCCGCTTTCAGGATGATGCGTCGTGACATGGGGACTCCTGTGATGGGTTCGTGGGGGTCGAGCTGGGCATACGATGTTGTTAAAGCAGAATGCATGCCAGCACCAGCAGGTGTCCGCCATGGTGCACGCGGCTCTCGCCGCACGAAAAAAAACCTGGCTGCACAAGGACTGTGCAGCCAGGTTTCAAATTGCCGTAAAACGGTGCGCCGGACGCAACAATCCCGGCATCAATCCTTGCGCGGTACGCCTCTCAAGCGGCGCCAGCCCTTGCGTCCCAGCGGGAACAGCAACACGAAAGCGATCAGCCACGGCAGGATGTAGGCCATGGCCGTGATGGCGTTGGCCACGCCTTCCGACAGGTTGTCCGTGAAATTGCCCAGCGAGCGCTTGACGGGCGTCCAGAACGATTGCTTGCCTTCCGCGCTGATGGCCACGTTCAGCAAGTCCGTATCGATGCGCTGCATCAACAGCGCGTCGGCCGCCGTCGCCTGCTCCAGCTCTACTTGCACGGTGGCCAGTTCCTTGGTCACCTTGATGAGGGCATCGACATTTGCGCCCGAGCGCTTTTCCAGGTCTTGCAATTGCGCCTGGTATTGCTTGAGCATCTCCAGGCGTTTCTTGCTGTCGAGCACGGGGCGGCCCAGGTCTTCCACCTTGGTGCCCTGGCTGGTGACGTCGCCTTCGGCCGCGACCAGCGCGACAAGCTTCTTGATGCCGGCCGGCTTGGCGCGCATGCTGATGCGCGCATGCACATAGCGCCCGCTGTCGAGGCTGGAATCGAGCAGCAGGCAGCCGTTTTCCGTATCGGCTTTGCAGGCGGCAACCACTTTTTCATACAGGGGCCGCACTTGCGCCTCGTGCGTATCGACGCTGACATTATGTTCATAGGCAAGAAACTCGCTGCCCTTTTCCTTGCCATCGAGACGCGCGGCGCTCGACTGCCCGCCGCTCTCGCCCTTGCCGCCGCAACCGGCCAGCAACATCAGGCCGATCAGACCTACATACACTTTTTTCATGATTTCTTTCCTGGATTATTTTTACAGCGGCAGCAATGTGATATCGGGCAGGTGCGCCGCCACGTCTTGCACAGTGGCGTATTGCGTCAGCGACGCCACCACCTGCGGCAGCGGTTCCGCCCAGATTTCCGGCAAGTCGCGCTCCTCTGGCGCCAGCACGGGAAAGGCCAGCTGCTCGCGTGGCGGCACAAAGGCGGCATCGACGCCGGGTTTGTTGCCGCGCGCATCGATGCGGTACCAGCCAAAGTCCTGCAGATACACGGCGTTCAAGCCATGCAGGCAAAACGGCGGCCCCACTTCGCCGACGGCCAGGCGCTGGTAGCACAGGCCGGCAGGAATGCCGTTGGCGCGCAGCAGCGCGGCCAGCAGATGGCTCTTCGCATAACAGTAGCCCGTGCCATGCTGCAAGACGTCGGAAGCGCGGCAAGTGACGGGATTGCGCCGGTAATCCCAGCTGTGGGCCACCTCGTCGCGCACGAAGGCAAAGCAGCGGGCCGTGATGGCGGCGTCGCCCACGGCGCCGGCCGCCAGTGCGGCCGCCTTGGCGCGCACGGCTGGATGGTCGCTGTCGATATACAGGCTGCTGCCTAGATAGGAGGAAAAGTCGGTAGACATGGCATAAAGGCAATGCGAAAAGATAATGCGCGATTTTAGTCGAAGCTTCGCAACATTCACCGTTTCTTTGCGCAGGAACAAAGAAAATCCACGCGCCGGGCCAGCTGCGCCGGGGACGGTGACTTTGGCGGCGGCCCGGTAGCTGGTATCATGCGGGCAAACACAGCCGACCCTACAGGCCCGGCACAAGCACTACCCTGCGAAGCGGCCCCGCCACCGGGCGCGCCGCCGACGCCACCCTACAGATCAGAGAAACGAGTTCCCTATGAGCACATCATCGTCCCACCCATCGTTCTGGCGCCGTGTCCCGCTGGCTTTCGGCGCTTTCTTCAGCACCCTGTCGGACGCCGCCTATGCGGCCCGCGTGGAAAAGCTGTCCTTGCCCGAGGCTGCTCCCGTCGCGCCAGCGGCCCCGGCGCCAGCCCCCGTGCCGACACCGGCCGCCGCCCCCGTTATCTTGAAAGAAGCGACGCCGGATGCGGCCTTGCAGTTGCTGGCCCTGCTGCAACGCGAAGCGCGCCTGATCGACTTCACCCAGGAAAACCTGGGCAGCCATGCGGACGCCGACATCGGCGCGGCCGCCCGCGTCGTGCATGAAGGCTGCGCCAAGGTCATGCGCGAATACTTCACCATCGACGCCGTGCGCCAGGAAGCAGAGGGCAGCCGCATCGTCCTGCAGGAAGGTTTTGATTCTGCCCAGGTGCGCCTGACGGGCAACGTGGTCGGCTCGGCGCCATTCACGGGCACATTGAGCCACCGCGGCTGGCGCGCGTCCAGCGTGCGCCTGCCGAAACTGAGCGCGCAGCACGACGCCGCCATCCTGGCACCGGCCGAGGTGGAACTGTGAACGACACAATGAACGCCACCCCGAACACCGCGCGCTACGCCATCGGCATCGACCTGGGCACCACGCACAGCGCCCTGTCGTATGTGAACCTGGTCGAAAGCGACGGCGAGCAATCGAGCCACGGCGTGCTGAAAGTGCCGCAACTGTCGGCGCCGGGCACGGTCGAAGAATTGCCGCTGCTGCCATCGTTCGTCTACCTGCCGCACACCGATGAAGTGGCGGCCGGCGACCTGGCCCTGCCCTGGGTCACCGAAGAAGCCGAAGCGCCGTTCGTCGTCGGCGAAATGGCCCGCAGCCGCGGCGCCACCACGCCGATCCGTCTGGTGTCGAGCGCGAAAAGCTGGCTGTGCCACCCGGGCGTGGACCGCCGCGCGGCCATCCTGCCGAACGACGCGCCGGCGGAAGTGGCGCGCATCTCGCCGATCACGGCCGCCACGCGCTACCTGACGCACTTGCGCCAGGCCTGGGACAACGCCCACCCGCAAGCGCCGTTCGCCGAGCAGGAAATCACCGTCACGATTCCCGCCTCGTTCGACCCGGCCGCGCGCGAGCTGACGATGGAAGCGGCGCAGGCGGCCGGCTACACCTCGCTCACTCTGCTGGAAGAGCCGCAAGCGGCCCTGTACAGCTGGATCCAGACGAGCGAAGGCCGCTGGCGCAAGGAAGTCAAGCCGGGCGACATCATTTTAGTGGTCGACGTGGGCGGCGGCACCAGCGACTTTTCGTTGATCGCCGTGCTCGAGCGCGACGGCGTGCTGGAACCGCACCGCGTGGCAGTCGGTGAACACATCCTGCTCGGTGGCGACAATATGGACTTGGCGCTGGCCCACCTGGTGGCCCGCAAGCTGGCCGCCAACGGCACCCAGCTCGATGCCTGGCAAATGCGCGCACTCACGTATGGCTGCCGCAGCGCCAAGGAAAGCCTGCTGGCTGACAGCGGCATGGAAACGGCGCCGATCGTCGTGCCGAGCCGCGGCTCGAAACTGATCGGCGGCTCCATCCGCACGGAACTGACGCGCGCCGAAGTATCCACCTTCATCCTCGACGGCTTCTTCCCGCAGGTGGAAGCGTCGAGCCGCCCGGCCGTGCGCACGCGCGCCGGCCTGACGCAACTGGGCTTGCCGTATGCGCAGGACGCGGCCATCACGCGCCACCTGGCCGCCTTCCTGGGCCGGCAAGTGGCGGCGACTGCCGAACTGGAAGGCTTTGCGGGCCGCCAGTCGGCGGAAGCCAGCTTTTTGCACCCGACGGCCGTGCTGTTCAACGGCGGCGTCTTCAAGTCCGACTTGCTGGTCCAGCGCATCATGGCGACCGTCAACGACTGGCTGTACATGGAAGGCGCGGAACCGGCGCGCATGCTGGCCGGAGCCGACTTGGACCTGGCCGTCGCGCGCGGCGCGGCCTACTACAGCTACGTACGGCGCGGCCATGGCGTGCGCATCCGCGGCGGCACGGCCAGTTCCTTCTACGTGGCCATCGAATCGGCCATGCCGGCCATCCCCGGCATGGAACCGCCGATCCAGGCCCTGTGCGTGGCGCCGTTCGGCATGGAAGAAGGCAGCGAACTGGAACTGCCGGGCCAGCAATTCGGCCTGGTCGTGGGCGAACCCGTGCACTTCCGCTTCTTCGCCTCGTCCACGCGCCGCAACGACCAGATCGGCGACTTGCTCGATTTCTGGGGCCCCGATGAATTGCAGGAACTGAGCGAAATCCAGGCGACGTTATCCGCCGAAGGCCGTCAGGCTGGCGACGTGGTGCAGGTCAAGCTGCATGCGCGCGTGACGGAAGCGGGCACCCTGGAACTGCTGGCCGTTTCCCCTGACGGCGCCGAGCGCTGGAAAGTGGAATTCGACGTGCGCGGCACGCCGCAGCAATAAGCATGCGCAGCGCTGAGGGCAAGCCGGCCTTCCTGGTCGGCATCGACCTGGGCACCACCAACACGGTGGTCGCCTATGCCAATGCTGCCGATACGCAGGCGGGCATCGAGCTGCTTCCCATCGAGCAGCTGGTCGCTCCCGGCGAAGTGGGCGCACGCCCGCTGCTGCCGTCCTTGCGCTACCACCCCGCTGCCGGTGAACTGGCGGCGGGCGACTTGCAGCTGCCTTGGCCACAGCAAGACGTCGCTGGCGTGGAACATGCCGTGCTGGGCGCCCTGGCGCGCCAGCTGGGCGCCCAGGTGCCGGGCCGCCTCGTTTCCAGTGCAAAGAGCTGGCTGTCGCACGCGAACGTGGACCGCCAGGCGCCCATCCTGCCATGGGGCGCCGATGCCGACGTGGCCAAGGTGTCGCCCGTGGCGGCCAGCGCCAGCTACCTGGCCTACGTGCGCGCCGCGTGGAATCACCGCTTCCCGGATTCTCCGCTGGAAGCTCAGGAACTGGTACTGACCATCCCCGCCTCGTTCGACGAGGGTGCGCGCGCACTCACATTGGCATCTGCGCGCATGGCGGGCTTGCCTACCCTGCGGCTGGTGGAAGAACCGCAGGCGGCCTTTTATGATTACCTGCAGCGCCGGCGCGCCACGCTGCGCGACGACCTGGCCGACACGCGCCGCATTTTGGTCTGCGACGTGGGCGGCGGCACCACGGATTTCAGCCTGATCGACGTGGCCTTCGATGACGATGGCGAACCGCAGCTCACGCGCAGCAGCGTGGGCAACCATTTGATACTGGGCGGCGACAATATGGACCTGGCGCTGGCCCACCTCGTGGAAACGCGCATGGCCGCAGGCGTCGAAGGCGGCATGAAGCTGTCTGCCGCGCGCTTGTCGCAGCTGATGGAACGCTGCCGCGCTGCCAAGGAACTGCTGCTGTCGCAGGACGCGCCGGACAAGGCCACCGTCACGTTGCTGGGCGGCGGATCGCGTTTGATCGGCGGCAGCCGTTCCGCCGACGTCACGCGCGAGGAAGTGGCGGCCATGGTGGTCGACGGCTTCTTCCCGAAAGTGGAACTCACCGAGACGGCGAAAAAGGGCCGCGCCGGCATCGTCGAATTCGGCCTGCCGTATGCGCAGGACGCGGCCATCACGCGCCACCTGGCCAGCTTTTTGCAACAGCATCAAGGGGCATTGCCCGACACGCTGCTGCTGAACGGCGGCGTGTTCCGCGCCGACGCGCTGGCGCGCCGCCTGGCAGAAACCATGGCGCACTGGCGGGGCCAGCCCCTGACCATCCTGCATAACGATAATCCCGACGTGGCCGTGGCCCGTGGTGCCGTCGCCTACGCGCTGGCCCGGCGCGGCCAGGCACCGCGCATCGGCGGCGGCTCGCCGCGCAGCTATTTCCTCGTGCTGGGCGACGCGGGCAAGGACCACCGCGCCGTGTGCATCCTGCCCCGTGGCAGCGCCAGCGGCGAAGAAATCCGCCTGACAGAGCGCCTGTTCGCGCTGCGCCTGGGCCGGCCCGTACGCTTCCACCTGGCCACGTCCCTCTTTGAGGCGGGCACGCCACCGCAACTGGGCGAGATCGTCGATCTGGACGCCGGAGAATACTTGCGCCTGCCACCGCTGGCCAGCGTGCTGCAAGCGGAAAGCGGCGACAAGCGCGACATCACCGTGCAGCTGGCAACCGTCATGACGGAAGTGGGGACGTTGGAAGTGCATTGCGTGGCCGAAGCCGATGCCGGCCAGCGCTGGCTGCTGGAATTCCAGCTGCGCGCTGGTAAGGAAGAGCAAGGCGATGACGAGGCTCAAGCCGTTTCGCCACGCATCAAGGAAGCCATCGAGAAGATCGAGCGCATCTTCGGCGGCAAGGCGCAAAAGGTCGACACCAAGGAAGTGCGCCAGCTGCGCCAGCACCTGGAACGGGGGCTGGGCGGACGCGAAAGCTGGGATACGCCGCTGCTGCGCCAGCTGTTCGACGCCCTGATGCTGCGCGCGCGCGGCCGGCGCCGCTCCGCCGAGCATGAGCGGGTCTGGCTGAACCTGACTGGCTACTGTTTGCGCCCCGGCTATGGCGATACGCTCGACCCGTGGCGCATCGAGCAGCTGTGGGCCCTGTTCGACACGGGCGTCCAGCATCACAAGGATAACCAGGTGTGCGCCGAATGGTGGACCCTGTGGCGCCGGGTGGCCGGCGGCTTGAGCACGGAGCAGCAGCTGCGCCTGCTCGACGACTTCGCCTTCAACCTGCAAGCCGATGCGGCCCAGCGGGGCAGCCGCCCCGTCATCCTCGTCAACGGCAGCGACGACGACATGCTGCGCCTGGGCGCCTCCTTGGAGCGCATCCCCGGCGCCTACAAGGCCGAAGTGGGCGCGTGGCTGTTGAAACGCCTGGACAAGGCCAACAAGAAGGGCGAAGCGGCGGACACGAACACCCTGTGGGCGCTGGCCAGGGTCGGCGCGCGCCAGCCCTTCCACGGCAGCGCGCATGAAGTGGTCGACAGCGCCACCGTGGCTGAATGGCTGCACGTGCTGCTGGCGCTGGACTGGAAAAAGACGGAACCGGCCGCGTTTGCCGCCGCCCACCTGGCGCGCATGACGGGCGACCGCTCGCGCGACATCGGCGATGAGCTGCGCGCCACTGTGCTGACCCGCCTGAAAGCCGTGGGCGCCCCACCGCTGTGGCAGGCCATGGTCAGCGAAGTGACGCAGCTCGACGAAGCGAATACCAAGCGCATGCTGGGCGAAGCGCTGCCGCCGGGGTTGAAGCTGATAGGCTGACATCATTGATCACGTAGGTCGGATTAGCCCGGAGGGCGTAATCCGACAACATCGTCGGCAGCACCTGTCGGATTACGCGGCGTGCCGCCGCTAATCCGACCTACCCCTCGCTACGCTCCCCGCGATACCGTGGCAAGCCATCGGCCAGTTTCACCCATTCCACTTGCGTGTCCGTATAGATATGGCTGTGCGGCGGCAAGCGCCCCGGCTCATCGAGACTGCCAGTGGTCAGCCCGACCTCGTCCGGGTCGCGCCCATCCTCGAACGTCAGCTGCGTGCCGCAGCGGGGGCAAAAACTGCGCGTGCAGTGTTCGCTGGACGCATACGGTGTGGCCTGCCCCTGCAGCCAGCGAAAATGCGCCCTCGGCACGCTGAACCAGGCGACAAACGGCGCACCTGAGGCGCGGCGGCACATAGAGCAATGGCAAGCCGTTTCATGGAAGGCGCCCGTGCCCGCTTCGTAGCGCACGTCGCCGCATAAACATCCTCCGCTCAGCATGGCATCCTCCTGCAATTGAAAAGGCGCCCAGTGTAGCGCCGCTGCGGCGCCACGGTTTGCGCTAGATCAGGGCGATGATCAACAGCAGCACCGCCAGCGGCGCCTGCACCAGCACGATGCCCGGATGCGTGCGGCGCAGCTGGGCCCACACGGACAGGCCCGGCACTTCCTCATGCGGATGGTGGGCTTCGTCGCGCAGCGACATCGCGTGCAGGAACATGCCGGCGATCAGCGGGCCGGGATTGACCCACCAGCCCTGCTCGAGCAAGCCGCGCGACAAATAGATGACCAGCGCGCCGATGGCAAACGGCGAGGCCCATACGAGCGCCAGCATCAAACGGATTCCATAGAATTCCGCCAGGGTGCCCACGCGGTGCAGGCGGCTGACATCGTGGTCTTCCATGCGCCGGTCGATGGCCAGCTCGGCGCGGCCGTACAGGGTCCACAGGCCGCCGAACAGGCAGCCCAGCAGCACGCCGATGACGATATCGGCCACGAACACCGCATATTTATTGACGTCGGCCGTGCCGATGCCCAGCGACGTGTGGGCGGCCGCATGCAGGTGCAGGCCGGCCTGCTCGCCTTCGGCCGTCGTATAGCGGTCGCGCACGTCATAGGTGCTGCCGATATACACGACGTCCTTGCGCGGCGCTACGGCGTCCACACCGGCCTGGCCATCGATCAGCTTGACGCGCGTGCGCGTGGGGTTGAGGAATTGCGGCGCCACGGCGGCCGGGTGAAACGGCGCGGTGACGGCATTCTGTTCGGCCGCCGCCTTGGCGTCGCCGCGGATGACGGGTTCGAACGCCCAGCGCGCCAATGCCTTTTCGCTGTCCGTGCGCCGCGCCAGCTGGCACACGCGGCCGGCCAGCGCCACCACTTCCTTTTGCTCGGACAGGGCGGCCGGCATGGGCTGTTTCTGCTCCTGCTCGTCGGCGCCATGCGCCAGCTCGAAGGCGACGGCCGCCAGCACGGGGCTTTTCAGCTCGATGCGCGTGACGGCGCCCATGCGTTCGCGGATGCGCGGGCTGGCAAAGTGGATGCCGGCCGCGCAGCGCGCGCGTATCCACGGCAGGTTGGCGTTGCGGTCCGATTGTTCGGGCAGGATCAGCACCAGTTGCCGGCCATCGGCGGCCAGCCGGTCGAGCAGGCCGTCCAGCGGCCGCTCGCCCGCCTTGTGCTGTTCGTACACGGCTGGTGCCAGGTCCAGGTCGATGGCCAGCACCTTGCTGCCGCGCGCGGCGGCGCTTGCAATCAATTGCTCCAGGCGAGAACGCTCCAGCGGTTCGCGCTCGTCGAAGACCTGTTCGAACGCAGGCTGGTCGATTTCGATGATGCCGGGCCGGTAGGCGGCGCCCGGGTCCTTGCCACGGTCCAGCAGCTGTTCCTGCGCCGCGCTGGCCCGCAGCATGGCCGCATCGAGCCATTCGAGCACGTGAAAACCTTCCAGCGCCAGCATCAGCGCGGCGATCAGGCTGGCGCCGATCACGTGGTGCAGCAGATGCGTACCCGTCAGCTTGAAGGCAGAGCCCAGCTGGACGGCCGGCCACAGCAGGCGCCGCCAGAGTGGCGGGCGCGGTTGATCCGGCTGGCTGGTTTCCACGGTGCGCTCCTCCCTTGCGTGCGATGCCTGAATTGCCATTCAGGCAATAAATGATGACGAAAGGATAGTGTATTGCAGTTGTGTCCGTTTCGCCGCACAACTGGCACGGGTCAACCCCGGCAGCCTACTTCGGCCTGGCCAGCAGCAGCTTGCCCAGCGCTTCGAAGGCCGGCGTGGTGGTCGGATCGTTGGCCGCATTGGCCGCCGTCGGCGTCGAGGCGAAACGCACGATCACCATTTCCGCCTTCGGATCGATGTAGATGCGCTGGCCGTACACGCCGCGCGCCATGTAGGCGCCATGGTCGTTATGCGTGACCCACCACATGTCGCGGTAGCTCCAGCCCTTGAGCAAATCGTAGCCGCCCTTGGCGAACAGCTGCTTGTCGCCGCCACGGCGGATATCGTCGACGGCCGCCTTCGGAATGATTTGCTGGCCGTTGTAGCGGCCATCGTTGCGCAGCATCTCGCCGAATCGGGCCAGGTCGCGCAAGCCCGCGCTCAAGCCGCCGCCGGCAAACGGCGTGCCCGTCGAATCGACCGACATGTAGCCATCCTGCTCGGCGCCCAGCTTTTGCCAGACATGCTCGGACAGGTAGTCGTTGACGTTCCGCCCCGTGACCCTGGCGATGATCCAGCCCAGCACGTCGGAATTGACCGTGCGGTAGCCGAAGCCCTCGCCATGTTTTCCCTCATGCCGCACCGTTTGCAGGTACTCGAAATAGCTGCGCGGCCCCGTGTAATCCTTGGGCTTAGGCAGCGGGTTGCCGGCCGCCGCGTGCTGCCACACTTCCGCGTTCGGGTCGGCGTAATCTTCGCTGAATTTCAGGCCCGTGGTCATGTCGAGCACCTGGCGCACGGTGGCGTCGCCAAAAGCGGATTTGGCCAGTTCCGGCACGTACTCGGCCACTTTCCTGGCCGGATCGAGCTTGCCTTCGGCCACCAGGGCCGCGCCGATGGTGCCCATCACGGACTTCGTCACCGACATGGCGCCATGCTGGCCGCCCTCCTTCAATACGCCGAAATAGCGCTCATACACGATGCGGCCCCGGTGCAGCACGACGATGCCGTCCGTGTAATTGGCGCCCAGCGACTGCTCCCACGTCATCGTGTCCTTCGCGCCCAGGGGCGTGAAGCGCAAGCTGTCGATATCGTTGCGCAGCGCGCGCGGCAAGGGCACAGGCGCCTTCAAGCCGCGCGCCACTGCCACCGTCGGCATCAGCTGGCGGAAGTGCGACACGCTCCAGCGCAGCTGCGGGAAATTGAAATAGCTGCCATCGTCGAAGCGGATGATTTTATCGGCCGGCGGCGGCGCGCCCACCATCCATTGCAATGCAGGCGGATCGCTGGCGGCGGCCGACAGCGGCGCCGTCGTCTCTGCCGCATGGGCGCCGGCGGCCAGCGCCAGGCAGGCTGCGGCCAGAGCCAAGGCCAAGCTGCGGATTGGTGGCAGTGTCGTCATGCATTTCTCCTGTCATGGCTGGCACCCGCGGCGGCGCTCGCTTCATCCGATGCATGCTAACAGAGAAACTTTTTATCTTGTCCTGCGGCATCCTATTGTGCGGGCCACGCGCTGAGACGAACGTCTCACGCGCGCGCCATGCTGCAGCGCAGGATGCGCGGCCCCGCGCTTCGTGCTAAAAACGAAAACACCATAAAAAACAGACACGAGACACTGGAGAGCGCCATGCCCTACGTCCGCCAGACCAGCCATATCGACCGCGTGCGTGACCTGATCGCCGGCCGCATCGTCAATCCAGGCGCCGATACGGCCAGGCTGGCGTCATCGTACCGGCGCTCACTCGACGACTACCGGCTCGATCCCGCATCCACCACGGGGCCGCGCATCCTGACGGGCGCCGAACTGCGCGCCATCCAGCAGTCCGAGGAGGATTTTCTGCGCTCCACGGGCCAGTGCCTGCCCCGCCTGCACGCCATGGTGCGCGAAGCGGGCTACTGCGTCATCCTCGCCAATGCGCGCGGCGTGACGATCGACTACGTGGTCGACACGGACCAGCGCAAAGATTTCAAGAAGGCGGGCCTGTACCCGGGTTCGTGCTGGTCGGAAGAAGAGGAAGGCACGTGCGGCATCGCCTCCGTGCTGCTCGACCACGAAGCCATCACCGTGCACAAGACCGACCATTTTCGTGCCGCGTTCACGGGCCTGACCTGCAGTGCCGCGCCGATTTTTTCGCCGCACGGCGACTTGATCGGCGTGCTCGATGCGTCGGCCCTGCGTTCGCCCGACGCGCGCGACAGCCAGCGCCTCGTCAAGCAGCTGGTGCGGCAAGGCGCGACCCTGATCGAGGACGGCTTTTTTCTCAAGTCCTACAGCCATTGCTGCATCCTGCTGGCGCACCGCAACCGCCATTTTGTGGAAGTGCAGCCGGAAATGCTGCTCGCCATCGACGAACATGGCGACATCGTCGCCGCCAACCGCTGCGCGCGCGACGTCATCGGGGGCCTCGACAGCCTGCCGCGTCACGTCGCCGAGGTGCTGGAAGTGCGCGCCGAGAGGCTGTTCGATGCGCGCGCGGGACGCAGTCTGCTGTCCCTGCGCCTGGCTAGCGGCAGCACCTGGCTGCATGCGCGCGTGCGCGCGCCGCTGCGACCGGCCAAGGCGCGTCCACGCGCCATGCGCGAGGCCACCGTCGCGCAAGACGTGGTGGCCTACACAGCGCCGGAACTGGCCGAACGCACGCGCATCGTCCACGCCATGAACGCCGCCAAATGGCGCCCGCTGCAGGCGGCCGCCATGCTGGGCATCTCGCGCGCCACCCTGTACCGGCGCCTCAAGCAGCTGCACATCGTGGCGCCGCACCGGCAATGATGCGGCAAACGCGCTGAGACTTCCGTCTCAATCGCCGCCATGCTGCGCTGCGCAATGCGGCGCCGGAACGCCAGTGTTACAACATCGTCAGCGGCAACACAGCCGCATCCCATCATAAAGTCAGCAGACTTGGAGGAGACACGATGCAAACCGATATCAACCCGCACGACCTGGCCGTGGCCGGCATCCTGGAGCAGCTCGAAGGCGCGCTGCGCGCCGGCGACAGCACGGGCGCCGCGCAACTGTTCGAACAGGACGGCTACTGGCGTGACCTGGTACTGTTTACCTGGAACCTGAAAACCCTGGAGGGCCGCGAACAGATTGCCGCCATGCTGGCCGCCCAACTGGGCGCCGTACAGCCAGTCTCCGTCCGCATCGCCGACGGCGAGCATGCGGTGGAAGCCGGCGGCGTGCTGCAAAGCTGGATCACGGTGGAAACGAACGTGGCCCGCGGCGTGGGCTTCATCCGCATCCGCGACGGCAAGATCTGGACCCTGCTCACCACCATGAGCGAATTGAAGGGTTTTGAGGAAGCCAAGGGCGGCCGGCGGCCCATGGGCGCCGAACACGGCGCGCGCACCAACCGCAGCAGCTGGCTGGAAAACCGCGAGCAGGAGGCGGCGGAACTGGGCTACGCGCGCCAGCCTTATTGCGTCATCATCGGCGGAGGCCAGGGCGGCATCGCGCTCGGTGCGCGGCTGCGCCAGCTGAACGTCCCCACCATCATCATCGAGAAAAATGCGCGCCCGGGCGACAGCTGGCGCAAGCGCTACAAGTCCTTGTGCCTGCACGATCCCGTCTGGTACGACCACATGCCCTACATCCCGTTTCCTGACAACTGGCCCGTCTTCACGCCGAAGGACAAGGTCGGCGACTGGCTGGAAATGTACACCAAGGTGATGGAACTCAATTACTGGGGTTCGACTTCCTGCGAATCGGCCAGCTTTGACGAAGCCACGGGCGAATGGACAGTGCAGGTACTGCGCGACGGCCAGCCCGTTACCCTGAAACCGAAGCAGCTGGTGCTGGCCACCGGCATGTCGGGCAAGGCCAACATGCCGAAGTTCAAGGGCATGGACGTATTCCAGGGCGAGCAGCAACACTCGTCGCAGCATCCAGGGCCGGACGCCTATGTGGGCAAGAAAGTGGTCGTCATCGGCGCGAACAATTCCGCGCACGATATCTGCGCCGCCCTGTGGGAAGCGGGCGTGGACGTGACGATGGTGCAGCGCTCGTCGACGCACATCGTCAAGTCCGATTCCCTGATGGACCTGGCGCTGGGCGACCTGTACTCGGAACGGGCGCTGGCCGCCGGCATGACGACGGCCAAGGCCGACCTGACGTTCGCCTCGATTCCGTACAAGATCCTGGCCGACTTCCAGAAGCCCGTCTTCAAGGCCATCCGCGAACGCGACGCGGATTTTTACCAGCGCCTGGAAGAACGGGGCTTCATGCTGGACTTTGGCGATGACGATTCCGGCCTGTTCATGAAATACCTGCGCCGCGGTTCCGGCTACTACATCGACGTGGGCGCCTCGGAGCTGGTCGCCGACGGCAAGATCAAGCTGAAAAGCGGCGTCGGCGTGCAGGAGCTGAAAGCCCATTCCATCGTGCTGTCGGACGGCACGGAACTGCCGGCCGACCTGGTGGTGTACGCCACCGGCTACGGCTCCATGAATGGCTGGGCGGCGGACCTGATCTCGCCCGAGGTGGCGAACAAGGTGGGCAAGGTATGGGGCCTCGGTTCGGCCACGACGAAGGACCCTGGCCCGTGGGAGGGCGAACAACGTAATATGTGGAAACCCACGCAGCAGCAGGCGCTGTGGTTCCACGGCGGTAACCTGCACCAGTCGCGCCACTATTCCCAGTACCTGTCGCTGCAGCTGAAGGCGCGCATGGAAGGGTTGAACACGCCCGTGTATGGGCAGCAGGAGGTGCATCACCTGGCATGATCGTCTTGCATGCCGGCGCACGTCGGATTAGCGGTGGATTTTGGCCCGCCGCTTCTTGCGGCACCTGCAAAACTACGTAGGTCGGATTAGCGCGCAAGCGCGTAATCCGACACAAGGTTGGCGCATGCCGGATTACACACGAAAAAAATGGCGGCGGACCGAAGTCCGCCGCCATTTTTACGTCATGCAGCCAACGATTACTGTTTGATGGCTTCGATGGCGAATGTCAACGTCACGTCATCGCTGACGGCTGGCGCATATTTGCCGGCGTTGAATTCCGAGCGCTTGATCTTGGCGGTGGCGTTGGCGCCGCAAGCGTCTTTCTTCAGCATCGGGTGCGGTGCGCAGGCGAACGAAGTGACGGTCAGGGTGACTGGCTTGGTCACGCCTTTCAGGGTCAGGTTGCCTTCAACGGAGGCCAGCTTGTCGCCGTCGAAATTGAACTTGGTCGATTTGTAGGTGGCGACAGGATACTTGGCCGTGTCGAGGAAGTCTTCGCCCTGGATGTGCGAGTTGAACAGGGTCGAGCCCGTGTCGACGGACTTGGTGTCGATCAGCACTTCGACGGCGCCTGTCTTGGCTGCGCGGTCCAGCGTGACCTTGCCGGTGGTGTTATTGAAACGGCTTTGCTGCGTCGAGAAGCCCATGTGGGTGTACTCGAAACGGGGGAAAGTGTGGCTGCCATCGATGACATAGACTTCTGGAGCGGCAAAAGCGGACAGCGAGAAGCCGGCGGCGGCGATAAAAGCGAGCAGTTTTTTCATAATGGATTCCTGATAGGAGTGGAGGATGTCAAAACCGCAAGCAGCTGCAGGCGGGAAACGCTGCGGCTGATTGTCTGGCTTCAGTTGCAACAGATTATGCATGGCATGAAGATCGATGTAAAACGGAAAATATACCTAGTTAGCATCGAAAAAATCGATAATAAGAACAATGATGTCCATGACAGCGTCTTCTGCTGCCGATTATTGTCTGCATTGCCAAAAATATCCAGCGTTATCAAATTCATAGATGAGAATGATTCTTGTTATTATTCTGTGCAATGGTTATCATCACGGCCCTGGCGCGTATGCAACGGCGCCTTGATTCATCCATAATAGAGCAGAACACAGCACAGAAAAAACATGACGGCCACCCGCCAAGATACGCGCACCTTGAACGCACTTCCCACCGCCTCCACGCCCCGCAGCCAGGGCCTGACCGCCGGCGCCCTCGCCTGATGCGGGAGCCGCACGCCCAGCCGCCATTGCGCGAAGCGCACGGCGTGCGCCTGCGCCGCTGGGCCTGGACCGCCGCCGGCGCCCTGATGGTGCTGCTGGGGATCATCGGCGCCATGCTGCCCGTCATGCCGACGACGATTTTCCTGATCCTCGCCCTGGCCTGCTTCAGCCGCGCTTCGCCGCGCCTCGAGCACTGGCTGCTGCACCATCCCCGCTTCGGTCCGCCGCTGCGCCAGTGGCGCGAACACCGTGCCGTTTCGCGGCGCGGCAAGGCCATGGCTTGCCTGGGCATGGCCATCGGCTTTGTCGCCATGTGCCTGGGCCACCCGCCGTGGTGGGTCATCGCCATGGTGGGCGCCATGGAAATCGCCGTCCTCGTCTACCTGCTGCGGCGTCCCGAAGGCCCTGCCGCCAGCGGGGCAGAATCTGCCCGCGAAGAGGGTAATAGCGGGCAGTAAACCGCCCTGCCCGCCTCCAAAAAACGGCAAGTGAGCCGAACTGCACATAAAAGCACTGCGATGCATCCGCAGGGCGCGGCGAACTTTTCACCAAGATCCGGTGTCTTCGCGCCCCTCCACGTGATTAAATTCGGCAAGAACGCCGCTTTCCCGCTTTTTCAACCAACAAACACGCGCATAGACATTATTTGCATATTCAAAGCAAGATTCTGTCGTAGGAGTAATAACATGATCGGAGGTATACTACGCAACCGACGTAACAGGCTGGGCGATTTGGCCCCTGCAAGCGCGCCTGTCACGGTCCAATAAAAAAGGAAACACTGCATGACCACACCACACCGTACGCCGGTGATTCGCATCGATGGCGCGAACAAGACCTTCGCGCTGCCCAAAGGCGAACAATTCCACGCGGTCAAATCGGTCACGCTGGAAGTCTATCCCGGTGATATTTTCGGCCTGATCGGCAAGAGCGGCGCCGGCAAATCGACCCTGCTGCGCCTGATTAACCTGCTTGAGCGCCCTGACAGCGGCACCATTACCGTGGCCGGGCGCGAACTGACACGCCTGGGCAAGAGCGAATTGCGCGACGCGCGCCAGAATATCGGCATGATTTTCCAGCAGTTCAATCTGCTGCAAAACGCCAGCGTCTTCGACAACGTCGCCTTCCCCCTGAAAATCCATGGCACGACCAAGGGCGAGCAGATCGCCGCCAGGGTCGAGGAATGCCTGGCGCTCGTCGGCCTGTCCGACAAGCTGCACAGCTATCCGGCGCAATTGTCCGGCGGGCAGAAGCAGCGCGTAGCGATTGCCCGCGCCCTGGCCAGCCACCCCGACGTGCTGCTGTGCGACGAGCCGACGTCCGCGCTGGACGCGGAAACGACGCGCGCCCTGCTCGACACCCTGCGCGACATCAATGCGCGCCTGGGCGTGACCATCGTCATCGTCAGCCATGAGCTGTCGGTGCTGGGCGCCATCTGCAACCGCGTCGCCGTCGTGGAAAAAGGCGCCATCGCCGAACAATTCGATCTGAGCGACACGGCCACCCCGCGCAAGACGGCGCTGGGACGCGAGCTCGCTTATTACGGCACCGAGGCGTTTGAAGCCACCGCATGGAAGGATGCAACACATGTTTGAAGAATCGATCAATAACGTCATCAACCTGCTGCCGGAAATCTGGGTGGCGCTGGGCCAGACCATGACCATGCTGGGCATTGGTCTCACGGCCGCCATCCTGATCGGCGGCCCGCTGGGCATCCTGCTGTTCCTCGTGTCGGAAGGCCAGTCGCTGGAAAACCGCCCGCTGTCGATGATCCTCGGCTGGCTGGTGAATACCGTGCGCAGCTTCCCCTTCATCATTCTGCTGGTCGCCCTGACGCCGTTTACGCGCATCATCGCGGGCACCTCGATCGGCCCACTGGCAGCTGCCGTGCCGCTGTCGTTTGCCGCCATCCCCTACCTGGCGCGCCTGGTGGAACAGAACCTGCGCGAAGTGCCGCGCGGCGTGATCGAAGCGGCGCACGCCATGGGCGCGTCGGAAATGCAGATCATCTTCCGCGTACTGCTGGTCGAAGCGCGTTCCGGCCTCGTGCTGGCGCTGACCGTGCTGTCGATCAGCTTCCTGTCGTATTCGGCCGTGGCCGGCGTGGTGGGCGGCGGCGGCATCGGCGACCTGGCCATCCGCTACGGCTACTACCGCTTCGAGACGGACATCATGGTCGCCACCGTGGCCATCCTGATCGTGCTGGTGCAAACCATCCAGTTCGCCGGCACGCGCATCGCCAAGCGCCTCGACAAACGTTAATTCATTTCAGTATTTCAGTACAAGGAAAAGCATGAACCACATTCGCCGCACCCTGCTCGTCGCCGCCACCAGCCTGGCCTTCGCCACCGCCGCACACGCCAAGGACCCGAAAGAACTCGTCATCGGCACCAGTTCCGGCCCCTACTCGGACCAGCTGAAACTGGGCATCAAGCCTATCCTGGAAAAACAGGGCTACAAGGTCAAGATCGTGGAATTCAACGACTACGTGCAGCCGAACTACGCGCTGGCCGAAGGCTCGCTGGACGCCAACGTGTTCCAGCACATCGTGTATCTGACCAAGTTCGCCACCGATAACAAGCTGCCATTGAGCCCCTTGATCACCGTGCCGACCATGCCGATCGGCCTGTACGGCGGCAAGCAGAAGTCCCTGGCCGACGTGAAGAACGGCGCCACCATCACCATGCCGAACGACCCGACCAACCAGGCGCGCGCGCTGGTGATGCTGGCCAAGATGGGCTGGATCAAACTGAAACCGAACGTCGACCCGCTGCGCGCGTCCGAACGCGACGTGCTGGAAAATCCGAAGAAGCTGAAACTGGTGCCGCTGGAAGCGGCGCAGCTGCCACGCTCGCTGGCGGACGCCGACTACGCTTTCGTCAACGGTAACTTCGCCCTGGCCGCCGGCATGAAGCTGACGTCGGCCCTCGCCGTGGAAAAGATCTCGGACAGCTACATCAACCTGGTTGCCATCCGCACGGCCGACAAGGCCAAGCCATGGGTCAAGGACCTGGAAGCGGCCTACCGCTCGCGCGCCTTCCTCGACGCGACGAACAAGTATTTGGCCGGCTACGAAAAGACGGACTACCAGCTGGCGCTGGAAAAAACGCTGAAAAAATAAAGCGGCACATGCCATGCAAAAAGACGGCCAGGTTCACACCTGGCCGTCTTTTTTATTGTCCGCGCCGCATGGGCGCAGCCGGTCACTGCTTAGAAGCGGTAGCCGACACCGACACCGATCAGGAGAGGATCGACCTTGACTTCGCTGGCCTTGGCGCCACCGATGAAGACGTCGCTGCGGATCTGCACTTTCTTGATGTCGAAGTTCAGGGACCAGTTTTTATCCAGTTTGTAGTCGACACCGGCTTGCAGCGAGTAACCCCAGCTGTCGTGCTCCAGGCGGCCGGCGCCGTTCAGCAATTTCACGTCGGAGATATTCGTGTAGTTGATGCCGGCACCCACGTAAGGGCTGAACTGTTTTTCAGGCATGAAGTGGTATTGCAGCGACAGGGTCGGTGGCAAATGCTTGAAGGTACCGATATTGTTACCATCGAGCTTGACGTCATGCTTTTGCGGGTAAGTCAGGATCAGCTCGGCAGCGATATTCGGGGTGAAGAAGTACGAAATATCGATTTCAGGAATCGTCTTGCTGCTGACCGTCAAACGGTCGGATGCACCGACGCCACCAACAGGAGCAGATTTATCGGCCGGATCGAGGTGCACGGCGCGCGCACGGACCAGCCATGGGCCTTCCTGTGCCATTGCGTTGCTGGCGAATGCGCCGATGGCGGTCAGGACGATTGCTGCTGCAGTTGCGGACTTTTTCATTCTAGTTCCCTCTTTTTGTCGTTAAGTAACGCTGCGAAGTCTAAGATTGCAGTGCAACAAAAACTTTGATCCACATCAAATAGTGCTAGATGGCATCACTAGAGGGATTTTTTCCTTTACCCAGGTCAAGAAAATGCCGCAGCGCGTCAATTCGCCTCGGCAAACACGCTGGCGACCCAGTCGGCAAACACGCGTACGCGTCGCGACAATTGCCGGTGATGGGGATACAGCACGGACACGGGCAGCGGGTCGGGACGCAAGTCCCGCAGCACTTCCACCAGCTCGCCCGCAGCTAGCGCCGATTCAAGGTGATACCGGGGCGCCTGAATCAGGCCCATGCCCGCGCGGCAGCAGGCGTGGTACGCGTCCGCATTGTTGACGGACACCGTGCCCGGCAAGGCCACGCTGTGCCGCTGCCCATCCACCTTGAAATCGAAGGGCCAGACCTTGCCCGTTTGGGCGGAAAAGAAATTGACGGCGCGGTGGCCCGCCAGTTGCGCCAAATTTTCCGGCGTGCCGTGTGCGGCCAGGTAGGCGGGACTGGCGCAGGTAAGCTGTTCGAGCAACGCCACCCTGCGCGCCACCATCGACGAGTCGCCCAGTTCGCCCACGCGCAGCACGCAATCGACGCCTTCGCGCACCAGGTCGACGAGGCGGTCGCCCATGCCGATTTCCAGTTCGATCAAGGGATAGCGGGCGCAGAACTGGTCCAGCACGGGCATGACGAAATGCATGGCCAGGGTCGCGTGCAAGTCGATGCGCAGCTTGCCGGCCGGCTGCTGCGCCGCCGAGGAAAACACGGCTTCCGTTTCTTCCAGGTCCGCCAGCAAGCGCACGCAGCGCTGGTAATACGCTTCGCCATCGGGCGTGGGCGTGACTTGCCGCGTGGTTCGCTGCAGCAGGCGCACGCGCAGCCGCGCTTCGAGCTGCTTGATCGCATGCGTGACCGTCGCTTTCGGGTAGCCGAGGTCATGCGCCGCCTGCGTGAAACTGCGTAACTCGACGATGCGCGTAAATATCCGCATCGCATCAAATCGGTCCATGCCGTGCTCCATTGTTATTCCCTGGTGCACAGTGTAGCGATTCAACGGGTATTTTTCGATTCTTCATGATAACTGCCGGCACAAGTTGCCCGCCACGCAATCGCCACTTGCGCCGATATCACTGGATTGCCGCCTGCCCGCGCAGCATACTATTCCAGCTCACACGATACAAATGAGAATAGTAATGATTATCATTTGCGATATAATGAATGACCTCGCTAGGCGACTACAAAAAAGGAATGGGAGACATGGATATATTGAGGGAACTGCGTGAATCGGGCTTGAAAGTGACCATCCCCCGCTTGCGGATTCTGCAGCTGTTTCAAGAAGGCACGATCAAGCACCTGAGTGCGGACGATGTCTACAAACTCTTGCTGGCCGAAAAAATCGACGTGGGCCTGGCCACCATCTACCGCGTGCTGATGCAGTTTGCCGAAGCGGGCATCCTGTTTCGCCGCCACTTCGAATCGGGCCACGCCGTCTTCGAACTGAACGAAGGCCAGCACCACGACCACCTCGTTTGCACCGGCTGCGGCAAGGTCGACGAATTCGTCGATGAAGGCATCGAACTGCGCCAGAACGAAATCGCCGCCGAGCGGGGCTTCGTGCTGCACGAGCACGCGCTGTCGCTGTACGGCACCTGCGCCGAGTGCACGGCGAAGAAAGTCCCGCCGCGCAAAGCGTCCTGAGGCAGCGCGCAAGCTAGCGCCTGGCAAGCCAGCTGCGCTACACTGCGTACGCCGCAGCTCGATAAAAGGACAAGGACAAGCATGTACATCGGAGAAATCGCCCGCCTGGCGGGCACCTCGCCCAAGGCCTTGCGCCACTATGAAGCGCTGGGCTTGCTGGGGGACGTGCGCCGCTCGGGCGCCTATCGCGTCTACACGCAGCAAGACCTGGCGCAAGTGAAGCTGATACGCCAGGCGCAGGTCCTGGGCTTCCGCCTGGCCGAACTGCTGCCCGTCCTGGCCGGCGACGACACGGACTGGGCCGCCCTGTCGCAGCACATCGCCGCCAAGCGCGCGCAGGTGCGGCAGGATATCGCCCGCCTGCGCCAGCTCGACGCGCAATTGGCCGACATCGACACGGAAATCGGCGACTGCCTGGCACGCCAGCGTCTGCAAGAGGCCGCTTGACTCTGCCACTAGGGGCAGGCTTTAGCATGCAAGCTCTTCTTTAACGGACAGCCTGCATCATGACCAAGACGACACCCAAGCGCATTTTGATACTCCTCGGCCACCCGTCCAGCGACAGCTTTTGCGCCGCCCTGGCCGATGCCTACGCCGCCACGGCCCGCAGCGAAGGCCACACCGTGCGCGAGCTGCGCCTGGGCCAGCTCGACTTCGATCCCATCCTGCACGAAGGCTACCGCCAGGTGCAGCCGCTGGAAGCGGACTTGCTGGCGGCGCAGGAAGCCATCAGCTGGGCCGAACACCTAGTGTTCGCCTACCCGATCTGGTGGGGCGGCGCGCCGGCCCTGCTGAAGGGCTTTGTCGACCGCGTCTTCCTGCCCGGCTACGCCTTCAAATATCGCCCGGGCAAGGCATTCCCGGCGCAGCTGCTGCTGGGCCGCACGGCCCAGCTGCTGGTGACGATGGATACGCCGCCCTGGTATTTCCGCTGGGTCTACCGCATGCCCGGCATCCACCAGCTGCGCAAGACGACGCTGGAATTTTGCGGCATCAAGCCCGTCAAGGTGGCCAGCTTCGGTCCCATTTTGAACGCCACCGAGCCGCAGCGCGCGCGCTGGCTGGAACAGGCGCAGGCGCTGGCCCGGCGCCTGTAAGTTGCTTGCCATGCAGCCATCTTGCATACGGTTTTGACAAGCTGGTAATCAAGCCGTCATATTCAAAGGCTACCATGATGATATTGCCTGTTTGTCAGTCGCCTTGCTCTCGCGACAACAAGGGTCCGACCGTCATCTAAAGGTAGCCGCTGTGGAGTTCAACGCTTCTCGATTGCATCTTCCCCGTTATCGCACGTCCGTGGCGTCCGACCTGTGCATCGCCACGGAATCCGTGCAGGCCGACGCCAGCAATTTCGCCGTGCTGGAACTGTTCACGGAACGGCGCGACATGATGAGCCTGCCCGTCACGGAACAGCACAAGCCCATCGGCTTGATCAGCCGTAACATCTTCATGTCGCAGATGTCCAAGCCCTTTTATCACGAGGTGTACGGCAAGAAGAGCTGCATCGCCTTCATGGACAAGGAACCGCTGATCGTCGACGGCGCCATGAGCATCGAAGACCTCACCTTCCGCGCCGTGGAAGCGGGCGAGAAGGCGCTGGCCGACGGCTTCATCATCACCGAAGATGGCGCGCTGGCCGGCGTGGGCTTCGGCTTGCAGCTGATGAACGTGGTCGCTACCATGCAGGCGGAAAAGAACCGGCAGATCATGCACAGCATCGATTACGCCAGCGTGATCCAGCGCGCCCTGCTGCGCACCTCCGATGCGGAACTGCGCGCCACCCTGCCCGACGCGCACCTGGAATGGCAGCCGCGCGACGTCGTCGGCGGCGACTTCTACTTTTTCGAACGCCACGCGGGCGGCTGGTTCGCCGCCATCGCCGACTGCACGGGCCACGGCGTGCCAGGCGCCTTCATGACCTTGATCGCCTCGTCGGCCCTGAGCCAGGCCCTGCGCGAACTGGGGCCGCACGATCCGGCCGCCCTGATCGGCGCCGTCAGCCGCGCCATCAAGACCTTGCTGGGCCAGGATGGCGCCAGCACCGGCCACCACGCCGGCTCGAATGACGGCATGGATTGTGCCTTTTTGTGCTACGACACGGCCAGCGCCAGCCTGCGTTTCGCGGGGGCGAAACTGGCGCTGCACGTGGTCGCGCCGGGCGAGGACAGCGTGCGCGCCATCGACGGCGCGCGCATGGGCGTGGGCTATGTCGACACGCCGGCCGGCTACTGCTGGCACAACGAGACGCTGGCGATTCCCGCCGGCAGCCTGCTGTTCCTCACCACCGACGGCTTGCTCGACCAGATCGGCGGCGCGCGCGACATCGCCTACGGCAAGCGGCGCATGCGCGAGCAGTTGCTGGCGCGGCGCGACGCTCCCGCCGGCGACGTGGCGGCGGCCCTGCTGCAGGACAGCGCCGCCTGGCAGGGAGCGCAGCCGCGCCGCGACGACCTGACCTTTTTCTGTTTCCGCCTGTAGTTTTGGCGCCATCGAGCCACCTTATCAACAAGAAACCGGGTCACCGGCTAGCCAGGAGCACGGACGTGCTGTACGAAGAATTCAACGAGTTTTGGGATGTGGCACGCAAGCGCAACATCATCTTTTTTTACGTGGGCTATTTCTCGCAGCACGTGGTGAACGCCATTTCCGAAACCATCAAGGCGCGCCTCGACACGGCCGGCGCGGCCGGGCCCACGCGGCGGCGCATCTTTTCCTCGTTCATCGAGATGTCGCAAAACATCATGCACTATTCCGCGGACAGCCTGACGCCCGATGCGCAGCTGGACCAGCAGATGCGGCGCGGCTCGTTTTGCATCGGCACGCGCGGCGACAGCTTTTTTCTGCTGTGCGCCAATCCCGTCTCGACGGACAACGTGGCGCAGATCCGCGCCCGCCTGGAACCGCTGCACACGATGACGATGGAGGAAATCCGCCTCGCCTACAAGAAGGCCCTGCGCGAGGAAGCGCCGGCCGACAGCAAGGGCGCGGGCCTGGGCTTTCTCACCATGGCGCGCGACGCCAGCGAGCCGCTGGAATTCGAATTCGTCCAGGATGCCCAGGAGCCGGGCCACACCATCTTCTGCATCAAAGCCATCATTTGAAAGAGCCGACTCAGGAAAGCATATGCAATTACCGTCACCACTGTTCATCGCCGCGACCCCGAGTTCGCCCGAAATCGACTTCCGTTTCGAGCAGCACACCCTGTCGATCAAGGGCGAGTCGTATCCGGAAAACGCGGCCGCCTTCTATGGCCCGCTGATCGCCGCCGTCCGCGCCTATCTGGAAGGCTGCCGCGAAGCGGCCATCACCGTCAACGTCTCGCTGGCCTACTTCAACAGCTCGAGCACGAAGATGCTGTTTACCCTGTTCGACACCCTGAACCAGGCGGCCGTCGACGGCAACCAGGTACGCCTGAACTGGTACCACGACGAGGACGACGACACCATCCTGGAATTCGGCCAGGAGCTGCAGCAGGACTTCACGGCGCTGGACTTCCACGACCATCCCGTGCAGGGCAGCTAGGACATGCGTGCCGCCCTCTGCGAGTCCGGCCTGGAGCCCGACCTGTTCACCGTGGAAGCGGCGGCGCTGGCTGCCGCGCGCCGCATGCACGCCGACGCCAATGCCTCGGGCGCGGAACAGCGGCGCGTGCTCGGTGAACTGATCGTCCACTACGAGCGGCTGATGCGCGAGACGCGGCGCCTGATCGGCCGCAGCGACCGCGCCGAGCGCGACATGCATCTGCTGAACCGTCAATTGCAAACCCTGGCCGGCCAGCTAGAATACCGTGCCACGCACGACCCGCTGACGGGCGCCCTGAACCGCGGCGCCGTCATCGACCACGCGTCGCGCTGCCTGGCGCAGGGCGACATGGCGCTGATCGTGCTCGATATCGACCTGTTCAAGCAGGTCAACGACGACTTCGGCCACCCGGCCGGCGACGGCGTGATCCAGGCCGTGGTCGACTGCCTGAAGGGGCTATTGGGACAGGAAACGGCCATCGGCCGGGTCGGCGGCGAAGAATTTTCCGTCGTCTGGCCCACCTCCTCGCGCGACGACGCGGCGCAAGTGGCGCAGCGCATCTGCGAGACGGTCGGCCGCCAGCGCCATGCGGCGCCCATCACGCGCGCCATCACCGTCAGCGTGGGTCTGAGCTGGAACCGCGCCGGCACGCCGTTCGAGACGGCCTACAGCCATGCAGACCAGGCCTTGTACCAGGCCAAGCGCGAAGGACGCAACTGCGTGCGCCAATGGCTGGAGAGCTGAATCAGTGCACTGAATCAGCGCAGCTGTTCGCGCGCCATGCTGCCGTCGCGGCGCATGGCGGCCGCCGCGCGCTGCATGGCCGCCACCTGCGCATCGGGCAATTGCTTGTTACAGGCGAGGTAAGTCTGCACGCGGTTGAAGGTCAGCAGCGGCACCAACTTGCCCTCCCACTCCTTGCCGACGAAAGGCTTGCTGCCCACCGCCATGCCGACGGCCCACAGGTCGATGCGCCCCAGCAGCAGCTTTTGCGGATTGAGCCACTCCTGCGTCACGGGCGCCACGTTCATGCCGCGCTGGCGCAGGTAATCGTCGCGCGCGTCGCCGAGCACCGTGCCGATCACCAGGCCGCGCGCATCGGCCAGCGTGCGCAAGGTGAGGTGCCGCTCGGCCAGGCCATACAGTATCCATTCCGCTTCGTTGAGGGGGCCGATCCAGCGAAATTGCGCTTCGCGTTCCTGCGTACGGCTGGTGGAAAAAATGCAGGTGTCGGCTTCGCGCAGCGCCTGCGCATACGCGCGCTTCCACGGCAGCAATTCGATGCTGTAGGCGATACCGGCGCGCGCCATGATGCCGCGCACCTTGAGCGTTTCACGCCCCACGACGACATTGCCTTCCATCATGCTCGATGGCGGCAAATGCTCGCCGACGATGCGCAGGCCGGCCGCGGCGGCCAGCGCCGGCATCAGCAGCGCCGCTGCCAGCAGCCGTGCCATGCTTGCTTGTTTCATGCTTGCTTTCTTCTGCTACAGGGGATTCAAGCCGATGTTACCATCGGCCCGCACTGGCATCGCCGCATATGGGCAATTCAATCAACTATTTTCGGCAGCGTGGCAACAAGCCAACGCCAGCAGAACGCCATGCGGGAGGGAATGGGAAGAAAGTAACTGGCGGAAAACAGTAGGAGTCGAACCTACGGGAGAACGTCTGACGCCCTCCACCGGGTTTGAAGCCCGGCCACATCACCGGATGAGTGTGCTTTCCGCGGTGCCTGAGCTAGCTGCTGGGCAAGGCTGCCGTATAGGACCACAGCGCTTGCGGGCGCAATAGATGCCCATTGCCAACACGGCGAGTATAACCGACGCGGTCAAAGAATTCCAAGACCTGGATCGCCCGCTTGCGGCCCAGGCCGCTGGCGTCGCGGAAGGCGGCCGCGCCGACGGCGCCGGCACCGGACGACAGGCCTTCGTCCAGCTCCGCTTTTTCGGTCAGGGTGCGTACCAGTTGCGCCAGCTCGGCCAGCGCCGCCTGGTGATAGAACAGGTCGTGCACGACCTGGCTGATCTGGCCTGCCTTGGCAAGTTTGCGCAACAGCCTGCGCGTCTCGTCCTCGGCCAGGCCGAAGCTGCGCGCCAGGTCGCGCGTCCACGGCGGATCGGCTCGCCCCTGCTCCAGCGCGGCCAGCAAGGGTTCGGCCACCGATTGCTCCTGCGGCGTCAGCTCCACGCTGTGCGTCGGCAAGTGCAGGCTGGCACCGCGCGCCAGGAGCTCGCCGCGCGCCAGCAAGCCTTCGACCAGATGGCTCCACAAGGCGTCTTCCATCTCCGCGTCGACGATGCGTTTCAGCCGCCACAGTTCCGGCCCCGCCTCGTCGGGCGCGCGCGAGTGGAAGATTGCCAGAGCTTCCAGCACCCGCTCCTGCAGCGCCAGCAAGGCCGGCGGCGCCACCAGCAAGGCGTCGCCGCCGCGCAGGACGATGCGCCGCGTGTCGGACGGCAGCGCCAGGGCGTCAGCCGGCAGCAGGGACAGGCGCACGAGCAGCGACTCGCGCAGCCCCAGCGGGCTTTGCGCCAGCAGGGCCGCATAGTCGCCTTGCGCGATGAAGGCGGCCAGCGCATCGAGCCATGCCAGCCTGGCGGGGCTGCGGCGCTTGCGCGCGGGGCCGAACGGATCTAGCACCATGCCACCGCCAATGGTCTGCGTCGCTTGCGCATTGCGCACGACGAAGCGGTCGCCCGGCACGCCGTGCATGGGGGCGTCGAACACCAGCTGTACTCTTCCCGTCTGTCCCGGCGACAGGGTCTCGCCATCAAGCATGACGGCGCGCGCCAGCTGGTGCGCCGCGCCCAAGTGCACATGCAGCGGCGACCAGGCTTTCAGCTGCACGCCCGCGTCGGGCAGCAAGGTCAGTTCCACGTCGAGGCGCTCGGAGCACTGCGCCAGCTCGGGCGCGACGATCCAGTTGCCCCGCTCGATGCGCTCGCGGTCGATGCCGGCCAGGTTCAGCGCCAGGCGCTGGCCCGCCATGCCCGTTTCGGCCGCGCGGTTCTGCGCATGGATGCTGCGCACCCGGGCCTGCGCGCCACCGGGCGCCAGCTGCAGCATGCCGCCCACCTGCGCGCGTCCCGCCAGCGCCGTGCCGGTGACGATGGTGCCCTGGCCCGACAAGGTGAACACGCGGTCCACGCCCAGGCGGAACAAACGCCGCTCGTCGCGTTGCGGCAAGCTGCACGCCACTTGCGTCAGATGCGCGAGCAAGGCGGCCACGCCGGCATCGTCATCGCGATGGGCGGCAGTGGGAAAGATCGGACTGCCCGCCAGCGGCGTGCCGGCCAGCAGCGCCTCGATGTCGGCCTCCACCTGCGCCACGCGGGCGCCATCAGCGCGGTCGATCTTGGTCAGCGCCACGGCGCCGCGCGTCACACCGAGCAGCTGCAAGATGGCCAGGTGCTCGTGCGTCTGCGGCATGATGCCGTCGTCGGCCGCCACCACGAGCAGGGCGAAGTCGATGCCCGTCACGCCGGAAGCCATGGTGCGGATGAATTTTTCGTGGCCCGGCACGTCGATCACGCCCAGCACCGTGCCGTCCGCCAAGGGCAGATAGGCGTAGCCCAGTTCAATCGAAATGCCGCGCGCCTGTTCTTCCTTCAGGCGGTCCGTGTGCACGCCCGTCAGCGCGCGCGTGAGGGTGGTCTTGCCATGGTCGATATGGCCTGCGGTGCCGACGATCATGCGGACAACTCGGCGAGTTGCGCGGTGAAGGCCGTCTCGTGCGCCGCTTCCAGGCAGCGCAGGTCCAGCCACAGAGTGTCCTGACCGATGCGCCCGATCACGGGGCACGGCAAGGCGCGCAAACGCTGTTCCAGCACGCCCAAGGGATTGCTCAAGCGCGAGCCGGGCGCGCTGCGAATGGCCAAACCAAAGCTGGGCAGCTGGTCGACGGGCAAGGCGCCGCTGCCGATCTGGCTTTTCATGGCTTCGGCGGTGACCACATAGTCGGCACCGAGTACGCTTTGCAGCAGCGGCAGCACGGTTTCCGCCTGCGCGCGCATGGCGGCGGCGGGACGCGTCAGCAAACGCAAGGTGGTCAGCCGTTCAGCCAGCAAGTCCGGCGCGCGGTACAGCTGCAGCACAGGGGCCAGTGCGGCCAGGGTCAGCTTGCCGACCCTCAGTGCCCTTTTCAATGGGTTGCGCTTGATCTTCGCGATCAAGTCTGCCCGCCCGACGATGACGCCGCACTGCGGGCCACCCAGCAATTTGTCGCCGCTGAAGGTCACCAGGTCGGCGCCCGCTTCAATGGTTTCGCGCACCGTCGTTTCATGCGGCAAGCCATACTGCGCCAGGTCGACCAGGGTGCCGCTGCCCAAGTCCACGGCCGTCGGCACGCCGTGTTTTACGGCCAGCGGCACGAGTTCGTCGAGCTCCACGCTTTTCGTGAAACCGGTAATCGCGTAATTGCTGCAATGGACCTTCATCAGCAAGGCCGTGTTCTCGTTCACGCCATGCGCGTAATCGGCCAGGTGCGTGCGGTTGGTACTGCCCACTTCGCGCAGCACGGCGCCCGCGCGCGTCATGACGTCGGGGATGCGGAAAGCGCCGCCGATTTCCACCAGCTCGCCGCGCGAGACGACGACCTCCTTGTTCTGCGCCAGAGTGTTCAACATCAGCAGCACGGCGGCCGCGTTGTTGTTGACGATGGTGGCCGCTTCGGCGCCCGTCAGTTCGCGCAGCAGTTCCTCGACCAGGTCGTCGCGGTCGCCGCGCTTGCCCGTTTCCAAGTCAAATTCCAGATTCATCGGCCACTGCAGCGCTTCCACCACGGCTTGCACGGCCGTATCGGGCAACAATGCGCGGCCCAGGTTCGTGTGCAGCACGGTGCCCGTCAGGTTGAAGACGGCGCGCAGCTGCGGACGCGCTTGCGCTAGCAGCCGTTCGTCCATTTGCGCGGCGATGGCGGCAATCGATGCGCCCTCTTCGCACACTGCGCCCGCCAGCATGGCCGTGCGCAGTTCGGCCAGCACCGCGCGCGCGCAGGCCAGGGTCTGCACGCGGCCGTAGTGTGCTATCAGGTCCAGGCAAGCCGCGTCGCCCAGGATGCGGTCTACCGACGGCAGGCGCACGGTTTGCCCCGTCGTCATGACGGCTGATCCGAGCTTTTACCCAGCCACAGCAGCGGATTGCCGCTGGCGCGCTGGTAGCCCGCTTCGCCCACCAGCAGGTCGAGCATCAGGCTGGCCAGGTCGTCGGCCAGCGGTTCGACGTTGTAATCGTGTTCCTGGTTGAAGACTTTTCGATAGGTATGGCAGTCGTCGCAGGTTTCCGCGCGCGCCACCTTCTTCGGATCGTTCGCCTTGTTGGGCAGCTTGTCGTCCTTGGCCGTCACGGGGTCGAACGGCTTGGCGTCGGCCGCGTCCAGGCCCTGGTAGGCGATCTTGCCATTCTGTTCGCACGTCGAGCACTTGACGCGCACCATATGCCATTCGCTTTCGCAAATGCCGCAGTGCAGATAGCGGTAGCCCTGCGACTGGCCGCCGATGCGGATCACGCTGGCGACCGGGTGCGAACCGCAGACGGGACACAGGGTGCCCGTTTCCAGGTCCGGCACGCGCGCGGCGCGCAATTCGCTGGCCGACACCGACCACAGGATTTGCAGGGCGGCCGCGACGAACGGCGCATGCATGGGATTGAGGTTGTCGCCGTTTTCATCGAGCACGGCATCGGCGCAGGCGTCCAGCGCTGGCGCATCGAGCGCGCGCAGCTGGGCCAGCACCTGCGTCAGGCCGCCGGATAATGCCGGCTGGCTTGCCGCCGTGGCGGCCAGTTCATCGAGCAGGCTGGCGAAAATGTCGCGCCAGACGGGTGGGCGGGCGCCGCTGACGGGCAGCACCGGCATGCGGTGCTGGATGGCGCGGCGCAGCGCGTCGGGGTCGGCGGCAGGCACGGCGCCGGGCGCCAGTTTTCCCACCACGGCCGCCTGCGCATCGGCCAGCGCGGCCATCAGCACCAGGTAGCCCTGCATGCCCGCGTCGACAGGGATGCCCTTGATGTTACCTTGCGCCAGTTCGCGCAGGCGCAAGGCGCGCGCCGTAAACAGGCTGCCAGGCTGCGGCAGCAGCAGGCGCGGAATCGCGTTGTGGTCCAGGCCTTCGATTTCGCCTGGCTGGAGTATGCGTTGTACCAATGGAGTTTTCCCATCAAAAAAGGCACAGCACGGCAAGCGGGTGTGACCATGCTGTCAAAGTATTTTAATCGATACAGTCATCGCAAGCCTCAAAGTAAAACAGGGGTCAGACCCGACGGGTCTGACCCCAGCTTTTGCACTTGCGGCAAAACGTACCCTAACTGCCTACTTTCTCGTATTGCGGATCACCGACTCAAACCACTTCGGATGGTGCTTGCGCGCCCAGCCGTAGGTGACGGTGCCGCGCACCATGGCGCCGGTCGAGCCCTTGACCCACAGGGCCGCGTAGATGTGCACGATGATGGCGCAGATGATGGCGAAGGCGCAACCGGCATGCAGCAAGGCGGCAAAGCGCACCACGTCGATCGGGAAATAGAACGCGAAATACGCGCGCCAGATCACGATGCCCGACAACAGCAAGCCGACCATGCTGGCCAGCAGCACGAAGAACAGGATCTTCTGGCCGGCATTGTATTTGCCGATCTTCGGAAGCTTTTCTTCGCGGTTATTGAGCACGTCGTCCATCTGTTTCAGCCACTGCTTGTCGCCGTCCTCGAACTTGTTGTGGTGCCAGAAGCGCACCACGAGGATCGCGAACGAGACGAACATCACCAGGCCGGCAAACGGATGCAGGATGCGCGTCCATTGCCCGCCGCCGAACAGATTCGCCAGCCACGCCATCGACGGATGGAACATGGCCAGCCCGGACAGGGCCAGCATGACGAAGGTGATGGCGGTCACCCAGTGATTCGTGCGCTCGTTCGGGTTGTAGCGTTCGATCAAGGGATTGCCATCCTTGTCGCGCAGCTTGCCATCGTGAAGTTCACTATGCTTCATGCTGTTCCTCCCGGATGCGCCTGGCCTCTTCCAGCGCTTCGTGCTCTTCGTCCTTGCTCACTTCGTTCGGACCGACACGCGTGTAATGGAACAGGCCTGCCAGGGCCGTGGCGGCCATACCGGCCACCGCCAGCGGCTTGGACCAGCCCTTCCAGAAGCCCACCATCGGGCTGATGCGCGGGCGTTCCGGCAAGTTCGAATACAGCTTCGGCTTGTCGGCATGGTGCAGCACGTACATCACGTGCGTGCCGCCCACGCCCAGCGGATCGTACAGGCCCGCGTTTTCGAAACCGCGCGACTTCAGGTCGACGATGCGCTCTTCCGCATGCACCTTCATGTCTTCCTTGGTGCCGAACACGATGGCGCCCGTCGGACACGTTTTCACGCAGGCCGGTTCCTGGCCCACGGCCACGCGGTCCGAGCACAAGGTGCACTTGTAGGCGCGGTCGTCCTTTTTCGAAATGCGGGGCACGTCGAAAGGACAGCCGGCCACGCAGTAGCCGCAGCCGATGCAGTTTTCCTGGTGGAAGTCCACGATGCCGTTCGTGTACTGCACGATGGCGCCCGGCGCCGGACAGGCCTTCAGGCAGCCCGGGTCCTCGCAGTGCATGCAGCCGTCCTTGCGGATAAGCCACTCGAGGTTGCCGTCGTTGTTTTCGTGTTCGGCAAAACGCATCACCGTCCACGATTGCGGCGTCAGGTCCGTCGGATTGTCATAGGTGCCATGGTTTTCGCCGACTTCGTCACGCAAGTCGTTCCATTCCATGCACGCCGTCTGGCAAGCCTTGCAGCCGATGCATTTCGACACATCGATCAGCTTGGCCACGGTGCCCGTCACCGGGCTGCGTGCTTGCGGCGGGGTCACCGTGGTAGCCGACAGGCGCCGGATATCTAAGGATTGCAGTGCCATTATTGAGCTCCCATCATGCTTTTTCCACCTTCACGAGGAAGGACTTGAATTCCGGCGTTTGCGAATTCGCATCCCCCACGCCCGGCGTCAGGGTATTGATCAGATACCCCGGCTTGGCCACACCCGTAAAGCCCCAGTGCAGCGGCAGGCCCACGGTATGCACCGGCTTGCCTTCGATCATCAAAGCCTTGATGCGCTTGGTGACGACGGCCTTGGCGATGATGTGGCCCCGCTTGGAACTGACGCGCACTTCACCGCCGGCAACGACACCGATGCTTTTCGCCAGCTCTTCGCCGATTTCAACGAATTGCTGCGGCTGGATGATGGCATTCAGGCGTGCATGCTTGGTCCAGTAATGGAAATGCTCGGTCAGGCGGTAGCTGGTGGCCACATGCGGATATTCCTCATGCGTGCCGAACATTTTCCGGTCATCGGCAAACACGCGCGCGGCCGGATTACTGGTCGCTTGCGGGTTTTTCGGATGCATGGGGTTGTAGCCCAGCGGATTTTCAAACGGCTCGTAATGCTCGGGGAACGGACCTTCGGCCATGGCGCCACGCGCAAAGAAACGCGCCACACCCTCGCCCAGCATGATGAACGGACCCATGCCATTTTCCGGCGGTTCGTCGACCTTGAAGTCGGGAATATCGGCCCCGCTCCAGTTCGCGCCATTCCACTCGATGAGTTTACGGGTCGGGTCGAAAGGCTTGCCCTTCAAGTCGCACGAGGCGCGGTTGTACAGCACGCGGCGGTTCGCCGGCCACGCCCAGGCCCAGCCCAAGGTCTGGCCGATGCCGGTCGGGTCGCTATTGTCGCGCCGTCCCATCTGGTTGCCCGCCTGCGTCCAGCTGCCGGCGAAGATCCAGCAACCGCTGGTGGTCGTGCCATCGTCGCGCAATTGCGCAAACGAGGCCAGCTGCTCACCCTTCTTCACCAGCAGCTTGGTCGGATCCTTAGGATCGTACAAGTCGGCCAGCGCCTTGCCGTTGAATTCGCGGGCGATTTCTTCCGGTTGCGGGTTATGCGGCTGCGCATAATTCCACGTCAGGTTGACAATAGGATCGGGGAACTTGCCGCCCTCTTTCTGGTACATGCTGCGCATGCGCAGGAACAGGCCCGACATGATCTCGAGGTCGCTGCGCGCCTGGCCCGGCGGTTCGGCTGCCTGCCAGTGCCATTGCAGCACGCGTGAAGAGCTCACCAGCGAACCGCGCTCTTCGGCGAAGCAGCTGGTCGGCAGGCGGAACACTTCCGTCATGATCTTGGTGGGATCGACTTCGTGGTACTGCCCGTGCGCCTTCCAGAATTCGCCCGTTTCCACGGCCAGCGGATCCATGATGACGAGGAACTTCAGCTTCGACAGCGCTTCCGTGACCTTCTGCTTGTTCGGTGCGGACGCCAGCACATTGAAGCCCTGGCAGATATAGCCCGTCATCTTGCCTTGATGCATGTTCTCGATCGCTTGCATCAAGTCATACGGCTTGTCGAGCTTTGGCAGGTAGTCGAAGGCGTAGTTATTGTCCGCGGTGGCAAAGTCGCCCCACCACGTCTTCATGAAGCTGACGTGGAATTTGCGGTAATTGCTCCAGTAGCTGAGCTGGTTAGGCCGCAGCGGCTTGGTGGCGCGCGCGGCGATATAACCATCGAAATCCTGCTCGGACTCGTTCGGCAAGGTCATGTAACCCGGCAACAGGTTCGACATCAGGCCCAGATCGGTCAAGCCCTGGATATTCGAGTGGCCGCGCAAGGCGTTCATGCCGCCGCCGGCGATGCCCATATTGCCCAGCAACAGCTGCACCATGGCGCCCGTGCGGATGGTTTGCGCACCCGTCGAGTGATGCGTCCAGCCCAGCGCGTACAGGATGGTCCCGGCGCGTCCCGGCACGGCGGTCGAAGCCAGGGCTTCCGCCACCTTGTGGAACTTGTCGGCCGACACGCCGCACGTACGTTCGACCATCTCGGTCGTGTAGCGTGCGTAGTGCTTCTTCATCATCTGGTAGACGCAGCGCGGGTGTTCCAGGGTCGGGTCGACCTTGGCATAGCCGTCTTCGCCGATCTCGTAATCCCAGGTGGCCTTGTCGGTGTACTTGCCTTTTTCCTTGTCGAAACCCGAGAACAGGCCGTCCTCGAACGCATAGTCTTCGCGCACGATGAAGGGCATGTCCGTGTAGTTGCGCACGTACTCATGCTGGATCTTGTCGTTCGTCAGCAGATAATTGATGATCGCGCCGAGGAAGACGATGTCCGTGCCGGTACGCGTGGCGCAGTAGTAATCTGCCACGGATGCGGTACGGGTAAAACGCGGATCGACAACGATCAGCTTGGCCTTGTTATGCGCCTTCGCTTCCGTTACCCATTTGAATCCGCAAGGATGTGCTTCTGCTGCATTGCCACCCATGACCAGGATCACGTCGGCATTCTTGATATCGACCCAATGATTCGTCATCGCGCCACGGCCAAACGTCGGGGCAAGACCTGCCACCGTCGGTCCGTGTCATACACGCGCCTGATTATCAAAGGTCAGCATCCCCATGCTGCGCACTGTCTTGTGGGTCAAATACCCGACCTCATTGCTGCCGGCGGACGCGGCAAGCATGCCGGTGGAGAGCCAGCGGTTGACGGTCTTGCCGTCGGCATTCTTTTCGATCAGGTTGGCGTCGCGGTCATCCTTCATCAGGCGCGCGATCTTGTCGAGCGCCACATCCCAGGAGATCGGTTGCCATTCCGTGCCGCCCGGTGCGCGGTATTCGGGCACTTTCAGGCGGTTCGGGCTGTGGATGAAGTCGACCAGGCTGGCGCCTTTCGGGCACAGGGTGCCGCGGTTCACCGGGTGATCGGCATCGCCTTCCACGTGGATGATGCTGGAGACGGCATTTTTCGCGCCGTCGCCCAGCCCATACAGCAGGACGCCGCATCCTACCGAACAGTAGGGACAGGTATTGCGTGTCTCGGTCGTGCGAGACAGCTTGTATTGCCGCACTTCCGCCATCGCCTGGCCCGGTGCGAAACCGAGCAGGGCGAGGCTGGAACCAGCAATGGTCGCGCCAGTTACCCGAAGGAACTGGCGCCTGGACATCTGAACCATATTCAGGCCTCTATGATGTGAGTAAATAAAAGTCATACGGCGTCGTGGTCGTGTCATATCACCAAGATATAAGCACCATGCCTGTGCCGTATGACATCATTTTACCCCTCAATCCCGATCAAGGCTCAGTTCGCCGGAGAAGGTTTCCTTTAGTCAACGTTAATTTGGCGATACCGAACGTTCCCTCTAAACAATGCCAGCCTGCCCCGCGCGCTTGCACATCGCTACTCACCCATGCAAAAAACCCGCTCGCAAGCGGGTTTTCGGGGGCAGAAAAAGTTACAGGCTGTAGCGCAAGGTCAGCGCCACATTGCGCGGCGCGCCTGGCAAGCTCAGGTTCGGGCTGGAACCGTGACCCGACACGATGTAGCGCGTGTCGCCGATATTGTTGACGTTCAGCTGCACTTCATAGCGGCCCGTGCGGTACGCGGCCATGACGTCGGCCGTCACGTAGCCTGGCAGCACCACCGTGTTGCCCTGATTGGCGAAGCGGCTGCCGACGGCATTCGCGCCACCGCCCACCGTGAAGCCGTGGCCCAGGTCTTTCGTTACCCACAAGTTGGCCATGTTGCGCGCCGTCAAAGTAGCGCGCTTGCCCTTGATGGCGACGGCGCTCGGCGTCGTCGTGCCCGGCACATTCACGCTGCGGTCGACGGCGATGGAATCGGTGATGGTGGCGTCCAGGTAGGCGTAGCCGGCCATCATCTTCCAGCCATCGTGCAAGTCAGCGTTGAAGGTCAGCTCCAGGCCATCCGTACGCTGCGTGCCGACCGGTACGATGCGGTTGGTGATCGGGTCGCTGGTCTTGATATTGTCGCGTTCCAGGCGGAACAGGGACACGGTGGCGTTGGCGCGGCCGCCCCACAGGTCATACTTGGCGCCCACTTCCGTGTTGCGCGTGGTTTCCGGCGCCAGGTCGGCATTGTTGGCGGCCAGGGCGAAGTTCTCGCCGCTCGGCTGAAACGAGCGGCTCCACGACGCATAGTACGACTGCGTCGCGCCCGGTTGCCAGACGAGGCCGGCGCGGGGGCTGTAAGCCGAATCCGTGCGCGACAGATTGGCCGTCGTCACACCAAGCGCATTGGCCAGGCGCGACTGCTGCTTGTAGCGGTCGTAGCGCAGGCCGGCCAGCGCCTTCCACTCGTCGCTGATGCTGATGGCGTCCTGCACGTAGGCGGCGGCCGTGTCGTAGGTACCAAAGGTATCGCTGCGCACGCCCAGCTTGCTGCGGTTGACCTGCGGCAGGACGGGATGGAAGATCGACACATTCGTCGCCACGACGGTCGACGCCCAGCTCGATGCATCCTTGTTTTGCTTGCCGAATTCGGCGCCGTACAGCACTTCATGGCGCAAGGTGCCCGTGACCAGCTTTTGCGTCAGTTCCGTCTGGTTGAACCAGCCGCTTTCGTCACGGTTCAGCTTGGCGTGACCGAGGCTCATCGTGCCCTTGACTTCGTTGACGTTGCCGGAAATATTCGTGTTGTTGCGGTCCAGGTGGTAATCGTAGTAGCGGAAGGCATTGCGCAATGACAAGCTATCGCTGAACTTGTGCGTCAGGGTGGCGGCCGTGGACACGACGCGCGACTGGCTGAAGTCCGCATCGCGGGCATTCGCGGCGCCAAAATAGGTGCGCGCAGCGACGGCGACGGGACGGCCCTGATAGGACGGGATGCCGAAGTCCGTCAGGCGGCGGTCTTCCAGGTAATCGCCCTGCAGCAGCAGTTTGGTGGCGCCGGACAGGCGGATGGCGACGGAAGGCGACAGTGCCGTGCGGTTGATGAATTGCTGGTCGCGGTAACTGTCCGACAATTCGCGCGCGCCCGTGAAGCGCCAGTCCACCGTCTCGCCGACACGGCCCACGTCGACTTCGCCGCGGCGCCCTGCCGTGTTGGTCAGGCTCAGGGCCACGTCCGTGATGTCCACGCCCGGCTTCTTGGTAATGCGGTTCACCAGGCCACCCGAGGAACCGCGGCCGTACAGCACGGCGGCCGGCCCCTTGATCACTTCCAGGCGTTCCACATTCGACAGGTCGCGGAAATACAGCGCGTCATCGCGGAAGCCGTCGACGAACTGGTCGCCGATGGCCGTGAAGCCGCGGATGAATATCTGGTCGCGCTGGCCGTCGCCCGTGGACAAGCCCACGCCGGGGATGTTCTTCATGATGTCCTGGATCGACATGGCGTTCTGGTCGCGGATGACAGCGGCCGGCACCACGTTGATCGTCTGCGGCACGTCGCGCAGAGCCATTTCCGTCTTGGTGCCGCTGGCCGAGGTGGCGGCGACATAGCCATCCTTGTCCTTCGATGCTGTCACGGTGACGGCGGGCAAACTTTCCTGCGCCCAAGCCGCCAATGGCGTGGCGCCGAAGGTCAAGGCACCCAGTACGGCGATGGTGATCGGTTTGAATCCTGGCTTGCGACGTTGCTGCATACAATTCCCTGGTCGATGTTTTAATACGAATGATTATCATTAGTATTTTATCAGGCAAGCCTGCGTAAAGTAAGCACTTCTGTAAGTGATAGTACTTATGGACTAGGTACTTGATGTAAAAACACAACAGGAAATCAATATCAAAAAATAATTAAAATTGCTTTGAAAAACTATTCCTCTGCGTCAATGCTATACTTGCGGCTTGCTGGACAGCGGTCAGCCTGACCGACATGCCCCTTGCTTCACCTCCAACGCCACGCTCAGCGCGGCGCGCCGCACAGCCATCACGCGGCACCCGAAGACCCCGATCCCCTGCGCCTTGCGGCGCCTGTCCGCCCCTGCTGGCGGCGGCGATCATGACTATTAAACTGTTAGGAATTACATGAAAAACCTGAACATCGGCAGCCGCCTTGGCGTCGGCTTTGCTGTCGTATTGCTGTTGCTTGCCGCCTTGACCATCACCGCCCTCGTGCGCATGCAAACGGCCAGCGACCTGACTTACCGTCTCATCAATACCAGCATCAAGAACCAGCGTATGGTGGCCGAATGGTCGAAGATCATTGAACTCAACAGCGTACGCGGCGTCGCCTCGTTCGAGATCACCGATCCCGTCGTGCGCGCCAAGATCGAGGAAGACTTGAAAGTCGATGCGGAGCGCTCCAGCAAGCTGCAGGACGACATCGTCGCCTCCCTGCTCAACCCGGCCGTGATCGAGCAATTCAAGGTCGTGCGCAAGGTGCGCACCGACTACGTGACGACGCGCGCGCGCGCCTTCAAGATGAAGGCCGACGGCGACATGGCGGGCGCCAAGGTCGTGTTCGACAAGGAAGTCGCGCCGATCACCGTGGCCTATCTGGCCGAAGTCAAGCGCTTTGCCACCATGCAGATCAAGGCTGCCGACGGCGTCGGCAACAGCATCATCGAAGCCTACAGCGGCACCCGCGTCTTCCTGATCACCATGGGCGTGCTGGCCGTGCTGATGGGCATCGGTTTCGCGTGGTGGATCACGCGCTCGATCACCGGCCCCATCCGCGCTGCCGTGAAAGTGGCGGAAACCGTGGCAGCGGGCGACCTCACCAGCACCATCACAGCGCAAGGCCGCGATGAAACGGGCCAGCTGATGCACGCGTTGAAAACCATGAACGACAGCCTCGTCGGCATCGTGGGACAAGTGCGCAGCGGCACCGACACCATCGCCACGGCATCGGCGGAAATCGCCGCCGGCAACCAGGACCTGTCGTCGCGCACGGAGCAGCAAGCCAGTTCGCTGGAAGAAACAGCGTCATCGATGGAAGAACTGACCTCGACCGTCAAGCAAAACGCGGACAACGCGCGCCAGGCGAATAAACTGGCCGGCGACGCGGCCGGCATCGCCAGCCGTGGCGGCGCCGTGGTGGCCGAAGTGGTCGCCACCATGAGCGAGATCAATACCTCGTCGAAGAAGATCGTCGACATCATTTCCGTCATCGACGGCATCGCCTTCCAGACCAACATCCTGGCACTGAACGCGGCCGTGGAAGCGGCGCGCGCCGGCGAACAGGGCCGCGGCTTTGCCGTCGTGGCAACCGAGGTGCGCAACCTGGCGCAACGTTCGGCAGCTGCGGCAAAAGAAATCAAGGGCTTGATCGACGACTCCGTGCAAAAAGTCGACGTGGGCACGGACCTGGTCGACAAGGCCGGCAAGACGATGGAAGAAATCGTGCAAAGCATCGGCTTCGTCACGTCGATCATGAGCGAGATCAGCAACGCCAGCGAAGAGCAGAGCGCGGGCATCGAGCAAGTCAACCAGGCCATTTCCGAAATGGATCAAGTGACACAGCAAAATGCGGCGCTGGTGGAAGAAGCGTCGGCAGCGGCCGAAGCGATGCAGGAACAGGCGAGCGAACTGGCGCAGGTGGTCAGCGTCTTCCGCCTGGACGCCAATGCGGCGGCGACCGACCGTTTCAGCGTGAAAGCGGTCCAGCGCAGCGCGCCGGCAGCCCCGGCCACAGCAGCCCGCAAGGCCCCTGCCCTGCGCCTGCCCGTGACACGCACCAGCAGCAAGGCAGCAGCACCGGCCGAAGGCGAGTGGGAAGAGTTCTAAATTTCTTCAGCAAGCCCTGCGGCATCAAGCCGCGCGGGCTTGCGCTTGGGCGATCAGTGCCGCCAGTTCGCGCGGCACGGATTGTCCCAGGAATTCCAGCGCCAGCGCTTCCGGATCGATGGCGGCGTCCGCTGGCAAACCATGCTCGAAACCGCCCACCATGGTGCGGCAAAAATGCGGCGATTCCGCCCGCGTTTCCACATACCAGCAGCCCGCATGGCCTTGCACGAAGTATTCGCCGATAAAGTAGCCGAGCATGGTTTTCACCCATTGCCAGCTTTCGTCGCGGATGACGATGGTGCGCATGGCCGCATCGATGTACGGCAGGTATTCGGCCGCGTTGGTCAGCACTTCGTGCGCGGGCTGGATGCCCAGGCGCTCGACAAAGTTCACCAGCGACGCGCCCAGCGCGTCATAGTAGGCATCAAAAGCCGTTTGGCTTTGCTGCAATAATTGCTCTTGTTCGTACGACAGCATTCACACTCCACAGACATTCAACAATCGCCTATTTTACGCCACGCTCACATCGACACCAGCCCGCTGCAGCAAGGCCTGGTTGCGGGGAGACAAATGCGTCACCTGCAGGTGCTTAGCCGCCTTTTCATAACGCTCATACAAGGCTTCGATGGCGGCGATGGCCGAGTGATCGGCCATGTGCAGGTGCCGGCAATCGAGGATGACGCGGGCCGGGTCGGTCGCCGCCTGGAACAGTTCCAGGAAATGCGTGGTCGAGGCGAAAAACAGGGTGCCGTGCGGCAGGTACACGCGCACGCCCGCGCCAGTGTCATCGATATCGGCACGCATGTCGCGCGCATGTTGCCAGGCGAAATTCAAGGCGGCAATCACGATGCCGCACAGCACGGCCAGCGCCAGGTCCGTGAACACGGTGATCACCGTCACGGCGACGATCACCAGCGCATCCTGCAACGGCACCTTGCCCAGCACACGCAAAGAACCCCAGGCAAACGTCTGCTGCGCCACGACGAACATCACGCCGACCAAAGCGGCCAGCGGGATGCGCTCGATCAGCGGCGACAGGAACAGGATGAATAGCAGGATCATCACGCCGGCCGTCACGCCCGACAGGCGCGAGCGGCCGCCTGAGCTCAGGTTGATCATGGTCTGTCCGATCATGGCGCAGCCACCCATGCCGCCAAACAGGCCCGAAACGACGTTCGACGCACCGAGAGCGATGCATTCGCGGTTCGGCTGGCCCCGCGTTTCAGTCATTTCATCGGTAAGATTAAAAGTGAGCAAGGTCTCCAGCAAGCCCACCATGGCCATCAGGGCCGCGTACGGGAAGATGATGTGCAAGGTAGCCATGTCCAGCGGCACCGTAGGCCAATGCAAGGCCGGCAAGCCGCCGGCGATATGCGCAAGATCGCCCAGGGTGCGAGTGGGCAGCTGCAAGAAATGGCTGAGTACGCCCACACCCAGGATGGCCACCAGCGCCGGCGGCACGGCCTTCGTGATGCGCGGCAGCACGTAGACGATGGCCATGGTGAGCAGCACCAGCGCGCCCATCACGTACAAGGAAGTGCCTTGCAGCCAGGTTTCGCCTTGCGGCGTGGCCTGACGAAAATGTTCTAGCTGGGCCATGGCGATGACGATGGCCAGGCCATTCACGAAGCCCAGCATCACCGGATATGGCACCATACGGATCAGTTTTCCAAGACGCAAGATGCCGAACAGCGCCATGATGATGCCGCTTAGCACCACGGTCGCCAGCAGATATTGCACGCCATGCTGGGCCACGAGCGCCACGATGACGACGGCCATGGAACCGGCGGCGCCCGAAATCATGCCGGGGCGCCCGCCAAAGATGGCAGTGAATGCGCAAATGATGAAGGCGCCATACAGGCCCATCAGGGGATTCAGTTGCGCCACGAGGGCAAAGGCGATGCATTCGGGCACCAGCGCGAATGAGGTGGTCAGCCCCGCCAGGACGTTTTTTTGTATGTTCGAGAACCACTCGTCCCGAAAAGTTGCGTTGATCATTGATACACATCCAGGGTCGGAACAGAGAAATGCGCGCACGATGCACAGTCATCGGGCGCAGCCATGCCAGCGGTCGTCAAAACGAAGCCATGCCGAGGTCGCACGCAGAGGAAAATCGTCGGTGACTACATGGGATTGGCGGACAGAGAAAGATTCAGCAGCGCCATGCGGCGCTGCAGAGCCTGCACACATTATACAAGATGCAGCCGGGCACGATGGAGGGGGCGGCGGCGCGCAGCGGGAGCGGGAGCGGGAGCGGGAGCGGGAGCGGGAGCGGGAACGGGAGCGGATACTGGCAAGCAAATAATGTTTCCAATAGTTTTATTTTCAAAATAAAAACAATTTAATGGGAATATTTTAAATATTCTCCGCCGTTTCAATTGGAGAGTATCTATTCAATTTTCTCCACTATTCTACTCAGCAGTGGTGGAGACTGTTGACCACATTAAAAAACGGGGCGTATCCGAAAAGCCAGACGAGTAGGGAAACTCAGGAGGAATCATGACCGACGCGCAATTATATGCCAGTAATATTACAATCAACATTCTCGTTGTAATAGACACCGATCTGATCATGGCCCAGCATCCACGTCAGACGAGTCCCGACCAAACCAAGCCTGTCGGCCTGGTGCATACCAGCCAGTACATGATTGCCACCGACCTGCGCGGCATCAATAGCGGGCAAGGTACCGCCGACCTGAGCTTCAAGGCCAATGTGGGCGACTTCGTCTCGTTCACCGGCGCTTCCATCTATGACAATGCCGATTCGGCCGTCATTGTCTACGGCATCAATTACTGGAATGGCGACAAGGTCTTCAATACCTTTGTTTCCAATACCATTACACGGAGAAATGCGGCCGTGCCGAATACGGATTCCTCGAATGGTTTGCCGGCCGTACAGCAATCGCGCAATTTCTCCAATTTCACGGCGCAGGTATCCAAGTCGGGCACGGAAAATTTCTACGTCTATATTGCCGTATATAGCCTGAATGACGATGGCCAGACGCAAAGCCTGTATGGTTATTTTTATTGGGATCCACAGATTACTGTCGGTTAGTCATTTCCCGGAAAACCAAATAAATATAAACCATTTATTTGATTACCGCCGACTGGTGCCGGCGCAGAGATACGCCGCGACGTCGCCACAGACGAAAAAAAGCCCACCGAAGTGGGCTTTTTTATTTGCGCATGTATCACATGCACTTATCTGGAGGCGAGGACGGGAATCGAACCCGTCTAAACGGCTTTGCAGGCCGCTGCATAACCTCTTTGCTACCTCGCCAGAGGAACTGCTTGGATGCGCCTCGCGGCCCACCTTGAAAACTGGAGCGGGAGAAGAGTCTCGAACTCTCGACCTCAACCTTGGCAAGGTTGCGCTCTACCAACTGAGCTACTCCCGCATTGGAGCTTGGTTACCGCCTAATCGCGCCGCGTACCGCGGCGGATAAAAAAAGGAAGCCAGCTTAGCTTCCCTTTAGAATTCTGGAGCGGGAGAAGAGTCTCGAACTCTCGACCTCAACCTTGGCAAGGTTGCGCTCTACCAACTGAGCTACTCCCGCATTGGAGCTTCTATTTTCTGCTACTGCCATCTTGCTGTACTGCTTCAGCTATCGCTGGAGCGGGAGAAGAGTCTCGAACTCTCGACCTCAACCTTGGCAAGGTTGCGCTCTACCAACTGAGCTACTCCCGCATACGAACCGCTATTTTACTGCTTTTTACTACCGTTTACCAGCGCTGCTTTACTGCTGATCCAGTGTTCACTGGAGCGGGAGAAGAGTCTCGAACTCTCGACCTCAACCTTGGCAAGGTTGCGCTCTACCAACTGAGCTACTCCCGCAGTGGACAACATTGTATCAGAAGCTCTACTACATCGCCAGTACTACTTTTTACTGCATTCGCTGTTTTTACCTATGACACGATCCAGAAAACTGGAGCGGGAGAAGAGTCTCGAACTCTCGACCTCAACCTTGGCAAGGTTGCGCTCTACCAACTGAGCTACTCCCGCGTCATCAGCAACAGGCCAGCATTATAGAGGGATTACAGGGGCTGTCAACGGGCAATATCTGGTCTTTTGCAAAATATTCCGCAGAAAGTAGCCAATACCGTCTTAAGGTCCTCCGAATAGCGTAGCGAGCAAGCGCAATATCGTGTTAAGTAGCGGAGCTGTACGAAGGTACAGCGAGCAACGGAGACGCGAGAGTGCGCTGCGCAGTAGCTAGGCGGAGCGGCCTTAATGCAGATTGCCGGCCTTTTCCTTGATGAGCGGCCATGCCAGGCGCAAGTAATAGAACATCGACCACACCGTCAGCACGCAGGCGATCCACAGCAGCTTTTCGCCCCACACGTGGGTGTCGATCGCGCCAAAGATCACTTCGTGGTACAGCAGCAAGGGAATGGCCGTCATTTGCGCGGCCGTCTTGATCTTGCCGATCGAGCTGACGGCCACCGATTTCGATGCGCCGATCTGCGCCATCCATTCGCGCAGCGCGGAAATCGTGATTTCGCGGCCGATGATGATGAAGGCCAGCACGGCATTGACACGGTCCAGCTGCACCAGCACCAGCAAGGCGCCTGCCACCATCAGCTTGTCTGCGACCGGGTCGAGGAAGGCGCCGAAGGCCGACGTCTGGTTCCAGCGGCGCGCGAGGAAGCCGTCGAACCAGTCGGTCACGGCCGCAACGATGAAGACCAGGGTGGCAACCAGGTTCTGGTCGCCATGCAGCAGCATCGACGGCGGCAGGTAAAAAACGCCGACGACAAGCGGAATCAGGGCCACGCGCAGCCAGGTCAGAAGGATGGGAATATTAAAAGGCATAAGAGAGCAATCGGCCGACGGGTAAATTGAATATGAAGAAAGTATGAAGAAAGCGCCACTAGTCTACATGGCCCAGGGGTATTAGCCTAGTCCGCTTGCCGCAACACCGGACCAGGTCATTGGTCCATCAATGTAATTGCTTGTAGATCTCTTCCGCCAGTTGCGTGGAAATCCCCTCCACCGACATCAGGTCCTCGACGCTGGCGTCGACCACGCCGCGCAAGCCGCCAAAGCGCGACAGCAGTTTCTGGCGGCGCTTGGCGCCGCATTGTGCCCCTTTCGATCTCTTCCAGCCGCGAGGTCTGGCGCGCCCGTTCGAGCATTAATGCAACTGCTTATATATCTCTTCCGCAAGTTGAGTCGAAATCCCCTCCACCGACATCAGATCCTCGACGCTGGCATCAACCACGCCGCGCAAGCCGCCAAAGCGCGACAACAGTTTCTGGCGGCGCTTGGCGCCGATGCCTTCGATCTCTTCCAGGCGCGACGTCTGGCGCGTCTTGGCCCGCTTGGCGCGCATGCCGGTGATGGCAAAGCGGTGCGCCTCGTCGCGGATTTGCGCGATCAGCATCAGGGCCGCCGATTCCTTGCCCAGTTCCTGCGCCGCGCGGCCATCGACGAACAGCAGGGTTTCCAGGCCCACCTTGCGCCCCTCCCCCTTGGCCACGCCGACAATCAAGCTGATATCGAGTCCCAGTTCGGCAAACACCTGGCGCGCCATCTCGATCTGCCCCTTGCCGCCGTCGATCAAGACCACGTCCGGCATCACGCCGTCGCCGTTCGCCACCTTTTCATAACGGCGCATCAGCACCTGGCGCATGGCCGCGTAATCGTCGCCGGGCGTGATGTCGTTGATGTTGTAGCGCCGGTATTCGCCGTTCTGCATGGCGTGATGGTGGAACACGACGCACGAGGCCTGCGTCGCCTCGCCCTGCGTGTGGCTGATGTCGAAACACTCCACGCGCAGGCTGTCGAGATCTTCCGTTTCCAGGCGCAGCGCTTCGGCCAGCGCGCGCGTGCGCGACTGCTGCGAACCCTGCTCGGACAACAAGCGCGCCAGCGAAATCTCGGCGCCCTTCTGCGCCATCTCCAGCCATTGACGGCGTTGTCCCTGCGGCTGGAAAATCAGGTTGATGCGGTGGCCGCACTGCTCCATCAGCGCCACCATCAGGGCCGGCTGGTCGAATTCGATATTCAGGATCAGGGTGCCGGGAATGAATTTTTCCGTGTAGTGCTGGGCCAGGAAGGCGGCCAGCACTTCCACCTCGATGGCTTCCTCGGCAATCGCCGCCGCATCGCTGAGCTGGCTGGGGAAATAGGCGCGGTCGCCCAGGTGGCGCCCGCCGCGCACCATGGCCAGGTTGACGCAGGCGCGCCCGCCCTGCACCAGCACGGCGATGATGTCGACGTCGGCGTCGCCCGTCGTTTCCATGCTTTGCTGGTGCAGCACGCGCGACAGCGAAGCGATCTGGTTGCGCACCACCACGGCCTGCTCGAATTTCAGCTCGGCGGCAAACGCATGCATCTTCTTTTCCAGGTCGGCCAGCACTTCGCTCTGGCGCCCGCGCAGGAAGCGCGCCGCGTTTTCCACGTCGTTCTTGTAGTCTTCCTTGCTGATCAGGTCCACGCACGGCGCGCTGCAGCGGCCGATCTGGTGCAGCAGGCAGGGCCGCGTGCGGTTCGCGTAGACGCTGTCCTCGCAGGTGCGGATGAGGAACACCTTTTGCAGGATCTGCATCGATTCCTTGACGGCCCAGGAACTGGGGAACGGCCCGAAATACTGGTTTTTCTTGTCCACCGCTCCCCGGTAATACACCATGCGCGGCGCATCGCCATTCGTGATTTTCAGATACGGATACGATTTATCATCGCGGAACAGGATGTTGTAGCGCGGCTGCAGCGCCTTGATCAGGTTGTTTTCCAGGATCAGGGCTTCCGCCTCGCTGTGCGTGACGGTCGTTTCCAGGCGCGCGATGCGCTCGACCATCATGGCGATGCGGGGGCTGGCCAGGTTTTTCTGGAAGTAACTCGAGACGCGCTTTTTTAAATCGCGCGCCTTGCCGACGTACAGCACCTTGTCGGCCGCGTCGAAATAGCGGTACACGCCGGGCAGGTTCGGCAGCTTGGCGACGGTGGCCAGCACCTGCGCACGTGGGTCGGGCGGCGTCTCCGCCAAGGTAGATTCTGGGCTTGCTTCGGTCATTGCTGGCTCGGTTTGGGGTCAGACCCGCCGGGTCTGACCCCGGCATCTGCTTGCTCCACGATCACGAACGCGACCGCATACTCTTCTTCATCGCTGATCGTCACTTGCGCGCTCAGCCGGTGTTTTTCCATGAATTCGGCCAGCACGCCGCTGCAGACGATCATCGGCTTGCCGCTCGGGTGGTTCAGCATCTGCGCTGCGGGCCAGGTCATCGGCATGCGCAAGCCCAGGCCGATGGCCTTGGAAAACGCCTCCTTGGCCGCGAAGCGCGTGGCAAGGAAGCGCACGCCGCGCACGGCATTCTTGGCGCTGCGGGCGCGGAACTTTTCCAGCTCCTGCGGCCCCAGTATCTTTTTCGCGAAACGCTCGCCATGGCGCGCCAAGGCCGCCTCGATGCGGGGGATCTTGCAGATATCGGTACCGATGCCGTAGATCATGCTGCCTCCTTTGTGCGCGCTTATGCTTTGCTGGCGATGCGCGTGGCCACCATGATGGCCTTCATTTCGCGCACGGCGTTTTCCCAGCCGACAAACACGGCATGCGCGACGATGGCGTGGCCGATGTTCAGTTCCGCAATATCGGGAATGGCGGCAATCGCCTGCACATTGGTGTAATGCAAGCCGTGGCCCGCATTGACTTTCAAGCCGCGGCCCACGCCGAACAGCACGCCCGCCTTGATGCGCTCCAGCTCGGCCAGCTGCTCGGCGCCTTGCGTATCCGCATAGCGGCCCGTGTGCAACTCGATCACGGGTGCGCCCAATTCAGCTGCGGCGGCGATCTGCTGCTCGTCCGCATCGATGAACAGGCTCACGCGGATGCCCTCGTCCTGCAATTGTTTCACGGCCGCCTGCACTTCCTTGAAGTAGCGCACCACGTCCAGGCCCCCTTCGGTCGTCACTTCCGTACGCTTTTCCGGTACCAGGCAGACGTCCGCCGGGCGGATGCGACAGGCGAAATCGATCATTTCCTGCGTCACGGCCGCTTCCAGATTCATGCGCGTAAGCAGCTGCGGCGCGATGGCGATGACGTCCGCATCCTTGATGTGGCGGCGGTCTTCACGCAAATGCAGGGTGATGGCGTCGGCGCCCGCCTGTTCGGCCAGCAGGGCCGCGCGGATCGGGTCCGGATACGCGGTGCCGCGCGCATTGCGCAAGGTAGCCACGTGGTCGATATTGACGCCCAGGTCGATGACGGGGCCGGAAGGCTGCAAAAAGCTCATATGATGGTGTCCGTAAAGTGCTGAAATCTATTACAGCTGCATTAAATCGATCAGTATCTGGCGCGTATTCAAGGTGGCGCCACCCAGTTGATGGGCCAGCAAAAAGCGCATCAGCAGCTTGCTTTGCGCCTGCGTGGCCACGTCAAGATAATCTTCGCGCTCCATGTCGAGCAGGGTCTTGCCTGTGATCTTGGGCCAGGCGTCGGCGGCGCGCGCCGGACGCGGCCCCCGTTCCGGGTCGACCACGTACACCTGCCCCGCATCGACGGCCTGGCGCGTGCCCGTGCAGCGCGTCAAGTCGGCCGCCACGCCCGTTTCCTTGAGCAGGGCGCGCTCGAACTTGCGCAGCACGATGGGCGGCGGCTCATTGTGCGCCAGTTGATTCAAGGTAGCAACGTAGTGGTCGAACAGGACGGGATGCGGGTCGTCACGCGCCAGCAGTTTCACGAGCAATTCGTTCAGATAAAAGCCGCACAGCAAGGCGGTCTTTTCCAGCGGCAACATGCCCCCTACCCACTCGGCGCCCGTGAGGATGCGCAGTTCGGACTTGCCCGTCCAGCCCGCCTGCAGAGGCTGGAACGTCTGCAGCACGCCGCGCAATTGCGAATGGGGCCGCTTGGCCCCCTTGGCGACGAGCGCGATGCGGCCATATTCGCGTGTAAACACGTCGACGATGAGGCTGGTTTCTTTATGTGGATAGCTGTGCAGCACGAAGGCTGGCTGGCCCGTGACCTTGCCATCGCGCGCGGGCGGACGGCTGCGCCGGGGCGCGGCGGATGCGGGAGTTGCGGCCGGCGGCGCAATGGCCGCCGGCGCGGGGACAACGAGGGAGGCTGGCGCAGGATCGTGCAGCGCTGGCGTGGTGGTGCTCATGCGTGTGGCGTCGCCCCCGGGTTGCGGATTACTCGTAGCCGTAGGCGCGCAAGCCCGCCTCGTTGTCGGCCCAGCCCGACTTGACCTTGACCCAGATTTCCAGGTACACGGGGCCGCCGAACAGCTTTTCCATATCCAGTCGGGCCTGGGTGGAAACTTCCTTCAGGCGCGCGCCCTTGTTGCCGATGATCATGGACTTGTGCGTATCGCGCTCGACCAGGATGGCGGCGAACACGCGGCGCAGATCGCCTTCCTGCTCGAATTTCTCGATCAGCACGGTGCTCGTGTACGGCAGTTCGTCGCCGACGAAGCGGAACAGTTTTTCGCGCACGATTTCCGAAGCGAGGAATTTCTCGCTGCGGTCCGTGATGTCATCCGGGCCAAAGATCGGCTGGTTTTCTGGCAGGAAGCGTTTGATTTCGTTCTGCAAGCCTTCCAGCTGGAAGTGCAGCTTGGCGGAAACAGGCACGATGGCGGCGAAGTCGCGCATGGCGGCGACCTTTTGCGCGAACGGCAGCAGCACGGCCTTGTCTTTCACGCGGTCCGATTTATTGATGACGAGAATGCATGGCACTTCCTTCGGCAGCAGGTCCATCACTTGCTGGTCGGCCGGGCCAAACGTGCCCGCCTCGATCACGTACAAAATCACGTCCGAGGAAATCAGGGTGTTCGTGACGGTCTTGTTCAGCGTCTTGTTCAGTGCGTTCGAGTGGCGCGTCTGGAAACCAGGCGTGTCGACGTAGATGAACTGCGCGTCCGGCACCGTCTGGATGCCCGTGATGCGGTGGCGCGTGGTTTGCGCCTTGCGCGAAGTGATGCTGACCTTCGCGCCGATCAGCACGTTCATCAGGGTCGATTTGCCCACGTTGGGGCGGCCCACGATGGCGATATAGCCGCAGCGGAAGTTGTCGGGCATTTTGGTGGCTGTCATGCTAGTGTCGATTCTGTTTAGTGTGAGCGGCGATCGCCGGTGCAGCCGGGGCTTGCGCGTCGTCGCTCTGGATGGTGGCAATGCCGGCCAGCTTGAGCTGGGCGGCGCGCGGTTTGGGCTTGCGGCTGGCGGCAGGCGACTTCAACAGCGCCTGCTCGGCCACGTCCAGCGCCAGTTTGGCGGCGGCTTGCTCACCGGCGCGGCGGCTTCCGCCACGGCCGTAAACCTGGATATTCAATTTCGGCACCAGGCATTCGATCTCGAATTCCTGGCTGTGGGCGGCGCCGTGGGTAGCCACCACGTTGTACTGTGGCAGCGAAATTTTCTTGCTTTGCAAAAACTCCTGCAGCAGGGTCTTGGCATCCTTGCCCAGGGTTTGCGGATCGACCGAGTCGAGGATGGGGATGTAGAACGCGCGGATCACCGTGCTGGCCGCATCGAAGCCCGTGTCGAGGAAGATGGCGCCCAGCAAGGCTTCCAGGGTGTCGGCGAGGATCGATGGACGGCGGAAGCCGCCCGATTTCAGTTCGCCTTCGCCCAGGCGCAAAAATTGCGACAATTCCAGCTTTTGCGCGATTTCATACAGCGACTGCTGTTTCACCAGGTTGGCGCGCAGGCGCGACAAATCGCCCTCGTCGATGGACTTGAAGCGTTCGTACAGGATGGAAGCGACCACGCAGTTGAGGATGGAGTCGCCGAGGAATTCCAGCCGCTCGTTATGCAAACTGCTGTGGCTACGATGCGTCAAGGCTTGCTGCAACAGGCCAGCATCCTGGAACGTATAGCCTAAACGGGTTTGCAATAGCTGAAGATTCATTGTTGTTTCTGTGTCATCTGAGTAATTCGGCTGGCCGCCGCGCGGGGAATCGGCGCGGCAGCCATAGGGACGGCCTAGTGTATGCCGCCCACTCGTTTCGGATTGCTGAAGTTCATCCACACCAGGAAAGCCTTGCCGACGATGTTCTCGTTCGGCACGAAGCCCCAGTAGCGGCTGTCCGCGCTATTGTCGCGGTTGTCGCCCATCATGAAGTAATTGCCTTGTGGCACTACACACGTAAAACCGTCTTCGTTGTAGTCGCACGCATCCTTGTGCGGGAAATCCTTCACTTCGCGCAAGTTCAACGTTGGAGCAGGCTCGTCGTTGAGGATGCGATGACTCACGCCCGTCAGGTTTTCTTCCAGCTGCTTGTGGTAGACCGTGCTTTCATCGTCCAGATAGTCGTCCAGCGGCGTGTACGCCACTTCCTTGCCGTTGACCGTCAAGCGCTTGTTTTCATAGGTGATTTTATCACCGGGCACACCGATCACGCGCTTGATATAGTCTTGCGACATGTCTTTCGGATACTTGAACACCATCACGTCGCCGCGCTGCGGATCATTGACTTCAATGATGCGCTTGTTGACGATGGGCAGACGGATACCATAGGTGAACTTGTTCACCAGTATCAGATCGCCCACCAGCAAGGTCGGCACCATCGAGCTCGACGGGATCTTGAACGGCTCGTACAGGAACGAGCGCAGGCAGAACACGAGCGCGATGACGGGGAAGAAGCTGCCCGAATACTCGACCCAGGTCGGCTGGCGCAACAGGGCCGCCTCGATGCTCGCGCGGCTGCCGCCGGCATCGGACTTGATGCCCTCGGCGGCCAGCTTGGACTGGCGCGCATCGAATTCAGCCAGGGCGCGGTCGGCCGCCTTGCGGCGCTGCTTGGACAGATAAAACACATCGAGGCACCAGACCAGGCCCGTCAACACCATCAGCACGAACAGGATTAAAGCGAAATTTCCTAAAATCACTTGCAGGTTCATTGATTAACCATCCACTTGTAAAATTGCCAGGAATGCTTCTTGCGGGATCTCCACGGAACCCACTTGCTTCATGCGTTTCTTGCCCGCTTTTTGTTTTTCCAGCAATTTCTTCTTGCGGCTGATGTCGCCGCCATAGCACTTGGCCAAGACGTTCTTGCGCAAGGCTTTTACGTTCTCGCGCGAAATGATGTTCGCGCCGATGGTCGCTTGAATCGCCACGTCGAACATCTGGCGCGGGATCAGTTCACGCATCTTGGCAGCCACCTGGCGGCCACGGTACTGGCTATTCGAACGGTGGACGATGATGGCCAGCGCATCGACTTTTTCGCTGTTGATCAGCATGTCGACCTTGACCACGTCGGCCGCGCGGTATTCCTTGAACTCGTAATCCATCGAGGCATAGCCGCGCGACGTCGATTTCAGGCGGTCGAAGAAGTCCAGCACGATCTCGGCCATCGGCATTTCATACACGAGCTTGACCTGGCGGCCGTGGTAGCTCATGTCCATCTGGATGCCGCGCTTGCCGATACACAAGGTGATCACGGAGCCCACATATTCCTGCGGCATGTACAGATTGACCGTGACGATAGGCTCGCGCACTTCCTCGATGCGCGACGGATCGGGCATCTTCGACGGATTGTCGACGTTGATCATGGTGCCGTCGCGCTGGATCACTTCGTACACCACGGTAGGCGCCGTGGTGATCAGGTCCATGTCGAATTCGCGCTCGAGGCGCTCCTGCACGATTTCCATGTGCAGCAAGCCCAGGAAGCCGCAGCGGAAGCCGAAGCCCAGCGCCTGCGACACTTCCGGCTCGTACATCAGGGCCGCGTCGTTCAGTTTCAGCTTTTCCAGCGAGTCGCGCAGCGCGTCGTACTGGTTCGCTTCCACGGGGAACAGGCCGGCGAACACTTGCGGCTGCACTTCCTTGAAGCCAGGCAATGGCGCGGCGGCAGGACGGTTGGCCAGGGTGACGGTGTCACCCACTTTCGCCACTTTCAATTCCTTGATGCCGGCGATGATGAAGCCCACCTGGCCTGCCGATAATTGCGGCAAGGATTGCGAACGGGGCGAAAACACACCGATGTCTTCCACCAGTTGCACCGAATCGGTGGCCATCAGGCGAATCTTGTCTTTCGGTTTCAGGGTACCGTTGATGACGCGCACCAGCATGACCACGCCCACATAGGCGTCATACCAGGAGTCGACGATCAGCGCCTGCAGCGGCGCGTCCGGGTCGCCCTTCGGTGGCGGCACCTTGACGATCAGTTGCTCGAGCACGTCCAGCACGCCAAAGCCCGTCTTGGCCGAGCAATGCACGGCGTCGCCCGCATCGATGCCGATCACGTCTTCGATCTCGGCAATCGCACTCGGCGGATCCGCGTTCGGCAAGTCGATCTTGTTCAGCACGGGTACCACTTCCACGCCCAGGTCCAGCGCCGTGTAGCAGTTGGCGACCGTTTGCGCTTCCACGCCTTGCGACGCGTCCACGACCAGCAGCGCGCCTTCGCACGCCGACAGCGAGCGCGACACTTCATAGCTGAAGTCGACGTGGCCCGGCGTATCGATCAGGTTCAGGTTGTAGATCTGGCCATCGCGCGCCTTGTAGTGCAGGGCCGCCGTTTGCGCCTTGATGGTAATGCCGCGCTCGCGCTCCAGATCCATCGAATCGAGCACCTGCGCCTCCATCTCGCGGTCGGACAAGCCGCCGCACAATTGAATGATGCGGTCAGCCAGGGTCGATTTACCGTGGTCAATATGGGCGATGATGGAGAAATTGCGTATGTTGTTCATTAACTAATATAAGTGCGAAGTTGACGACACTGCTTTAACAGGAATCATGGGGATCATGCTCGGGCCAAGCCGGGCCAAAACCGGGCACCCCACTCATGATGAAAAAAGCGCTCCGAGCAGGACATCTGCATGCCCAGGCGAGCGCTTTTGAAGCGACAGAAGCTGCTGCCTCGGACAGTAGCTTTTTCGACCTCCCCATTTTACCGGATTTCAGAGTAGAAAGCCCGTCTTATGAGGCCGACACCGGGGCAAGCCGACATTTTCGGCTGTTTTCAGCACCAGAATGGTGCAATGCAGTGTCAATATTGACAATCAAGCTACGCCAGGCAGCGGCGCACGGCCGCCTCGTCAAGGAAATAATGGCAGAGCTCGGGCTGCGCCAGGTCGCCAAACAGCACCGGCACCAGCTCATCGAAACGGGCCAGCAGCGAGGCGTCGGGCGACGCATCGATGTCGATCACGTCCACCGTGAACGGTTTTCCGGGCGGCTGCAGCAGGAGCAAGGCGTCGAGCATGTCCTGGCAAAGGTGGCAATAACTGCGGGAATAGAGGGTGAAGTGCATGGCGGGCAGGATACCGCATCCCGGCCGCGGCCGGAATGCGGGATGATCACATAGTTACTTCGCCGACGGGCGCAGCGACACGAATTGCGCCACGTCGCCACGGCGCACCAGCACGGCCGACGTCTTCTTCGGATCGAGCTTGGCGACCAGGGCATTGAACTGCCTGGCGTCTTTCACGGCAACGTTATTCAGTTGCAAGATCACATCGCCAGGCTGCAGCCCGGCCAGGGCGGCCACGCCATCGGCCTCGTCGACCTGCACGCCCGCGTCGATCTTCAGTTCCTGCTTCTTCGCGGCCGGCACGTCGCTGACCTTCAGCCCCAGGGCATTGACGGCTTGCGCTTCCGGCTCCTTGGCGCTCTTCTTCGCCGTTTTCTCGCTTTCCAGCTCGACGACGGTGACGGGGATGTCCTGCTGCGCCCCCTTGCGCCACACGGTGAGCGTGGACTTGCCGTTGACGGCGGCGCCACCCACCAGGCGCGGCAGGTCGGAAGAGCGCTCGATCGCGGCGCCGTTGAATTTCAGGATGATGTCGCCCGGCTTGATGCCCGCCTTGTCGGCCGGACCGCCCGGCTCCACCATCGATACTTGCGCGCCCTTGGCATTCGGCAAGCCCAGCGATTCCGCCACGTCCTTGCTCACTTCACCGATCTGCACGCCGATGCGCCCACGCACGACTTTACCCGTCTTTTTCAGTTGCTCGCCCACGCGCATGGCTTCATCGATGGGCACGGCAAACGAAATGCCATTGTAGGCGCCGGACAAGGTAGCGATCTGCGAATTGATGCCGATCACTTCGCCGCGCATATTGATCAGCGGACCGCCCGAGTTGCCGGGATTGACGGCCACGTCGCTCTGGATCAAGGGCAAATAGTCGCCCGTGTCGCGTGACTTGGCGGAAATAATACCGGCCGTCACCGAGTTTTCCAGGTTGAACGGGGAGCCAATGGCGATGACCCACTCGCCCACGCGTATCTTGTTCGAGTCGCCGATGGTCAGGCGCGGCAGGTTCCCGCCCTCGATTTTCAGCAGGGCCACGTCGGTGCGCGCATCGGCGCCGATCACCTTGGCCTTGAATTCGCGCTTGTCCGTCAGGGTCACGTAGACTTCATCGGCGCCGTCGACCACGTGAGCATTGCTCAGCACGTAGCCATCGGCCGAGATGATGAAGCCGGAACCGACACCACGCTGCACTTCCTGCTCCTGCGGCACGGCACGGCGGCCGCCGCGTGGCGCCTGCTGGCGCGGCGTCGGCATGGCGCCGCCAAAGAAGCGGCGCAGGAATTCCTGCATTTCCTGTTCATCCTGGCTGCCGACGCCGGCGCCGTTCATTTTCAGGCGCTCGGTGGTGCGGATATTCACGACGGCCGGGCCGACGGCGTCGACCAGGTCCGAGAAATCAGGCAGTTTCACGGCCGGCACGGCGGCCTGCGCCTGTGGCGCCAGGCCCAGCATGGACGGGGCAAAAAAAACGCCAGCCGTACCGAACAATAAAGCGGAAAGCGTCTTCACTGAAAACGACTTGCTGGCAGCACACATGTTTTTTTTCATGGAAAAGATCTTCTCGAATATAGAAACGGATCAAACCGCGGATCAGACTATTGCCTGCGTGCATGATTGGCCGTCACGACGGAATCCCGGGGGCAAACACACCCGGCAGCGCGCATGGCAGCAACAATATATCGCAAAAGCAAGATATTGCCTGCGCACAGTGTCAATCGTACCGAACTCCAGTGTCAAGAGGGCGACAGGAACGTTAAGCCTGGCATAAGATGGCAAACAGTTCTTAGCGTTGCGCCAGCGGCCCCGCCTCCAGCGGCTCGGCAGTGCCCGGCGGCACGATGGCGGCGGACAGCGGCAGCAGCGGCTCGGCATGGGCAGCCGGCCCCTCAGGCGCCGCCTCGGCGGCCAGGCGGCTGGCCAGGCGCGCATCGAACTGGGCGCTCAGTGCATGGCCGCACTGCTCCGACCGCAGCACGTCACCGATATGGCGATAGGCATCCCAGATCTGCCGCCCCTCATCCGTGTCAAGGGCGGCAAAAGCCAGTTCGAGTTCGCTCGCCGCCAGCTCGCCATCGGCCAGGGCGGAAATAGTCTCGTGCAATCTTGTATGCGTATCCATGATGGGTCCTGCCATTTCAAAGGGATCGGTGCGGAAACCGGACACAGCCATGCCAACCTCATACTCCCAGATTACCAGCGCTTGTCAATTGGCATGTCCAGCAACGGTTTCAATTTCTCCGCAATCACTTCGCGCGCGCGAAAAATCCGGCTGCGCACGGTGCCGATGGGGCACGCCATGATCTCCGATATTTCTTCATAGCTCAGGCCCTCGATCTCGCGCAGCACGATGGCCGTGCGCAATTCGATGGGCAGTACATCCATGGCCGCATTGACGGTGGCCGCAATCTGCTTGCTGGCCAGCACCGATTCGGGTGTATTGTTGTCGCGCAATTTATTGCCATCATCGAAGGACTCCGCCTGCTCGGCGTCGGTATCGCTGGACGTGGCGGCGCGGCGCCCCTGTGTGACAAGATAATTCTTGGCCGTATTGATGCCGATGCGGTACAGCCAGGTATAAAAGGCGGCCTCACCGCGAAAATGGCGCAGCGCCCGGTATGCCTTGATAAAGGTTTCCTGCACCACATCTTCGGCCTCCGCCGGGTCATGCACAAGGCGCGACACGAGGCGCATCAAGCGGCGCTGGTATTTCGATACCAGCACATCAAATGCCCGTTTGTCGCCGGCCTGCACCCGCTCGACCAGTAACTGATCATACTCGCGCTCTGTCCTCACGCCCAATGTCCCTGTAGTCATGCAGCGTGGGCGCCTGTATGGATATAGAGTTGGCCCGCTGCAAGAAGTTCAGTGTTCGCCCCACTTTTATTCTTCCCCATTCCGCGCCGCGATGGCCCGGCACGCCACGGCCAGCGGGCGGAAGGCGGCGCAGCTGCCGCCGCGCTGCACCAGCACATCCGTACGCCGCCCGGCAGCATCTGCCAGGCACAGCACCAGCAGCGACGGCCACAGGGTCGAGCCCGGTAACAGGCGCAGCCCCGGCGGCACCAACGGCCCCGCGCCGGCCGACTCCATCACCGCGCTGGCATCCATCATTGGCACCCCGCCATGCTCCAGATATACCGCCAGCCGCAACTGGCCAACCGGCGAAATATCAAGCGTCCGCGGCTTTCTGCGCCTGCGCAGCAAAGCGAGCAACAACACGCCGCCAGCCGCACTCAGCAGTGCACCGCTCCAGCCCAGCGCATAAGCGCCCACCAACTGGCCGGGGCCAGAGCCGGGCACGGCCGCAACGCGCCACGCACCGCTCAAGGGCCAGGCGGCCAGCAAGGCACACAGTCCCAGCGCCGCTTGCAACAGGCGCAAACAGACAGGCGTGCGAATGACAGCCACTACCGCGATTGACATACTTCATGGGAAAAAAAGGCGCGCCGGCAACATGCCGGGCAAATTCAGGCGCCAACGAACGTTGGCGCCGAATCAGCGCTCACTACAGTTTGACCGTAGCGAGCGCTTAAAAGTTCCTGCTTATTTCGCTTTACCGAAAATCAGCGTGCCATTCGTTCCGCCGAAGCCGAACGAATTCTTCACTGCATAATCGATCTTCATATCCCGCGCCGTGTTGGCACAGAAATCGAGATCGCAAGCCGGATCCTGGTTGAAGATGTTGATGGTCGGTGGCGACACCTGATGGTGCAATGCCAGGACCGTAAACACCGCTTCCAGACCGCCCGCGCCGCCCAGCAAATGGCCCGTCATCGACTTGGTCGAGTTGACAACCAGATTCTTGGCGTGCTCGCCGAAGGTGCGTTTGATGCCCATCACTTCCGCCACGTCGCCTTGCGGGGTCGACGTGCCGTGCGCGTTCAGGTACTGAATCTGATCCGCGTTCAAGCCAGCGTTGTTGAGGGCCGCGATCACCGATTTGCTGCCGCCGCTACCATCTTCCAGCGGCGAGGTCATGTGATAAGCATCTGCGCTCATCCCGAAACCATGCACTTCGGCATAGATCTTGGCACCACGGGCCACCGCGTGCTCGTACTCTTCCAGCACCATGACGCCAGCGCCCTCGCCCAGCACGAAGCCGTCGCGGTCGGTATCCCACGGACGCGATGCCGTTGCCGGATCGTCGTTGCGGGTCGACAAGGCACGCGCCGAAGCGAAACCGCCCAGGCCCAGTGGCGACACGGTCGATTCAGCACCGCCGGCGATCATGACGTCGGCATCGCCGTACTCGATCATGCGCGCTGCGGCACCGATGCTGTGCAAACCGGTGGTACACGCTGTAACGATCGCCAGGTTCGGGCCCTTCAGACCATATTTGATCGAAAGGTTGCCAGAGATCATGTTAATGATCGAGGCAGGCACGAAAAATGGCGAGATACGGCGCGGACCGCGCTTTTCGTACTCGGACTTGGTTTCCTCGATCAGCGGCAAGCCGCCGATACCGGAACCGATGATCACGCCGATGCGCTCGGCATTTTCTTCGGTCACTTCCAGGCCGGAGTCCTGCATCGCCTGGATGCCCGCAGCCATGCCGTAATGGATAAAGGTATCCATGTGGCGGGCTTCCTTACCGGAGATGTACTCTTCGATATTGAAGCCTTTGACTTCACCAGCAAAATGCGTGGTGAATGGCTGTGCATCAAACTTGGTAATCGTGGCAATGCCGGATTTACCTTCAATGATTGCGCCCCACGCCTCGGCAATAGTATTGCCGACAGGTGAAACGCAGCCCAGGCCGGTGACAACAACACGACGGTTTTTAGAACGGCTCAAGCGATTCTCCTGAAGTCGGTCAGACAGGCTTAGGCCTTGACGTGTGCGGTGGCGTAGTCGATCGCCTGTTGCACGGTGGTGATTTTTTCAGCTTGTTCGTCAGGGATTTCCATTTCGAATTCGTCTTCCAGGGCCATGACCAGTTCCACGGTGTCCAGGGAATCGGCGCCGAGATCGTCGACGAAGGAGGATTCGATTTTGATGTCTGCTTCTGCAACGCCCAGTTGCTCAGCGACGATTTTCTTAACGCGTTGTTCGATATCCGACATGTTATGGCTCCAAAGTGTGTGTTACGGAAAGTGCGCGCATTTTATCAGGTTTGCGCGTCCGAATACTAATTTCGGTGTCTGCTGCTAATTCGACCGAAGCTGCTGCTAAAAGATGCGATTATAGACAAAAACGACCGTTGAATCATGCCACAAACGCCCGCCCCGTCTAGCTTTCACATCAATTCATGTACATTCCACCGTTCACGTGCAGGGTCGTGCCCGTGATATATGCCGCTTGCGGCGAGGCCAAAAAGGCTACCGCCGCCGCCACGTCTTCCGGTTTGCCCAGGCGGGACAGCGGAATTTGCGTCAACAGGGCCGCGTGCTGCTCTTCGCTCAGCGCCTTGGTCATGTCGGTATCGATGAAGCCCGGCGCGATGCAATTCACGGTAATGTTGCGGCTGCCGATTTCGCGCGCCAGGGCGCGGCTCATGCCTTCCACGCCGGCCTTGGCCGCCGCGTAATTCATTTGCCCCGGATTGCCCGACGACGCCACCACCGACGTGATATTAATGATACGCCCAGTTTTGGCTTTCATCATGCCACGCAGTACGGCGCGCGACAGGCGGCCGACGGCCGACAGGTTGGTGGAAATGACGCTGTCCCACTCTTCATCCTTCATGCGCATGGCCAGCTGGTCTTGCGTGATGCCCGCATTGTTGACCAGGATCGACAGGCTGCCGTAGGTTTTCTGCACTTCATCGACGACGGCCGCGCAGCGCGCCGCGTCGGTCACGTTCAGAACCAGGCCCTTGCCCGTCACGCCCTCGGCGGCCAGGTAATCGGTGATCGCTTGCGCGCCGCTTTCCGAGGTGGCGGTGCCGACGACGGTGGCGCCCTGTTTGCCCAGTTCGGTGGCGATGGCGCGGCCGATGCCGCGCGAGGCGCCCGTGACCAGCACGACTTGATTTGCTAAATTCATGAGTATCCTTAAAAGCAAGCGCGGCAGGCAAACTGCCGCGATCTGATGTTTATTTGAGCTGGGTCAAAATGCGTTCCAGCGATGCCTGGTCGACGATGGCGTCGCCCACGAGCACGGGATCGATGCGCTTGGCCAGGCCCATCAGGACCTTGCCCGGACCGCATTCGATCACTTGCGTGATGCCGTCGGCCGCCACTTTTTGCATGGTTTCCACCCAGCGCACGGGGCTGGCCGCCTGGCGCACGAGCGCATCCTTGATGCCGGCAACATCGTTGACGATGGCCACGTCGACGTTGTTGATCAGCGCGATCTGCGGCGCCGAGAACGTCAAGCCGGCCATGTATTCGCGCAAGCGGTCCGATGCGGGTTTCAGCAGCGACGAGTGGAACGGCGCGGAGACGGGCAGCTTCATGGCGCGCTTGGCGCCCTTGGCCTTGGCCAGTTCGCAGGCGCGCTCGACTGCCGCCGTATGGCCGGCGATGACCACTTGCGCTGGCGCATTGAAATTGACGGGCTCGACCACCAGGGCCGGGCTTTCCGCCGCCGCTTCCGCACAGGCGGCGCGCACGTCGTCATCCGACAGGCCCAGCACAACAGCCATCGTGCCCTGCCCCACCGGCACGGCTTCCTGCATGGCTTGCGCGCGGAAACGCACGAGCGGCACGGCATCCTTGAACGAGATGACGCCGGCGGCGACCAGCGCCGAGTATTCACCGAGACTATGACCGGCCACGACCGTCGGCACCGGACCGCCAGCCGCCAGCCAGGCGCGGTAGAAGGCCACGGCCGCCGTCAGCATTACCGGTTGCGTATTGGTAGTCAGGTCCAGTTCTTCCTTCGGACCTTCGGCGATCAGCTTGCCCAGGTCGAATTGCAGGGCATCCGACGCTTCGGCGACGGTTTGCGCAACCACGGGGTTGCCGGCGAAACCGTCGAGCATCGCAATCGCTTGCGAGCCTTGGCCTGGGAAAACAAATGCAAATTGTGTCATGTCGACTCCGTTTTTTTAATAGTGTTGCGGGATTACATGCGCGCCAGCACGGCGCCCCAGGTAAAGCCGCCGCCCACGCCTTCCATCATGACGTTGTCGCCCTTCTTGACCCGGCCATCGCGCACGGCGATGTCGAGCGCCAGCGGGATCGAAGCGGCCGAGGTGTTGCCATGCTGGTCGACGGTGACTACCATCTTTTCCAGAGGCAAGCCGAGTTTCTTGGCCGTGCTGTTCATGATGCGGATGTTCGCCTGGTGCGGGATCAGCCAGTCGATCTGGTCCGACGTCATGTTGGCGTGTTCCAGGGCTTCGTGCGCGACTTTTTCCAGTACGGACACGGCCAGCTTGAAGACGGCCGGGCCATCCATGTACAGGAAGGCGCTGCCGTCGAGCGCGCCGCCAGCCAGGCTGCCCGGCACGCTGAGGATGTTCGAGTGGCGGCCGTCCGCGTGCAGCTTGGTGGCCAGGATGCCCGGCTCTTTTGACGCCGTCATGACAATGGCGCCGGCGCCGTCGCCGAACAGCACGCAGGTGCCGCGGTCGTCGAAATTGAGGATGCGCGAAAACACTTCGGCACCGATCACCAGCACGTTCTTGTGCATGCCCGACTGGATGAAGCTGTCGGCCGTGGCCACCGCATACACGAAACCGCTGCAGACGGCTTGCACGTCGACGGCGGCGCAGTTGTTCGTGATGCCCAGTTTGTTTTGCACGATGCAGGCCGTGCTGGGGAAGCTGCCGAAGAAATCGGGAGTCGAGCTGGCGACGATGATCAGGTCGAGGTCGTTGCCGTTCAGGCCAGCCATTTCCAGGGCCTTCTTGGCCGCTTCCACGCCCAGGTCTGAGGAATTTTGCGTTGGCGCCGCGTAATGGCGCGCCGAGATGCCGCTGCGCGAGACGATCCATTCATCCGACGTCTCGATGCCCTTGGCGGCGAGCTGTTCGGTCAAGTCCTGGTTGGTGACGCGCTTCTCCGGCAAGTAGCTGCCGGTACCGATAATTTTGCTGTAAGTTTTGCTAAAAACAGTCATGCAAGTACCCGTCCACTAAATGGTAGAGCTTGTTGATGTAGGTTCATCCGGAACTGGCGTGCGGGGCATCAGCTCGGCGATCATGCTGGCCAAGTGCGCTTGCACGTCATTTTTTGCCGCATCAAAAGCGCGGCGCAAGGCCCATTCGAAGGAATAGGCATCGGCGCTGCCATGGCTCTTGAAGACGAGGCCACGCAAGCCCAGCAGGCTGGCGCCGTTGTAACGTGAAGGATTCAAGCGGTTGCCGATGGCTTTCAGGGCCCCGCGGGCGATCAGTGCGCCCAGCATGGTAATCGGATTGCGCTTGAATTCGGAAGTGAGCACGTCTTTCATGAAGCGCGCCAGGCCTTCGATGGCTTTCAAGGTGACATTGCCGACGAAACCGTCGCAGACGACAATATCGGTCGTGCCCTTGAAGATATCATTGCCTTCCACGTTGCCGTAGAAGTTCAGCGCGCCACGCTCGTGGTCGGCCTGCAGCAGCTTCGAGGTGAGTTTCACCACTTCATTGCCCTTGATATCTTCCGTGCCCACGTTCAGCAAGCCAATCGTCGGGCGCTCGATACCTTCCATGGCGGAAACGAGCACGGAACCCATAATGGCGAACTGGTGCAAGTGATGCGGTTCGCAATCGACGTTCGCGCCCAGGTCCAGCATGTAGGTCGGGCCGTTCTTTTGATTCGGCAAGATGCTGCAGATGGCCGGGCGGTCGACGCCGGACATGGTTTTCAATACATAGCGCGACACGGCCATCAGGGCTGCCGTATTACCGGCGGAAACGGAGGCTTGCGCCACGCCGTTCTTGACCTGTTCGATGGCCACGCGCATGGAGGAATCCTTCTTGCGGCGCAGGGCCACTTCCAGGGGATCGTCCATGGTAACTTGTTCGGAGGCATGCAATACCGACAGGCGCGGATGCGTGTCGGCTTTATGTTTCTTAAGTTCGGCACGAATCACGTCTTCCAATCCAACAAGGATCAGTTCGGCTTCAGGCTCATGTTTTACGAAGGAAATTGCTGCGGGGATAGTGACTGAGGGACCGTGATCTCCGCCCATGCAGTCGATAGAAATTTTGATTGTCATTTGTGTTGATTCAATACCGCTGCGGGCGTGCGGCAAGATGTGAATCGGACTGGAGCATATGCAGGGTGCAGCATGTCATGCACAGGCCTGGACAGCGTGATTCAAAATGACGGGTGTGCAAGATGAATTGCAGCCGATAAAAAAGAAGAAGCGGCGCCACGCCGAATAACCACGCAACACCGCTTTCATCTTACCCAACAAAAACGTCGATTACTCGTCGTTTTTGGTCTTCAACACTTTACGGCCACGATAGAAGCCGTTAGGGCTGATATGGTGACGCATGTGTGTTTCGCCGGTAACTGGCTCGACGCTCAATTGCGGCGCGACCAGGAAGTCGTGCGAACGGTGCATGCCGCGCTTGGAAGGGGTTTTCTTGTTCTGTTGAACTGCCATGATGACTCCTAATACATAAGTTCTAAAATTTTAGCACAATCGATTGGCAAATACATGCGAATCGAGTATCCCAGCGGCAAAGACTACCCGAAAATAGCCCGGACCGACATCGTTTATTACAATTACATTTCACTACACTTGCCATACTCGATTACAACACGCGTTTGACACGTCCTTTACAAGAAGCATCAAAAACCTGTTGCGCTGCCCGCTCGCTACAGTTTTTTAAAGCTTTCTTTTACTACTTTATTCTGGCTTCAAGTCTTTCAGTGCCGCAAACGGCGACTTCTTTTCAGTCTTGAGAGCATCGAGCTGCGCCGTATCGGGGCAGACGTCGTGTTTGGGTACCTGCGGCAGCGCCAGCAAGGCTTCATCTTCGATCAGGGCCGCGGCATCCATGTTGCGGCTGCCGACGATCACGTCGATCGATTCATCGTTGATGATTTCTTCGATCTCGTCCGCGTGCTCGTCATCCTTGCCCAGCATCAGAGTGGTCGTCGAATCAATTACGTAAGCATACGGAGTCAGGCAGCGCTGGCAAACCAGCTGAACGGTGCCGTTGACCGACAAGGTCAGTTGTGGGTAGCCCAGCTTGCTGGTGCCGCCGACGATTTTCCAGGCGATCTCGCCGGAACTATCTGCACAATCCTTGGTCAACCGGGTCATTTCAGCGACAGGAGTTACACCCTCGCGGCTCCCGCTGATACGACAAAAATCAAAGGTGTCGATCACAAAAGCATTCATTGGTAGAAAATTTCCCCGGAAAACCTGCGATAATAACAGGGTTTTTAGCACGGAGTCAAAGGCTAAGCATCTTTTTTGACGCAATTATTGCCATCAACATGACATTTCATCAACACCGTCATGCCGCATGGAGCCTCAGTTGTGGGCTCTGCGCCCTGGAATTTGCGTGAAATTCCACTGACATCGACCAGCGCGGCCATGCCGGCCGCCATCCACTACCGAATGATACCAACTTCCGCCCCATCGCGCTTGATTCTTGCATCGAGTTCGACCTACCGCAAGGAATTGCTGCAACGCCTGCGCCTGCCCTTCGAGGTGGCCGTGCCCGATCTCGACGAAAGTCCCCTGCCAGGCGAAAGCCCCAGCGCCACGGCCCTGCGCCTGGCCCAGGCCAAGGCGCAAGCCGTGCTCGACCGCTATCCTGGCAGCATCGTCATCGGCTCCGACCAGGTCGCCACACTCGATGGCGCTCAGATCGGCAAGCCCGGCAACCATGCGAATGCCCTGCTGCAACTGCAAACCATGCGCGGGCGCCAGACCGTGTTCCACACGGCACTGTGCCTGCTCGACGGCCGCCGGAGTCCGCCTGTAGCGCAAGTGGAAGACGTCCAGACCCTTGTCACCGTACGCGACTTGCCCGATGCCGAGCTGGACGCCTACCTGCGCATCGAGCAGCCATATGACTGCGCCGGCAGCGCCAAGAACGAAGGCCTGGGCATCGCCCTGCTCGAACGCATAGCCACCACCGACCCGACCGCCCTGACCGGCTTGCCGCTGATCGCCCTCACCGGCATGCTGCGCAAGGCGGGTGTGGCGTTTTTCACATTTTAATCACCCCGGGGGTCAGACCCGACGGGGGAGTGCGTTCCAGTGGAGCGCACTCCGATCCCGAAGGGACTGACCCCGGCCAATACAAAGCTAACAATATGACCGGCACCCTGTACCTGATTCCCAACCACCTCGGCCTGTCCGACGGCGCAAGCGACCCGCTGGGCCACATCATTCCAGAGCAAGTGCGGCAGATCACGTCGCAGCTCGATTATTTCGTTGCGGAAAACGCCAAGACGGCGCGCGCCTTTTTGAAGTTGATCGGCAACCAGCATCCGCTGGCCAAGCCGCTGCAGGAAATCACGATTTCCGAACTGAACGTCAATACCCCCGCGCAAGCGCTGGCCGGCTTGCTGGCGCCGCTGCTGGCGGGACGCGACGCCGGCCTCGTATCGGAAGCAGGCGTGCCCGCTGTGGCCGACCCGGGTGCCGACCTCGTGCGTCTCGCGCATCAGCACGGCATTAAAGTGCGCCCGCTGGTGGGCCCGTCGTCGATCCTGCTGGCCGTGATGGCCAGCGGCTTGAACGGCCAGAGCTTCGCCTTCAACGGCTATCTGCCCACGGACGCCGCCCTGCGCGCCAAGCGCATCAAGGAACTGGAAAGCCGCTCGCGCAATGAAAAGCAAACCCAGCTGTTCATCGAAACGCCGTACCGCAACGCCGCCATGCTGGAAGCGCTCGTGGCGCAATGCGCGCCATCGACGCTGATCTGCGTCGCCACCGACCTGAGCCTGGACACGGAAAGCGTGCAGACATGGAATGGCGGCCAGTGGAAAAAACAATTAGCCGCCGGCAAGGCGCCCGACTTCCACAAGAAACCGACCGTGTTCCTGTTGCTGGGACAGTAAACGACAAACGCCACGGAAATATTTACCGTGGCGTTTGCTTTGCTTTGCCTCACTACGATAGTCACGACAACTGACAAAACCGTAGCGAGCGGAAGGGAGAGGTGACTAAGAAGCGCAACCGTACTCTAGTACGGTGAGCATCGCAGGCCGCCTATACCGACGCGCAGTAGGTTTGGTCAGGTGTCTTCAGACGCGACGGGTGCCCGTGTTCTTCTGTCCGCCCTTGCCCGTTTCCAATACAAACTTCGCGCCATCGTCGCGGCCCAGCACCTTGACCAGGTACGGCATGACTTCGCGCAACATAGGCTCCAGCGTGTACGGCGGGTTCAGGATGAACATGCCGCTGCTGTGCAAGCCGAAGCCGTCCGGCGACGGGGTGTTGACCGTCAGGGTCACGTGCAGCCAGTCCGAGCTGGGCAGTTGCTTGAGTTTGTCGGCGAACTGGCGCGATTCCATGCGCTGCAGCACCGGGTACCAGACGGCATACATGCCGGACGGGAAGCGCACGAGGGCGTCGGCCAGGGTATCCTTGACCTTGCGGTAATCCATCTTGTCTTCATACGGCGGGTCGATCAGCACGAGCGCGCGGCGCGATGGCGGCGGCAGCAGGGCTTTCAGGCTCTGGAAGCCGTCGGCCTTGGTGATGAGCACGCGCTTGCCGCGCACGGTCGGACGCTCGCCCTGGGCCAGCGCATGCGCCTCGACCTTGCGGAAGTTGTCGGCCAGAATCTTTGCATCGGCTGGATGCAGCTCGAACAGGCGCAGACGGTCTTGCTCGCGGCTGACCTTGTCGGCGCAGTACGGCGAACCCGGGTAGTAGCGCATCTTGCCGCTCGGATTCATTTCCTTGATCAGCTTCATGTATTCGGCCAGCGAGGCCGGCAGGTCCGTGCGGTCCCACAGGGGCGCGATGCCCGTTTCGTACTCGGCATTTTTCGAGGCATAACCGCCGTCGAGCGCATACACGCCTGCGCCGGAGTGGGTATCGATATAACTATAGGCGGTATCTTTTTGATTCAGATATTGCAACAACTGAATCTGCACATAATGCTTCAACACATCGGCGTGATTACCCGCGTGAAAGGCGTGGCGGTAACTCAACATAAGCTGGCTAATTCCATAATAAAAATAAATAAAGGCGGGAGCGCTGACACCGGGCAGGGCATGAAAACAGACTGGAGGGGTCAGGCTGCGGGGCCAGGAAACAGCATGGACCAGCGTAATCAGCGCGCAATTACCAGCATTATCCACCAGAAAGGTGGATTGCATCAAAAAACACGGCTAAACAAGCCCATGCATTCCCGGGACTGGCATCGCCGGGCGCGGTAGAATACGCGCATCGGGCGCCCGCGCCCATCCGCCTACTAATAGAAACGACCATGCACAGCCTGACCCTCACGACCGATAACCGCGCCGACGTCGCGGCAACCCTGGCCGGCCCGCGCTGGACGGTGGCCTGCCTGTGCGCGCTGTGGTGCGGCACTTGCGGCAGCTACCGCGCCACGTTCGAGGAACTGGCCGCGCGCCACCCGGACACCGTCTTCGTCTGGATCGACATCGAGGACCAGGCCGACGTGGTGGGCGACCTCGACATCGACAACTTCCCCACCCTGCTGATACAGCGCGAAGACAACGTGGCCTTCTTCGGCACCGTGCTGCCCGACGGGGGCCTGGCGCACCGCATGGTGCAGGCGCAGCAGGCGCTCAGCGCCGAGGAACTGGCCGCGCTGGCCGGCAGCACGCAGGAACGGCGCGACTGGCAGCGCGACTGCAATCTGCGCCAGATGCTGGCCGCCACCCTGGTCTGATCCACATCAAGCCAGGCGCAGCGGCAAGCTGCGCAGCCTTTTCCCCGTCAGACTGAACACGGCGTTGGCCACGGCCGGCGCAATCGGCGGCGTGCCCGGTTCGCCCACGCCTTCCGGATGCTCGGCGCTGGCGATGATGATGGTTTCCACCTCGGGCGTCTGCCCCATGCGCAACACGGGGTAGTCATGGAAGTTGCCCTGCTCGACTCTCCCCTCCTTGAACGTGATCTCGCCGCCCAGCGCCGCCGACAGGCCGAACAGCACGGCCGACTCCATCTGCTGGGCGATGATGTTCGGATTGACGGCAATGCCGCAATCGATGGCGCACACGACGCGCTGCACGCGAATTTCTCCGTTTTCCACGGACACCTGCGCCACTTGCGCGACGATGCTGCCGAACGACTGGTGCAAGGCCACGCCATGCGCATGGCCGGGCGGAGGGCTGCCCGCCCTGGCGACGGCCGCATCGAGTACGGCCAAATGGCGCGGATGCCGCACCAGCATGGCGCGGCGGAAGGCGATGCCGTCCTGCCCTGCCGCATGCGCCAGCTCGTCGATAAAGCTTTCCTTGAAGAACGCGTTGTGCGAATGCCCGACCGAGCGCCAGTAGCCGACTGGCACGGCACTGTCGGCGATCACGTGGGCGATGCGCTGGTTGGCGATTTCATACGGCATGTCGAATTCGCCTTCGGCCGTCGTCTTGTCCGGCCCCGCGCCGGGCAAGCCGAAATTGCGCTGCAGGTATTGATGCGTGATGGAGCCGCTGACGGATTTATTGTCCCAGGAAGCGATGCGGCCATGCTCATCGAGGCGGGCCGCAAAGCGCGCCAGCGCGGCGGGACGGTACATATCGTGCTTTGTGTCCTGTTCGCGCGTCCACACCAGCTGCACGGGTGCGCCATCGCACTGCAGCGCGATGGCCACGGCTTGCGCGACCATATCCACTTCCAGGCGGCGGCCGAAACCGCCACCGAGCAGCAGCACCTCGATGCTGACGTCTTTCGCATCGACGCCGGCCACTTTCGCCGCCACGTCGACGGCGATGCCGGGCGCCTGCGTCGAGGCCCACAGCATCACCTTGCCATTTTTCACCTGCGCGGTGCAGTTGACGGGCTCCATGGCGGCATGCGCGAGGAACGGTGCGCGGTACTCGGCGCTGACCTGCCGCATGCCCTGCACGGCTTTACTTTCCACCTCGCCGCTGGCGTGATAGGCATAACCGGCTTCGGTGTCCAACAGGCGGGCAAATTCCGCGTAGACGCCGGCGCTGGACAAGTTCGCTTGCGGGCCAGCCTTCCACTGCGTCGGCAAGGCGGCCGCCGCCTGCTTCGCGCGCCACCAGGTGTCCGCCACCACGGCCGCGCACGAGACGCTGCGCTGCGCCAGCTGCGGCGTCAGGTCCAGCACTTTTTTCACACCGGGCATGGCGAGTATGGGCGCCGCGTCGAACGCGGACAGGCTATCACCCAGGCGCGGCGGCAGATGCAGGGCCGCGTACAGCATGCCGGGCGGACGCGCATCGATGCCGAAACGCGCGCTGCCATTGACTTTCGATGGCGTATCGCGGCGCGGCGCCGGCTGGCCGATCAGCTTGAAATCCTTGGGCAGTTTCAGCACGGGCGTGCCGGGTGCTATGCTGGCGGCGCGCTGCGCCAGGCTGGCGTAGCTGGCGCGCCGGCCGTCCGGATGCAGCACTTCACCGTCCTGCGTGCGGCACTGCGCGGCCGGCACCTGCCACAACGCGGCGGCGGCGCCTACCAGCATGGCGCGCGCCGACGCCCCCGCCTCGCGCATGGGGCCCCAGCCATCTTTCACGCTCGACGAACCGCCCGTGACGATCACGCCCAGCTCGCGCGCCGCCTTGGCGACCGTCCACTGCGCCAGCGCCTTCAAGCGCCCCTGGTCGTCCGGATGGAAAGGCAGGCTGTCCTTGAGCATGGCGACATTGCCGAAGATTTTATCGTTCGGCGCCTGTATCAGTTTGACGCTGGCCAGCGGCACGTCGAGTTCCTCGGCCACCAGCATCGGCAAGGCCGTGTGCACGCCCTGCCCCATCTCGCTGCGCGGCATGGCCAGGGTCACCGTGCCATCCGTGCCGATGGCCAGCCAGCCGTTGAGGGCCACGGCGCCATCCTGGAGTGGCAGCGGCGCGCTGCCATGCAGGCGCTGGCGCGGCGGCAGCACGCCCCAGCCCAGCACCAGGGCGCCCACGCCGGCCACGCCGAGGCCAAGGCCGCCGAGCAGGAAACGGCGGCGCGACGGGGAGGAGTGTGCGGCCATGGGCTGTCCTTTATAGTAGTGAGTGATCGATCCAGCGCTCCAGCATATCCTGTGCCAGCACCGGACGGCTATAAAAATAACCTTGCGCCAGCTTGCAGCCATGGCGCAGCAGGAAAGCGGCCTGCTCTTCCGTCTCCACGCCTTCGGCAATCACGGACAAATGCATGCTCTTGCCCAGCTGGATGATGGCAATCGCAATCGCCTCGTCGTTGACGTCCGTCGAAATATCCTTGATGAAGGAGCGGTCGATCTTCAAGGTCTGCACGGGCAGCTGTTTCAGATACGCGAGCGAGGAATAGCCGGTGCCGAAATCGTCGATGGCCAGGCCCACGCCGATAGCGTGCAAGTCGTTGATGAAACCGAGGGCGTCGCCCGTGTTCATGATGACGGATTCCGTCACTTCCAGCTGCAGGCGCTGCGGCTCGAGGCCCGTTTCCTTCAATATGGCGGCCACCATGCCGGCGATGCTGCCCCGCTCGAACTGTTTTACGGACAGGTTGACGGCCATCTTCGGCACGTGCAAGCCCTGCGCCTGCCAGCGCATCATCTGGCGGCACGCTTCGTCGAGCACCCATTTGCCCAGCTGGTTGATGAAACCGCTGTCCTCGGCCAGCGGGATGAAGCGCGCCGGCGGCACCAGGCCCAGTTCCGGGTGGTTCCAGCGCACCAGCGCCTCGACGCCGACCAGGCGGCCCGTGTCGATTTCCACCTGCGGCTGGTAATTGAGGAACATCTCGTTCTTTTCGATCGAGCGGCGCAAAAAGGTTTCCAGGCGCAGCCGCTCGACACCCTCGCCCGTCATCGACGGCGCATAGAAGCGGTAGCCATTGCGCCCGCGCGCCTTGGCCTGGTACATGGCCACGTCGGCATTGCGGATCAACATGTTCAAATCCAACGCATCGTCCGGATACAGGCTGATGCCCACGCTGCAGGTGACGAACAGTTCGTGGCCGGCCACCGTGAACGGCTGGTCGAACATGGTCATCAGTTTTTCCGCCACCTGCGTGGCGCCATACTCGCCGTCGATGCGTTCGAGCAGGACGATGAATTCGTCGCCGCCCAGGCGCGCCAGAGTATCGCCTTCGCGCAGGCGGGCCGCCAGCTGGCCGGCCACCTTTTGCAGCAATTCGTCGCCCACATGGTGGCCCAGGGTGTCGTTGACGTTCTTGAAGCGGTCCAGGTCGATGAACAGCACGGCCAGCTGCTCCTGGTCGCGCGCGGCGCGCAGCAGCGCGTGCTGCAGGCGGTCATGGAACAGCAGCCGGTTCGGCAGCGCCGTCAGCGGATCGTGGTGGGCCATGTGATCGAGCTTTTCCTGCGATTCCTTGATCAGGGTGATGTCGCTGAACACGCCCACGTAATGGGTGGTGACGGCACGCGTGTCGCGCACGGCGCTGATGGTCAGCCATTCCAGGTACACCTCGCCGTTCTTGCGCCGGTTCCAGATCTCGCCGCGCCAGAAGCCCGAGACGGCCAGTTCATCCCACAAGGACTGGTAAAACGCGGCGTCGTGCCGCTCGGAACGCGTCAGCGACGCGTGCTGCCCCAGCGCCTCGGCTTCGGCGTAACCGGTGATCTGCGTGAACGCGGGATTGACGGTGACGATGATGCCATCGGCGTCGACCACCATCACGCCGTCGGCGATGTGTTCGAGCACGGTGGCCGATAAACGCAGTTTCTCCTCGGCTTCCTTGCGCGCCGTGATATCGGCATACACCCAGATGCTGCCTTCGTTGGGGCGCAGCGGATCGAGCGCGCAGCCGCTCACCAGCGCCCAGAACAGGCTGCCGTCGCGGCGCTTGTACTGGCGCTCCTCGCTGAAATCGCCACCCGCGGCCAGGGCCGGATACTGGCGCTCGCCCGCCTCTTCGAAGTCATACGAACTCGTAAACACGATGGCGGTGGAACTGCCCGTCATTTCGGCATGGCCGTAGCCGAACAGTTCCTCGCAGCGGCGGTTGACGGAAATGATGCGGCGGTGGCGCACAAACATCACGCCGAACATGACGTTGTCGAGGATGGCGCTCTGCTCCGTCAGCAGCGCTTCGATGCGCATCTCGTGGTGCTTGCGCTGGCTGATGTCGGCGATGATGCCGTCGATCCAGATGACGCCCTGCTCGCCCACCTGCGGCTGGCCATTCTCGGCCACCCAGCGCTCGATGCCGAAAGCGTCGACAATGCGGTATTCCAGCGCATACGGCCGTTCGTCGAGCACGGCCTGGCCGACGGCGCGGCGGTGCTCGCGGCGGTCTTCCGGGCAGATCAGGTCGGCCCAGGCATGCGTGGTGCCGCGCATGAACTGACGCGCCGAATAGCCGGAAATGTCTTCGATGGCATCGCTGACGAAATCGATGGGCCCATCGGGCCGGTAGCGGAAGACGGCGCCCGGCACCTGCGTGACGATGGTGCGGAAACGCTCTTCGCGCTGGCCCACATCCTCGAACAGCTGGCCGATGGCCGCGCGCATTTGCTCGAGCTGGGCCGTCAGGCGACCCAGTTCGTCATTGCTGTGCGAAGCCAAGGGCGTGTCGAAATCGCCGTGCGACAGGCGGTCGGAAAAGCGCGTCAGGCGGCGCAGGGGCTTCAACAGGCGGCGGTTCAGGAACAGCACGATCAGCGCCATCGACACGGCCAGTTGCGCGCCCAGCACGAAAATATACGACATCTGCTTTTCGCGCAGTTCCTGCTGGCTGCGCGCGTCGTCCATCTCGACGACGACGTGGCCGATGCGTTCGCCACGCACGAGGATGTCGCGCTCGGCGCGGTACAGATTGCCCACGGGCCGCTGCGGCGCCTGCAGGCTGATGAATTCCGTGTCGCCCTGCCCCAGCACTTTCACCAGCAGCACGGAACGGTCGCGCATCACCGACTCGACCAGCGAGTGGGCCGATTCCGCATTCATGTTCCACAGCGACTCCTGCATGCCCAGCGCCAGGATATCGACATTGCGCTGCAAGGCTTCGTTCAGGCTGGTGCGCGCCGATTGGCGTTCATGCACGCCGACGAGCACATAGCTGCCGAAGATGGCGGGCACGACAAGGCCGCCAAATACCACCAGCAGCAGGGCGCCATAGATCGACGAACCGTACAGCACACGCAGGCTGGCGCGCAGGCGCTGGTAAGGTGAATTAAACATGCGGCAACAGGGCAACAGGGATCAGGCGGGCGATCATTGAACTTTACAGGGGAAGTCGGGTGGTCAGGCGGGAAGAAACTTTTTTCAGGAGCAATTATGCATGGAAAAAGCGGGGTAAGTCACCAATAAACACGCGCCAGCGGCAACCTCATGTCATATAAACAGGGTTGAAAAACCACACGCTGACCGGCGCGCCCTGCCGGCGCCAGCAGAAAAACGCTTAGCTTGCTATCATCGCGCCACTTTACCTAGAGGAACCACCATGACCTTCTCCATCTACTCCGCTTCGATCCCCGTCTTCAAACAGATCCTGGGCAGCCTGGCCGCTATCCTGGACAAGGTGGAAACGCACGCGCAAGACAAGAAAATCGACCCGAACGCCCTGCTGCAATTCCGCTTGTTCCCGGACATGCTGCCGTTCGTGCGCCAGATCCAGATCGCCACCGACTTCGCCAAGGGCTGCGGCGCGCGCCTGGCCGGCGTGGCCGTGCCACCGTATGAAGACAGCGAACAGAGCTTTGCTGAACTGAAAGCGCGCATCGTGAAAACCATCGCCTTCCTGGAAAGCCTGCCGCAAGCGGACATCGACGGCAGCGAAACGCGCGCCATCACCACCGGCAGCGGCGAAAAGACCAAGCACTTCACGGGCCAGACCTATCTGTTCCACTACGCGCTGCCGCACTTCTTCTTCCACGCGACGACGGCGTACGACATCCTGCGCCATAACGGTATTGAAGTCGGCAAGAAAGACTTCATCGGCAGCTATTGATCCTTAGCTGTGAAAATGGGGTCAGTTCCTTCGGAATCGGAATGCTTCCCATTGGGAAGCATTCCCCCGTCGGGTCTGACCCCAGCAGTTGCAGTTGGGTTAAATCAGGTATTCCGGCGCGGATACCCTTGCGCCAGAATGCGCACCCACACCACTTCCTTCTCTTCATCCGTCATCGACACCCAGTGGGCCACTTCCACCACGGTGCGGCCGCAGCCGCGGCAGATTTCATCGAAAGTCGTCGAGCACACGGCCACGCAGGGCGTGTCTGGACGCGGCGGCAATTCCTTGTCAGCCATCAGGATACCTTCGGCAGGCCGAGCTTTTCCCAGCCTTCGGTGCCCAGCGCTTCCAGGGTGGCGATATTCTTGTCGAAGATGTCCGACGCTTCCGGGAACGCCTCGACGGCGCGCTCGATGCTGTCTTCGCGCAGCAGGTGCAGGGTCGGGTATGGCGAGCGGTTCGTGTAGTTGCCGATGTCATCCTCGAACGTTTCGGCAAACTGGTAGTTCGGGTGGAAGCTGGCCACTTGCAGCTCGCCGGCCAGGTGCATGTCTTCCACGGCCGCATCGGCCACGTCGAGAAACTCGTTGTAGTCGAGGAAATCGTTCAGAGTGTACGGGTGGATCAGCAAGGTCGTGTCGATCTGCTCGGGATCCGTGTCGGCCAGGGTTTGCAGCTCGTCCATCAGCATCGCCAGCAAATCTTCGGGATTGCTCGATTCGCACACCACATATCGGATCTGCTTCTTGACGTGCACGGCCTTGGCAAACGGGCACAGGTTCAGGCCGATCACGGCCTTTTCCAACCAGGCAACAGTATTGGCGATGATGACGGCGTTGTCGTCGTCGTGGCGCGGCGGGGTGTTCATATACTTGACTCTCTATCAATAAAGCGGCCGACGGCTGAATGGCCAGCCAAAGCCAAATTGTACGCACTTTTGCGCAGCCTCATACCGGACGGCCGCCAGGCTTGCGCCATGACCCTGGCCATATATGCTATAACAGCGGCCGAATCGCACATCTGGCAAATTAAATTTGTAATAATTACATTATTAGCGACTGGAAACATCGCTATTGACGCCTATGTGCTGTCATCATGCTGACATAATTCTTGACTCCGGCATGTGGATATACGTACACTCGCAGCTTAATCATGGGTCTGTCCGATGTTTCTCCGACGACAACAATGGAACACTATGCACGAAAACTCCTTTAAATCTACCGTCCTGGCGGCGTTGGCCCTGGCGCTTGCGCCCGCCCTCAGCCAGGCGTACGAAGCCGGTGTTGAGAGCGATAACGCGCCAGTCGCCGCCACCACGCCCGCCCTGATCCCGATGACCGCCCAGGTCACGGCGAAACTCCCCACCCTCGACAACCGCCTGCAAAAGACCGATCGTCTGCTGAAAAACCTCAGCGACAATTCCGATCCGCTGCGCGAAGCCGACGTCTGGGGCCGCATCCGCAGCGGCTATGCGATTCCCGACATCAACAACCAGCTGGTAGCGAATCACGTCAACTGGTACGCCACCCGCCCCGACTACATTGCCCGCACGACGGCGCGCGCCTCGCGCTACATTTTCCACGTGGTGCAGGAACTGGAAAAGCGCGGCATGCCGACGGAACTGGCCTTGCTGCCATTCATCGAGTCCGCCTTCAACCCGCAAGCGTTCTCGAGCGCCAATGCGGCCGGCATGTGGCAATTCGTGCCCGCCACGGGGCGCGATTTCAACCTCAAGCAAAACATGTTCAAGGACGAGCGCCGCGGCGTGCTGGCCTCGACCGATGCGGCCCTCACGTACTTGCAGCGCCTGTATGACATGTTTGGCGACTGGCAACTGGCCCTGGCCGCCTACAACTGGGGCGAAGGCTCGGTGCAGCGCGCCATCAAGAAAAACCAGGCGCTGGGCAAGCCAACCGACTTCGAAAGCCTGGCCGACCTGATGCCGGCCGAAACGCGCAACTACGTGCCGAAATTGCAAGCTGTGAAAAACATCATCGCCAATCCGGCCCAGTTCGGCCTGACCCTGCCCGTGGTCGACAACCAGCCCTACTTCACGGCCATCGACAAGACCAGCGACATCGACATCACCGTCGCCGCCCAGCTGGCCGAACTGTCGATGGATGAATTCAAGGCCTTGAATCCGCAATTTAACCGCCCCGTCATCATCGGTGGCGAAAAGACGAAGATTCTGCTGCCGCAGGAAAACGCCGCCAAGTTCACCACCAACCTGGCGCAATGGGGCCATGCCTTGTCGAGCTGGACCACGCACAAGATCACCAATGCGCGCGAACGCATCGAAACGCTGGCGTCGAAATTCGGCACCACGGCCGACGTGCTGCGCCAGGCCAACAATATTCCCCAGCGCACGCGTTTGCGCGCCGGCTCCACCATCCTCGTGCCGAAAACCTCGGCCACGATGAACAGCGACATCACCCAGGAAATCGCCGACAGCGCCACCATGCTGCTGGAAGCGGACCGTCCTGAACGGGTCGCCAAGGCCGTGCGCCGCGTCACCAAGGGCGGCAAGGTGCAAGCGGCGCCAATTTCCCTGGTGAAACCACGCATCCAGCGCGGCGGCGGTAACAGCCGAGCCAAGGCCCGTCACTGATCGCCTGATCCGTATAGATCCACCTCACCGGCCGCCACAGCTTTGCTGTCGCGGCCGGTTGCACATCCGCTTACCCGCCCACCTACCCAGACAGGAGTCGTCATGGCTTTCTTGCAAGGCAAAAAAATCCTCATCACGGGCTTGCTGTCGAACCGCTCCATCGCCTATGGCATCGCCAAGGCTTGCCACCGCGAAGGCGCCGCCCTCGCCTTCACGTATGTGGGCGAACGCTTCAAGGAGCGCATCACGGAATTTGCGGCGGAATTCGGCAGCGAACTGGTATTCGACTGCGACGTGTCCAGCGATGAACAGATCAGCGCCGTCTTCAGCGATCTGGCGCGCCACTGGGATCAGTTGGACGGCCTGGTGCACGCCATCGGCTTCGCGCCGCGCGAGGCGATCGCCGGCGACTTCCTCGACGGCCTGTCGCGCGACAGCTTCCGCATCGCGCACGACATTTCCGCCTACAGTTTTCCCGCCATGGCCAAGGCCGCCCTGCCCCTGCTGCATCCGGGCGCGTCACTCCTGACCCTGACCTACCTGGGCGCCATGCGTGCCGTACCCTACTACAACACCATGGGCCTGGCCAAGGCGTCGCTGGAAGCGTCCGTGCGCTACCTGGCCGAATCGCTGGGTCCGCGCGGCATCCGCGCCAACGGCATTTCCGCCGGCCCCATCAAGACCCTGGCCGCTTCGGGCATCAAGGATTTCAGTAAACTGCTGGGATTTGTGGCCGAACACGCCCCGCTGCGCCGCAATGTCACCATCGAAGAGGTCGGCAACACGGCCGCCTTTCTGCTGTCCGACCTGGCCTCGGGCATCACGGGCGAGATTACCTATGTCGATGGCGGCTTTTCGCAAGTGATGGCCGTCAATCCCGAAGTAGAGTGATGCGGCGACCTACATTGGAGGCATCGCATGGCGCGCTCCTCGCATCCCAGGAAAGAAATCGAAGCGGCGCTGCGCCACGCGGAAAGCCAGGGCTGGCGAGTGGAAGTGGGCGGCAGCCATGCCTGGGGCAAGATCTCGCCCCTACAATGACGACGGCTGCCGCTGTGGCGAATTCTGTATCGCCTGCATCTGGAGCACGCCGAAAAACCCGGGCAACCACGCGCGGGCGATCCGCCGGGTGGTCGATAATTGCACTTTCAACAAACTGATGCACGACTGCATGCAACGCAAATCCAGAGGATAGCCATCATGGATTACATCTTTACTCTCAAGTACCGCCTGCCCGACCACGAACACGACCTCGACGCGCTGGCCGAGCGCCTGGGCAGCGGCGGTTGCGACGACGCCCTGGTCGGCATCGGGCAAGCGGGACGCCTGGCGCTGGAATTCATGCGCGAGGCCAGCAATGCCAACGCAGCCTTGCTCAGCGCCCTGGCCGACGTCAAGGCCATCGTGCCCGATGCCGTGCTGGTCGAGGCTTCGCCCGACTTCGTGGGCCTGACCGACGTGGCGCAGGTGCTGGGCCTGTCCCGGCAAAACCTGCACAAGCTGATGAGCAAATACCGCCACAGCTTCCCCGTGCCCGTGCATGAAGGCAGCGCCACCATCTGGCACCTGGACGACGTACTGGCGTGGCTGCACGCAAAGGGAACGTATCAGCTGGAACGCAGCCTGGTCGAACTGGCGCAGGTCACCCGGCAAATCAATCTGGCCAGGGAAACGCGACAGGCGCCGCCGCTGCCCGCCGACATCGTGGCCATGCTCAACTGAACGGGCGAAAACTACGTATTCCTACTGATTTCACATAGGAAACATGCGCAAAACGTGGTAGGACTTTCGTTTCTTCCCATTTAGCCCGTGCAAAACGGCGTCAAATACGGTATAGTGTCGTTGTGCGCTGCAATATGTTCCCTTGAAGCGATGGCAACACCGCAGTCATGCACTACAAACTTAGCAGCTTCGCAAGCCTTAGCGCATCCACAGGATGTCGCTTATAAAGCCCTCCCGCCTTGTGTGTCGCACCTGACACCGTCCCGGCGCAAAGCTTTTGTGCCGAAATTTCTTTCTAGTTGAGTCATTTCGTTTTGGTTGGCGTTGCTATTTTGCGTTCTGCTTTTTGCAAGAACGCTGATTTTTACGAAAGAAAAGAATGACATTTGAATCCTTAGGCCTGCATCCGTCCATCATCGCCGCTCTGACCGAATCGGGCTACACCGCGCCAACCGCGGTACAGTCGCAAGCGATTCCAGCCGCGATCGAAGGCCGTGACCTGCTGGTCTCGTCGCAGACCGGTTCGGGCAAGACCGCAGCTTTCATGCTGCCGTCGCTGCACAAACTGGCCAGCGCCGAACAAAGCGCCGCCGGCAAGACGCCAAACCAGGAAATGCAAGCATCGCGCGCCCGCGGCGAGCGTCCACGTTTCAAGGCTGCCCAGCCAAAAATGCTGGTGCTGACGCCAACGCGCGAACTGGCCCTGCAAGTAACCACCAACACCGACAAGTACAGCACCGGCATCCGCCGCATCAAGGCTGTGTCGATTCTGGGCGGTATGCCTTACCCTAAACAGATGCAATTGCTGGCCAAGAATCCTGAGATTCTGGTCGCCACCCCTGGCCGTCTGATCGACCACATGGACTCGGGCAAGATCGACTTCTCGCAACTGGAAATCCTGGTGCTGGACGAAGCCGACCGCATGCTGGACATGGGTTTCATCGACGACATCGAAAAAATCGTGGAAGCGACGCCAGAAGGCCGTCAAACCATGCTGTTCTCGGCAACCTTGGACGGCGTGGTGGGCAACATGGCCCGCCGCATCACGAAGAATCCACTGGTCATCCAAGTGGCAAGCTCGAGCAACAAGCATGAAAACATCACCCAGCGCGTCCACTTCGTCGACGATCTGTCGCACAAGAATCGCCTGCTGGACCACCTGCTGCGCGACGAATCGCTGGACCAGGCTGTTGTGTTCACCGCCACCAAGCGTGACGCCGACACCATCGCCGACCGTCTGAACATCGCCGGTTTCTCGGCTGCCGCCTTGCACGGCGACATGCATCAGGGCGCGCGTAACCGCACCCTGGACGGCATGCGCCGCGGCCAGGTCAAAGTGCTGGTTGCCACCGACGTTGCCGCCCGCGGTATCGACGTGCCAACGATCACCCACGTGTTCAACTACGATCTGCCGAAGTTCCCTGAAGACTACGTCCACCGCATCGGCCGTACCGGCCGCGCTGGCCGTAATGGCCTGGCCATCTCGCTGGTGAACCACGCTGAAGGCATGAACGTCAAGCGCATCGAACGCTTTACCAAGCAATTGATCCCGGTCAATGTCATCGAAGGTTTCGAACCGAAGAAAACGGCATCGGCACCACGTTCGAGCGCCCGTCCAGGCGGCTGGAAACCAGGCGACAACCGTGGCGGCGCGAAGCCAGGCCAACGCACGTTCAGCAAGCCAGGCGCACCACGCAAAGACGGCGCACCGAGCACCGGCGGCGGCTACAAGGGTTCCAACCCGCGCAGCACCGACGGCGCACGCCGCAGCTACGGCGACCGTTAATCACGGCACCATGCCGCCAACCGGCGGCAAGCAATAAAAAACGGCCACCAGATCGCTCTGGTGGCCGTTTTTTCATGTCGGCTGCCTTTATTTCTTCGACACTTTCTGGCGCGACAGCTTGCGCAGCTTTGCCTGCTCGAAGCGCGCGTGCTGCTCTGGCGTCTCGAGCACCAGCGGCGGCACGGCCACCGGCTTGCGGTTGGCGTCCACGGCCACCATCGTGAAATAGCAGCTGTTGGCATGGCGCACCAGGCGCTGCTGGATGTTTTCCGTCACCACGCGGATACCCACTTCCATCGACGTCGTGCCCGTGTAATTGATCGAGGCAAGGAACGTCACCAGCTCGCCCACGTGGATAGGCTGCAGGAACATCACTTGGTCCACCGACAAGGTCACGACATAGCTGCCCGAATAGCGGCTGGCGCAGGCGTAGGCGACGCTGTCGAGGTATTTCAGGATGGTGCCGCCGTGCACGTTGCCGGAAAAGTTGGCCATATCGGGCGTCATCAAGACCGTCATCGTCAGTTCGTGGGCCGACCAGTTCATCGCGCTGTCCAAAGTGTTCTCCAAGGGGGAAATTAAAAGTGAGGGAAGATGTGAAAACCGGCCCCAGGGGCCGGTTGTGAGCCTTAGAGGCCCAGGGTGTCGATGTCGGCCAGCGATTCGCGGCCCTTGTCGGAAATGTCGTGGCCTTCGCCTTCGGCGCGCGCCACGATGTGGGCTTTCTTGCCCAGAAAATACGCCACGTCCGTATCGAGCTTGGTCAGCGGATCGGTGGCGACAGCGCGCAAACCCATGATGCAGCGGCGCAGGAACAGCAGTTGTTGTGCTTTCTCGGTGATGGACAGACGGCCGTCGCGCGCATAGCTGAGCAGCTTCAGACCCGACAGGCGCTTGGCATTGCGGGCAACGCAAGCACTGGGGCGCTCGGTCTTGATGCCGCGTGCAACTTGCTCCAGCGCGTCATATTCATCGGTTGTTAATTTCTCGTTCTTCATTACTTTTCCATAAAAGGCCAGGTGTTCGGCCCCCATGGTACGCGCCCCGCTGCGCATCGGCAACAGGCAACGTGAATCTACCGCCGCCCGCCATGCGGCCAGGCGACGGAAACACGGGCGTGACGACCGTTATTTGTAGCTGCGCAGCAGCAGCCATGCCAGGCCGCAACCAGCCACGGCGCCCGCCAGGGCCAGCGCCACGAGGTGTTTGCTGGTGATCACAGGCCGCCGGCCCAGGTAGATTTTGTTATGCAAGGAATTGCCCACGATGGTCTCCTGTACAAGAATTTTTATGATGTCTCATTATAAGAACAGAATCATGACGGCCGCATGACACTCAGCAGTTGGAGCTTGATTTGTATCCGCTCGGCAACATTTATGCGCATTTTTGTTGTTTAAATGGCGTGCCTCTGGCGAGGCCCGCGCCTTCCATTTCCGATTGGAAATAAACATCGCGCGCGCCTGCCCGCCGCTACCCATGGCGCGGCGCCACGGTCCGAGAACCGTTCAATGCATTTTCACGGGCGGCGGTGGCGGCGTTGGTTCCTCGACCGGCACGGGGTCGACGTGCGGCGGCGGTTCTGGCGGCGGCTTGAGGGGATCGCCTTCCGGCGGTGGCGGCATATCGGGTTCGGGCGTGCTGTGCGCACGCAGCGGGGCAAAGCGGAATTGTGGCTGCATGGTGGCCTCCTTTGCTCCACTGTAGCCGATACGGCCAAATCCTGGCGCCCGCCATTGGCCCGCTGCAGGGGAACTAAACGGCGTGGCGCCACTCCAACTTCGCAGGCATCCCCTCCTGCACGAGTGCAAGCGACCCCTATGGCGCGCAAGAAAATCCTCTTTATGGCCGAGGCAGTGACCCTGGCCCATGTTGGCCGTCCCCTGAGCCTGGCCCAGGGCCTGGACGAGGCAAAATACGAGGTGCATTTTGCCTGCGCCGATGGGTATGACTTTTGTTTCAAGCAAGCCCCCTTCCGCCGCTGGCGCATCGACAGTCTTTCATCGCTGCAATTTCTGCAGGCACTGGCGCACGGCAAGCCCGTGTATACGGAAAGTACCTTGCACGCGTATGTGGAAGACGACTTGCGCCTGCTCAATGCCGTCCAGCCCGACCTCGTGATCGGCGACTTCCGCCTGTCGCTGTCGGTCAGCGCGCGCCTGCAGCGCATTCCCTACATTACCGTCAGCAACGCCTACTGGAGTCCCTGGGTGCGCCAGCACTACACGGTGCCCAACCTGCCCCTGACGGGCGTACTGCCCATCTGGCTGGCCGATCCCCTGTTCCGCCTGATCCGCCCGCTGGCCTTCGCTTCGCACGCCGTGCCCCTGAACCGCGTGCGCCGCCGCCATGGCTTGCCATCGTTGGGCAGCGACCTGCGGCGCATCTATACGGATGCCGACCGCACCTTGTACGCGGATATTCCGCAACTGTTCCCGCCGCACGGCATGCCATCCACGCACGACTACCTGGGTCCCATCATCTGGGCGCCGCCGCTCGACTTGCCGGACTGGTGGCAGCGCCCGGAACTGAGCAGCGGACGGCCCATCATCTATGTCACCCTGGGCAGTTCCGGCCAGGGGCAATTGCTGCCGCGCGTGCTGCGCGCGCTGGCGCCCCTGCCCGTCACCGTACTGGCGGCCACGGCCGGCACCATCCGCGTCGATGCCGTGCCGCCGAACGCCTATGTCGCGCCCTTTCTGCCAGGTGACGCGGCCGCCCGGCGCGCCAGCCTGGTGATCTGCAACGGCGGCAGCCCCACCAGCCAGCAAGCGCTGACGGCAGGCGTGCCCGTCATCGGCATCGCCGGCAACCTCGACCAATTTCTCAACATGCACGGCATCGTGGGCGCTGGCGCCGGCCTGCTGCTGCGCGCCGACCGCTTCCAGGAAACCGCTCTGCGCCATGCCGCCACCCGCATGCTCGACGATGGCCGGGCCAAGCTGGCGGCGCGCCAGCTGGCCACGGCCATGCGCGACCATGTGCCCGCGCAACGCTTGCTGCCCCATATGCACGCCCTGCTGGGCTCGTTGCCACAAGGCGGACAGCCTTGAAAGGCTGGCGTCGGTTTTTTTTACAGCGCATCCGGCAAAGCTTGCACCGCGTCAACAAAAGCACGCCAAGTCGTTGATTTCAAAAGAACCTCATGCGTTGGCATGGAAGTCGCTAGGTACTGGCCATGAGCACCTGCCGACAGGTCTCAGGCAAGACTTCCAGACTCACTCAACCATGAGGTGAATACAATGAAACTCTCGAAACTGAAACTGCTCCCGGCCGCAGCGGCATTGGCCATGCTGTGCGCCGCCGGTAGCGCACAGGCGGGCGCCTACGGCTATTCGTACAACAACATCTTCGGCCTGGTGATCGCTGTGCCGACGGGCCAGATCACGGTGGCCAACAGCACCACGATCTCGCGCAGCACGGCCACCCTGAATGGCGTGAGCGTCATCAATGGCGGCGCCGGTTCGCTCGATGCCCCACGCGCCAACGTCGGCCCCGTCATCAAGGGCGAAAACGACTTCACGCAACAAGGCCCGGCAGGCAACTATTCACGCGGCGATGCGCAAATCGTCAGCACGCAGTTCCCTTCGTTCCCGCCAGGCTCCACCTCCACCCAGGCCGTCAACGTGGCTGAAGCCCACCTTGACGGGCCTGCCGGCACGGCCGATGCGTCCGGGCGCAACGGCTCGACCACGGGTTTCTCGGTCGATTTCGTCGTCGGCTCGCCCACGGCAACCCTGAGCTTCGACTTCCTGGCGTCGCCCTTCATGCAGGTCTTCCTGCAAAGCACGGTCGGGCAGCTGTCCACAGCCACGGCCAACCTGGTCGTCACCTTCACCATCACGGACGCGGCCGGCGCGACGGTATTCAACTGGACGCCGGACGGCGTGATCGGCTCGGGCATCTTCGGCGGCACGGAAAACGCCGATGGCGCCAACCTGAACACCAGCCTGGCGACCAATTTCCTCACGCGCGGCAATTTGTTCACCTACGACCCTTCCGGCTGCGGCACGCCCACGGGCACCGGTGTGGGCACAGCGTGCGGTAGCAACTTCAGCTCCGTCAGCAATGCTTTGACGGCCGGCAACTACACCTTGACCTTGAATGCGGTAGAAAGCGTGGACTTGGTGAAACAGGCGGCGACACCCGAACCGGGCACCTTGGCCTTGCTGGGCCTGGGCCTGGCCGGCCTGGGCTATGCCCGCCGCCGCAAAGTTGCCGCCTGAACCAGGCAACAGGGGGGATTCACAGGCGAGGGAGTCTCCTCGCCTTTTTTTTATGCGGCAAGCCTGTCGGTTTTCCTTACAACGCGGCCGACCAGGAGATGAGGATTTTCATGACTACATTTTTATGCACCCGACTTTCAACGGCCCTGCTGGCCTTGCTGTTGCTGGCCGGTAGCGGCACTGCCAGCGCCGCCGCCTACGGCTATTCCTACACCAGCGTCTTTGGCCTGGTCATCAGCAATCCCACCGGTTCCACCACCTTGATCAGCAATATCGACCTGTCACGCACCACCGCCACGCTCAACGGCAGCAGCGTCATCAACGGTGGCAGCAATGAGATCGACGCGCCGCAAGCGGCACGCGGCGCCGTGACCAAAGGGCAAAATGATTTTACCCAGCAAGGCATGGGCAACGCCGCGTATGCGCGCGGCGAGGCGCAAATCATCACTTCGCAAATTCCCCCGTTCCCGCCGGGCTCGACCAGTACGCATACGGTGAATGCCGCGGAAACCTTCCTGACGGGCGGCGGCAGCGCCGACGCCTCGGGACGCAACGGTTCCAGCACGGCCCTGGCCATCAATTTCGTCGTCGGCCAGCCGGGCGCAACCCTGGCCTTCGACTTCCAGGCCCTGCCCTTCATGCAGCTGTACCTGGACGCGCTGGCCGGCACGGGCTCGGCGGCCACGACGAATATGGCGATGACGTTCAGCATCATCGATGACAATGGCCAGATCGTCTTCAACTGGGCGCCCGACGGCAGCCTGGGCTCCGGCATCCTGGGCGGCACCGAACTGGCCGACGCCGCCAACCTCAATACGGGCTACGCGCAAACGCCGCTCACCAGCGGCAGCGTATTCACGTACGACCCCAGCGGCTGCGGCGCGCCCACGGGCACGGGCACCGGCAAGACGTGCGGCGGGCAATATGGCGCCGTCACGGACAACTTGGTGGCGGGCAACTATACCCTCGTGTTGAACATGCTGAACAGTTCCGAACTGGCCTACGTGCCAGGCGTCACACCAGTCGCGCTGCCCGGCACCTTGCCGCTGCTGGCGGCGGGCCTGGCAGCGCTGGCGTGCCTGGCGCCACGGCGCCGGCACCGACGCTGATGCTGACGCCGTGGCGCGCACGGCGTCACGCGCGCTACTGCCCCGTTGTAGGCGCCACCAGCAAGTCTTGCAGCGGACGGCGCAAGGAGCGTGCACTGGCCGCCGGCCCCGCACCGATGCGTCCGAGGAACACGGCCCGTTCGACCGCCGCCGCCCCCAGCACGCCCTGGCATTGCACGGCCAGTTCCTGCGCCATTTCCTGCATGCCATCGGTGCGCGAAAAGGTGCGCCGCTCGCGCACATAGCGGGCAAAGATCAGCGGCGTCAGTTCCGGCTGCAATTGCAGTCCCAGCTGCGTGGCCGTCAGCCAGAAGCGCTGCATGGCACGGCCGGCCGCCACGTAATCGTCGATATGGCGCGGCGGCGCATCGGCCAGCAGCGCGAAATGCGCGGCGCAATACAGGCCCGGCAGCAAGTCCATCTGCAGCCGCGGGGCAATGGTGCCGCCCAGCCAGGTATTGAAAAAATCCACGCGGCGCCAGCTGTGCATGACCCAGCGCATCAGGCGCGCCGTCATCGCATCGACGCCGAGCGCCTGCTCCGGGATGCGGTCGCTGCTGAAGCGCGCGCCCCATTCGATCACGTCGCGGTGCACCTTGTGCGCTTCGGGCATGGTCAGGCGCAGCTTTGCATTGTCGAACATCAGCCGCGCGCAGGCCAGCCGCGCGCGCCCGCCTTCGAACCATTGCACGCCATAGCCGGACGGCAAGCTGGCCGCCAGCGCCGCCTTTTCGCTGGCGCGCAGGCTGCGCGTGCTGAGCCGCCGCCGCTGCACGCTGCGCTGCGGCAGGAAGGCCGCCAGCGGATCGGGCAGCATGCCGGGGCTGTCGATCAGGTGCACATCGAAGGTGGGCAGGGTATCGGGCATGGACAGGCGCCGGCGCGCTTCCATGCGCAAGCCGTGACAGCTGGCCGCCAGCGCCATACTTTCAAGCAAGGCGCCCAGCGATAGCTGGCTGGGATGGCCGTCGAGGTCGTACACGCAGTGGCTGCGCGTATCGAAGCCATGCACGACCACGTGGCGCGGGTCCACGACTTCAAAGCGCCACGGCTGCGTGTTGTCGCCGCTGGGCGCCCAGCGCGCCTGGTCGAGGATGCTTTCCAGCACGGGATCGTTCAGCAGTGCTTGCGCCATTTATGCCCCCTGCGCGGCGCGACGCCGCTTGATGATGGCCATCGTCAGGCGCTGCAGCGGATGACGGTTGCCGCCGGGACGCCAGGTATGCACGAGCTTGTTGCGGTAGGCGTCGAAATGCACACCGTGCGGCGCCGCCATCACCTTGCCTCGTTTCAACAGAATTTTCAAGGCTTCCGTGGCGGCCGCGCCCGCGCACAGCTGGCAGCCCATGATCGTCGACGGCCCGCGCCGCTCCTTCAGGTTGATGGCGGACGGGTCGACCAGGTAGGGGCCGTGCAAGCCGGCCGGCGCCAGCCCGACGAGAAAGCGCAGCGCTTTTTCTTCTTCGGGCAAGTCGCCCCAGCCAAAATACTCTTCGAACGTCATGCCGCCCGGCATGAAGCTGAGCACGGCCGTACCCATGCCCAGCGGCGCGGCCGTGATGGCGGGAATGCCCAGGCGGGCGCACGTGGCGAAAGTGGCCTGGCGTGCGGGAAAAGCGAAGAAATCCAGGCCGTCCACATACAGGTCGACACCGGCAAAGAACTCGGCCAGGTTGCTGTCGTGTATGCCGTCGGGAAACTGCTTGATGTCGAGTTCGGGATTGATGTCGCGCGCCATCTGCGCCAGCACGGCCACCTTGGGCTGGCCCAGGGTGGAGACCATGGCGCCGGCCTGGCGGTTGAAGTTGGCGATATCGAAGGTATCGAAATCGGCGATGTGGAAAGCGCCGATGCCCAGCCGCGCCAGGGTCAGCAAGTGCACGCCGCCGACGCCGCCCATGCCGGCAATGGCCACGCGCTTGCCGCGCAAGCTGTTTTGCTCCGCCTGCGTGACCCAGCCCAGGTTGCGGGCAAATGCCGCGTGATAGGAAAAACCATCTGTCATGCTCACCTCTACTATGCGTCCGCTAAGGACCAAGAAGAATTTGACAGATGGTCAGGCGATAAGTTCCCGCTATGACAAAAACTTAGCGGGCCAGCCGGCGCTGGGCCGCCTGCGTCGGGCGCGGCGCCCCTGCCACTGCACCCACCTTGAACACGCTGACGATCTGCGCCAGCCCGGCCGCCTGCTCGTTCATCGCCTGCGCCGCCGCCGACGCCTGCTCGACGAGGGCCGAGTTTTGCTGCGTCATGTTATCCATCTCGACGATGGCCTGGTTGATCTGCTCGATGCCGGCGCTTTGCTCGGCGCTGGCCGAGGAAATCTCGGCCACGATATCGGTCACGTGCTGCACGCTGGAAACGACTTTTTCCATCGTCTCGCCCGCCAGCGCCACCAGTTTTTCACCGGCACCCACTTGCTCGGCGGAACTGTCGATCAATTGCTTGATCTCCTTAGCGGCCGCGGCCGAACGCTGCGCCAGGTTGCGCACCTCGCTGGCGACGACGGCGAAGCCACGGCCCTGCTCGCCTGCGCGCGCCGCTTCCACGGCTGCGTTCAGGGCCAGGATGTTCGTCTGGAAGGCGATGCCGTCAATGACGGCGATGATGTCGCCAATCTTTTTCGACGAGGCATTGATGGCGCCCATGGTGTCGACCACCTGGCTCACCACGCCACCCGCCTGGCTCGCCACTTGCGAGGCGGAAATGGCCAGCTGGTTGGCCTGGCGCGCATTGTCCGCATTCTGGCGCACGGTCGAGGTCATTTCTTCCATCGTCGACGCCGTTTCTTCCAGCGATCCCGCCTGCTGCTCCGTGCGTGCCGACAGGTCGTGGTTGCCCGAGGCGATCTCGCCCGACGCCGTGGAAATGGATTCCGCATCGGTCCGCACCTGGCTCACCAGATGGGCCAGGTTGTCGCGCATGGCCTTGATCGCCATCAGCAAACTCGACGTGTCACCGGGGCGCGTATCGATGTGCGTGGTCAGGTCGCCCTGGGCGATTTGCGCCACGATGGCCGCTGCATAGTCGGGTTCGCCGCCGAGCTGGGCCAGGATGCGGCGCAGCATCAGGGCCGCCAGGGCGCCCACCACCAGCATCAGCGCCCCGCCGATGGCCAGCAGCACGCCCGCCTGGGCCCAGAATTTGTGATTGATGTCATCGATATACGTACCCGTGCCGATCAGCCAGTCCCACGGCGCAAATTTCACCACGGCATACATCTTCGCCACAGGGTCGGGCACGCCGGGGCGCGTGCCGTCCGCCTGCACAAGGCCGATGCGGCTGGTGGCCAGGGCCACGCGGTAGCGGTCACCCGACTGCTTCATGTTCTTTTGCGGCACGCCGATGCGCGACGCGTTTGGATGCACGTACAGCAAGTCGGTGCTGAAATCGCGCACGAAATAATACATCTCGTCCTTGGCGAAGCTGCCGATGGCCAGCTTGGCCTGCTGCTGGGCCTGCTCACGCGTGAGCTTGCCCGACTGTTCCAGCGCATACGCCTTTTCCACGGACGCGTTGGCCAGCTCCACCAGCACCGTCAATTGCTCGACCCTTTCCGCCATCATGGTCTGGCGCAAGGAATACAGGGAAAATGAAGCGATGAGGACGATGCCCAGCAAGGTGCTGAAACACAGGAGGAGAATGCGCGAACGGAGTGTCATGGGTGCCTGGAAATAAATAGAAGAATTAATTGCCCAATGGAAATCTTTTCAGAAAAGCAAAACGGGCGGCGCTACCGGGCTGTGCCCGGCAGGCACCGCCCGCTGTAAGTTACTGTTGAAGGTCAGGCCAAGGCTTCCTTGGCCGCCTCTTCCGGCGTCAAACCGTCGTAGAACTGGTCGGTAAACCACTCGACCTGCTCTTCGATGTGGTCCTGCGCCTGCGCCACGGTGGCGCCGCCAGCCACGAGGAAGCCTTCGACCTCGATACACCAGTTGATCAACTCCAGGGTTTCCGGATCGAGCTCTTCTTTCTTAGCCATCGTATTTCCTTGCTTGTTAAATTGCGATATCACATCAATAAGCGGCAGTTTAACAGCTTCGCCACGCTGCCGCCCATGCAGATCAAACACGAGGGTTACTTGGCTGCAACGTTTTTGCGTTCCGGATACAGCACCACCTGCACATAATTGTGCATGTCCAGGTAGCGCTGCGCCGCCAGCTTGACGGCTTGCGGTGTGATGGCGCGCACGCGCTGTTCGTAGCGCAGGATGTGCGCAGGGTCGCGCCCTTGGGTCACGGAACCCATCAACTGACTCATCCAGTAGCGGTTTTCGCGCAGCGACTTTTGCTGGCGCGTGATCCAGTTCAGCTTGACCTTTTCCAGGTCGGCCGCGGATGGCCCGTCCGTTTTCATCTTGTTGATTTCGGCAAAGGCGGCGGCGATCACCTTGTCCACGTTTTCGGGTCCCGTCGGCAAGTTCAAGGCCACCGAATAATGGCCGTATGGATGCTGGCCCATCGAGGTTTCAAAGCCGCCGCCATAGATCATGCTCATCTTTTCGCGCAGCACTTCGATGACTTTCAGGTTCAGCACTTCGCCCAGCGCCTGCAAGGTCAGCTTTTGCTCGTCCGAATACGCCACGTCGCCATTGAAGGTGATGGAAATCGTGCTCTTGGGCTCGCTGCCCATGTAGATGTCCTTCTTGACGACCCCGGTCACCGGGCGCATGCCCACGTCGCGGTAGGCATGCGGCACGTCGCCCACGGGCAAGGTCCCCAGATAGCTGGCGATCAGCGGCTTGATCTTGTCGAGCTCGAAGCTGCCCGCAAAGATGAAGGTCATGCCGCGCGCGCTGGAAAAGCGCTGGCGGAAGATGTCCAGCGAACGGTCCAGGCCCACCTTGTCGAAGTCGGCCACGCGCGGCACGCCGTCGACGCGCGGGTTGTCGCCAAACATGGCGTGCTGGATGGCGTCGTAAAACACGGCTTCCGGCTGCGCCATGCTGTTTTTCGCCAAGTCCTGCTGCTTGCCGATGAAGGACTGGTACAGGCCAGCATCCTTGCGCACGTCGTTGAAATACAAATACACCAGTTGCAGCATGGCTTCCACATCGGCGCTGCTGGCCGAGCCGCCAAAACCTTCACTCAGCTCGCCCAGCGACGCGCCCACGTTGACCGTCTTGCCGGCCAACACTTTTTGCAAGTCCAGCGGCGCCAGATCTTTCAAGCCCATGCTGCCGACCACGGCGCTGGCATAGCGGGCGTTGTAGATGTCGGCGTCGCCAAACAGCGACTGGCCGCCGAAACGCGTCGAGCCCATCAGCACCTGATCATTCTTGAAGTCCGTCGGTTTGAGCAGCACGCGCACGCCATTGCCCAGGGTCAGCTCCGTCACGCCGATGGCGCTGTTCAACTTTTCCGAGACGATGCTGCCGCCGGCCGGCGGGCCATCCATCAGCTTGCTGGCCAGGACTTTTTCCGTGCGCGGCTCGACCTTCTGCTGCTCGGCCTTCGCCACGGCGTCGAGCAATTGCTGCTGCGTCGGCACGCTGACACCCGCTTTCGGCTCGGCACCCATGAAGACCACCAGTTTCTTTTGCTGGTCGGGAATCACCTTGGCCACCGTTTCGTTGATTTCCTGCAAGGTTACCTGGGGCAAGAGTTCCTGCGCGTACAGCAATTCATTGGCGATGCCGGGGATGGCTTCCTGCTCCAGGAAGTTGCGCGAATACTCGGCGACGAAACCGGCCGAATCGGACTTGTCGCGTTCGCTGTAAGCGCGCTCGTAATTGCGCAGCATGTCCTTGCGCGCGCGGTCCAGCTCATCCTGGCTGAAACCGAAGCGGCGCGCCCGCTCATCTTCCTGCACCAGCGCATCGACGGCCGGCTGCACGCCGCCCTTGCCCAGCAAGGCATAGGCGCTGAACGATTCATAGCCGCGCACCAGCTTGCCCATGCTGCTGCCGCCCTGGATGAACGGGGGATTGGCTTGCTGCGTCAATTCCTGCATGCGCGCGCTGAGCATTTGCCCGTACAGGTTTTCGATCATCTGGCGGCGGTAGTCGGCGATGGTGACGGGCTCCTGCGCGGCGCGGATCGGATAGCGGATGAAGACACTGTCGTCCGGCGCTTCCTTGTCCGTGATCACCAGCGCTTCCGTCTGCGAGCGCTGCGGCACTTCCGCATACAGGCGCGGGCGCGGCTTCGCGGGGTTTTTCAGCTTGCCGAAATGCTGCCGGATCAGCTTTTCAGCCTGTTTCGGCTCCACATCACCGACCACCATCACGGCCATCAGGTCGGGACGGTACCAGTCTTTATAGAAACGCTTGATGGCTTCCGGCTTGAACGTTTTCAGCACGGATTCCTTGCCGATCGGCATGCGTTCCGCGTAGCGCGAACCGTTCAGCAGCTTCGGATACAGCACCTTGTTCATGCGGTCGCTGGCGCCCTTGCCCAGGCGCGCCTCTTCCAGCACGATGCCGCGCTCGCTGTTGATGTCGGCCGGGTTGAATTTCAAGCCATGCGCCCAGTCTTCCAGCACGAGAAAACCCTTTTCCAGGTTTTCCTTCTTGTTCGTGGGAATCGGCAGCACGTAGACGGTTTCATCAAAGCTCGTGTAGGCGTTCAAGTCGGCACCGAACTTCACGCCGATCGATTGCAGATACGAAATGAGTTCATTGCGCTTGAAATGCGTGGAACCATTGAAGGCCATGTGTTCCGTGAAGTGGGCCAGGCCTTGCTGGTCGTCATCTTCCAGGATGGAACCGGCTTTCACCACCAGGCGCAATTCCACTTTCTGCGCGGGACGGGCATTTTTCTTGATGTAATAGGTCAAGCCGTTCGGCAGTTTTCCAACGGTAACTTCTGGTGCCAGCGGCAGGGGATCGCTCAAACGGATTTCCGCCTGGGCCATGCAGGCGCACGCCAGCAAGACGGCGCCCGAGATCAGGCGTAATTTACTCAGCTTCATGTATTCTCAACGGTAAGATTCAGTAAGCGTACCTTACACTGAAATCCTGTTTCCGCCATTAAAAACAGCTTAGGAAAAACTGCTTTCCCCAGGCAACTTTGCCGAATAACAAACTCAGCAGTACCCTGCCCCTTTTTTTCAATTGTGCTAAAGTATTGCCGCCGGTCATGTGGACCGGCACAACAATACGTCTTCGGGGCGGGGTGCGATTCCCCACCGGCGGTAAGACCGGCAACGGTCAAGCCCGCGAGCGCTTGTCAGGTTTCGCCTGATAAGGTCAGCAGATCTGGTGCGACTCCAGAGCCGACGGTATAGTCCGGATGAAAGAAGATGTGCAGTAAACGCGATGTCCGCTCGACCTGTCGATGCGGCCGGCTGCGTCTATTCGCTTGCCCTGCAGCGTTTTTCGCCTATGCGAGGAGCGTTTCACCATGTTAGTCAACAGCTATACCCTGCTTTCCAATGACCTCGAAGGTCGCATCCAGTCCGCCCTGGCCGCCATGCGCGCCGGCATCCCCGTCATCCTGCTCGACGATTTCGACCGTGAAAACGAAGCCGACCTGATCCTGTCTGCCGAAAAACTCACGCACGAAACCATGGCTTTGCTGATCCGCGAATGCAGCGGCATCGTCTGCCTGTGTCTGCCGACGGACGTTGTCAGCGCGCTGGAATTGCCGCCCATGTCGTCCGACAACGGCAGCCGCTACGGTACGCCGTTTACCGTCTCCATCGAGGCGCGCGACGGCGTCACAACGGGCGTGTCGGCCGCCGACCGCGTGACCACCATCCGCGCCGCCATCGCGCCGAACGCCACGCCCGCCGACCTGGTGCGCCCCGGCCACGTCTTCCCCTTGCGCGCCGCGCCCGGTGGCGTGCTCGAGCGCCGTGGCCACACGGAAGGCTCCGTCGACCTGTCGCGCATGGCGGGCCTGAACCCGGCCGCCGTGCTGTGCGAGCTGATGAATCCGGACGGCACCATGATGCGCGGCGACGATATCGAACGCTTCGCCGAACTGCATGGCATGCCGATCCTCACCATCGAAGAACTGGTGGAATGGCGCAGCACGCGCGAGCAATAAACTGTCAGGCGGCGACGGTCTTCGGCAGATGCACGTGCCGGTAGACGAGGCCCGCCGCCAACCCATACGCGACGGCAATCGTCGCGTAGGCCAGCGGCAAGCGCAGCGACCAGTCCTGCACCATGTGCAGGATGCTGCCGATCAGGGCCACGCCCACGAGCGCGCCGATTTGCCGGTTGGCATTCAGGGCGGCGGCCGCGCTGTTCGCATGCTGCTTGCCGGCCACCCGCATCACAGTGGCCGTCATGGCGGGAATGGCGATGCCGATGGCCACGTTCATGATGGCCGTGCCCAGCGCCAGCAGCGCAAACGGCGTGCCCGGACGCAAGCCCATCAGCAACAAGGCCATGACGGCGCCTACCAGCAAGCCGGCCAGCATGGGCAAGCGTGTGCCATGGCGGGCCGCAATACTTCCCGCCATGAAATTGCCTACCGTATAGGCCGCCATCATGGGCAGCAGGCGCAAGCCCGACTGCAAGGCGTCGGCGCCGCCCGACTGCTGCAGGAACAGGCTCAATAAGAACAGCTGGCCGAAGACGCAGAAATTGATCAAGAAACCCACGCCATTGGCCGCGCCGAAGCTGCTGCTATGAAACAGTGCGCGTGGCAACAGCGGATGGCTGCCGCTGCGCTCGCGCCGCAGCAATTGGCCGGCCGACAGCACCGTCAATGCCACCGCCGCCAGCACGCCGGGCGACAGCCAGCCCAGCACGGGCCCTTCGATCAGCACGAAGCTGAGGCCCGCCAGCGCCGCCACGCCCAGCGCATGGCTGAGCAGCGACAGATCGCGTGGCTGGCGCGCTGGCGCGGCCAGCAGCATTTGCGCCATGACGATGGCCAGTACCCCCAGCGGCACGTTCACCCAGAACACGCTGCGCCAGCCGAACTGGTGCACGAGGATACCGCCGATCAATGGACCGGATGCACCGGCCACACCCACCAGCGCCGACCACGCGCCCAGCATGCGCGTGCGCTCGCGCTCGTCGTCAAAGCTCTGCGTCAGCAGGCTGAGCGAACTGGGCATGAACAGGGCCGCGCCCGCGCCCTGCAGCAGGCGCGCCGCCGTCAAGAAATGCCCGTCGGGCGCGGCGCCGCACAGGATCGAGCCAAGCAGGAAGATGCCGAGGCCGCCCTGGTACACAGCTTTCGGCCCGTAGCGGTCGGCCAGCGCACCGCCGGCCAGCAGCAGCGCGGCAAACGTCAGGGTGTAGCCGTCGACCACCCAGACCAGGCCCGTCAGCGGAATGGCCAGGTCCAGCGCGATATCGGACAGGGCCACGTTGACGGCCGTGACATCGATCATCGCCATGACGAAACCGAAGGCCAGGGTCAGCAGGAGCGGTGTAGGGGCAGACATGGTATTCCTTGCAGAGACAGCGGGGCAGCCATTATGCGAGCGTTGCATGATGCAGTAAACAGGCATAAAATCGGCACCTTGATGCAAAAACGCATCACCAATCACAAGGAAACGGATGGACTGGGATAACGCGCGCATCTTTCTCGCCATCGGCCGTGCCGGCACCCTGCGCGGCGCGGCCGCCCTGCTGCGCATCGATCAGGCCACGTGCGGGCGCCGCCTGGCCGCGCTGGAAAGCTCGCTGGGCGCCACCCTGTTCCTGCGCACACCGTCGGGCTACGTGCCCACGCCGGCCGGCGAGCTGGCGCTCACGGCCGCCGAAGCGATGGAGCGGGCGGCCGACAAGCTGCAGCGCGAGATGCAGGGCGTCGACAACCGTTTAAGCGGCCTGGTGCGCGTGGCCACCACGGACACCATGGCCAGCCATTTCGTCATCCGCGCCATGCAGCAGCTGCACGCGGCCCACCCGGACATCCGCATCGTGCTCAACGTGGCGCCCGCGCTGGCCAGCCTGACGCGGCGCGAAGCGGACCTGGCCGTACGCGGCGTGCGCCCCACCGATCCGGACCTGATCTCGCGCCACCTCGTCAAGCGCAGCCTGGGCCTGTATGCGTCGAAAAGCTACCTGGCCGAACGGGGCGAGCCCGTGCGCGGCACGGCACTGGCCGGCCACGACATCGTCATCTACCACCATTCCGTGACGCCGCGCCATGGCGAGAAAATCGCCGGCGAATCCGTCGCCAACGCCCGGGTCGCCATGGAAGTGAACTCGGCGGCGATGCTGCAGGAAGCCACGCGCGCGGGCCTGGGCGTGGCCGAACTGGCCACCCACCTGGGCGACATCGACCCGCAGCTCGTGCGCATCTGGCCCGAGCGGGCGGAAGCGTATGACGTGTGGCTGGTCATGCATGCGGACCTGAACCGTTCTGCCCGCGTGCGGGCGGCGGCCGACGCGATTATCCACAGCGTCGCCAGCGTGGCCGGTCCATAACGGGCCTGCCGTGCACGGCTGCACAATCGCTTGTATCGAACGCATCCAATGTTAAGATGCCATGATGACCCTATCCGTCTCCCTCATCATCAGCCTGCGCCGCCTGCACCGGGCCACCATGGCCTGGCTGGTCAGCTGGTGGCGCATGCTGCATTTCGCCATCCTCGTGTTTTCGCTGGCCCTGTCGCCATCGAGCTATAACCGCGACAACCGCCCCATCCTCGCACACCGCCTGGTGACGAACACGGCGCCCAATCTCGTGTGGTTCAGCGTCGCCTGCGCGCTCGTCAGCCTGGTGCTGATACGCATCGTCGTCGTCAGCGCGCAAAGCTACGGCCTGTCGCGCTATGCGCTGGAAATGGTGGTGCGCGTGCTGGTGCTGGAACTGATCCCCCTGACGGCCGCCCTGTTCGTCGCGCTGCGCCTGACCCTGCCCGACGGCATTGCGTTCGCACAAATGCGCTCGTCCGGCATGCTTGAGAAAATGCAGCGCCAGGGCGTCGACCTGCTGCGCCGCGAATACTTTCCGCGCGTCATGTCCGGCATCTTCGCCGTGTGGATGCTGGCCATCGTCAGCTGCGTCACCTCGCTGATCCTCGCCTACATCACCATCTACGGCTTTACGCCGTGGGCGCTGCAGGGCTACACGCGCGTCGTGGGACAGATCTTCAATCCGGCCGTGGCGCTGATCCTGATGCTCAAAGTCATCTTTTTCAGCTTTGCCGTCGCCCTGATCCCGCTGGCCTCGTCGTATTATCCGGAAGAACCGCACGGCCGGCGCAACCGCCTGTGGGCCGCGCACGGGCTGTCCGAAATGCTGCGCCTGTTTTCCGTCATCCTGCTGGTCGAAGTGGCTTCGCTGATGGGCAATTATTACTGATGCCCGCCACCGCCCAGCTAACCTTGAACCACCCATACCAGAGCCAGAAGCCATGAGCCAACCTCAAAATCCCGACCAGACCGACGTCACGGCGCCCGACGCTGTGCTGCCCGCCCCGCCGCCCGTGCGCCACGCCGAACTGAAGGCGGCCATCCTGCTCGTCTTCATGTTCGTGCTGGTGGTCGGCTCCGTCGTCTACCTGATGTATGCGCGCGGCGCCTTCGAAGCCACCCAGACCCTGGTGCTGACGGCCGACGATTCCGACGGCGTCGGCGTGGGCGCCGACCTGACCTTTTCCGGCTTTCCCATCGGCCGCGTGCAGCGCATCGAGCTGGCGCCGGACGGCCGCGCGCGCGTCATCATCGACGTGCCGCGCAAAGACGCGCACTGGCTGCGCACCAGCTCCATCTTCACCCTGGAACGGGGCATCGTCGGCGGCGCCAAGCTGCGCGCCTACAGCGGCATCCTGACGGACCCGCCGCTGCCCGACGACGCCACGCGCGACTTGCTGGTGGGCGACATGGCGGCGGAAATCCCCCGTCTGCTGGCCGCCGCCAAAGACTTGCTGAACAACCTGGGCAACCTGACGGGCACCGATTCCGCACTCGACGGCACCATGCGCAACGTGCAGGCCGTCACCGGCAAGCTCAGCGGTCCGGGCGGCGCCATGGGCTTGCTGACGGGCGACGACAAGCAGTCGCGCCTGCTGATCGAACGGGCCAATGCCCTGCTGATCACGGCGGACCAGCTGGCGCGCCGCACGGATGGCCTGGTGGCCAATGCCGATACGCGCGTCTTCGGCGACAAGGGCGTGATGACGGATGCGCAGGCGACCATCGTGCAGCTGAACGCCCTGCTGGCCGACACGCGCAACAGCCTGAAAAAAGTCGACGCCGTGCTGGTCGAGGCGCAAGCCGTGGGCGCCAACGCCAAGGCGGCCACCGCCGACCTGGGCCCGCTGCGCGCCGACGTGGAAAGCAATCTGCGCAAGGTCGAGCAGCTGGTCAATGAAATCAACCGCAAATGGCCGTTCAAGCGCAATCCGGAGATCAAACTGCCATGAGAAAACTCAACGCCACCTTGTCCGCACTGGCCCTGAGCGCGCTCGCCGCCTGCTCCAGCGGCCCGCCCGTGCCGGACTGGAAAATGAATGCGCAAAGTTCCGTCGAACGGTTTCAAGCCGCATATTTGAATGGCAACGCCCTGGTCGAGCAGACGGAATTCCGGCGCGCCCGCAGCCAGGTCGCCGGCACGGGCAAGCTCGAACTCGTGGCGCGCATCGAACTGCTGCGCTGCGCCGCGCGCGTGGCCAGTCTGGCCTTCGAGGACTGCGCCGGCTTTGATGCCCTGCAAGCCGACGCGACAGACGCCGACCGCGCGTATGCCGCCTACCTCGCAGGCAAGGCGCAGGCGGCCGACGCCGCCCTGCTGCCGGAAGCGCAGCGCGCGGCCGCCAGCGCCAGCTCGGATACGGCCGCCGCCAGCGCCGTGGCCGCCATCAAGGACCCGCTGTCGCAGCTGGTGGCGGCCGGCGTGCTGCTGCGCTCGGGCCGCGCCACGCCGGAGTTGCTCGACACGGCCGTGGCCACCGCCTCGGACCAGGGCTGGCGCCGTCCGCTGCTGGCATGGCTGGGCGTGCAGCGCCTGCGCGCCGAACAGGCGGGCGATGCGCAAGCGGCGCAGCGCATCGCGCGGCGCATGGCGATCGTCGAGCAGCCGCTGGCCCCTTGAGCACACCGATGACGGCCCAAGGCAGGCAGAATCAGGCATAGTCAGGCATAATTCAGCCAGGATGACAGCTATGCCGTGCAGGCAGCGAGGTGTGACAATGCAGTTCGAGGATTTCGACCTTTCCACTCCCGATACCGGACGGCATGCCGGTGAGGCGCCTGACGCCGACACGCCGGCCGCCACTGCCGTGCGCCTGCAATACCTGCTCGACAATACACCCTCCATCATCTATTGCACCGTGCCCAGCGGCGACTTCAAGATGACGTTCGTCAGCAACAATGCCTTGAATGTCCTGGGCTACCAGCCCGAGGAGATGGTAGCCGACCCCAATTTCTGGTTCGACCACATCCACCCCGACGATGCGCCCGGCATTTTCTCCAGCCTGGCGCAGATCTTCGTCGAAGGCGCGCGCGCCTATGAATACCGCTTCCGCGTGCACGACGGCAGCTACCTGTGGATGCACGACAGCCTGCGCCTCGTGCGCGACGAACACGGCGTGCCGTTCGAGGTGATCGGCTCGCTGACCGATATCACGGAACGCAAGCGCATGGAAGCGATGCTGCAGGCGCGCGGCGAAGAGCAGCAACTACTGATCAGCAAGTTGCAGGAAGCGCACGACCAGCTGCTGCAATCGGAAAAGATGGCGTCCATCGGCCAGCTGGCGGCCGGCATCGCGCATGAAATCAATAACCCGATCGGCTTCGTCAACTCCAACATGAGTTCGCTGCAAGGCTATGTCGGCACCCTGTTCGGCGTGATCGGCCAGTACGAGGAGGCGATGCGCGAAACGCCCGATGGCCCGGCCCTGGCCGCGCGCGTGGCCCAGGTGCGCGACCAGGCCGACCTCGCCTTCCTGCAGGACGACATGGTGGACCTGGTGCGCGAATCGATGGATGGCCTCAAACGCGTGCGCGACATCGTGCAGGCGCTGAAGGATTTTTCCCATGTGGGCGAGACAGACTGGCAAGTGGCCAGCCTGCACGCGGGCCTGGACAGCACACTGAATATCGTCGCCAACGAATTGAAATACAAGGCGCGCATCGAGAAGCACTACGGCGAGCTGCCGCAGATACTGTGCCTGGCCTCGCAGCTGAACCAGGTGTTCATGAACCTGCTTGTCAACGCGGGCCAGGCCATCAGCAGCGATGGCGTGATCAGCATCCGCACGGGCCACGCCGGCGATTGGGTGTGGGTGGAGATCGGTGACACGGGCGCCGGCATCGCGCCCGAGCACCTGAACCGCATCTTCGAACCGTTCTTCACCACCAAGGCCGTGGGCAGCGGCACGGGCCTGGGCCTGTCGCTGTCGTACGGCATCGTCAACAAGCACGGCGGACGTATCGAGGTAGCCTCGGAAGTGGGCCGTGGCACGCGCTTTACCGTGCACCTGCCCGTCACGCCGCCGGCGGCCCCGCCAGCGCCCTAGCCTTCCCGCCCTAGCCTTCCTTGACGGGCGCGTACACGCGGATGCTCAGACGCCCGCCATTCTTGCCTTCGAAATCGAGCAGCTGGGAAATCACGCGGGCCGTCAGCACGTGTTCGGCCGCCAGCAGCATCAGGCCATCGCGGCTGATCAGGTCGCGCGACAGCACCATGCCCGGCTCCAGCTGGCCCGACAGCACGGTCAGGTCGCGCGCCGGCGGCTCCGTTTCATCCATGATGCTGCGGAAAGCGGCCACGACGGCCGGGTCGTAGCGCTTGCCGACGCTGTCGTAGATCAGGGTCCGCGCTTCCTCGGCGCGCAGGCTGCGCTGCACCATGGCGCCGATCTGCAAGCCATCGTAGTCCGACGCCAGCGCCAGGATGCGCGCGCCCATCGGAATGGCCAGGCCCACCAGGCCATCGGGGAAGCCGCCGCCGTCGAAGCGCTCGAGCTGCGAGCGCAGGATCACGGAAACGGCGCGCAGCTCGTCGAGCGCCATCAGCAATTGCTCGGCGCGCAGCGGATGCTTGCGGAAGGCGGCCAGCTGCTCGCCCGTCCAGGCGCTGGCCGGCAGTTCCAGCACGTCGTCGCTCAAGCTGAGCTTGCCGATATCCTTGAGCAGGGCCGCGATGAACACGTCGCGCGCCTCCTGCCCTTCCAGACCCAGCGCCAGCGCCAGCTTGCGCGACAGCTCGGCCACCCGCCGCGCATGGCCGGCCAGCTTGCCGCCGCGCATTTCGATCAGGTTGGAAAACACCTTGATGGTCGTCACGAACGTCGCCTTCAGGCGTTCATTGGCCGCCTGCACCTCGTCGTGCGACTGTTTCAGCTGCTGCGTGCGCGTGGCCACCTTCGCTTCCAGGCTGGCGTTGAGCGCCTGCAGCTCCACGTTCTGGCTGGCCGTCAGCGCTTCGAGGCGCAGTTTTTCCTGCTCCAGCGCGCGCCGTTCCAGCGCGTGGCGCACCACCAGCACGATATCGTTCTCGTCCCAGGGCTTGGTCACGTAGCGGTAGATCTCGCCCTGGTTGATGGCGTCGAGGATGGACTGGATGTCGGCATAGCCGGTCAGCAGCAAGCGTATGGTGCCGGGCCAGCGCTGGCGCACCTGGGCCAGGAATTGCGCGCCATCCATGTGCGGCATGCGCATGTCGGAGATGACCAGGTCCACCGTCTCGCTCTCGAGCAGGGCCAGGCCGGCCGCGCCGCCATCGGCCGTCAGCACGCGGTAGCCGTGCGGACGGAACAGCCGCCGCAGCGACGACAGGATATTCGGTTCGTCATCGACGCACAGGATGGTGGGCGGCGCGGCCGCAGTGCTGGCGCTGGTACTGATGCTCATGCTCATGCTGTCCTGTTCGGTCATGGTGCGGCGGCCTGCGCCTGGCGCACGGGCAAAGTGATGCGGAAGGTGGTGCCGCTGCCGATGATGCTGCGCACGTCGATGCGGCCGTGATGCTTTTGTACCGTCGTGTAGGCCAGCGACAGGCCCAGCCCCGTGCCCTTGCCGACGGCCTTGGTGGTGAAGAACGGATCGAAGATGCGCGACAGGTGTTCGGGCGCGATGCCGCCACCCGTGTCCTCGACTTCGATCCACACTTCCGTCGCGTTGTCGCTGCCCGTGCGCAGGGTGATGCGCCCGCGCTCCTCGTTCATGGCATGGGCCGCGTTGACGACCAGGTTCATGATCACCTGGTTCAGCTCGGAAGGCTGGCATTCGATATCGGGAATGTCGCCATATTCGCGCACCACGTCGGCTTTGTACTTGACCTCGTTATTCACGATATTGAGCGTGGTATCGATGCCCTGGCGCAGGTCGGCCCAGACCCACTCCTGATGCGCATCCGTGCGCGAAAAATCCTTCAGGTCCTGCACGATGCGGCGCACGCGCGAAATGCCTTCCTTCGACTCGCCCATCAGCATGGGAATGTCGGTACGCAGGAAGTCCAGGTCGATCTGTTCGCGCAGCGCCCGCAGGCGCGCCGCCACCACGGCGTCGGCGACGGCCGGCTCGGCTTCCTCATAGGCGTCGAGCATGCTGAACAGGTCATCCAGATAGCCTTCCAGGGTGCCGACATTGGAAAACACATAGCCGATGGGATTGTTGATCTCGTGCGCCACGCCGGCGGCCAGCTGGCCGATCGAGGCCAGTTTTTCCGACTGCAGCAGCTTTTGCTGGGCCAGCGACAGCTTGCTGTTCAATTCCGTCAGGGCCAGGTTACGCTCGCGCAATTCCAGGTCGGCGATCTGGCGCTGGCGGATATCGTCGGCCAGGCGTTCGTTCATTTCGGCCAGCTGGGCCGTGCGCTCGGCCACCAGGTGTTCCAGGTTGTCGTGCGCCTTGCGCAGCGCCAGTTCCGCCAGGCGCCGCTCGCTCACGTCGCGCAGGGTTTCAATGGCGCCCACCAGCCGGCCCTGGCGGTCGCGCAGGGGCGCCGCCGTGAAATGCAGCCAGTGGCCGTCGGGGCCGATATCGGGAAAGAAATCCTCGGCCTCAAAGGCGCCTGGGATCACGGAAGAGCGCTTCAGCTTGCCAAGGTAGCGGTCATTTTCACCGAGCGCGATGTCGTCGGCCACCAGCAGGTCGGCCAGGCAGGCGCGCGGCTGCCGATAAAACGCCTTCCAGTGGTCGCGCGTGCCAACCATCTCGGCGGCCGTAAAGCCCAGCAGCTGTTCGCAGGCGCTGTTCCAGTGCGTCACCACGTGCTCCGTGTCGATGGCGAAAGTGGCCACGGGATGGCCGTCGAAAAAGGCCGACAGCGCGATGGTGTCGCCCTGGCGGCGTTCCGGCGTGGCGGGCAGCGCCTGCCCTGCGTCTGTTTCCATGGCCTCTTTCTTGTTCATGCCAGCATGATCCGCGACATTTCATCGAAGGTGTGTTCCGTTTGCCCCAGCAGCGCCAGCCAGGCCTGCTCGTCCAGCGCGACGCTGCGCCAGCCCGCGGGCGACAGGGGCGGCACCAGCGCATCGTCGACGCCGGCCAGGTCGAGCGCCAGGGCGACGGCATTGGCCAGGTGCACGGCCAGCGGCAGGCCGCCCGCTTCCAGCCTGTCGATGCTGTGGTGGTCGGCCACCGCCTGCTGTATCGCCTCGGGGAACTTCCAGTAGGCGGCCAGGGCGCTGCCCACCTGCGCGTGATCGATGCCGATGACGGCCAGTTCCGCATCGGCCATCTGGCAATCGTGCGCCTGGCGGTAGCTGCGCACGAGCGCATGCTCGGCCGGGAAGCGCGTCACCAGCACCAGGGTGCCCAGGTCGTGCAGCAAGCCGGCCGTGAACGCCGTTTCGGGATTGACGCGCAAGTGCGGCGCCAGCAGGCGCGCGGCGATCGCCGTGGCCAGCGAGTGGCGCCAGAACGCCTGGAAATCGAAGCCGCCGCTGACGGGCGCGAAGCTGCCCGTCAGGGCGCAAGCCGTGACGACGGTACGGATGCTGTGAAAGCCCAGCACGGAAACGGCTTGCGGGATGCTGGTGACCTTCGATTGCATGCCGTAGAACGAGGAGTTGGCGATGCGCAGGGTCTTTGCCGCCAGGCCCTGGTCCAGCTCGATCTTTTGTGCCAGCACGTGCACGTCCGTGTCGTCCTGGTCCATGCTCGACAGCAGCTCCAGCACCACCACGGGCAGCGAGGGCAGTTCCTGAATCTGGCGGATGATATGTTCAAAACTGAGCCGTGTCATGTGGCGCCCCCTTGCCGGTAGCGCTGCAGCAGTGCCAGCAGTTCGGCCCCGGCGGAATCGGGCGGCGTGGCGCGGAACAGCACGGCCAGCCGTTCCAGGCGGCGCAAGCGTTCCTGCTCGGCATGCGCCTGCGCGGCGGGGTCAAGCACCTCGTCCATGACGACGCGGCAGCTCTCCACATTGCGCCGGCGCAAGGCGGTCAGGTTCGCCGCCGTCAGGGTGGCGCCCTGGGCCAGCAGCACGGTGCCGCTGGCATCGCTCAGCGCTTGCGCCAGCACCATGCCTTCCTGCGCCTGTTCCATGGAAATCTCGCGTCCGCCTTCACTCATGTGCCCTCCCCATGGCGGCTCAAGGTGACGAGGCTGCCGCGCGAGCGCGAATGCAGGCCCATCGGATGGACGGCCACGGCATACGGCTGGCCATCGATGGCGGCCAGGCGGGGCGCGCCCTGCCCGTCGAACAGCTGCGGCAAGACGATCGCCGCCTCGTTGCCCAGCAGGGCCGCGCCCCGTTCGAACAGGTTGGCCGCCGCCGCGTTGATGAAGGCGATCATGCCGTCCTCATCGAGCCCGATCACGGGCAGCGGCAAAAATTGCAGCAATTCGCGCGCGATGCCGAGGCTGACTTCGTCGCGGCTGATCTGATGCTGCTGCTGGCGCACCAGCGCCTGCATGGCGGCATTCGCCGCCGCCAGCGCCTGGTTGGCCTCGCGCAGCTGCGCATTGAGGCGCACATTGTCGTCGTCGATACCCTTCAGGCGGAAGGCTTCGGCGATATGCTCGCGCAGCTGATGGTCTTCCCAGGGTTTGGTGAGGAATTTGAAAATGGCGCCCTCGTTGACGGCGTCCGTGACGGCTTGCAATTCCGTATAGCCCGACAGCATGATGCGTATGGTTTGCGGACACAGCAGCTTGGCCTTGCGCAGGAAGTCGGCGCCCAGCATGCCGGGCATGCGCTGATCCGACACGATGACGTCGACCGTATGGCTGGCCAATACGTCCAGCCCTTCCTGGCCGCCGTTGGCCGTCAGGATATGGTAGCCATCGCGCCGCAGCAGCCGCTTGAGGGAAGCGAGGATATTCGGCTCGTCATCGACCAGCAGCAAGGTGCGCGGCGGGGCCACGGCCTGCTGCCCGGCATCCACCGCCAGCGCCGCAGTACCCGGCATGCCATGCTCGTCGTGCACATCCATCGGACCATCCTCTCATCGCCATGGCGAAATCGGAGCTTGCCTGGAGGGGGAATCTGCCGCACGTGACAGTCTTGCGAGTCTTGCGCGGCAGCCAGCTTGCGTTGAAATTATACGACTAAATATTCCCGTATGACACTAATCCGGCACTTATCCGCGCCGCGCCGGACAAGGCGTGTCGCGGTAAAACACAAAGCCGCCCAGGCCGATGGCCTTGGTATCGGCGTTCACGCCATACACCAGCGTGCTCTTGTCCGCCTCAATGCGCAACAGGTTCATATGTTGGACGATTTGCGCGTGCGACAGTTCCAGCGATGGCATCGGCGCCAGTTGCAAACGCAGTTCGGACGCGGCGCCATCGTACGCCCAGCGGCCCGGGTTGAAAAAGGCGAAACCGCCATCGAAACGCAGGCTGCCATCCTTGAACTGGGTCAGGCAAATGCCGGGAAATTCGCTGGGCGGGTTGTACCAGGTGGCGGCCACGGCGGCATCGGCAGGCGTCTTGCCCGGCATCTGCATGCCGGCCGTGCCATTGTTTCCGCCCAAGCCGGCGCAACCGGCCAGCGCCAGCGCGCAAGCCAGAGCGCCCGCGCGCGTGATGAATATCATGTGCATTGCCGTCCCCTTGCTTTATAGAAACATCATCTTAAAGCGGGACGGCCAGCCGTTCAAGCGGCTAGCGCACATAAGGGGAATTTAATTGCCCTCGGCCGCCTTGGCAGCCGCTTCGCGCAATTTGTCCTTCTTGCTCTTGCGCGCGCCCTTCACGCCGCCGTTCACCGTGTCCGTAACGGGATTCACGGGCGCGGGCAATTCCGTCGGCTCAAAACCGGCCACCACTTCGCGCACGATGCGCAAGTCGTTGCGGTTTTCGATCAGGCGGAAATGCGCTTCCGTATCGGCCGTCACGAAGCTGATGGCCGTGCCGCTTTCGCCGGCGCGGCCCGTGCGGCCGATGCGGTGCGTGTAGTCGACGGCCGAACGGGGCAAGTCATAGTTGAAGACGGCCGGCAAGCCGGCGATGTCGATGCCGCGCGCCGCCACGTCGGTGGCCACCAGCACCTGCAAACGGCAGGCCTTGAAGTCGGCCAGCAGCTGGCTGCGCGTGCCCTGGCTGAATTCACCGTGGAAAGCGCCCACGTGCAGACCCGCGCGCTGCAGCTTGTCGGCCACGTGTTCAGCCGCGTACTTGGTGGCGACGAACACCAGCACGCGCTCCCACTGCTGCTGCAGGATCAGGTAGCGCAGCAGCTGCGTGCGGCGCGGCACGTCGACCGTGATGGCGCGCTGCACGATGTCGGGCTTGTCCTGCGGTTCGGACGCCACCTCGATGCGCACGGGCTCCTTGAGCAGGCTGTCGGCCAGCGCCTGCACGCTGTCGGGGAAGGTGGCCGAGAAGAACAGGTTTTGCCGCTGCTTGGGCAGCAGCGCGAGGATGGCGTTGATCTCCTCGCTGAAACCCATGTCAAGCAAACGGTCGGCCTCGTCGAGCACGCACAGCGACACGCCGCCCAGTTTCACGGCGTTCTGGCGTACCAGATCGAGCAAACGGCCCGGCGTGGCGACGACGATATCGGCGCCGCCACGCAAGTCCATCATCTGCGGATTGATAGACACGCCGCCGAACAGCACGGAAATCTTCAGTTTGACCGGCAACGGCTTGGCCAGCGCGTGCACGGTCTGCCCCACCTGCGCCGCCAGCTCGCGCGTGGGCACGAGGATCAGCGCGCGCACCTGGCGCGGACCGGAAACGGGCGCCATCAGCGCCTGCAGCAGCGGCAGCGCGTAGGCGGCCGTCTTGCCGGAACCCGTCTGGGCCGCGCCCAGCACGTCGCTGCCGCGCAGGATGGCGGGAATGGCGGCCGCCTGGATGGCCGTCGGCGCGGCATAGCCGGCCTTGTCAACGGCGCGGACCAGGGCGGGAATCAGACCCAGTGAGGAAAATGGCATAGCGGGCCTTCTTTATTCGTAAAGTGAGACCGGCCGCGAAAGGCGGCCGGTCGGATATGGCGACAGTATAAGGCAGACAGCTATTGCTTGGGCATTTGCAGCTTCGGATAACCCGCTTCATCGTAGCCCGGCATGCCGCGGCGGATCGTGTGCGAAAAATCCGCATCGTCGTTGGCCGCCCGCGCGCGCGCCGTGACGTGGCCCCCATCGCGCAGCTGCTGGAAACTCAGGCCGGGCACCAGGCCCTGCACGTCGAACAGGTAGCGGTCCAGGTAGCCCGAGGCCATCAGCCGGTAATCGAGCGGCAGGCCCGGCACGATGCGGCGCACCATCTCGAAGACGATGGTGGTGCAGTTGGCCGTCAGGGTGTTGTAGAACTGCGGCTTGGCCTTCAGCGATTGCGCTTCGTCCAGGTAGGCGAGGAACAACGAGCGCATGGCCGCTTTGGGCATCATCACGCGGTACAGATGCATGTCCTCGCCGCGCGCATTCGTGCGCACGCGCAGGATGTCGCGCTCGTCGGCGGCGATCAGGCTCATCTCGAAATGCTTGAAAAAGCCGCCGATGGCGGAAAAGCTCTCGCCCTTCTCCTTGCGGATCTCGATGGAGAACGTCAAAAAGCGCCCGTCCGCAAAGCCGAACGAGATCAGCGTATGCGCGATGTAGGGTCCCGTCCAGTACGACAGCGCCGTATCCACCGTGCGCAGTTCGTCGAGGTCGTAGCTGCGCTGCTCCCACTTGACCGTGTAGTCGTCATCGCTGCGCCAGTTGAAATTGCGCACATTGTCCAGGGTGACGAGATTGCCCTTGACCGTACCCGTGACGTTGCGCGCCACGTCGTCGGCCCACACCCTTTCCTGCTTCGGCGTGATGAAACTCCACCACACGAGCAGCAGGATAAACCCGGCCGCATACGGCAGCAGCACGCGCACGTCGCCGCGCATCCACCACAGCGCGATGCTGGCCAAGCCCAGCGCAGCCCACAGCAAGGCGCCGATGCCTTGCGCCGCCGTGCCGCCGGATAGCTGGTACCACAGCGCCAGCGCGCCCCACAATGCAGTCAACAGGATAATCAGGGAAACGGCCATTTTGCCTATGCTGGCCAGCACGGAGCGGGCTTGATGTGATAATAAAGTCATGCCGTGATTATAGGGGCAAGCGCAGGAATAGGTGAGTTCAGGCAAGCATGGGCAAAGTCAGCCGGGCATACAATATTGCTTGCATGGCAATTTACTTCATGAGAACATTCTGCACAAATGAAATGTATAGACAAGGCGCCCTGCCTTGCCATCCACGGAGACACCTTGCAATCGAGTTCACTGTACGCCCTCGCCGGCAGCCTCAATTCCCTCTTCATTGTCGTCAGCCTGTTTGGCTTGTGGTCGCAGCTGCAAAAAATCTGGCGGCGCAAGCGTGATGCCGGCATCGGCGCCGGCAAGACGACGGACATCCTGTCCATCAACCAATTCACCGTCAGCTTCCTCGCGTATTGCGCGTTCTTCGTGTACGGCTATTCGATCACGCCACTCAACCACTACATCGTCTGGCCCCGTTTGATCGCCTCGCTGATCGCGCTGGGCATCCTGTATGAAATTGACCGCGACCGCCGCAGCCGGGCATCGCGCAACGCGCTGCTGGCCTGCGCGCTGCTGCTGGGCGCGGGTGTGGCGGGATTGCTGTTCGGCCCCACCTTCACCGATGAAAAGCGCGTGATCTCGCAAAGCCTGATCGTCGCCGTCACCGTGCTGCTGGCGCAGGGCTATGCGCACCAGATCCGCCTGATCTGGCGCTCGGGCAAGACAGGCGCCGTGTCCCTGAAAATGAGCCAGTTCATCCTGGCGATGGATGCCAGCACCATCTTCTTTGCCTGCGTCATGGGCCTGTCGACGGGCTGGCCCTTGCTGCTGCTGGCCAGCGTCAGCGCCACGACCAAGCTTGCCATCATGTGGCTGTTCCGCTGGGAGAAGACCAGCCCCGCCGCGCATGTGAAACGCCAGGCGCCGGCCTGCGGCTAGAATGAAGGCATTGCCACTTTGCTGAAAGCACCTCCATGCATGCCCCCATCCCCATCCTGCGCAGCTTTTCCGAAGCCAAAGCGCGCGAGTTCTATCTCGATTTCCTCGGTTTTACCCTGGACTGGGAACATCGCTTCGAGCCCACGGCGCCGCTGTACCTGCAGGTGACGCGTGGCGATCTGGTGCTGCACCTGTCCGAACACCACGGCGACGCCACACCGGGCGCGGCGCTGCTGATCCCCGTCGACGATATCGCCGCCCTGCACGCGGAATTGCGCGACAGGGATTATCCGTATGCGCGGCCCGGCATCCGCGACGAGGACTGGGGCCGCATCCTGGAAGTGGCCGACCCGTTCGGCAACCGGCTGCGCTTCTGGCAGCGCAGCGAATAACGTTTACTGCCCGCTCAGCGCACGCATTTCCGCATACAGGTTCGCCTTGCCCTCGAAGCCGATGCCAACCAGGTCCGGCATGGTGATGTGGCCGTTTTCGACCTTGACGCCATCGGGAAAACCGCCGAACGGCTGGAACAGATCGGGATACGATTCATTGCCCCCCAGGCCCAGGCCCGCCGCGATATTCAGGGACATCTGGTGGCCGCCGTGCGGGATGCAGCGGCTGCGCGACCAGCCGTGCTGGTGCAGCATGTCCAGCGTGCGCAGGTATTCCACCAGGCCGTAGCTGAGGGCGCAGTCGAACTGCAGCCAGTCGCGGTCGGCGCGCATGCCGCCATAGCGGATCAGGTTACGCGCATCCTGCATGGAAAACAGGTTTTCGCCCGTCGCCATCGGCTTGTCGTAATAGCTGCGAAGGGTCGATTGCAGCTCGAAGTCGAGCGGGTCGCCCGCCTCTTCATACCAGAACAGATCGTACTGGCGCAGCGCCTTGGCGTAGGCGATCGACGTATCGAGGTCGAAGCGGCCGTTCGCATCCACGCACAGCTTTTGCCCATCCTGCAGCACCTCCATGATGGCGTCGATGCGGCGCAAGTCCTCGTCCAGCGAAGCGCCGCCGATCTTCTTCTTGACCACCGTGTAGCCGCGGTCGATGTAGCTGCGCATCTCGTCCTGCAGGGCACTCAAGCTCTGGCCAGGGTAGTAATAGCCGCCCGCCGCATACACGAAGACTTTTTTATCGGGCACGCCCGTGCCATGGCGCTCGGCCAGCAGCTGGAACAGCGGCTTGTTCTCGATCTTCGCCACGGCATCCCAGATGGCCATGTCGATGGTGCCGATGGCCACCGAACGCTCGCCATGGCCGCCCGGCTTTTCATTCGTATACATGCAATCCCACACCTTGTGCGGATCAAGGTTGCTGCCGTCATCCATGACGAGCGAGGCAGGATCGGCGTCGAGGATGCGGGGAATGAAGCGCTCGCGCATCAGCATGCCCTGGCCGTAGCGGCCGTTCGAATTGAAGCCGTAGCCGACGACGGGCTTGCCGTCGCGCATCACGTCCGTGACGACGGCTACCAGGCTCAGGGTCATCTTGCTGAAATCGATGTAGGCGTTGCGGATGGGGGAAGAGATGGGAATGGTCTTTTCGCGGATTTCAACGATTTTCATGCGGGTCTCCTGTGGATGAAAACAATGACGCCAGCTTAACCGCGATGCACAGTCGTATAATCGATAGTAATTTAAACCATTCTTCACTTGAAGTTAATAATGAAAAGCGACGCCACGACGGAAATGGCTTTCTTTGTGCTGCTGGCCAAGCTGGGCAGCCTGTCAGCCACAGCGCGCGAGCTGGGCATCACGCCGCCCGCCGTCAGCAAGCGATTGGCGCTGATGGAACAGCGCCTGGGCGTGCGTTTGCTGAACCGCAGCACGCGGCGCATCAGCCTGACGGGCGATGGCGAAAGCTATCTGCAGCAGGCACGGCAAATCCTCGACGATATCCGCGCCATGGAGGAATCCCTGGCCAGCGGCAGCGCGGAACCGAAAGGCTTGTTGCGCGTAAATGCCACCCTGGGTTTCGGCCGCACGGTGATCGCGCCCCTGCTGTCGCAGTTCGCCCTGCGCCACCCGCAGCTGGAAGTGCAGCTGCAGCTGACGGACAGCCCCATCAACCTGGTCGAGCAGGCCTACGACCTGGGCATCCGCTTCGGCGACTTGCCCGACACGCGTTTGTCGGCACGGCGCATCATGTCGAACCGGCGCTTCCTGTGCGCTTCGCCCGCCTACCTGCAGGCGCACGGCACGCCGCAAACGCCGGACGACCTGGCGCGGCACCGCTGCATCGTCCACCGGCAAAACGACGACGCCTACGGCATCTGGCGCTTGAGCCGTGGCCGCGCCACCCACACGGTCAAGGTGCGCGGCACGGTGGCCAGCAACGATGGCGACGTGGTGCTCGGCTGGGCCCTGGACGGCCACGGCATCCTGCTGCGCTCGGAATGGGACCTGGCCCGCTACCTCGACAGCGGCCGCCTGCGCGTGGTGCTGGAAGACTACGCGCTGGCGCCGGCCGACCTGTACGCCTACTACCCGAGCCGCCACCAGCTGCCCGCCAAAGTGCGCGCTTTTATCAATTTTCTCATCGAGCAGTTGCAGCCGGACTCGGCCAATACGGGGAAATAGGGTTACACTACAATATTGCGATATGGCAATAATATGAAGGAGTAGGTTTTGCTAGTCATACTCGGATTTCTCGTCGTGCTGTTTTCCGTCTTCGGCGGTTTCGCCATGCAGGGCGGTCACCTGGGCGCCCTGTTCCAGCCGCTGGAACTGCTGATGATCGGCGGCGCCGCGCTGGGCACCTTCTTTGTCGGCAATGACGCCAAGGCCATCCGCGCCACGTTCGCCGCCCTGCCCACCCTGTTCCACGGCTCGCAATACACGAAGGCGCGCTATATGGAACTGATGGGGCTGATGTATGAAATCCTCAGCAAGATCCGCAAGGAAGGCTTGATGTCGGTCGAGGACGATATCGACGACCCGTACCGCAGTCCCATTTTCATCAAATACCCGTACACGCTCGGCGACGAGCACATCCTGGAATTCATCACCGATTATTTGCGCCTGATGGTGTCGGGCAATATGGACGCGTACCAGATCGAAAACCTGATGGATAACGAGATCGAAACGCACCATGAAGATGCGGAAATGCCGATCCAGACGATTTCGCAGCTGGCCGACGCCATGCCCGCCTTCGGCATCGTGGCAGCCGTCATGGGCGTCGTGCACACGATGGCCTCCGTCGGCTTGCCCCCGGCCGAGCTGGGCGTGCTGATCGCACAGGCGCTCGTCGGCACCTTCATCGGCATCTTGCTGGCCTACGGTTTTATCGCGCCCCTGGCCAGCTTGCTGCGCCGCAAGCATCATGAAACGGCGAAGATGTACCAGTGCGTGAAAGTGACGTTACTGGCCAGCCTGAACGGCTACGCCCCGGCGCTGGCCGTGGAATTCGGCCGCAAGGTCATTTCCGCCACGGAACGCCCGTCGTTCAGCGAACTGGAAAACCACGTGCGCCAGGTGCGCACGAAGAACTGATTCCAGCCGTTCGCGTCAGGCTTCCGGCGCCGTCCAGACCAGGTTCCACAAGTGGCCATCGATATCCTCGAAGCCCTGGTCATACATGAAGCCATGGTCTTCGGGCGGATGCGGTATGCGGCCACCGGCGGCCTGGGCCTTGGCGATCAGGCTGTCCACCTCTTCTCGGCTTTCGCAACTGAGGCAAATGACGACTTCATTGGTTTCCCTGGCATTCGCCAGCGGTTTGTCGATCAGCGACTGGAAGAACGGTTCCGTCGTCAGCATGGCCTGGATGCTGCCTTCGACGATATTCATGAATGCCGCGTTCTCGCCGCTGAAGCGGGGATCGAAGGTAAAGCCGAGGGCGGAAAAGAAGGCCTTGGACTTATCCAGGTCCTTCACGGGCAGGTTGAGAATGATCTGTTTGTGCATGGCGCTTCCTTGCTCACACGTTGACGAAAAAATCGTCCCTGCAGAATACCAATAAAAACTAAAGGAAGGCGCGGGCAAGGCTGGAGCGCGCGCCTGCCACCGCGCGCAGGCGTTCTTCAAGGTAGGCGCTCACGCGCGGATGCTGACTGAAGGCGACGTTGAAGCGGATATGCTGGTCGGGCGTGTCATTGGCCGAGAACGCGGCGCCGCGCATCAGCAGGATCTTGTTGCGGTAGGCGTCCTGCACCAGCAGGTCCACGTCCAGCCCCTCGGGCATGCTGCCCCACAGGAAAATGCCTGCGTCTCCCGGCTGCTCGAACAGCACGCCGGCCGCGCTCAGCTGCCGCGTGCTGGCGTTGCGCGCCACCATGATCTTGCGTTGCAGCCGCTCCAGGTGCTTGCGCAGGTTGCCGGCCTTGAGCACTTCCAGCAGTACGTATTCGTTCAGCGCAGGCAAGGTCATGATGGAATGGATCTTGGTACGCATCAGCAGCTTGAGCAGCGCCGGCGCCGCGGCCAGGTAGCCCATGCGCAGGGCCGGGCTCAGCGCCTTGCACAGACTCGAGTAGTAGATCACGCCGTCGAGTCCGGACAGCGATGCCAGCCGCGTGCTGTGGCCCTGCTGGAAATGGCCGTGCACGTCGTCTTCGGCGATCAGGAAGCCGTACTGCTGCGCCATGATCAGCACCTTGTGCAGGTTGGCGGCGCTGCTGCTCCAGCCGGTGGGATTGTGCAAAGCCGTCTGCATGAACAGCAGGCGCGGACGGTGCGTGCGGCAGGCGGCGTCCAGTTCGTCCAGGTCGAGGCCATCGGGGCGGCGCTTGATGGGCACCAGGCGCACGCCGTCCTGGCGCAGCCGGCCGAACATCAGGAAGTATCCGGGGTCTTCCACCAGCACCGTATCGCCGGGCTGCAGAAACGTGCGGCAAATCAGATCGATGGCATGGGTGCCGCCGAAAGTGGTGAGGATGTGGCTGGCGTCCGCGGCGATGCCGATGCCGCGCAACAGCAGCGCGATCTGCTCGCGCAGTTCGGCCAGCCCCTGCGGCGGACAGCGCGAAGCCATGCCGGCCGTGCTGCGCGCCAGGCCACGCTGCACGGCGGCGGCCGGCAGCGCATCCTGCAGCCACGTGGGCGGCAAGGCGCCGCTGCTGGCCAGCAGCACGCCCGGCCGCTGGTCGTTCACTTGCTGGCTCAGCCAGACTGGTTCCTGCTCCTGGCCCGCTTCCAGCGCCACCTCGTCGGGGATGGCGCGGCTGGCGTCAGCGGGGGCGCAGACGAAAAAACCCGTCGTGCCATGCGTATCGATGACGCCTGCGGCCACCAGCCTGTCATACGCCACCACCACGGTGTTGGTGCTCACCGCGAGCTGCGTGGCAAGCTGGCGGATCGACGGCAGCCTGGTCCCGCCAGGCAGGACGCGTTGCGCGATCTGCTGGCGCAATGCGGCCTCGATCTGCTTGAACAGGGCGATGGGCGAGGAGCGGTCGATGGCGAACATGGTGGCAGTCTAGCGTAAAAACGTCAGGGCGAGGACCAGCAGGATGGCGCCCATCGCCAGATTGAAGAGGCGCTGGTTGCGGGGCGCTTTCAGCACGCTGCGGATCGAGACGCCGAACAGCGCCCACATGGCGTTGCACGGCATGCCCACCACGGTGCCGATCACGGATACGAGCAGCGCGCTGGCGAGCATATTGCCCTGCGCAGGCATGAAGACGGACGCCATGGTGACCGCCTTGAGCCAGCTCTTGGGGTTCAGCGCCTGGAACAGCGCCGCCTGCGCAAACGACACGGCCTTCGGTGCGCCGGCCCCCGCCACCGAGGCGCCGGCAAGTTTCCAGGCCAAAAACATCAGGTACAGCGCGCCCGCGATCCGCAGCACCTGCTGCGCCATCGGGTATGCGACGAACACGCTGCCCAGCCCAACGCACATGAGCATGGTCTGCACGAAGATGCCGGCCTGGATGCCGAGGATCACCGGCAGCGCACCGCGATAGCCGAAATTGGCGCCGGTGGTGGCCAGCATGACGTTGTTCGGTCCGGGCGTGGCGGACATCACAAAGCAATAGCTCATCAGGGGCAGGAGTTCGGTCATGGCAGGCAGTCGCAGCGTGGAGAAGGCCCCAGTCTAGAAGCCCGGCACGGCGGGGACAAGGCACAAGGCGCCGCGTACAAGCACATGCTGTATCAGTCGAACGACTGCTACAGCGGACAGGCCGCTCCGCACGGATCAACTACAGAAACGTCGTTTCATCTGTTACCGCTGCAAGCTGTTCGTGCATGTCACCCCTCTCCGCCCGTACGGCGGGGGATGACCAGCTCTTGCTTGAGCGCGGCAAGAGTCTCTGTTGGGCAGGAGATAAACAGGCCAGACCCGATCTCGTCGTTGGACCAAGCAGCAACGAGATCGCACACCAGGAATCTGGCAAGCCTCATAGGCCCTGCCACGCCCAATCGCGTTCTCATCTGCCAAGCACTATGGATCAGCACTTAGCTACCGGTGGCGCTTTGCCCCAATGGCACCGTCCGCTTCCGCCCGAGGCTGTGTGAAAACGCAGAAAAATTCGGCCCCGCAAAAAAACGGTCTCTTAAAACGCCCGCTACGCGATTTTTTCGGCGTGGGGAATGGTCACCCTACCCATGAAAATTTCGTGTTTTTGCGTTTTCACACAGCCTGGGCCGATAACGGACGGAGTCGCTCAGCCCACGAAGTGATTGCTGTCATGGCAAGCAATCGGTTTTGTTCGGCGCCGCAAATCCTTTCTTCTGTCATTTACGGCGTCGGCTCCGCCTCATCCGGGCAGGCGACCTCATCCTCTGGCGTATATAAGGTCATCGGCACGCGCTGGCCGTCGATTTCCAGTTCGCGCACTTTCGGCGGCACCAGCTGGAATTCGCCCGCCTGCAATTTCTCGCGCAGGGGTTTGCAGCGCAGGGCATCGGTGGGGATTTGCCCGCGCGCGGTCCAGCTGCCGTCTTCCTTTTCCGCCAGCAACACCGACGAGGCGCGCGGGTCATTGCTGATCAGCAGCACGTCCTGCTTGCCATCGCCGTCGAAATCGAGCAGATACGCGTCGCACTGCGGCCCTGCCCGTTTCAGGCAGGCGGGCAGGCGCCAGGCCGGGCCGACCTGCGTCCAGTCCTGACGCAGGAAACTCTCCGGCAACTTCGCCGTGGCCGGGCGCAGGGTCAGGTTGATCGACACGTCGCTGAGAGCGCCCGTCTCGTCGAGGCGGTTCTGGCGCTTGAGCATGGCGTCGGCGCGGGCCCGCACGATGGCCGCGTCCGGGCCCGCCGTGCGCGTCTTGAGTTCCTGCAAGGCCGCCTGGCCATAGCGGGCGCCCTGGAAGCGCAGGTATTCGAAATCGAACTTGTCCACGTCTATCTTACCGCTGTTCAGGCGCGCCATCTGGCTGGCCACGGAAATGCGCGCCGGGTCGGCCAGCGGCGAGAACAGCGCGAACAGCGCCAGCAGGGTAACAAAGGCGGTAGCCACGTTGACGTTGGCGATCAGGTGCAGCCAGTCGCCATACTTGCTGGCCGCCCAGGCGTAACCGGCGGCGTAGCAGGTGGCGATCAAGAGGCAGGCGGCAGCGATCAGGCGGTCGGAAGTCCAGCCATGCGACATCACGCGCAAGGTCAGCGCATAGATGGCGATGCCCACCACCCACGGCAACAGCAGACAGGCCAGACGTGTGCCCAGGCGGATGCCGCGCGCCACGCCATGGCCGACTTCGCCATTCTGGAAGGCGGCATTGATCAGCACCACCAGCACGCCGGCCATGCCCAGCAGCACGGACGCCGCATGGCGCGTGGCCCACAGGCGCTCGAAGCCGATGAAAGGCAAGGTCAGCAGGAAACCGGAGACGAGCACGGCGGCGATAGGCATCAGCCACGACAGCAGCACCAGCAGCAAGGTGCGGATGCCGCGCACGATGGAGGGGCGCACGTCCGTGATGTGGATGGCGAACGAAAACGCGAAGCAGATGACGGGAATCACGAACCAGGCCTGGCCCAGCAGTTTTTTCAGGAAACTCAGTTTGATGAGCAGGAACAATTGTCCGCCCAGCCACAGCACCAGCCACAGGCCCAGCACGAACAGCAGGGAAAACAGCAGCTGGATGCCGAGCTTCCAGGCGATTTCAAAATAGGTCGGATAGCGGGCGATGCGCTGGCCATCCTGAGCGCTGGCCAGCACCAGCGCGTGGGCGATATAAAAACCGACGACGCAAAAACCGAACAGCTGCGCGGAAATGACGCGCAGCGGTGCGCCCGGCTTGTAGTTGCCCCAGATCACATGCTCGGCGCCGCGCGCCACGTCATGCCAGGCCAGCACAGCCATCACGACGGCGGCGCCCGCCATCCACAGGGCGATGCGCTTGACCGACATATGGCCCAGGCTGGACACCAGCAGAATGGGCAGCAGCAGGCTGATCAGCATCAGCGGCGCCAGCAGATAGGCTTCCGTGGCGGGCCAGACTTTAGCTTGCGCCGTGCTGTACAGCCAGTACAGCAGCACGCCTTGCAGCAGGCCCGTCACCAGGCGCGTCACCGCGATGCGCGGCGCCACCACCGGATCGAGCAACGCCATGTTTTTTCCAGCGGCATCCTGCTGCATAATTATTTCCTTAATAGTCGTTTATTGCTGTAAAGCACGGCCATTATTGCATTTCGTTATCGCCATCTCAACAACGATTCGTGCGCGCACCCTGCCGGCGCGCCCTCGCTGCGGCGCAATGGCAAGCTTTGCGCGAGGCCCCAGGCCAGTTCAGGCACGAAGAACAGCCACAGCAGGGGCTGGCCCGTCGTGAACAGCGCCCACGCCATCCACGTGGAAAACAGGTAGCGCGCTGCCGCGTCATAGCGGCCGAAGCGCGGCTGCGGGTCCAGCATGCGCAGCACGGACCAGACCATCACCACGCTGCCAAACAAGCTGCTGATGAGCAGATGAAACGGACCAAAGACGGGCAGCGGCAGGCCGCCCAGGCTCACGTTGATGGCGCTCAAGTGCTCGTGCAGCAGCAAAAACGTCCACGGCGTGGCAAACGGGGCCGTCATGAGCACATCATAAATGGCGCTGGCGCGCACCACGCGGCGGAAAGCGAAAACGGACAACATGGGAACTCCTGTGTATGGAAAGCGCCCATGATCAGGGTTGGAGTACACTCCATGGTCAAGCATTTTATGAAAGAAAAATCACCATGCAGATCGGCGAGATGGCGCAGGCGACGGGCTTGAGCCGCGATACCCTGCGCTTTTATGAAAAGCGGGGCTTGCTGCGCGCACGGCGCGGCGCGAATGGCTACCGCGACTACCCGCCCGAGGCGGCCGACTGGCTGCGCTACCTGCGCACGGCGCAACAGCTGGGCTTTACCTTGGCCGAAATCGAGGCCGACATGCCGCTGCTGGCGGCCGCCGGCGATCCCGCCACGGCGGAACTGCTGCGCGCGGCGCTGGCGCGCAAGCTGGGTGAAATCGATGCGCGCATCGCGGGATTGACGCAGTTGCGCGGCGAACTGGTGCTGCGTATGGGGCCGGCAGCGGCAGCGTGTCCGTTGCGGGGAGATGCCGATGCCAGTCACTAAACTCGCTACACTGCTGCCGTGGCTATTCCTGCTGGGCGCTGGCGGCGCGCAGGGTGCCGGGCTGGCCTGCAGCGACTTCCTGTCCCAGCTGGGCAAGAAGCCCGCGTATCTCGTCTACCAGGGTTGCCAGCAAAACACGGAACGCCAGGACCAGCCGTTCGAGGCCCGCTATGCAGTGGACGGCAAGCATGCGCAACAGGCGGAAGCGTATCTGCGGCGCGCGTACGGCTTGCCCAAGCTTAAGCGCTATTGCTGCGCCTGGGACAGCACGCCCCACTCCTGGCGCGACCGCCGCACGGGCTACGGCTATGTGCTGCTGATGGCCACGGGCGAAACGCTGGTCAGGACGCGCGCAGACTGGCCGCGGATCGAGCGCTTTGTCGTGCAGGTGGACGGCTACGCACAAGACCCTTGACGTAAAAAAACCGCCTGTGCATGGCAGCAGGCGGTTTGATCTCGGACAAAATCAGACTTACTTGGCGGCCTTGCGGCGGCGCAGGAAACCCATCAGGCCCAGGCCCGCCAGCAGCATGGCGTAGGTTTCCGGTTCCGGTACGGCGGCCATCACGGCCACGTTGTCGATCACGGCGCCCGAGTAATTGTCGAACGGCGTGCCGGCCTGGGCGGCGCTGGCAAACGACAGGGTCGCCAGGCCGCTGGAAGCAGCCGTGAAGCTCAAGGTGTTGCTGTACAAGGTGTTCGAGGCGGCAGCCGTCGAGTAGAAATTACCTGCCACGCCACCAAAATTGACGGCCACGCCCTGGCCGGCAGGGCCGCCGGAATTGCGCGCCATGTCAAAGCTCAGGTTGTACGTCTGGCCGGCAACGACATTGAAACTTTGCGACAGGAAACCCGGACCAGGCGTGCCCAGCATGTCGATGCTGTAGCCGTCGATAGCGTTATAGGCATTGCGGATCAGGTCGACCGAGGAAGCGCCCACCGTCCAGCCGCCGATGGCCGAGGAACCGCCATTGACAACATGATAGCCACTGGAAAAGGTATAGCCGGGCGCGACCGATTCAAAATCGCCATTCGTGATCAGGTTGACGGGGCTGGCGCTGGCGGTGCCGGCGGCGAACAGGGCAACAACTGCTGCGATGGTGGCGATTTTCATGATCTGATTTCCTTGCCTTATAGGCATTAAAGTTTCCTTAAGTGAAATCATATCTCAGCCATGATAAAAATCAAAGAACTTTGCAAAAATATATTTAATGTAGATAATTTGCAACGCCTTCAGGTGCGCTGCGCCGTCAATCGAGTTCCTGCCGCGCCACCAGGATGCCGTCCGCATCGGCGTAGATCCAGTCGCCTGGATGCACGGCCACGCCGCTGACCTGCACGCGCACATCGCGCTGGCCGGCGCCCGTCTTGTTGCTCTTGCGCGGATGCGTGGCCAGGGCGCGCACGCCGATCTGGCAGACATTGATTTCCTCGCTGTCGCGGATGCAGCCATCGACGACGATGCCGGCCCAGCCGTTGCTTTCGGCCAGCACGCCCAGCTGGCCGCCCACCAGCGCGCGGCGCAGGCTGCCGCCGCCATCGATCACCAGCACGTGGCCCTGGCCCGGCGTTTCCAGGGTGCTGCGCACGAGCGCGTTGTCCTCGAACACTTGCAAGGTGGCGGCGGGGCCGCTGAAACGCACGCGCTGGCCGAAAGCGCGGTACACGGGCGGCAGCACGGCCAGGGTGCCGTCGTCGAGCATGGCCGCATAGTCGTCGCACAGGTCGGTGGTGGCAAAGGTCATGGGGATTCCTTTCGTGGCTGATGGCAACGATTCTATGCCTTTTGCAACGCCGCAGCACGTGTTTTGCCGCCCACCCCCACGGCCGTGGCAATCGCCAGCGCCTGGAACAGGCCGATGAACACGAACAGCAGGGCCGGATGGTCGCCATCCATCAGCGCGCCAAAGAACAGAGGGCCGACGGCCAGGCCGCTGTCGAGGCCCGAATACACGACGCCATACACGCGCCCGGTGGCATTCTTCGGCGCCGCCGCGCGTATCATCAGGTCGCGCGACGGTCCCGCCACGCCCGACGTCAGGCCGATGGCGCCCATCAGCAACACCGCGCCCCAGGCAGGCACGGCGGCCATGGACAGCAGCACGGCCAGCAGCGCGGCGGCGGAAAAGGCGATCGCCACGTTGCGGTCCGGCTGCTTGCTGCGCGCACCCACCACGCCGCCGGCCAGCATGCCCACGGCCGAGGCCAGCATGTAGGCCGTGTAGGCGCTGGTGGCCAGCGCCAGGCTCATGCCGTACAGCTTGACGAGGGCCACACTGGCAAAGCTCTGGATGCCGCCCAGGGCGATGGCGGTAATGAAGAAGAAGGCAAAGCACATCCACACGGCCGGCAAACGCAGAAAGTCCAAGGTGCGCTCGCCGCCAGCTTGCTGGCCCGGCGCGGCCTTTTTCACGGGCTCGGGGCGGATGGCGTGGCGGTTCAGGAACAGGATCAACAGCACGCCGAACGGCAGCACGGCCGCGCACTGCAGCGCGACCCGCCAGTCATAATGGGTGGCAACGTACGTCATGAACAGCGGTGCCAGGGCCCAGCCGATGTTGCCGCTGATGCCATGCACGGAAAAGCCGTAGGCCACGCGGGCTGCCGACACGCGCTGGTTGAGGATGGTGTAGTCGGCCGGATGGAACACGCTGTTGCCCATGCCGGCCAGCATGGCGCCCAGCATCAGCGCCGCATAGCTGTGCGCGGTGGACAGGGCCAGCGCCGACACGCCCAGCAGGAAAATGCCGGAAAACAGCACGGCGCGGGCGCCGAAGCGGTCGACGACAAAGCCGGCAAGCGCCTGCCCCACGCCCGAGATGATGAAGAACACCGTCATCAGCAGGCCCAGCTCCGCATACGACAGGTCGAAGGCCGGTTTCAGCCAGACGAACAGGGCCGCAAGGATCAGATGGTAGAAGTGCGACACGCCATGCGCCAGCCCCACGAGGGCGATGACGCGCGCATCGCTGCGCAAGGTGGGAAGTTCGGATGCCGAGTTAGTTGTTATCATGTCATACCCTGTCTTATACTGGTGAAGCTCAAGTGTATGCAAAATACCATCGTCTGTTTTCCGACAGAACGACATAATTTATCGAATTAAGGCCAAGCTGATGGGTGTACCTATCCTCCACCATACGCGCATGTGTCCGCCACGGGAAGCGCCCAGCGCGACCATCCCCGTGACCATGGTCGCGCGCGACCTGCAACCCGATGAATTTCTCTTGCCGCACAGCCATCCATGGGGCCAGGTGACCATGGCGCTCGAAGGCGTGCTGCGCATTACCGCCAACAACAGCAGCTGGGTGCTGCCGCCCATGCGCGCCATCTGGATCGCGCCCAATGTCGAGCATGCCGTCACGATACTGGAAAAAACCCGCTTGCGCCCCCTGTGCATCCATGCCGCGCGCGCGCCGTTCGCGGGCCGCGACTGCAAGGTGCTGGAAGTGTCGAACCTGCTGCGCCAGCTGATCATGGCGCTGGAGCAATTGGACCCGGGCGAGGAACCGGCGCGCGAAGCGCTGCTGGCCGAACTGATCCTCGATGAATTGAAACGCTCGGACACGCGCCCCATCCGCGTCCCCTTGCCCAGCGACAAGCGCCTGAAAACCCTGTGCGACAGCCTGATCGAGAAACCCGGCTTGAACCAGACCCTGGAACACTGGGCGCAGCTGGTCGGCGCCTCGGAGCGTACCCTGGCGCGGCTGTTCGAACGGGAATTGGGCATGAGTTTTGGCCAGTGGCGCCAGCAAGTGCGCCTGGCGCACGCGGCGCCCCTGATCGCGCGCGGCGTGCCGTTGTCGCAAGTGGCCGAAGAACTGGGCTATGCCAGCCAGTCGGCCTTTTCCGCCATGTTCAAGAAGACTTTCGGCAGTTCGCCGTCAGCCTTCTTTGCCCAGGGCGAGCGCTCTTAAGCCATGAAGTCGAATAAAGAATTCTTGCCGGTATAACCCGGCAAGGCCGAGTTCGTACCCATCTGTTCCTGGGCCGAATAGGCTTTGATCAGCGCCTGCGCCTGTGCCGTCAGCGCCTTGGCCAGCACGGCTTTCTTGTTGGTCAGGGTGGTGATGTCCTTGCCCACCGTCTGCACTTCCTTGCGGATGATGCTCGTTTCGCCCGTCAGCTCGCCGATCTTGCTGGAGAACTGGTCGGCCACGCCCTTGCCGTTATTCGTAAACAGCTTGCTGACGGCATCCGGATCGGCCGCGATGGCGGCCTTGAGTTTTTTATCGTCGAGCACCAACTCGCCGCTTTTGCCCAAGGTCACGCCGGCGCTGCTCAGGATGGAAGCGGGCACGCCCGTGCTGGCCGTGCGCAGCACTTGCTCCATCTGCGAACGCACCTGGCCCAGGGCCGTGTCGGACTTCAAGTCGCCCTGCTGCAGGCTTTGCAGTTTGCTGTTGAGTTCATTGTAGGCCGTGACGAAGCTGGCCACGTTGGTCGCGATCTGGCTGCTGTCCTTGGCGATGACGAGGTCGGTCACACCCTTTTTCTTCAATTCGATGGTGGCGCCCTCGACAGCCGTCGTCAAGGTATTCGTGGCGCTCCTGATGTCCTTGCCATCGACGGTCAGCAACGCATCCTGCGCGGCGGCCGTCTGCTGCAGGCCCTTGCCAGAGCCGGGCGCATAGCTGAGCAAATTGCTGACGGCAGCGTCGCCGGACACGCTGATGCGCATGCTGCTGTCGGCGCCGCTCTTGCCATTGATGGCCAGCGAGTAGCCATCGGGCCCCTTGACGACGCTGGCGTCCACGCCCTGCTGTTTCAGGGCGGCGGCGATGCCATCGAGGCTATTGTTGCTGCTGTCTATCGTCAGCGAAATGACCTTGCCGCTGCCGGGCGTAAATTGCTTGCCATCGGCCGTGCCCACTTCGATCTTGACCAGCGCGGGCGCGCCCGTGCCGATCGCCGCGCTCGACGATTTCTGCGCGCCGCTGAGCAGGGTCTGCCCCTGCGCCAGCTGCTTGACGTTCAGTTCATGGCTGCCGCTGGCGGCCTTGTCCGTGGTGGTGGCGCTCAGCACATCCTTGGCGCTCGACGTGGCCGACGTGGCCAGGCCGCTGCCGGCCATGTTCTTGGCCACGGTCTGGAATTTCGCCAGCGCCGATTGCAGCTGGCCCAGGCCCGAAAACTTGGCCTGGTCGCGCGCCAGGCTGGCGTTGAGCTTGACGACGCCCGTGTTCTGCGACTGCATCTGGCGCTCCACCTTCGCATACACATCGGCCGAGATATTGCCCTGCGTCGTCTGCTGCGTGTTGTTGGTGTAAGCCCTGCTGTTGATGGTCGAATTAAACATGGTAGGCGTTCCCGTCGGGTGTAAGGTCATGACACGCGGTTCAGGTCTTGACCGCGTGCTGCGCTAGAAACGGACGGCAGGCGCGCGTGGCGCGGCGGCATCCCTCTTCTGGTTGATAATTATGCAGTATTACCGGAATATCAAAACAGTGAACAGAACAAGTTTTTCCTGACTGCAAACCCATATGCACCATTCTAGCGCATTTCACTTGCCGCTTATCTCGTGCGCGCCTCAGCGCATGAACTTCGAGATGGCGCTGCTGACAGCCATGTCCAGCTGCAGGAAAGTGAGTCCCACCTTGAAACCGGCACTGCTGAAAATGCAGTGCGAGACGGACACCCGCGCCTCGATGATGTGCGCCGCGCCATCGTAAAACAGCTCGAACAGCACCTTGCCCTGCTTGCCTGTCGGCACCGGCTCAGCGATGACGGCCGCCATGCCACCGGGCCCCACATCAAGGGTGCGCGCCGCCACGGGACCCGCGCCATCGATAACCAACATTGCCTTGGCACGCAAAATCTTGCGTGCGCCCTGCCTTTGCTCTACTGACACTGTATTCCGCTTCTCTCTATGCATTGTCGATACGAATTCGCCATGCGAACTCATCGGACAAATATTATAGTTCCAAACGGAAATTATGTTTGACTTGTCTCAAGCTTGGCATTTAAGCCATACCAACTTTTACTCCAAGTCGCGGAGTTTATTGAACGCTTCGTCGATGCGCTCGACGCCGATGACCTTGAGGCCTTCGATGAGCTGTTTCGGCAAATTGGACTTGGGCACCACGGCCAAGGTAAAGCCCAGCTTGGCCGCTTCGCGCAAGCGCTCCTGGCCCCGTGGCGCGGGGCGGATTTCACCAGCCAGCCCCACCTCGCCAAACACGACCAATCCCCGTGGCAGGGGTTTGTTGCGCATCGACGAGTTAATTGCCAGCAAGACAGCCAGGTCGGCCGCCGGTTCCGTGATCTTCACGCCGCCGACGGCATTGATGAACACATCCTGGTCGAACGCGGCGATGCCCGCGTGGCGGTGCGCCACGGCCAGCAGCATGGCCAGGCGGTTCTGCTCCAGGCCGACAGACAAGCGGCGCGCATTGGGCAAGTGGCTCGTGTCGACGAGGGCCTGGATTTCCACCAGCAAGGGACGCGTGCCTTCCTGCGTCACCATCACGCAGGAACCGGGCACCTGGTTGTCGTGCTGCGACAGGAACAGGGCGGACGGATTCGACACCCCTTTCAAGCCCTTTTCCGTCATGGCGAACACGCCCAGTTCGTTGACGGCGCCGAAACGGTTCTTGATGGCGCGCACGAGGCGGAAGCTGGAATGGGCGTCGCCCTCGAAATACAGCACCGTGTCGACGATGTGCTCGAGCACGCGGGGACCTGCCAGCGCGCCCTCTTTCGTCACGTGACCGACCAGAATGATGGTCACGCCCGTCTGCTTGGCCGCCCGCGTCAATTGCGCCGCGCATTCGCGCACTTGCGCCACGGAACCAGGAGCCGAGCTGAGGGCATCCGAATACACGGTCTGGATCGAATCGATCACCACCACTTCCGGCTTCAGGTCGTGCAAGGTGGACAGGATCTTTTCCAGCTGGATCTCGGCCTGCAATTTGAGTTCCTTGGCATCGATGACGAGGCGCTTGGCGCGCAGGGCGATCTGCGCACCCGATTCCTCGCCGCTGACGTACAGCACGCGCTTGTGGTGCGACATGTTCGCCAGCGCCTGCAGCAGCAGGGTCGACTTGCCGATGCCGGGGTCGCCGCCGATCAGCACGACGCCGCCGGCCACCATGCCGCCGCCCAGCACGCGGTCGAATTCCTCGATGCCCGTGCCGAAGCGGGGCACGTCGATGGCATCGATATCGTCAAGCGACAGCACGGGCGCCGTCTGCGCCAGCGACATGTGCTGCGGATTCGAATAGCGGTTGTTGCCGCCCGTCTCGGGCAGGGTTTCCACCATGGTATTCCACTGGTTGCACGAGGTACATTGCCCCATCCATTTGTTGCTGATGGCGCCGCAATCGCTGCAGGTATAGGTGGTCTTGACTTTTGCCATGGTGTACTTTGCCCGGGTAAGGTGAAACTGCTGTCTATATATACAGTAAATTCACAGTATATACAAACGGCGGGCCGACGTCACTGTCACGCCTCGATCACCGGAACGCGCGGCGCCAATGCGCACATCAGCTCGTAGCCGATGGTGCCGGCGGCCAGGGCCACCTCGTCGATCGGCATGCCCTGGCCCCACAAGGTGACGGCGCTGCCGACTTTTACTTCCGGCACCTGCGTCAGATCGACCATCAGCATGTCCATCGACACCCGGCCGATGAGGCCAGTGCGCACGCCATCGACGAGCACGGGCGTGCCTTCGGGCGCGTGGCGCGGATAGCCGTCCGCATAGCCGCAGGCCACCACGCCGACCTTGATATTGCCGGCCGCCTCATAGCGGCTGCCGTAGCCCACCACTTCGCCGGCGGCGATATCCTGGATGCCGATAATCTTGCTGCGCAAGGTCATGGTGGGCAGCAAGCCGAACGCCTGCGCGGACGTGCCGCCGGGAGCGCCGCTGGGCGTGCCGCCATACAGCATGATGCCGGGGCGCACCCAGTCACTGTCGAGATGGTGCAGCAGCACGCCGGCCGAATTGCACAGGCTGCGCGGCAAGGGTACGCCTATGCTGGCCGCGCCCGCTTCGAAACGCAGCATCTGCTGGGCCAGGGGCAAGCGCGTGGGCGCCGCTTCATCGGCATTGGCGAAATGCGTCATCAGGGTGATCGTGCCGACGTGCGGGATGGCGCGCAGGCGCGCATACGCACCCGCCACGGCGCCCGGCGTAAAACCCAGGCGGTTCATGCCCGTATTCATTTTCAGGTGCACGTCGATGGCGTGCGGCAAGCACGCCGCCGCCAGCATGTCGATCTGTTCCTCGCAATGCACGCTGCCGTTCAGCTTGTGCTGCGCCATGGCAGGCAAATCGCTGGCGTCGAAAAAACCTTCGAGCAGCAAGATGGGCTTGGTCCAGCCCAGTTCGCGCAAGCGCACGGCGTAATCGACCTCGACCAGCGCCAGGCCATCGGCGTCGGCAAAGCCCCGCATGGCCCGCTCCAGGCCGTGGCCATAGGCATTTGCCTTGACGACGGCCCACACTTTGGCGCCGCGGGCGCCGGCACGGGCGCGCGCCAGATTGTGTTGCATGGCATCGAGATGGATGGTGGCGATGAGGGGCCTGGGCATAAGCGTGACACACGGCAAGTGGGAAAGCCGTATTTTACCGGATGGGCCGCAGGCGCGCGCCGCTCGCGGGGACAGGATAGGCGCGCAGGACACCATGTACAAAATGCTCACATGTATGTGTATTTTTCTACGGCAGAAAAATTAAGCTTCGCTTAGGCAAGAGGATGCAAAGCAGCCCCTTCCAAACTTGGGGTTTGCCGTTTTTTCGTGGTATAAAGCAAGCCAGATATGATTTCAGGCAATCCAGAATGAATCGTGGTTTTTATACCATCATGGCGGCGCAGTTCTTTTCCTCGCTGGCAGATAACGCCCTCTTTTTTGTCGCCGTCGATTTATTGGTGTCCATGAAATCCCCGGCGTGGATCACGCCGCTGCTCAAACTGTCGTTCGTGCTGTTTTACGTGCTGTTGGCCGCTTTTGTCGGCGCCTTCGCGGATGCACTGCCAAAAGGCAAGGTCATGTTCATCGCCAACATGGTCAAGATCTTCGGCTGCGCCCTCGTCTTCTTCCACGTGCATCCGCTGCTGGCCTACGCCGTCGTCGGTTTTGGCGCTGCCGTGTATTCGCCTGCCAAGTACGGCATCCTGACGGAACTGCTGCCGCCGGAAAAACTCGTGGCGGCGAATGGCTGGATCGAAGGCTTGACCGTCACCTCCATCATCCTCGGCACCGTCATGGGCGGCGCGCTCGTCAGCGGCCACGTGTCCGACATGCTGCTGTCCATCGACATTCCCCTGATCAATACGGGCATCACCAGCAAGACAGAAGCGGCCTTGTGCGTGGTAGTGGGCATTTATGCGCTGGCGACCCTGGCCAACCTGAAGATTCCCGACACGGGCTGCGTGTATGCGCACCAGGAACGCAATCCTATCAAACTGATTACCGATTTTGCCAATTGCTATTCCATCCTGTGGAAAGACAAGCTGGGCCAGATCACCCTGGCCGTGACGACCCTGTTCTGGGGCGCTGGCGCCACCTTGCAGCTGATCGTGCTGGAATGGGCCAAGCAATCCTTGAACATGCCGTTCGACAAGGCAACCAGCCTGGTAGGCGTGGTCGCTATCGGCGTGGCCGCCGGCGCCGTGCTGTCTGCCCGTTTCATTCCATTGCGCAAATCGCTGACCGTCATTCCTCTCGGCATCGCCATGGGCGTGATCGTCATGATGATGACGCAAGTGCACTCCGTGTGGATCGCCTACCCGCTGCTGATACTGATCGGCGCCCTGTCCGGCTTCTTCGTCGTGCCAATGAATGCACTGCTGCAACATCGCGGCCACGTGCTGATGAGCGCAGGCCATTCCATCGCCGTGCAGAACTTCAATGAAAACCTGTCGATTCTGACCATGCTGGCCGTGTATTCGATCATGATCCGCTTGCACCTGCCGCTCAACATCATCATCACCCTGTTCGGCCTGTTTGTCGCCGGCACCATGTACATGATCATGCGCAAGCACAAGCTGAACCAGGCTGAGCATGACAATCTTTCCTTGATCGGCGAGCAGAAGCATTAATTAGGGTGGTGTCGGATTACGCGCTATGCGCTAATCCGACCTACATGATTCCGGCGTTACGGCTGTGGTTCATGCTTACGCGGGTAGCGCGCCTGTCAGCCGCCGCGCGGCAGCCTGCTCCGTCCAGTCATGGGGCACAACAAAACCGCGCGTGCGTTCCACTTCCCAGCCTTCGACATTGTCCACCATGGCCACCAGCACCGGTTGCGCCAGATCAAACAAGCGCGCCTGCAAGACGTCGATATCGAGCACTTCCACGTCGCGCCCCTTGAACGGCGCCAGCCATTGCAATCGGGGCAACATGACATAGCGCTGCTGCGGCAATTGCATTGGCGTGCACCAGAAGCCGTGTCCGTGCCCTGGGGAAATACCGTCCATGGCGGGCGTGGCGCCTGCCGCATAGAACAGCCATCCCTTGACCAGCGCCTGCGCCGCGCGCACTGGGTGCGCCAGCAGGCTTTGCGCGGCAGGATGGCGGGACAAGGCCAATTGCTTGTCGAGAATCTTGCGCATCTTCAAGCCCAAAGTATCGGCCAGGTTGGGGCCGATCAAGTGGTTGAACACGCCGGGATCGGGCGCGCCTTCCAGCAGGTAGAACTTGGTGGCGAATTCCCAGTGCAACAGCTCATTCCCGTCACGCAGCAGGAAATCGAACTCGCCCACCGTGTCGTTGCGGTTGACCTGCACTTGCAAGCCATGCGCAGCCAGCAATCCATGCTGCTCAAAATAAAAGGCCAGCAGCTTTTCAGCGTACAGGCCCAGGCGGGAATAGAATTTCGGCCCCAGCGCCGCATCGAGCGGCGACGGGTCATCCTGCAGCGCCGCCAGCCACGTCGCCACGGCAGGCGTGACGGGTGCGAGGCTGGCGATGCGCCCGCCCCAATGGGGACTGGCCGGGTCCAGCAAGTCGGGCGAGTCGAGCAGCCAGGCCAGCGCACGCACGCGGGGGTGCGTCAGATGGCCCCAGCGGCGCTCGAAGCGGGCCTGGAAGGTGCCGACGTCCGTCTCAATCACCGTGCGTGCTTTTCGCCAGGCACAGGTCGGCCCAGGCGCGCGCCTTGGCCTTGCCCGTCCCGTCCTGCAGAAGTTGCTCTGGGTGGAAGGTGGCCACGACGGACGCATTGCCCAGCTGGCGCACCTTGCCGCGTACGGGCTTTTCGCCAGGGTTGATGCCAGCGGCGGCCATCGAACCGAGGGTGACGATGGTGCGCGGCTGCAGCAGGGCCAGTTCGCGGTCAAAGTATGGGCGGCAGGCAGCGGACTCGGCCTCTGTCGGCAGACGTTCCTGCCCGGTCTCGTCGAGCGGACGGCATTTCAGCAAGTGCGTGATGTACACATCGCTGCCCGCGTCGATATCGATAGCCTTGAGCATATTGTCGAGCAGCTTGCCCTGTTCGCCCGGCAAGGCACGCCCTTCCCGCTCTTCTGCGCGCGAGGGGCTGCTGGCCAGCATCAGCCAAGCACCCCGACGGTCGCCACGGCCCATGACGACACCCTTGCGCGTCTTGCACAATTCGCAGCGCGCGCACTTGGCCACGGCCGCCGTCAAGCCATCCCAGTCGAGGGCGGCAATGTCTGCATCGCTCAGCTGTCTGGCGGGCGGCGGTGGCGGTGCATCGTCGAACCAGGCCGTGTCGTCCGGCTCGGCGGCGAGGACTGGCGTCGCGGCAACGGCGACGGGCACTTCGGCTTTCACCTCGACCTTCGCCTCGGCAGCCACCTCGACGACGATTTCGGCGACCACCTCGGCGACCACTGCGGTCACGGCGTCAAAGGCTTCGGCCACGGGTGGCGCCACGGCCGCTTCCATCTCCACGGGCGCTTCGACGACGACGTCAACGGTCTCGGGTGCTGCACCCTGGCGCAAGCGCCACAGGGGGCCGACGCCCATTTCATCGAGGAAAACGGCGCTGCGGCTCATAAGGTATAACGCATCACGATGGCGTCCTCACGTTGCGAATTGGCGGCAGGATAATATCCCTTGCGGCGGCCTATCTGTTCAAATCCATAGCGCTGGTAGATATCGAGCGCGCGCACGTTCGACGGGCGCACTTCCAGCAGCATCGATTCCATGCCCAGCTGGCGCGCGCAGGCGCAGGACTGGTTCAGCAGGAAACGCCCCAGTCCCTGTCCCTGAATGGCGCCCTCGACGGCCACGTTCAGCAAGTGCGCTTCATCGACGACCAGCATCAGCAAGAAGTAGCCGAGCAAGGTGCCATCCACGTCGCGCAAGACCCAGGCCGGGTAGCCGCTCTTGAGGGAATCGACGAAGTTGCCATGCGTCCAGGGATGCGGATACACGCGCTGTTCCAGCGCCAGCACTTCGACCAGGTCCGCTTCCTGCATCGGTTGATAGTCGAGGCGCAGCAAGTCCCAGCCTGCAGTGCTGTCCTTGTCCTTGCCCGCCTCCATCATTGTGCGGACTCCGCAGCGGCCTTGGCGGCCTGCATGTCGAGACGCTCGGCACTTGTGTAAGCGATCTTGTTGCGCAAGTACAGAGGCTGCGCCTCGGCCGCCGTCACGAACTGACCGGCCACAAACGCGATGCGCGCCAGCTGCGCCACTTGCACGGCGTGCGGCATGATGGCCGCGTCCGCGCTGGCGGCGCATGGCAGCGTCGCCAAGGCATCGGCATAGGCCGCAAAACCGTTGCCGCAAGCGGTGACGTCGCCTTGCGGCGCTACGCCGGCAGGCGCACTCAGGGCCGGTGGCGCAACAATCTGCAAACCATCCTGGTAATCATATTGCGCCCAGTACACTTCGCCCATGCGGGCGTCGAGCACGGTCACGATGCGCTGCACACCATGCTGCTGGTGGCACGCGAGCGCCATGGCGTCGAGCGTGACGACAGGCACGACGGGCAGATTGGCGCCGTAAGCCAGGCCTTGAGCGATGCCGCAAGCCGTGCGCACGCCCGTAAACGAGCCGGGGCCGGAACCGTAGGCGATGGCGTCGACGTCCGCCAGGGTCACGCCCGCTTCGGCCAGCAATTCCTGCACCATCGGCAGGATGGACTGGGAATGGGTACGCACGCCCGACGAGGCGCGGGACAGGACGACATCGCCGCGCAACAAGGCGCAGGAGGCGAGTTCGGACGACGTTTCAATAGCAAGTAAGGTGGGAAGTAAGGTAGACATAGCGTATTTTACCTTGCCAGGCCCGGGAACGGCATGCCGTGCCGGCCAACAACAGCCCACTTGCACAGGCCGTGCGCGAGGACGGCTATAATAAAAGGCTAAGCTGATTGCTTGACCGGCGTCATTGCGCCATGCCTGGCAATCCATACGCGACACTATCACCCCACTCTTGCCCTGGTCCGCTCCGTGAATCCACTTCTTGCTAAACTGCAACCATACCCGTTTGAAAAGCTGCGCCAGCTGTTTGCCGGCGTGACGGTCAACCCCGAATATGCGCCCATCAGCCTGGGCATGGGCGAACCCAAGCACCCGACGCCAGCCTTCATCGAGCAGGCATTGACCGACAATATCCATGGCCTGGCCAGCTATCCGACCACCATCGGTTCGGAAGCCTTGCGCACCGCCATCGCCGGCTGGCTGGAGCGCCGCTACGGCATCCCCAAGCTCAATCCTGCCACGCAAATCCTGCCCGTGAACGGTTCACGCGAAGCGCTGTTTGCGCTGGCGCAAACGGTGATCGATCCATCGGCCGGTTCGCTCGTGATCAGCCCGAACCCGTTTTACCAGATCTATGAAGGCGCGGCCTACCTGGCCGGCGCGGAACCATATTTCGTCAATTCCGACCCGGCGCGCAATTTCGGCTGCGACTACGACAGCGTGCCCGCGTCCGTGTGGGAAAAGGTCAAGCTGCTGTTCCTGTGCTCGCCCGGCAACCCGACGGGCGCCGTGCTCACCCTGACGGACTGGGAACACCTGTTCGCCCTGTCCGAGCGCTATGATTTCGTCATCGCCGCCGACGAGTGCTATTCCGAGATTTACCACGGCGACACGCCACCGCTGGGCGCGCTGCAGGCGGCCAACATGCTGGGCCTGTCCACCATCGAGCGCCCATACGCGCGCCTGGTGGTGTTTTCCAGCCTGTCGAAGCGCTCGAACGTGCCGGGCATGCGCTCGGGCTTTGTCGCCGGCGACGCGGAAGTACTGAAAAAATTCCTGCTCTACCGAACCTACCACGGCGGCGCCATGAGCCCCGCCGTGCAGGCGGCCTCCGTCGCGGCCTGGAACGACGAAACCCATGTCGAGGAAAATCGCGCCAAGTACCGCGCCAAGTTCGACGCCATCACGCCGCTGCTGCAATCGGTGATGGACGTGCAATTGCCGGACGCCGGCTTCTACCTGTGGGCCGACGTCAGCCGCACGGGACTGTCCGACACGCAATTCGCGCAACGCCTGTACGCCGAATATAATGTGACGGTATTGCCTGGCAGTTACCTGGCGCGCGACGCGCACGGCATCAATCCGGGCCGCAACCGCATCCGCATGGCCCTCGTGGCCGAAACGGCCGAAGGGCTGGAAGCCGCACTGCGCATAGTAAAATTCTGCCAGCAGCTTTCCGCATCCGCATCAACCACGCATTAACCCTACATAAACAAGACATCATCATGAGCCAACAACTGCAAACCATCATCGACCAGGCCTGGGAAAACCGCGCCGAGATCAATCCAGGCAACGGCACGGCCGAACTGCGCGACGCCGTCTCCCACGTCATCAATGGCCTGGACAACGGCAGCATCCGCGTGGCCGAAAAAACCACGGGCGACTGGGTGGTCAACCAGTGGGTCAAGAAAGCCGTGCTGCTGTCGTTCCGCCTGGAAGACAACGTCGTCCTGCCGTCCGATGGCACGATGCAGTTCTACGACAAGGTTCCGACCAAGTTCGCCAACTACACCAAGGAAGACTTCGTCAAAGGCGGTTTCCGCGTCGTGCCGCCAGCCGTCGCCCGCCGCGGCAGCTTCATCGCCAAGAACGTCGTACTGATGCCGTCCTACGTCAACATCGGCGCCTACGTCGATGAAGGCGCCATGGTCGACACCTGGGCCACCGTCGGCTCCTGCGCCCAGATCGGCAAGAACGTCCACCTGTCCGGCGGCGTCGGCATCGGCGGCGTGCTGGAACCTATGCAAGCGAACCCGACCATCATCGAAGACAACTGCTTCATCGGCGCCCGTTCGGAAATCGTCGAAGGCGTGATCGTCGAAGAAAACTCGGTCATCTCGATGGGCGTCTACATCGGCCAGTCGACCAAGATCTACGACCGCGCCACGGGCGAAGTGACCTACGGCCGCGTGCCAGCCGGCTCCGTCGTGGTCTCGGGCAACCTGCCTTCGGAAGATGGCAAGTACTCGCTGTACTGCGCCGTCATCGTCAAGCGCGTGGATGCAAAAACCCGCGCGAAAACGGGCATCAACGAACTGCTGCGCGGCATTTAATTACCGCACTGCGAAGTATCGGTAACACTTGAATGTCCCGCCCCGGCGGGACATTTTCATTTCCTACTGGCAACTTCAATCGTCGCGCAGCCATCGCCCATCCTGTCCTATACTGGATGGCATGAATACACCTCCCGTCCTGATCGTCGGCGCCGGTCCTACCGGTCTCATGCTGGCCTTGCGCCTGGCGCGCCATGGCGTCGATTGCCGCATCATCGACAAGAACAGCGGTCCGGGCCAGGCGTCGCGGGCCATGGCCGTGCATGCGCGCACCCTGGAGTTTTACCAGCAGCTGGGCTTTGCCGATGAACTGGTCAGCCTCGGTATCAAGATCAATGCCATGCACATCCACGAAGGCGGCGAGGAGTTGGTGAAACTGGCGCTGGGCGAGATCGGCGAAGGCTTGAGCCCCTATCCTTTCGTACTGAGCTTGCCTCAGGACGAGCATGAACGCTTTCTGATCAGCAAGCTGGCGGCGGCCGGCGTGCACGTGGAATGGAACGTCGCGCTGGACCTGTGGACGCAGGACGATAGCGAAGTGCAAGCCATCGTGCTCAAGGACGGCGAACGCCAATATTGCACGTTTAACTACATTTGCGGCTGCGACGGCGCCCGCAGCAAAGTGCGCGAGATCGCCGGTTTCGAGTTCTCCGGCGGCACCTATGACCACCTGTATTACGTGGCCGACGCGCAAGTGGCCGGCAAGAACACGGATTTGCACGCCCACCTGGGCGCGAACTCGTTTGCGCTGATGCTGCCCGTGCGCACCAGCGGCATGCAGCGCCTGATCGGCATCCTGCCCGACCGCCCCGATGGCGCGCCGGCGCCCGTCTTCGATGACGTGCGGGAACAGGTGCAAACCTTGCTGGGCATCGAGGTCGAGCACGTGAACTGGTTTTCCACGTATAAAGTCCATCACCGGGTGGCGGCGCAGTTTCGCGAGCGGCGCTGCTTCATCCTCGGCGACGCGGCCCATTTGCACAGCCCCGTGGGCGGCCAAGGCATGAACACGGGCCTGGGCGACGCCGTCAACCTGGCGTGGAAGCTGGCGCAAAAGCTGCGCGGACAAAGCAACGACGCCCTGCTCGACACCTATGAAAGCGAGCGCATCGTGTTTGCCCGCAAGCTCGTCGCCACCACCGACCGCGCCTTCCAGGCCATCGTCGCGCAAGGCATGGCCGGACAATTCCTGCGCCGCTGGCTGGTGCCGCATGCGCTGCCCTTCCTCTCGGGCTTCGGGCGGGCGCGCCGTTTGCTGTTCAAAACAGTGTCGCAGATCCAGATCAGCTATGAAGACAGCGCCCTGTCCGCAGGCCATGCGGAATACTTGCGCGGCGGTGACCGCCTGCCATGGTTTTCCGACGGCACGCAAGACAACTTTACGGCTCTGCGCAGCTTGGATTGGCAATTGCACATCTATGGCGAGCCGGCGCCCGAACTGCTGGACGAAGCGCGCGTGCTGAAACTGCCCGTGCATTGCTACACCTATAACGTGGCCGCCAAGCTGGCCGGCCTGGGCCGCGACGCGGCCTACCTCGTGCGCCCCGATGGCCATATCGCGCTGGCCCTGCACCTGCAGGAGAGCGGAGCCCTGCGGGCGCTCGCCTTGCGGCTGGGCCTGCATTTCGGTCCGGCCGAATCGGGCAAGGCGGCGCCACGGCCTGTGTAGGGAAAATCACCGGGCCGTGTTGCACTGCCGCATTGACTGCACATCAACTGTATAATGGCGGCGACCATCGCATTTTTCTCTGGCGCAAGCGCCGCGATCAAGCGAACCGCATTCATTCCCCTTAGCCCTACCCATGACGACCATTACACTCTACGGTATCCCCAACTGCGATACCGTCAAAAAGGCCCGCACCTGGCTGGCCGCGCAGCAACTCGATTTCACCTTCCACGACTTCAAGAAGCAGGGCCTGGAACGCGCTACCGTCGCAGCGTGGCTGCAGCAATTGCCGTGGGACGTGCTGGTCAACAAGAAAGGCACGACCTGGCGCGCCCTGTCCGACGAGCGCAAGGCATCCACTATCGATGCGGACAGCGCCCTGGAGCTGATGCTGGAAAACCCTTCCATCATCAAGCGCCCCGTACTGGACAAGGATGGCCAGTTCAGCGTGGCGTTTTCGGATGCGCAGTACAAGACCATTTTCTCGCTGTAACCTTCTAGTTGACCACCGGAACGATGTTGCCGGCACGACCTTACCCATGACCACCTCCAAAACCCTCGCCCTGACCGAAAAACTGATCGCCCTGTCCTCGGTCACGCCCGACGACAAGGGCTGCCAGCAGCACCTGATCGACATCCTCACACCGCTGGGCTTTGTCTGCGAGACGATACAGTCGAACGACGTCACCAATCTGTGGGCACGCCGTGGCACGACTTCTCCCGTGTTCGTCTTTGCCGGCCATACGGACGTGGTGCCGACCGGCCCCGTCGAGCAATGGCGCTCGCTGCCCTTCATTCCCACCCACCGCGACGGCAAGCTATACGGCCGTGGCGCGGCCGACATGAAGACATCGATCGCCGCCATGGTGGTCGCTTGCGAGGAATTCATCGCCGCCACGCCCGGGCATACGGGTTCGATCGCCTTTCTGATCACCAGCGACGAGGAAGGCCCGGCCACGGATGGCACCGTCATCGTGTGCAACAAATTGAAGGAACGGGGCGAGCAAATCGACTATTGCCTGGTGGGTGAGCCGACGTCGAGCGCGCAGCTGGGCGACATGATCAAGAACGGCCGCCGCGGTTCGCTGTCAGGCCGTTTGACGATCAAGGGCGTGCAAGGCCATATCGCCTACCCGCACCTGGCGAAAAACCCGATCCACGAAGCGGCGCAGGCGCTAGCCGACCTGGTCGAAGAGAAATGGGACGCGGGCAACGAGTATTACCTGCCGACCTCGTGGCAAATGTCCAATATCAACGCGGGTACGGGCGCCAACAACGTGATTCCCGGCGACATGGTGATCGACTTTAACTTCCGCTTTTCCACGGCCAGCACGGCGGAAAATCTGCAGGAACGGGTGCACGCCATCCTCGACAAGCATGACTTGCAATACGATTTGCAGTGGACCCTGAGCGGCCTGCCCTTCCTCACGCCGCGCGGCACCTTGAGCGATGCGCTGTCATCCGCCATCCTCGAAGAAACGGGCATCGCGACGGAGCTGTCGACCACGGGCGGCACCTCGGATGGCCGGTTTATCGCGCAAATCTGCCCCCAAGTGATAGAATTCGGGCCGCCCAATGCCAGTATTCACAAGATCGACGAGCACATCGAACTGCGCCACATCGATCCCCTGAAGAATATTTACCGGCGCACGCTGGAGCATTTGCTGCCCGTCTGAACCAGAATACCGAGGCCCGTCACGGCGGGCCAGAACACCGTCTTTTCGAGAATGCCATGACCCCGAACCCGTTTTCCACGCCACGCGACCTGCTGCGCTACGCCGTTACCCGTTTTAATACCGCCAAGCTGTTTTTCGGCCACGGCAGCGCCGAAGCGTTCGACGAAGCGGCCTATCTGATCCTGCACACCTTGAAGTTGCCGCTCGATAAGCTCGAACCCTTCCTCGACGCCAAACTGCTGCCGTCGGAAGTGGCCAGCGTGATGAGCGTCATCGACCGCCGCAGCATCGACCGCGTGCCGGCCGCCTACATCACCAAGGAAGGCTGGCTGGGCACCTACAATTTCTACGTCGACGAGCGCGTGATCGTGCCCCGTTCCTTCATCGCCGAGCTGATCCCTGAATACTTTTCGCCATGGGTGGCGGAACCGGAAGCCGTGGAAAACATCCTGGAACTGTGCACCGGTTCGGGCTGCCTGTCCATCATGATGGCCGACGCCTTCCCGAACGCCACGGTCGATGCCGTGGATATTTCCGTCGACGCGCTGGCCGTGGCCAAGCGCAACGTCGACACGTACAAGTTGCAGGACCGCGTGAACCTGATCGAATCGGACCTGTACACGAACGTGCCGGCCAAGAAATATGATTTGATCATCAGCAACCCGCCGTACGTGAATTCCGCGTCGATGGGCGCCCTGCCCCAGGAATACCTGGCCGAACCGCAAATCGCCCTCGACGGCGGCAGCGACGGCATGGACCTGGTGCGCAAGATCATCGCCGGCGCGGCCGAGCGCCTGACGGACGACGGCATCCTGATGATTGAAATCGGCAATGAACGCGCATACGCGGAAGCGGCCTTCGGCGAGCTGGGCCTGACCTGGCTGACGACGAGCGCCGGCGACGACATGGTATTCCTGCTGACGGCCGAGCAGCTGAAGCTGGGTTGATCGACTTGGTAGGTCGGATTAGCCCGAAGGGCGTAATCCGACGGGCACGGCGCCACTTGTCGGATTACGCTACGCTAATCCGACCTACCTGAATTTTACGGCGAGGGTTAAACCCCAGCCTTTACAAAGAAAAAAATGATACGTTTCCTACAAGTAAGCCTGATGCGCGGCATCAAACCGTTGCTCGAACAAGTCGACGTCACCCTCAATCCGGGCGACAAGATCGGCCTGATCGGCGCCAATGGCGCGGGCAAATCGAGCCTGTTCGCCATGATGCGTGGCGAATTGCACCCTGACCAGGGCGAGATCGATTTCCCGGCCAAATGGCGCGTGGCTTACGTGGCGCAGGAAACGCCGCCGCTGGACCGTGCCGCGCTCGACTATGCGATCGATGGCGACATCACCCTGCGCAAACTGGAAGCGGAACTGACGCGCCTGGAATCGGAACCGGCCACGTCGGAAAACGGCATCGCCATCGGCGAAATCTACAGCGCGCTGGCCGATGCCGACGCGTATACCGTGCAGTCGCGCGGCGAGCAATTGCTGCTGGGCCTGGGCTTTACCCTGGACCAGATGCAGCAACCGGTGGCCAGTTTCTCGGGCGGCTGGCGCATGCGCTTGAACCTGGCGCAAGCGCTGATGTGCCCGTCCGACCTGCTGCTGCTCGATGAACCGACCAATCACTTGGATCTGGACGCCATCATCTGGCTGGAAGACTGGCTCAAGCGCTACGCCGGCACCTTGCTGATCATTTCCCATGACCGCGACTTCCTCGACGAAGTGGTCAACGTCGTTGTGCATATCGATGAACGCAAGCTGAAACGCTATTCGGGCAACTATTCGAGCTTCGAGCGTCAACGCGCGGCACAGATGATCCTGGCCGCCGGCGCGCTGGAAAAGCAGCAGCGCAAGCGCGCCCACCTGGAATCGTTCGTGAACCGCTTCAAGGCGCAAGCGTCGAAAGCCCGCCAGGCGCAAAGCCGCATGAAGGCGCTGGCGAAGATGGAAGAGCTGGCGCCGCTGCGCGCCGCCGCCGAATTCTCGTTCGAATTCCGCGAGCCGCTGAGCGCGCCGAACCCGCTGCTGGTGATGGAAGACGTCGATGCGGGCTACAAGATCGAAAACGAAGCGACGGGCGAGATCACGCATAAAACCATCGTCAACGGCATCAAGTTTTCGCTGCAGATCGGCCAGCGTATCGGCTTGCTGGGCCAGAACGGCGCCGGCAAATCGACCCTGATCAAGACCATCGCCGGCGAACTGATGCCGTTGACGGGCGACGCCACCATGGGCAAGGGCCTCAACATCGGCTACTTCGCCCAGCACCAGGTGGAAATGCTGCGCCATGACGAATCGCCGCTGTGGCATCTGGCGAAGATCGCCCCGACCGTGCGCGAGCAGGAACTGCGCAACTTCCTCGGCGGCTTCAACTTCCCCGGCAACATGGTGACCGCCTCGATCGCGCCGTTCTCGGGCGGCGAAAAAGCCCGTCTGGCGCTGGCCCTGATCGTCTGGCAGCGTCCTAACCTGCTGCTGCTCGATGAACCGACCAATCATTTGGATCTGGAAACGCGCGAAGCACTGACGGAAGCGCTGGCCCAGTTCGAAGGCACGCTGGTCGTCGTATCCCATGATCGCCATTTGCTGCGCGCCACCACGGACGAATTCATCATCGTTGCCGACGGCAAGCTGCAACCGTTCGACGGCGACCTCGATGACTACAAGGACTGGCTGTTCAAGACCAAGCTGGGCAAAGGCACGGACGTGCTGCCGGCCGCAGGCAAGGCCAACAAGACCGATTTCCCCGTGGTCTCGCCCGTCGTTGCCGCAGCAGCCCCTGCCGCGCCCGTGCGCGACAAGCGCAAGGAAGCGGAAGAGCGCCAGAAAGCCGCCGCTTTGCGCAAGCCGATCGAAAACAAGATCAAGCGCCAGGAAGAGCAGATCGCCAAGCGCAATGCGCAAAAGGCGGAAACCGATGCCAAGCTGGGCGAACCGACCATCTATGACGCGGCCAACAAGGCGAAATTGAAGCAACTGCTGGCCGACCAGACCTTCTTCACCAAGGATCTGGCGCAGCTGGAAGCGGAATGGCTCGATCTGCAGGATCAGTTGGAAAAGCTCGGCTAACACCAAACACAAAGACGACCCCAGGGTCGTCTTTTTTTATGCCGCCTGCATGGGACTGGGGCTGCGGATCGCCATCAGGCGGTCGATGTCGACGAGGATCAATCGGCGCCCCGCCACCGTGCCCAGGCCCAGCAGGTAATCGGCTTCCGCCTCGCCCAGGCCGGGCACGGCGGCGATGTCGCCGGGCGCCAGGCTGACGATATCGGTGACGCCATCGACCACCATGCCCATCACGCCATTACTCAGCTGCAGGATGATCACGTCGGTGGCCGGGTCGGGCGCGCCGTGGGCACTGCCGAACGCGGCGCGCATGTCGACGATGGGGATGATCACGCCGCGCGAGACGGCCACGCTGTGCAGCACTTCCCCTTCCGAGGAAAAACGGTCGAGTTCCTTCAGCGGGCGCAATTCCCGCACGCGGCGGTAGTCGAGGCCGTATTCCAGGCCGCCCAGCCGGAAGCTCAGGTACTGCGTCAGGTATTGCGCGGTTGCGGCGCCAGGCGTGATCGTGGGCTGCATGGTATTCCTTTCATCCGGTAAGCGCTGCCAGGATGCGCAGTGGCGCAACGTTGGCCCCATGCTAACCAGCATCGCCGCAAGCGGCGTTGAGAAACATCAACTTTCCCGGAAGACATCATCGGCTGGCGATCCCGCCCTTGCGCCGGCGCAGCCATCTTCCCTTACAATACCCACATCATTCCCCCACAGGCAGGCCATGCAACACCTCGTCAATCCCGCTGAAGTTGAATTTTCCGCCATCCGCGCCCAGGGCCCGGGCGGGCAGAATGTCAACAAGGTGTCCAGCGCCATCCATTTGCGCTTTCCGATCGCCGCCTCGTCGCTGCCGGAAGCGTACAAGGAACGGCTGCTGGCCCTGCGCGACAGCCGCATCAGCAAGGATGGCGTGCTGGTGCTCAAGGCGCAGCAGTCGCGCAGCCAGGAGCAGAACAAGGAAGAAGCGTTGCGGCGCTTGCAGGAAATCATCGACAGCGTGACCTTCCTGCCCGCCGTGCGCCGCGCCACCAAGCCCACGCGCAGCTCGCAGCGGCGCCGCCTCGACAGCAAGAGCACGCACAGCGTGCTCAAACAGTCGCGCGGCAAGGTCACGGATTAAACGCTACGGCGGCGGCGCATACGTCCATTCCAGGCTGCCCGTGCTATCCGAAAACACGGCTTGCGTGGCTGGCGTGGCGCTGCGCAGCAAGGCCTTGATTTCCTTCGGCGGCCGGTCGTAGACCTTGGCCGGCCCGGGCGGTACGACCAGGGCGCGCACCGTCGTCTCCCCATCGATCAGGCCCAGGCTGCAGCGCGACTGGCCGGCCGTCGCCTGCCGCTCCTGCCGCACTTGCGCCACCAGGGCCAGCATCTGTGCGTGCAGGATTTCCGACTGTTTGACCTCCACGCGCAGCCGCGCCACCTCTTTCAGGACGGGAGCGATGCGCGCGGCCAGCTTGTCGTACTGCAGCTGTTGCGCTGGCTGCAGTTGCAATTCGCCGCGCCGCAGCTGGCCCGCCAGGGTCAGGTAATTGCGTACCTCGGGCAATTGCGCGATGGCATCGATTTCCTGCTGGCGCTTGTGCTGCACCTGCAGGAATTGCGCCGCCTTCGCCAGGCTTTCGGCGATCTTTTGCTCCAGCGCACTCAGGTCAGGTACGAGGGGAAACAGCAGCATCTCCACCTGCTTGCGGGGACCGGCGCTGCCGATGCGGATGGTGCGCGCCGCCACCGCGCAGCCTTCGGCCAGCTCGATGACGACCTCGTCGGCGATGATCTCGCAATTGCTGGCGCTGTCGATCACCACGCGCGTGCCGGCGATGACGCAGCTTTCCGCACGCTTCACGTGTACTTCGCCGCTCAGCGCCTGCAGCACGGAACCGGAAGCGACGCCCTCGACGCGCACGTCGCCATCCGCATTGAAGGCCGTGCCACCCACCAGGTTACGGTGCAACCATATTAACCCGCCATGCGAGTGCAAATGGCCATACACGTCGCCATGGATGGTGATGTCGCTGCCGTCGAGCTGGCGCTGCTCCTGCACTTCGCCGTACTCCTCGTAGGCGGCGCGCAGCTTCAGATTGCCCGTGGTGCGGCTGCTGACACCTTCGCGGCTGACGATCTTGTTTTCGATCGCCATCTTGCCGTGCTCATCGACATTCACATAGCCATCCTGGGTGGCAACGAGGAAATTGCCATCGCTGAAATGCTCGACCGCCGTGCCTGGCCCCGCCACTGTGGCCAGGTCCAGTTCCTGCGGCGCTGGCGGCGGCAGCGCCTTGCCGGCCAGGTCGTAGCCAGGCAAGCCGGGCATACCAGGCAACAGACGCAGCAGGCGCGCGTGTTTTTTCACCTGCGGAAAGCGGTTCTTGAAGCTGAGCAAATCCAGGCGGCCATCGGAGCGTTCGCGCGGCGCATCGTCGCGGTGGATGCCTTGCGACACTTCCACCAGTTGGGCGTCGCGCCCCGGCTGCGGCGGCAGTACCCGCGCCACCGTGATGCGCTCGGCCTTGCCGCTGGCGAGCATGGCGCGCACGGCCACGCTATCGATACCGTAGTGCACGCCCTTGCACCACAGATCGGCCACCAGCTCGTCAAACTCGCGGCGCGCCGCCACCTGGCCATCCGCGTCCGCAAGCAAGGTTTCAAAGTAAAACTCGGCGCTGTCGCCACGAATCTTGACCTGTTGGTACAGCGCGCGGCGCGGAGGCGGGAACGGCGCCACGCGCACGGCGATGCGCAGCAAGGCATCGCCCTTGGGCGCGGCGCGGGGGACAGGGGCGTGAAACAGGGTCAGCAGGAACAAACCGTAATCGAGGCCGGCCAGCAACTGGCCCGACTGGAACAGCTGGTCGACGGCGGCGCGCAGCTGCGCCGGCGCCAGCGACAGGTCCAGGAACACGCCCTCGTCGCGTTGGACCAGACCATGCGGCAAGCCGCCTGCGGGGGCCGCATCCGGAACGGGTGTGTCGTCGTCGCTCACCACTTGCCTCCCCCAGCAACAATGTCAGAGAATTACCTCATTGCGTTAGAACAATATCACGGGGCGGGGCCGTGTGCCTGGCTCAGCAATAATGTTGGCGGCCAAATGCAGACAGGGCCATGTCTTGCGAGATGGCCCTGTCGGATGGGGTGCGTGGTGCCTAGCGGCGCGGCGGATTCGAATAGATGTCCTGGCCCACTTCGTTGATCTGGCGGCGCAGGTCGCGGCGTTCGTCTGGCGTCATGCGGCCCGTGCGGCGCGAAGCGTCGGCGCCTTCGTTGGCGCGGCGCTGCTCTTCGGCGCGCGTGTCGAAACTGCGTGCGTCACGCTGCTCGCGCAGTCGCGTATCATTGCTGTTGCTGCGCTGTACCTGTTCATACCGCTGGGCCTGCATTTGCTGCTGGTCGTCACGGCGCGGTGGCGGCTGGTTTTGTGCCGACGCCAGGCTGGCGGCAAACACGGAACACACGGCAAATGCGGACAGCACAACTGTACGTGCGGCAATAGCTGCGCTGGGAGCGGCGTGAATTTTTTTAGTAAAGATATTCATTGAGTTCCTCTTCCGCGATGCCGTATAAACTAAAGCTGATTTCCACTGTGGCCCCAGTGTATGATGCTTTACACGGTGCAGTAAGAGTAATTGGGTAAAGTTTGTAACACTTTGTAATGGGTCGCCACAGCCCCTTGCCGACGCCGCGCGAGGCGTTACTATAGCAACTAATATAAGATAACACGACACCTTAAATGACCACAACCTCCACTACCGGCAGCAATACAACAACGCAATCGATCCACGGCCACCAGGCAAAAATCATGGTGGTCGATGACGATGTGCGCCTGCGCGACCTGCTGCGGCGCTACCTGACCGAACAGGGCTTCAATGTATTCACGGCAGAGAGCGCGACGGCCATGAACAAGCTGTGGCTGCGCGAACGCTACGACTTGCTGGTGCTCGACCTGATGCTGCCCGGTGAAGATGGCCTGTCGATCTGCCGCCGCCTGCGCGGCGCGGGCGACCAGACGCCGATCATCATGCTGACGGCCAAGGGCGAGGACGTGGACCGCATCGTGGGCCTGGAAATGGGTGCCGACGACTACCTGCCGAAACCATTCAATCCGCGCGAACTGGTGGCCCGCATCGGCGCCGTGCTGCGCCGCAAGGGTCCCGATGAAATCCCGGGCGCGCCGTCGGAAACGCCGCAAACCTTCGAGTTCGGCGACTTCGTGCTGGACCTGGGCACGCGCACCCTGAAAAAGAATGGCGAAACGGTGCCGCTGACGACCGGTGAATTTTCCGTGCTGAAAGTGTTTGCCCGCCATGCGCGCCAACCGCTGTCGCGCGAAAAACTGATGGAACTGGCGCGCGGCCGCGAATATGAAGTGTTCGACCGCAGCCTGGACGTGCAGATTTCGCGCCTGCGCAAACTGATCGAACCCGATCCGTCGAGCCCGCTGTTCATCCAGACCGTGTGGGGCCTCGGCTACGTCTTCATCCCGGACGGACAGCCGCGCTGATCGCAGGCGAGGCATGATGAAGCTTGTTCCCGATATCAGCCTGGCGCGGCTGAAAAGCGGCCTGTTCTGGCGCACCTTTTTGCTGCTCGGCACCTTGACCACCGTCAGCATGATCACCTGGATCGGCATGATTTCCGTCATCCAGCGCGAGCCGCAGGCGCAGCAGATTTCCGCCCAGATCATTTCCGTCGTCACCATCACGCATGCGGCATTGACGCACTCGGCTCCCGAGCTGCGGCGCGAGCTGCTGTTCGACCTCGTCAGCAATGAAGGCATCCGCATCTTCTCGCTGGAAGAGGACGACCGCATCGAGCCGCCGCCCGACAATTACCTGATGCCCGACATCGAGGCGCTGGTGAAGGCCAAGCTGGGCAAGGACACGCGCTTTTCCGCGCGTGTCAATGGCGTGGCCGGCTTCTGGGTCAGCTTCAAGATCGACGACGACGAATACTGGCTGATGCTGGACCGCGAGCGCCTGCGCGGCCTGACGGGCTTCCAGTGGCTGGGTTGGGCCAGCCTGGTGTCCCTGCTGTCCCTGCTGGGTGCGGCCATCATTTCCAGCCTGATCAATCTGCCGCTGTCGCGTTTGACGGCGGCCGCGCGCGACATCGCCAAGGGCAAGCAGCCGGCGCCGCTGCCGGAAAAGGGCCCGATCGAAATCATCGAGGCGAACCGCAGCTTCAACCAGATGGTCGATGATCTGAAACAGGTGGAATCGGACCGCGCCGTGATTCTGGCCGGCATTTCGCACGACTTGCGCACGCCGCTGGCGCGCATGCAGCTGGAAGTGGAAATGGCCAATCTGTCGGACGAGGCGCGCGAAGGCATCCAGTCCGATATCGGGCAAATGGACGCCATCATCGGCCAGTTCCTCGACTATGCCAAGCCGACGGAAGCGTCGAGCTTTACGGACGTCGACCTCAGCGGTTTGCTCAACGACATGACGCGCGAAGCGATGCGCCTGCCGGACGTGAAGATCAACGCCACCATCGCCGATGGCGCGCATGCGATGGGCAACCCCACCGACTTGCGCCGCGTGCTGAACAACCTGATCGAGAATGCGCGCCGCTATGGCAAGACGCCGGGCAGCGACATGACGGAAATCGACATCGCCTGCCACGTGCGCACCAGCCACGGCGCGAAAAAGGTGATCATCGAGGTGCAGGATCACGGCACGGGCGTGCCGGCGGAAAAGATCGAGCAGCTGATGAAACCGTTCACCCGCCTCGACACGGCGCGCGGGCAGGCAAATGGCGCGGGCCTGGGCCTGGCCATCGTCGACCGCGTGCTGCTGCGCCACGGTGCTGAATTACAGGTGCGCAACCGCGAAGGCGGCGGCCTGGCGTTTCAGATCAGCTTGCCAGCGGCGTAAAAATAATGACGCCAGCGGTGCGGGCGAGGTAGGTCGGATTAGCGGGAACCGCGTAATCCGACCTACGCTGCGCCAACATCAGCGCCCCCCAGCAGCAATCAAGCCGACGCCTGCTCCTGCGCCAGCAATTTACTCATCAACAATTCCGTCGCCCCGTAGCCGTACAGGGAATCGCTTTCCATGCCCGGCGTATCGAAGGGAATCGATTCCTCGCGGTTCAGCTTGGCAGGATCGGCATCCGCATAGCTGGCGCGCCAGGCGCGCTGCAAGGATTCGTTGCGGCGGATAAAGGCCGGCATGGGCCAGTCGTCACGGTTCCAGTGGGGACTGTCGCCCAGCAGGGGCCAGCGCTCGTTGAGCAGGGCCATGTCGCCCGTGCGCAGGCGGCGCACGGCCTGTTCCGGCCGCAAGCCTTCCAGCTCGCCCAGCGTGGGCAAGCTGTCGCGCTTCGGCCCGAACATATACGCCAGCATGATGCGCCCGGCAGGTGCCCTGCGCGCCACCACGCCGACGGCATAACCGCCGCCCGGCAGGGGCACGGCAAACCAGCTGCCTTCTCGGTATGGTAATGATTTCATTTCTAAAAGCCCCCTGGAATACACCGGACAGCCGCTGCTATCCGGCGTTAAATTTAATTAGGGGCACAGTCTACGCGAAGCGATGCGAAAGTGGCGCATGGTACGCCACAACAACAAACCAATAGTTACAATATTTTCTCGTCATAGTGATACTGGGCAACAATCGGCCCCGCCTTGAACAGCGCCTCCTTCATGGCCGTGTCCAGGCGCGCATCGCGGCGGCGCATCCATTCGAGCAGCATGGCCGCTTCCTTGCGGCTCGTGTCGCCCGCATGCGCGAGCACGCGGCGCAGTTCCGGGTCCGTGCACGCCTCGAAACGCTGGCTATTCAAGTCCAGCGCCTGCAGCGCGGCGATGGTGGCGCCGATGGCGCGGTGCATGTCGAGCGCGGTGGCCGGCAAGCCGGATTCTTCCAGTGGGACGGTGGTCATGCGCATTCCTTTTCGCGTGGTGGTGACATCGGCTGCATTCTCCACCGCGCGGGCGAAAAGCTCAAGCGTCCACGACACGTTTCCACCCGTTCGGCCATAATCATGGCTCAGCAACAGCCTAAACCTCAGCGGCAGGAGCCCCATGTTCAATTTCGACTTTTACAATCCGACGCAAATCCTCTTCGGCCAGGGCCAGATCGCCGCCATCACGGCACTGATCCCGCCCCAGGCCAGAGTGCTCATGACGTATGGCGGCGGCAGCATCAAGCAGAACGGCGTCTATGATGAAGTCAAGGCGGCGCTGGCCGGGCATACGATGATGGAGTTTGCCGGCATCGAACCCAATCCCAGCTATGAAACCCTGATGCAGGCCGTGGCCCTCGTGAAAAGCGAGCGCATCGATTTCCTGCTGGCCGTCGGCGGCGGCTCTGTGGTCGATGGCACCAAGTTCATCGCCGCGGCTGCCCTGCATGAGGGTGAGGCGTGGGACATCCTGGCCAAGGGCGGCAAGATCGTCGAGGCCGCCCTGCCCTTCGGCACCGTATTGACTTTGCCGGCCACGGGGTCCGAAATGAATGGCTCGGCCGTGATCACGCGCAAGGCCACGCAGGAAAAGCGCTCGTTCATGAGCCGCAAGGTGTATCCGAAATTCTCCGTGCTGGACCCGTCGAAAACGTTCACCTTGCCGCTGCGCCAGGTAGGCAATGGCGTCGTCGACGCGTTCGCGCATGTGATGGAGCAATACCTGACCTACCCTGTGAACGCCTCCGTGCAGGACCGCTTTGCCGAAGGCATCCTGCTGACCCTGATCGAGGAAGGCCCGAAGGCGCTGTCGCATCCGGATGACTACGACGTGCGCGCCAACGTGATGTGGAGCGCCACCCTGGCCTTGAACGGCCTGATCGGCGTGGGCGTGCCGCAGGACTGGTCCACGCACGCCATCGGCCACGAATTGACGGCCTTGTACGAGCTCGATCATGCGCAAACCTTGGCCATCATCCTGCCCAGCATGCTGCGCGTGCGCAAGCAAGCCAAGCGCGCCAAGCTGCTGCAGTACGCGGCTCGCGTCTGGGGCCTGGACGGCGGCGACGAAGATGGCCGCATCGAGGCGGCCATCGCGCGCACGGAATTCTTCTTCCGCCACATGGGCGTCAAGACGCGCCTGGCCGACTATGGCCTGAACCACGCCAGCGTGGACGCCGTCGTGTCCGCCCTGGAAGCGCACGGCATGACGGCGCTGGGCGAACAGCGTGAAATCACGCCCGCCATCAGCCGCAAGGTGCTGGAACTGAGCCTGTAGATCGCACCACACTGTTGTAAAACGGTCAGCAGGGTGGGACAGCTGGCCGTGCTTCATGCTAAGCTGTCGTTTCGCTAGGGGTCCTGGAGCAGTCATCCGGGTGAGAGATACCCTTCGTACCTGATCTGGATAATGCCAGCGAAGGAAAGCGCAAAGTACCTCCCTCCTTTGATAGCTCCTGCGTTGGCGCCAGCCGAACAAGCAGCCTGCCGTGCTCCTTACAGAGACGGCTTGAACCACGAGCAATCTATGTCCACACCGAATTTATCCGTTTCTGTTTTGACCCTGGCGATCCTGCACGCGTTTGCCGCACCGGCCTTTGCCGCGAATGACGCCGCCGAAGCCGCCGACCCGCAGGCCCAGAGCATGGCCGAAGTCGTCGTCACGGCCAGCAAGGCGCCCGCCGTCAAGCGCGCCTCCGTCGGTGGTTTTTCCGACGCGCCGCTGCTGCAGACGCCGGCTTCCGTCACCGTCATTTCGCAGAAAGACATGCAGGACTTGCAGATCCGCAATCTCAGCGATGCCGTCAAGCTCGACGCCAGCATCAACGACGCCTACAACGCTGTCGGCTATGCGGAACAGTTTTCCATCCGCGGCTTCAAGCTCGACAACAATTCCAGCTACCGCAAGGATGGCGTGGCCATTCCTGGCGACACGCAAATTCCGCTGGAAAACAAAGAACGCATCGAAGTACTGAAGGGCCTGGCAGGCTTGCAGGCTGGCGTGGCCGCGCCGGGCGGCGTGATCGACTTCATCGTCAAGCGCCCCACCGCCGCACCGCTGCGCACCGTCACCGTGGAAACGCGCGAGCGCGGCACCCTGTACGGCGCCATCGACCTGGGCGGCCGCCTGGAAGACACGCGCTTCGGCTACCGGGTCAACGTGGCGGCCGAGCGCCTGCGCTCCTACATCAAGGGCGCGGACGGCAACCGCAAATTCATTTCCGGCGCCTTCGACTGGCAGATTTCGCCGCAAGCCCTGCTGCAACTCGATGCCGACTACCAGGACAAGGCGCAGGCGACGGCGCCCGGCTTCCAGCTGCTGAATAACACGACCTTGCCGACCGGCATCAGCGCCGACGCCATGCTCAACCTGCAGCCGTGGACGCGCCCTGTGGAAACCGTCACGAGCAATATCGGCCTGCGCTTCCAGTACGCGTTCAATGACGACTGGCGCGCCACCCTGTCGGCCAACCAGCACTCGTTCAAGCGCGACGACTACACGGCCTTCCCGTACGGCTGCAGCGGACAGGAGCTGTACCCTGGCTTCTGCGGCAATGGCGACTACGACGTGTATGACTACCGCAGCCTGGGCGAGACGAAAAAGCCGCTGAGCGCGCAAGCCATGATCCAGGGCAAGTTCGCCACCGGCTCCCTGCGCCATGAATTCACGGCCGGCGTCTCGACCTTCCGCCGCAAGGACCGCGCGGGCCTGTACGTGTATGACTGGGCTGGCGTAAGCAACATCTACCACCCGCAGATCGTCGCCATGTCGACCGGTGTGCAAGGCCCCGTACGCCTGGTGCGCAAGGACACGGAAAACTCCGTCTTCGTGCAGGATATCGTCAGCCTGGCACCGAACTGGAAGCTGCATGGCGGCTTGCGCCATATCGACGTCGACGGCTACCAGTATGTACTGAAGGCCGACAAGGAAATCCGCGCCAAGCACGATTTCCTGCTGCCGAACGTCTCGCTCGTCTACACCCCGCTCGACAATGTCTCCGTGTATGCGGCCTATTCGCAAGGCATGGAACATGGCGGCACGGCCGACCGCAAGGCGATGAATGCCAACGAAGAACTCACGCCCAGCCGCTCCAAGCAGATCGAGCTTGGCGCGAAGATGGATGTGACGCCGGACTTCATGGTCGCGGCCAGCCTGTTCCAGATCCGCAAGGGCCTGGAATTCCAGAATGCCGCAGGCTACTTCGTGCGCGAAGGCCAGGCACAGCACCGTGGCCTGGAATTGTCGGCCCAGGGCAAGACATCGTCCAAGCTGAGCCTGGGCGCCTCCGTGACGGCCCTGAACAGCCAGCAGTCGGGCACGGGCAACGCCGCCCTCGATGGCAAGCGCGTGCCCAACGTGCCGGCCTTCAAGGCAGCCGTGCATGCGGACTACGCCGTACAACAGGTGGCGGGCTTGAGCGTCAATGGCAGCTGGGAGTTTGCTAGCAAGAAAGCGTTTGAGTACAACAACACGACCTTCGTGCCGTCGTACAACGTGTTCAACCTGGGCGCCGCCTGGGCCACGCGCATCGCCGGCACGCGCACCGTGCTGCGCGCCAGCGTCAACAACGTGGCAGACAAGTTCTACTGGCGCGACGTGACGCCGGAATCGGACGGCTATCTGTATCCGGGCGCCAGCCGCACGTTCAAGGTGTCGGCGCAGTTCGACTTTTAATTGAGGGAAATGGCAGGCGCTGCAGCTAGCGCCTGCTGCAGCAAAGGCGCCGCCTGTTCCAGGCGCGCCTCCAGGCTGTCGTGCAGCACGTGGTACACAATGCCGCGCGCGTCGAGCTCGTCGAGCAGGTAGCGGTAGATCAGCTGGCGCACGGCTTCCGACTCACGCTGCAAGCCATCGGCCACCCACGGGCTGTCGGGCGCCGTCACCAAGGTCAAATCGTACTGCGTGGCATCGGCCAGCGTCGCCAGCTGTGCATCGGCCCCATGGAAATAATGGCGGCTGTAGACGACCGTCATCAACGGCGTCGTGTCGCAAAACAGGAAGTTGCGCGCTTGCGCGGCGGCTGCCGCCTCGCGTTCGACTTGCGTGCGCGCAATGCCAAACTGGTCGGCCGAGACGGGCACCCTGCCCTGCGCCTCGACAAATTCACGTAAATACTCAGGCACCCAGACGGTGCCGTAGCGCTCGGCCAGGGCGGCCGCCAAGGTCGACTTGCCTGACGATTCCGCGCCCAGGATGGCCACGCGCACGCAACGATCCATCACTTGAGGACCATCGCGCTCGGAGCGGCCGGCGCCGACTTCCTCCACGCCAGCAAGCCAATGATGGCCATCACGACGAAGAACGCATACAGCACGGCCGTCAGGGTCAGGCCCTTGTGCAGGTACAGCCACACGTACAGCACGTCGACGATGATCCAGGCGATCCAGTTTTCCAGCTTTTTGCGCGACAGCAGGAATTGGCCCACCAGGCTGCCTGCCGTGAGGAAACCATCCGCATGGGGCACGTCCGTATCCGTCGTCGTCAGCAGCCAGGCGATCAACAGGAAGCCGACCAGCCAGCCCGCGGCGCAGGCCAGCCAGCCGCGGCCATTCAGGCGCGTGACGGGCAGGGTCTTGCCGCCGCTGGCCGGATGCAGCCACTGGTACCAGCCCCAGAACGAGACGCTGATGAACAGCAGTTGCAAAGCCATGTCGCCATACAGGCGCGACTCGAAAAACACGAAACCGTAGGCGGCCGAGGAAATGATGGCGAACAGCCACGCCCAGTGATTCTGGCGGATGTTCAGCGCAACGGTTGTCAGTGCCAGGACAAAGGAAATCAGTTCAAGCGGCGTGGTGGCAAAACCCAGCAGGAGAAGCGTATCGTTCATGGGAATCGTGATGAGGCTGGTGGTGCAGTATGCAATACCGGCCATGAATAAGCAAGATTGCCCGCAGCGTCAGCCCCGCCCCTGCCTTGTTCAACCGGCTCAGGCAAAGCCTCCCTTGACGGCGCGCGCCAGCGTACGCCGCACAACCAGCTTGTGAAATGGCCGGATCAGCAGGATGTAGCTGCGCCCTATCCAGTTATGGCAATGCACGACGGTGGAAAAGGTGATGCTGCCATGCAGCCCCGCATCCCGGTTGCGCAGCACGGACAAACGGAAGTCCAGGTGGCTGTCGTCCTCGCCCACGATGATTTCGTCATCGCTGACAGCGTAGATGCGAAAGATGCCGATGCGTCCATCAGGCTTGGCCGCCAGCTGTTTCGCCGTCTTGATGCCGAAGGGCGTGACAATAATGTCGCGCAGCGCCAGCAGCCACTGCGCCCAGCGCGGCTGGCTGCACAGCACCACGCGCGCCAGGGCCTGCATATCCATCTGCCGCACGCCAGCGCTGGGCAGGCCGACGGCATACGCGTCGGCCAGGTTGCTGCCCTGGTACAAAGGGGCGATGCTGGCGCCGGGCGGCATGGCCACGGCGCGTACCACGTTGCTCATCTCTTGCATGTGCTCTCCATGTGTTCAGTGATAACATGGCCATCATACACGACAATGTGAACAGCGATAACATAGAATGACGATAACGACTACCTATCATCACGGCAACCTGCGCGACACCCTGGTCGCCGCCACCATCGCGCAACTGGCGCAGCAGCACGACGCCACCCTCTCGCTGCGCGAACTGGCCCGCACGGTGGGCGTATCGATCGCCGCCGTGTACCGCCACTTCCCCAGCAAGGAAGCCTTGCTGGCCGAGGTGGCGGCGGCCGGTTTCGCCAGCCTGATCGCCAAATGGGAGGCGGAACTGCCGCCGCAGGGCAGCCTGCCCTCCGAGCAGCGTTTTCAGCTGCTGGGCAAGCAATACATCGAATTCGCCCTGGCTTCGCCGGCCCACTACCGGCTGATGTTCGAGCACCAGGACGTGCGCCAGTTCCCCGCCCTGCTGGAAGCGGCGCAAGCGTGCTTCCAGTACGTGCTGCAAACGGCCGGCGCCGCCGTGCGCGAAGCGGGTCTCGATCCGCGCTGGGACAAGGCCGCCGCCAGCGCCGGCTGGTCGCTGGGCCACGGCTACGTGATGCTGCTGCTCAGTGGCCGGCTGGCCATGGCGGACGGTGGCGACGACCTGTCGCCAGCCATGGTGCCGCGCTTTTTCCAGTTGCCGGTAGAGGCCTTGCGGCAGGCGCGTCAGCAAGCGGGAGAACAGCCATGATGACCATCGCCAGATGCGCCCGCTGATCATGCAGGATCCCATGGACTCATCCACTGTCCCCGGCACCGAGGGCTATGCGGAAAATGCAGGAGGGCTCATCGCCCGATATGAAAGCGTTGCCTTCCTGGATAAATACCGCCCCGTTGCCCATCTCTTGCCGACGCGGCCAGGCGCCGTGCTCGACATCGGCGCGGGAACCGGCGGCGACGCGGCGTGGCTGGCAAGCCTGGGACACACGGTGATCGCGCTTGAGCCCGTTGCCGCCTTCCGCGCGGCGGGCATGCAGGCGCATGCCCTGGCCAACCTCGAATGGATCAACGATAGCCTGCCCGCCCTGTCCACGATAGGCGCGCGCCACACCAGGTATGACTTGATTGTCGTCGCTGCCGTCTGGATGCATCTGGCGGCGGAAGAAAGGATGGAGGCGATGGGCAATATCAGCACATTGCTCAAGCCCGGCGCAGTACTCGTCATTTCCCTGAGGCATGGTCCGCCCCCGAAAGGCCGCCGCATCTTTGACGTATCCGCCAGTGAAACGGCAGACCTGGCAATGCGGCATGGGCTCAAGGTCATGCTAAGCACGCAGGCGCCATCCGTCCAGCCGCAGAATCGCCAGGCGGGGGTGAGCTGGTCCTGGCTTGTCCTTGAGAAATGATTCAAGCTGAAGCAGCATGCACCAGGGAGCTGACAAAGCAGGCACTCAGCCGAGACCAGCCATTATTTTTGAAACGCCGTCAATTTATGCACAATATATCGATAGACACTCTCTCCGTGATCGCCAGGCAATGCATTGCCGTGACGTGCCTGCAGTGCTTTTGCCTGCGCTTCGACATTCACCATCCGGCGCTGTCCGCGTTCGCCGGCCACATATGGAAAATAACGCAGGTCGCGCCCGGAGATTTTGCGGCCTGGGAGCGCGGCTTTGCTTCCCTGGCCGTGACGGGCATGGGCGATCCCTGGCCGGACGACATCCGCACGGCGATACCCGGGCACCTGCTCGGCGCGCTGGAGCAGCTTGTTCAGCATGTGCTGGAAACGAGCGCCTGTACCTGGCATGGCGACGACCTTCCGGCAAGCCGGCGCCAGCTGGAAGCCGTGCTTGACATCTGTGTCCGGCATGATGTGGCGGTACCGCAGCTGGCGCACTATGCGCAGCACGATGCGGCGCCGCGCGGCGGCTGGGGGCCGATGCTCACGAACGAAGAAGTCAGGGCCTGGAAAGCCCTGATATAGCAGTCAGCCCCTCATGCATGGCTGGCCAATGCCACCAGCCGCACCTGGTCGAGCAGCCGTTCCTCTTCATCCGTATCGGCATCGATTTGCGTGACCACGGTCCAGAATCGCGCGCAGGTCCTGATCTGCTCGAAAGCATGGCGCGTCTCAAGCCGCACCATGGTTTTTCTCAAGCTGTGCAGATAGCCTTCCTCGATGGACTCGAGCAAGGCGTCATCGGCAGCGTCGATCAGATCGAGCAGCGCGCCTTCTATCGTTGCATGCCCCTCTTCCCATAGTTGGCCGATTTCCGGCACATCGACTTCCATGCACTCGTTCGACCAGTCCGGCGGGTAATCACCACGCTCCCGGTTATCGGGGGCGGTGTCAAAACTCAGCGAAAGGGACGGGAACGATACGGCGTTGAAGGCAAAGGCTGAAAATGCCTGGTCCTTGAATGGGGACGCACCGAGCAGTGCCAACGATGCAGTGGCCAGCCTGAGCCAGGTTGCTTCAACGTCATAGGCCGTTTCAAACGTTTGCCAATCTGGCAGCGAATCGGGAGTCAGGGACATGGCGGGCCTGTCGAAAAAGAATAGCGGTGGATAGTGCGAGGAATTATACGTGGCACAGCCAAGGCGGCAGGCGGTGGTGCGTGAACAGTGCGGACGATGCCGGGAGCACAAACCGGTGACTCAGAGCGGCCCTTCATCGTCAGCGCGGCGAAAAAAAAGACCGCACCCGCCTAGGGAGCCGGGGCCAGGTCGGATATGCAGATAGAAACTATTTCTTAGGCTGGGACAGGGTCGCCTATGAGAGATATCGCTAACGTTCAGCCTTAGCCGAGATCTGCAAGGGACGCATCCATCAAATGCCACGTCACATCGTCGTCTGGCAAATCGAGCAGCCAGTCGCGGCGCGGTCGCGGGAACGGCGCGCCTTGGGTCAGCCACGCCTGGCGCCAGTACTGGTTGACGATCGCCTGCAGCGGATGGTCGGCCGCCACCCACGGTTGCCAGACGCCGCTGACCGGACAGGCCTGGTCGCAAGCGCAGCTCAACCATGGCTCGGGCCGCGCCACCTCGCGCAGCAAGCCGTGCACCGCGCGCGGTTCCACTGCCCCATGGTTGTGCCGTATCGTCAGACACTGTTCCCATATCACGGGGCCGTAACGGCTCTTGCCATCGGTATCGAGCACGCTGAAATGGCGGAACTCTTCGCCTTCACCGAACAGCCAGGCCGGTTCCGTCAAACCCTGCCCAGCGACAGGTTGCCAATATGCGGAAAATGGCGCGGTCGGCGCGTCGCTGTGCAAGCCGGTGGGACGCAGGGCATAGCCGGCGGCCAGGAAATATGGTTTTTGCAACAGCGAGGCGGCGCTTGGCTTCGGGATGACTGGCGGTGGGCGCACACCCTTGGCTTCATGCAGCAAGGTATCCCTGTCGCCATTCCAGGGTGGCAGGTCGGCGGGGGGCAGTGGCAATACCTTGTCCAGATTAGGAAAGCGCGCATTGGGATTGAATCCCAGTTCACGATTAAGTACGGCATAACGTTCGCCGCGAGCTTTGTCCACGTATGGCGCCAGCATATCGGCAAGATCAAAAGGAGAACCGAATTCAATTGCCAATGCGCTCGCACATTCTGCGCAGCCAAACTTGACTCCCTCATGCAATACATTTAGAGCACGCTGTTTGGTTGCAGGAGTTCGATCGCCAATCTCATCGCCATTTGCAGCTCTTGGTATTGCATACAAATAGTGCAGGTTAAACGCAGCAGGCCCATATCCTTGAGAAAGCGCACACGCCATCATTTTTATCGCTACAGGAATATTGGCCCAATATCCAGGAATAGCACCGTCTGTTCCCGCTCTTAATTTTTCTCCTAAAAATGCCATCGCCTGAGGATTTCCCATGACAGCCGCCTTTTGCCAGAAGGCATAAGCCCGGGTGGTATCGCCTGTCACACCCGTACTGTTCGCATAATACGTTCCCATCCGGTCGTAGGCCGCCGGTATGCCCAGCCGCATCGCCTTTTCCACCAGTTGCACCGCTTCTTCCTCACCATTTAAAGGATCGCGTCCTTCCACATACAGGCTGGCCAGATTGAGCATCGCCTTCCAGTGCAAACGCTGCGCCGCCTGACGCGTCAGATCGATGATTTTTTTATAATCGCGGTCTTCCACAAAAATTTCAGGATCTTCCAAGGCGCGTGCTTCGAGAAACCAGTCCTCGGCTTGCGCATCGATGGGCGGCACCTTGTTCGATTCGATTTCACAAATGAAATCAGGGACATGCGGATTGAAGAGGGGCAGGCTTTGGTTGCGTGGCAAGACTTCTTCTTTGTCGTTTGGCATTTTGCAGGCGAATAAAGGGATATACAGGAGAACTACCAATACGGAACATGGCAGACGAATGAATATATTTTGATACTGTTTCATGCTCACCCCAGACGTATAGTAGAACTTCGGCTATCTTCTAATGGCAACAAAAAACCAATCATTTTTTTTAATTTTGCTCCGCCTTGTTTTGCCAGCTTTTTCGTTCGATTGGCTTTCATTAAGTTTCCCCACTTTTCAAAGGCATCCACAATCTCCCCCTTCGTCCCACCCCCGCCATCGACCAGTCCGCCGCTAAGCATGCGCCACACCCGCTTGCGCAAGTCCCGAGCCACGCGATGATCGACGGTGGCGATATTGATTTCGCTGTCGACGGCCATGCTGCGCTGATTCAGGTTGGCGCTGCCCAAGGTCATGAACACGTCGTCGACCAGCATCAGTTTGGAATGGATGTAGATTTCACGGTAGCGCCAGCGGTCGTTATCGAACGCGCTGACATTGAGCATGGCCACCGACACCTTCAGCCCGAATTCGCTTTCAAGCGTCATCACGCCGGGTTTGTTGATGCCGTTGGAATGCCGCACCACGTCGGGCAACTTGACTTCCGCCTCGGTGGAAATGCCGAACCCTGCCCTGACACGCCGGGTTTTCGGTCGCTTGTTGTAGTCGTCGATCATGGTATTTTGCCCTGTCATGCCATCGTGCTGCCCCAGCGCCGCCAGCGTGTCGTGGGTGCGCGGCACCATCTGCGCCCGCTCCGGCACCGGGATGACGATGAATACGTGCATGACGGGCATATCACGCATGGTCTTGCCCGCTTTCACGCTGCCGGCCTTCCAGGCGGCAACCACCTTCTTGCGCTCGGCAAGCAAGTGCGCGGCCCAATCTTCATACTGGAAATACTGGTTTTCCACATACAGGTAGCCGGCCGCCAGGCTGGCCTGGGTCACGGCGCGAAAGTAGGTTTCCTTGATGGTTTTGTCCTGCTCCTCGGGCTGCGTCAGGACGATCTGCACGGTAGAGTCGTCCGGCCCGGCCTCGCGCAACAGCCGCGCCGGTGGGCTGCCACATGGCAACTCCTGGCTAACACATTCGGTGGAAGCCGAACGCGTGCGGTCGTCGATAGCGCGATCCCATGCCTTCACGAAATTGTTATAGAGCGCGATGAGCGCCTTGCCGCCGTCGATGCGGCAGGCGTAATCCTGATAGGGCTTCAAGGTGGCGAACCCGCCGTCCGCGGCCATTCCCTGCAAACACTCGCGCCGCTCGTTGACGCCGCCCTGTTCGCGGCGCGTATCGTCGAGCAGATGGGCCGTCGTGTCCCAATAATCGGTCACAGAGTTCAGGCCCATCACGTAACCGACGGCCTTGCCCCCCTCTTCGTGGTCGAAATCGATCAGGACCGGCTTCTGGTGGTGCGTGCCCAGGTATTGCATGCCGGGCTTCTCGATTTCCCCCATCGTCAAGCCGCGCGGCTGGTTGATTTCGGTCGAGATACTCTTGCTGATTGCGCCGCTGTCGCCGTGGCGCAAACGAATCGTGATACCACTCAGCATGCCCTTAAACGCCGCCACATACCAGTTGTAGCAATATTCTTCACGCGCCAGCATCGGAATATCCTCGGGGCGGACTCTATCGCCCCTGAAACCGCCGCTGAACATCGCTTTCCTGGCGACCGCGTCCTGCAACATCGCCAGGCTGGCTTTGGCGCTGATGTCGTCGGCGCGCTGTCCATCGGTTTTCCATGGCGAGGTGCCGTGCGAATGGCCCGGCATATTGTGCACCATCGGCGAACCGATCCGGTCATGCCAGATCAGCAGGCGCACCCTGACGTGACGCCGTGCGGCGGCGATCAGCAAGTCGCCAAAAGTTTCGCCACGCGGCCAGGTCGCGCCGTTGCCGCGCACCAGTTCCATGCCCGGGTCGAAGCCCCAGCAGCACAGGTCGACCGAATGTTTAGCCTTGGCGATCTCCGCGGCGATGTCGGCAAACGCTTCCTGTCCGCAAATGAACAGCGCCAACTTGTTGTTGTGCGTAATCGGATGAGTGGCCTTGTCCTTCAGGTTGCGGTTTTCCAGCAGCCACTGGAGCGAACTGGTCGCGCTGCGGCCGACTTCGTCGATATGGGTCGTTTCGATGCGGCCGCTCGATTCCGGCATGGCGCTCTCCAGTCAGTGTCGTGCATCATTGAACCCAGCGGCCATCGGCGGTGTCGTCGAACGCGCGCAAACCGCGGTTCGACAGCTTCTGTTCACCATCCACCGCCGCGTTCGGGGCGAAGCGTGCGCTGGCCTGCAATGAAAACTCTTCACCATTGCCAAGGACGACACGGTAGCGCGGCGTGCCGTCCTGATGCGCGATCAGGATGCGGCCGAATTCGTCGGTCAAGCCGCGTTCGACTTCGGCGTCTCCCTTGTACAGCGTGTACGGCACGTGCGCGTATTGACCACCATCCGCATGGGCCTGGATCGTATGCTGCAATTGCCCCGCTACCGGCGCGATGGGCGGTTCCAGCTCCGGTTGCGGCCGGTTCTTGGGTGCCAGCGTTTCCAGGTTTCCATGGAACAGCGTCGGCGACGCGGTAAAAAACTGCACCTTGTCGCTAATTTCAAGCATGCAATTGGCACCATGCAGGCGCACGCCTTTGCGGCCGCGAATATCCACCCAGTCGGTCTGGCTGATCAATTCCAGAACCTTGTTGGCGACGATATCGACCGCATCGGTTTGCGCCGCGATCTGCACCGGGCCAGCTGCGGCGATCAGTTTCATGCCAGCCTTGTGGACGAACAGGCGGAACGCCGCGCCGATGCTGGCGAACAGGCCGCCGCCGGCCGCCAGCGACAGGTCGCACCCGGTCGTCAGCGCGGTGTGCTCGGCGCTGGCGATGTGCGTCGATTGCGCGGTCGTCGTTTCGATACCGGCCGGACTGGCCAGCACCAGATGCGGCTTAGATAATTCGGGAAACGCGTTTTCGCCATTGCCGCCACCACCCTTGATCCCGGCATGCTGAGCGTTCAGCACATCGGCGGCGGCGCCCTGCTGGGCGGCGCTTTCTTGCGCACCGTAATGCTGCGCCAAGGCGGCAAGCGCCTTGTGCCGCTCAGCAGCCTCAGCCAACCGGCGCAAGGTTTCATCCATGCTCTTGATATGAGAGCCGGCACCGGGGCGCGCTTCGGTGGTCAGCAACATGCCGCGGCCGGCGCGCGCCACGCCCCAGGCGTCTGACGCCAGTTCCCAGCCCTCGCCACGCGCATCCTTGCGCCCGTTGGCGTCTTCGATGCGGCTGATGCAGCCGAGCGACAATTGGCTGTGCTGATGATCGCTTTTCAGTTGCACCTGGATGCGCTGGTGCGTGTCGTCGAGCACCAACTGGTTGCCGCGCACGCCGTAGCCGCCGCCAGGCATCAGCTCGGCGCTGCGCCAGCCCCCAAGCATGCGTTGCCCCGGCAAATTCCACGGCGGCGCATGCTTGCCGTTGTACACCGCGCCGACAATGACGGGACGGTCGATATTGCCGTCGAGAAACTGGATCAGCACTTCCTGGCCAATGCGCGGCAACGCGATCTGACCGAATGCCTGGCCCGCCCATGGCGTCATGACCCTGATCCATGGCGAACTGCCCGCGTCGAACTTGCCCAGCCGGTCCCAGTGAAATTGCACCTTCACCCGGCCCAGACCGTCGGTATGGATGGTTTCGCCTGCCGGCCCGGTGACAATCGCCGTCTGCACGCCGGGCAACGTGCAAGGCGTGCTGTTGAACTGTCGCCCCGGATACCAGCGGACGCTCTTGCGGATGCAGCTAAAACGGTTTTCATAATGCGACTTCGCGCCCGTGCCTGCCTGGTAATTGTTACTGGCGATATGATCGACCGACAGGATCAGGTATTCGCGCGAGCCGATGTCCGGGCACGCCGGTTCACCTCTGGCCGGCATGGATTGCTTGCCGCTGAAGTGTCCGCCCAACGTGAAACTGCGTCCGGCCTGGACGCAGCGGTGATTGCCGCCAGCGTCGAAGTATTGCACCCGGCAGTTATTCTCCTCCAGGCGGCGTTGCGCCAGCGCTTCGCCGTCGCCCATGTCGGTATAGCCATAGCCGGTGTCCTGATACAGTTCATGGGCAAACACGTCGCCCTGCTGGTGCAGCGCATGGCCGCTGGCGCGGCTGGCATACGGCTGCTTGTAGTTGAAGCTGGCCAACGTGAGCGAGCCTGAAGCGATCTTCCGTATTGCCTGCCAATCGCGTATGCCGTCGCGCTCCAGCGAGCCCGCGTCGCCGCGAAACATCATTTCGTCGGCTTCGCTGGCATCGTGGTCGCCTGGGTCGATGCTGTCGCTCAGCCAGGTATTGTCGCCCAAACAGAGCGTATGACCGTCGGCGCGATGTTCATACCAATAGTGGATACCCTGGTCTTCCCAGCGCCGGTGCAGATGGTTGTAATCGGTTTCATTATGCTGGTTGGCGCAACTTAGTATCGCTTTTTCCTCATGCAGCCGGTTTTGCCAGTCGCGCTGCAAATAGTGATCGAAGGTCGTTTCGCTGATGTCGATGACCGTGCGTTCGTGGAACGAGACGTTGTCCATGCGCAGCCTGGACAACGCCAGCCAGGGTTGCAGCACCATCTGGTAGAACGCGAAACCGCCATCGCTGCGCAACAAGCGAAATTCGCCGACATAACCATTAAAATAGCGCAAGCTGCCGTCATCGCGCACCATCGAAATCGTGACCATCCGGCCCATCATCGCTGTCAAGGGGACGTGGAGATTGTCGGACAGCAGTTCGGCCTCGAACCAGAAGTCGCGTGACATTTCCTCGTGTGCCCGCAAGCTGTTGACCAGCAGCGCGGTATCGGGCGGACCATCGTTGCGCGGAAAATCCATGCGCAGCAAGCGGCTGTCCTGGACTCGCCAGCTCGCTCCGAAAAGGCGCGCCAGATCGGCTGCCAGCTCGCCATCATCCATTTTTCCTCCGTCGGATAGTTCCCCTAACCCATGCTAACCATGGTGAACGCTGGCATATTGATGGAACTCAAACTAGTTGCCCATACGCAAAAAAGCCGCATCAGCCCTGCGGCGGATGCGGCTTTCATTTCAACCAAGAAAGATTATTTCTTGGCGGCTTTCGGATACTTGATGCTCATTTCCTGCAACAGGTTATCCGCGTGGTCCACTTCCTTCATCACCCACAGCATGTAGCGGATGTCGAGGTGGATGGCGCGCGTGATGGCCGTGTCGAAGTACCAGTCCTTGGTGATCGATTCATACGTCGAATCGAAGTTCAGGCCGATCAGCTCGCCGCGCTTGTTCATCACGGCCGAGCCGGAATTGCCGCCCGTGGTGTCGGCGCTGGTGAGGAAGTTGACGGGAACCGTGCCCAGTACCGGGTCGCGGAACTGGCCGTAGCGCTTTTGCTTGACGGCGTCGATCAGTCCTTGCGGCGCTTCGAACGGGGCCTTGCCAGTGACTTTCTCGACGATGCCTTCCACGGTCGTGAACGGTCCCTTGTTCAGGCCGTCGCGCGGCGAGTATGGCGAGACGGTGCCGTACGTCACGCGCAAGGTCGAGTTGGCGTCAGGATAGACAGGTTTGCCTTGCGACTTCTTCCACGCGATCACGGCTTGCATGTATTGCGGAATCACGCGTTCCAGGTTGCCGTCGATTTCCTTGCGGCGCTCTTCCAGCGCCACGTCCACCGGATGCAGCTTGACGGCCAGTTGCATGAAGGCGTCGTCGGACTGGGCAACGGCGGCCTGGTCCTTTTCCAGCCAGGCCAGGCGCTTGGCCGTGTCAGCCAGTTGCGTCTGCTGGTACAGGGCCGCCACGGCGCCTGGGGCCGGCAGCAGCGCGTCCAGGCCTTGCGGATGGCTCTTCGCCGCCAGTTGCGCGTAACGCTTCAGGCCAGCTTCAAAACGCGCCTGGTCGACCTTGTTGACGTACGACTGCTCCAGGCGGGCCAGACGGGCCTTGATGAAGGCCAGGTCGCGCTGCTGGAAGCCCGATTCGCGCTCGGCGTCCGCTTTCTGGCGCTCCAGCGACAAACGGTAGATGGTGCGCGCGCTTTTCAGCAAATCGCTGTTGGTGGCCACGCTCCAGGCGAACTCTTCTTCGCTCAAGGCCATGTCGCTGGCGATCGCCGCGTCCAGTTCGGCCAGCAGGGTCGGCGAGACGTTCGGCTGTTTCGCGTACCAGGCGCGGAACTCGGCATCCTGCACGTCCTTGATGGCGGCGATGTCCTTGCGCGCGAAACCGTCGAGCAAGCCCTGGGTTTTCTTCAGCACATTGTTGATGCTTTTCACCACGCTGGCATAGCGCACGGCAGCGGCCGCGTCGCCATTCGTCGCATCGGCCATCACGGCCAGGTCGGCCTGCAGTTCCGATACTTTCAGCGGGAAAGCCGTATCGCGCGCAAAACGGATTTCCGCCGGCAGCTTGTAGCGGCTGGTGCGGCCGGGGTAGCCCGCCAGCAAGATGCCGTCACCGGCTTTCAAGCCTTCGGCCGAGACCACCAGGAAATCCTTCGATTTGTACGGCACGTTGTCGGGCGACGGGTCGGCCGGGCGGCCATCCTTGCCCACGTAGGCGCGCAGGAACGAGTAGTCGCCCGTGTGGCGCGGCCATTCGTAGTTGTCGATGTCGCCGCCGAAGTTCCCGATCTTGTCCGATGGCGCGTACACCAGGCGCACGTCGCGTATCATCATCTGGCGGATGCGATAGTACTCGAGGCCGCGATGGAAGGCGGGCACGGAGCAGCGGTACATCTTGTCCGTTTCGCATTCGGCGATCAAGTCCTTGACGCGCTTTTCCACGGCTTCGTGGCGCGCGCGGCCGCTCATGTCGGCCGTCAAGCCTTTCAGCACGCGGTCGCTGACGTTCTCCACCTTGTCCGTCACATACACGAGGCTGTTCGGACCGCCCGGCAGCTCTGCGGCGCGCGTCTTGGCCAGGAAGCCGTTGGTGATGTAATTGTGTTCCGGCGTGGAATTGCGCTGCACGGCGCCATACGCGCAGTGGTGGTTGGTCACCACCAGGCCGGCGTCGGAAACGAAAGCGGCCGAGCAGCCACCGAGCGACACGATGGCGCTCATCGGGTGCTTGCTCAGGTCAGCCAGTTTTTCTGCAGGAATTTCGATACCGACCCGTTTCAGTTCGGCTTTCAGCTGTGGCAGTTGGTGTGGTTGCCATTGCCCTTCGTCGGCGTGTGCGCCGGCGAACGCGCCCAACAAGGCGACTGGTAAAACGATTGTTTTGAACAAGATATGCCCCTCCATAAAAGCAGGCGAAAGTATAGCCTGTCCAGGCGAGCTGAGTCGGCAAAAATTAACCGATTGCAATTTCTGTATCAGGCGGCCGGCCGCCCCACTCCCTGCAGGGGTATCTGCAAGGCCAGGCGGCATCCGGCGCCCGAGGCCGGCAAGCCCACCTCGAAGTGGCCACCCAGCGCCGTCACCCGTTCGGCGATGCCGATCAGGCCAAAGCACTGTTTCTTGCGCTGCTGCTGCGGCGTGATGCCGATGCCGTTATCGCTGATGGCCACGTACACGGCGCAGGCATCCGAACTGAGTTCGATCTCGACCTGGCTGGCCTCGGCATGGCGCATGACGTTGCTCAGCGCTTCCTGCACGATGCGGAACAGCACGATCTCGGCCTGGCTGCCGATGGCGGCAAACAGCGCCTCGTCGCGGATCAGCAGGCGGCAAGCAACGCCGCTGCGCTTGCGGAAGTCGCCCACCTGCCATTCGATGGCGGCCTGCAAGCCCAGGTCCAGCGCCATCGGACGCAGCTCGTTGATGATGCCGCGCACGCTCTTGATGGTGGTATCGACATTGCTGAGCACGGCACCGACCCGGCGGTGCAGGCGCGGATGGGAACCTTCGGTGCGCGCGCTGAGCATGGAAATATCGATGCGCAGCGCCAGCAGGTTTTGCCCCAGTTCATCGTGGATATCGCGCGAAATGCGCTTGCGCTCGTCTTCCTTGGCCGTTTCCAGGTGCAGCGCCAGCTGGCGCAGCTGCGCGTGCGACTGGCGCAGGGCGCCATCCATCAACTTGCGTTCGGTAATGTCCGTGTGCGCCACCACCACGCGCAGCGGCCCTTCGCCGAGGAAACGGCTGACCCTGGCCTGCGACCAGCGGGGGCCTGAGCGCGTGATAAATTCATATTCGAGCGCAAACGTGTCGGCACGGCCGGCAATGACGGAGCGGATGCCGGCGGCCAGCTCGCGTCCGGCGCTGCGCTGCCAGCGCGGGTCCGTCTCGCAAAACTCCAGGTAATGCAGCGGTTTTTGCATCTGCCCGACAAAATCCAGGCACGCCTGGTTGGCATGCGCGACGCTGCCCGCCTGGTCCAGCACCAGCACCCGGTCCGTCAGCGAATCGATGGTGGCATGAAAGAAACGCTCGGCATCGCGCAAGGCTTCCTGGGCCCGCTCACGCTGCTGCACTTCCAGCTGCAGATGCTGGTTGGCGTGCAGCAATTCGGCCGTGCGGTCGATGACCCGCTGGTCCAGCTCGCGGTGCAGTTCGCGCAAGTCCGCCTCGGCCAGCTTGCGCTCGGTGATATCGGAAAACACGCCGACAAAATGGCTGATGGTGCCGTCCGCCATGCGCATGGGCGTGATCGACAGCGATTCCACGAAGCGCTCGCCATTCTTGCGCCGGTTCACCAGTTCGCCATACCAGCTGCCATCCCGGTGCAGGCTGCGCCACATGGCTTCATAGAAATGCGGCAAATGCGTGCCGCCGCCGAGGAAGGATGGATCGCGCCCGATGGCTTCCTCGGCCTGGTAGCCGGTGATGGTGGTGAAGGCGGGGTTGACGGAAATGATGCGGTTGTCGCTGTCTGTCACCAGCACGCCCTCGCGGATACTGTCGAGGATGACGAAGGCGCGCCGCAAGGCCGATTCGCGCGCGTGCTCGTCACCCAGGTCCGTCACCAGCATGCGCGCCGTGTCGCTGGCCGCGTCGAAATTGGCTTCGATGCGCACCATGCCGCCCGCCGATCCGCCGAACAGCTGCGCCTCGAGCACTTGCCGGGCGCCGCTCGTGAAGACGGCGTCGAGGAAGCGGCGGAAGCTGCCTTGCGCCTGGGGCGCGACGAATTGTTCGAAGCGCCGCCCCAGCAGCTGGTTCTTGTCGCGCTGCAGCAAGCCGCAAGCCGCCACGTTGACACGCGTGACGACGCCCTCGCGCGCCAGCGAAAAATAGCTGACGGGCGCCTGTTCATACAGCTGCGCATAACGGTCGCGGCTGCTTTCATATTCATTCTTCAGCTGTTCCAGCTCTGCCAGGGCCGCGCTCTGCATTTCCAGCTCGATCTGGCTGACCTGCAACTCATGCAGCTGGCGTATCACCTCTTCATTCGACTGCGGCGCCACCACGGACTGGCGCTGCTGCGCCGCCAATTGCTCGGCCTGCTCTCTCAGCCTGGCCGGCCCGCTACCGTCGTCGAATGGTTCGCTCATGACGCGCTCTCTCCTGCTTTCCCGTCCGCCGCGGCGCCGGACTGAATCTGGCGTAACTGGGCTTCCAATACCTTTGACTCGGTAATGTTAATAAAGGTCACCACTACGCCATCGATAACATTTTCCACCGTGCGGTACGGCATGATGCGCACGTTGTACCAGCGCCCGTTCTTGGTCTGCACCTGCCGTTCGCAAAACACCAGGCTGCGGATGACTTCCAGTGCGTCCGCCTCCAGGTTCGGGTAGGCCAGGTCGTTGACGATGTCGCTGAGCGGGCGGCGCAAGTCCGTCTGGATCAGCTTGTAGATTTGCGTGGCCGGCGCCGTGAAGCGGCGGATGCGCAGCTCGCTGTCGAGGAAGATGGTGGCGATATCGGTACTATTGAGCAGGTTTTTCATGTCACTGTTGACCAGCGACAAATCGTCGACCTTCGATTGCAACTCGGCATTGACCGTGTACAACTCTTCATTAAGCGACTGCATCTCTTCCTTCGAAGTGGTCAGCTCTTCGTTCGCAGATTGCAACTCTTCATTGGTCGACTGCAATTCCTCGTTGGCCGATTTCAATTCTTCGCGCGAGGTCTGCATTTCGTCGCGCACGGCCTGGATTTCATTGCGTGCCTGGATCAGCTGCTGCTCCAGTTCCAGCACCTTGGGGCTCGGCGAGCGGCCCCGGCGCGGGATAGCCGCCAGCGGTACGCTGGCAAACGTGACGAAGACCATGCCGCGCAGCTCTTCGGGCTGAAGCAAGGCTTCCGCTGTCAAATCCACGCCATGCCCCTGTCCTGCATGATCCTTGAGCACCAGGCCATTCAGGCGTACCAGGCTGTCGCTTTGCAGCGCCTGCTTGATCAGGCCCGCCAGCTCGTAACGCAAGCCATCGCGCGCCATCGCGTGGATATTCCAGTTGGCCTTGCCTGCCGCCGGTTCCAGGAAGGAACCCGTGCGCCCGTTGATATACAGGATGTCCCCATCCTGGTTCAGCAGCACGGCCGCAGGCGAATATTTTTGGAGCAATAATTGCTCGACATGGGATTGAATTTTTCCGGGCATGCTGACTTCTCTCGTGTCGCTGGGGGGAGGAGGAGTGGCCGACGACACTTTCGTGGGAAAGTACGTCAGCAAGCGCTGGCGCGCCATGTTGTCGAGACGGCGGTACAGCCGGGTCGATGTCGTCAGCGGCGCGAACAGCTCGGAAAAATGACCGGGCGTGTCGGCGCTGCCCAACAGCAAAACGCCATCGCGGTTCAAGGCGTAATGAAACAGGGGAATTAAACGCTGCTGCAACTTGGCATTGAGGTAAATCAAGAGGTTACGGCAACACAGGATATCGAGCTTGGTGAACGGCGGGTCCGAAATAATGTTTTGCTGGGCAAAGATGATCATGTTGCGGACCTCTTTCCTGACCAGGTAATCGTTCTTGTCCTGCAAGAAAAACCGTTCCAGGCGCTCGGTCGACACATCGCTGCTGATCGTTGTCGGAAACCGGCCCTGGCGCGCGCGATCGATGGCGTCGGCCGACAGGTCGGTGGCAAAAATCTGCAGGCTGTACTTCGACGGCGGGTTGCTGCCGGCTACCACCTCTTGGAACACCATGGCCAGCGAATACGCTTCCTCTCCCGTGGAACAGGCAGGAATCCAGGCCTTGAACGCGCGCCCGTCAGGGTTAGCCGCCAGCATTTGCGGCAAGACCACCATCTTCAGGTATTCCCACACCTTGGGGTCGCGGAAAAAATTCGTCACGCCGATCAGCAACTCCTTGAACAACAGGTCGATTTCCGCAGGATTGTTGCGCAGATAGGGAATGTACTCTTCCATCGATATCATCTGGTACAAGCTCATGCGGCGCTCGATGCGGCGCAGGATCGTATTGATCTTGTAGTCCGAGAAGCTGTTGCCCGTATGTTCGGACAGCAAGGCGACAATTTCCTGCAAGGAATTGCGTCCACTCGGCGCCTTGCCCGGCAACTCCAGAAAGCTGCTGCGAAACAGGTAACTGACGATCTTTTCGGGCATCTTGTCGGGAAAATCGACAAGGTCCACCGCGTCGGCGGCGATGGCGCTTTGCGGCATCATGTCGAACCTGGCCGTATCGGGATGCTGCGCCAGGGTCAGGCCGCCCGCCTGCTTGATGGCCTGCAAGCCGCGCGTCCCGTCGCTGCCCATGCCGGACAGAATCACGCCCACGGCCAGTTCGCCCAGCTCGGCCGCCAGGCTTTCGAAGAAAGCATTGATGGGCAAGCGGTGTCCGCGTAGCTGCAGCGGTTCGCTGAGCAGGAACCGTCCCTTCGACAGGCCCAGGTCGGCATTCGACGGAATCACATAGATATGGTTGGGCCGCAATGCCGCATGGTGCGTGATTTCCGTGACAGGCATGCTGGTGGCCCGCTGCAACAGTTCCGGCAACAGGGCTTTTTGCGTGGGATCAAGGTGCTGGATCACCACATAGGCGATGCCGCTTTCCGGCGGCACATGGGTCAGGAAAGCGACAATAGGGTCGAGTCCGCCAGCGGAAGCGCCAATGGCCACCACGGGAAAACCGATGGTGGGCGCTTCGGCAGGCAGGCTGGCCAGACTGATTTTGCTGCGTTTGCGGGTTATCATCGTCTGCTAGAAACCAGCCTCGGCAAACCTTGCCATGGCCGGCAATTGATAATCTTGCATTCTAGCACTCAAGGCGCGCATGAAAACGCGAATTTGGCGCAGGTTTTTCTACCCTGCGCCAGCCTGCCCTTTCCTCTACTGCACCTATGGCACGTGCCAACCGCCGCCCAGCGACTGGATCAGGGCCACGGCCGTGGTCTGGCGGTCCGCCTGCGCCTGCACCAGTGAGCGGCGCGCCGACAGGGCCGTCACTTGCGCCGTCACCACGTCCGTATAGCCTACCTGGCCCGCGTTGTAGCGGTTCAGCATCTGCTGCTCGACCTGGTCGGCGGCGGACGACGCCTGCTGGCGCAAGGCCAGCTGTTCGGCCAGCGCGCGCGTGGCCGACAACTGGTCTTCCACGGCGCCAAAGGCACTCAATACCGTCTGGCGGTAGCGCGCTACGGCCGCCTCATGCCCCGCCTTCGCCGCGTCCACGCTGGCCGTCGTGGCGCCCGCGTTGAACAGGGTCTGCGCGGCCGACACGCCCAAGGACCACAGGCTCGACGATGCATTGAACAGGTCGCCCACACGGCTGGCGCCGGAACCGTAGGAACCCGTCAGGTTCAGGCTCGGATAGTAGGCCGAGCGGGCGATGCCGATCTGCTCGTTGGCCACGGCCACCCGGCGCTCGGCGGCCGCGATGTCGGGACGGCGCTGCAGCAGGGTCGATGGCACGCCCAGCGGCACCTCGGGCACGGTCAGGGTCCACGGCGCCACGGCCAGGCTGAAGTCCGATGGGGCCTTGCCCAGCAGGATGGCGATCGCGTGTTCGAGCTGGGCGCGCGCACGCGTCTGGCTCGACAAATCGATCTGCGCATTGGCCAGCTGCGTCTGCGCCTGCAGCAGGTCGGACTTGGCGGCGATGCCCGAGTTGAAGCGGTTGCTGGTGATCTCGAGCACGCGCTTGTAGCCGTCGATGGTGGCATTGAGCAGCGCGATCTGCGCATCGCTCTGGCGCAGCGAAAAATAATTGGTGGCCAGTTCGCCCTGCGCCGACAGGCGCGCCGCGGCCAGGTCGGCCGCGCTGGCGGCCGCGCTCGCGTCCGCGCCCGTCACGCCCGCACGCAAGCGGCCCCAGATATCCGGCTCCCACGACGCGCCGATGGCCGCCTTGAAGTTGTTGTTCGTCTGCTGCTCGCCCCCGCCACCAGAGCGGGCGCCGCTGCCCGTCAGGTTCACGGTGGGGAACAGCGAGGCGCGCTGTTCGCGCACCAGCGCGCGCGCCTGCTCGTAGGAAGCGATGGCGGCCGCCACGTTCTGGTTCGAGATTTCAATGCTGTCGGCCAGCTGGTTCAGCTGCGCGTCGCCGAACAGGGTCCACCAGGGACCCCGTTCCAGGGTGTCGGCCGGCACGGCAGGCTGCCAGCCGGCCGCCTCCTTGAACGTTTGCGGCGCGGCGGCCGTCGGCGTTTCATAGGCGGGGCTGACGGCGCAGCCGGCCAGCAACAGGAAAGCGGTAGCGGCGGCCAGTGCCGGCAAATGGCGTGCGGGGACGGCGGATGGAATAGGTTTTACTTGCTTCATGATTGTGTGCTCGGGTTATCTGGCCCAGGAATGCGGCTCAATTGCTGCTCGTCGGCGCTGCGCGTGCGCAGCTTGTCGAGCAGGATGTAGACCACCGGGGTGGTCAGCAATGTGAGTAACTGGCTGGCAATCAGGCCGCCGATGATGGCGACCCCCAAGGGCTGGCGTAGCTCCGACCCCTCGCCGAAACCGATCGCCAGCGGCAAGGCGCCGAGCGCCGCCGCGAGGGTGGTCATCAGAATGGGGCGGAAACGCAGCAAACATGCCTCGCGCACCGCCTCCACCGCACTCAAGCCGCGCGAACGCTCGGCCTCCAGCGCGAAGTCGATGATCAATATAGCATTTTTCTTGACGATACCGATCAACAGGAACACGCCGATCAGGGCGATGATGGAAAACTCCATGCGGAACAGCAGCAAGGCCAGCACGGCGCCCACGCCCGCCGACGGCAAGGTCGACAGCACGGTGACGGGGTGGATCAGGCTTTCGTACAGGATGCCCAGCACGATGTAGATCACCACGATGGCCGCCAGGATCAACAGCGGCTGTTCCTTGTTGCTGTCCTGCGCGCTCTTGGCCGAACCCTGGAAGCTGCCGCGCACATTGACGGGCATGCCGATTTCCGACTCCGCCTGGGCCACGGCGGCCTGCCCGTCGCTGAGCGGATAGCCGTCGGCCAGGTTGAACGACACGGTGGTGGCCAGTTCGCCGCCCTGGTGGTTGATGGAGGTCGCCGTCGAGCTTTCCGCAAAGCTGCTGAACGAGGACAGCGGCACCATGTGCGCCAGGGTCGTGGACAGGGCCGAGCCGCTGGACGGGTCGCGCGCGGCCGTCGTGTTCGACGGCGCCGCGCTGGTGGTGGTACTGGTGGTGACCGTCGTGCCGCGGGCGGCGACGGCGGCCGCATTCGACGCCGGCACGTACACGGAGCGCAGCGCTTCCGGGCTTTGCGCATAGCGCGGCGCCACTTCCATGATCACGTGGTACTGGTTCAGCTCATCGTAGATGGTCGCCACCTGGCGCTGGCCGAAGCTGTTGTACAGCGCATTGTCGATATCCTTGACTTGCACGCCCAGCTGCGTGGCGCGGTCCTTGTCGATGGAAACAAAGGTTTCCACGCCGTTTTCCGCCTGGTCCGTGTCGACGTCGATCAGGGCCGGCTGCAGCTTCATCTGGTCGGCCAGCTTCGCCGCCCATTTTTTGAGGTCCGCCTGATTGTCGCTGATCAGCGTGTACTGGTACGTCGAATTGCTGGAGCGCCCGCCCATGCGCAAATCCTGCACAGGATTGAGGAACAGGGAAATGCCCGTCACCTTGGCCAGTTGCGGACGCAAGCGGGCGATGACGGCTTGCCCCTTGTCCGTGCGCTGCGAGGCCGGCTTCAGGTCGATGAACATGAAACCGCCCCCTGCCCTGCCGCCGCCCGTAAACCCGACGACGGTGGCGACTGCCGGATCGTCCTTGATGATGTCGACCAGCTGGCGCAATTTGCTTTGCATGGCCTGGAACGAGATGCTCTGGTCGGCGCGCATGCCGCCATTGATCTGGCCCGTATCCTGCTGCGGGAAGAAGCCCTTGGGCGCGGCCGCGAACAGGTACACGTTCAGGCCGACGACGAACACGAGGATGGTCATCACCAGCGCGGCGCTGGACAAGGCCCAGTCCAGGCAGTGCTCGTAGACTTTCAGCATGCGCTCGAACCCCTGTTCGAACCAGCGCGCGACAAGGCCGGGCGGCTTGTGCTGCTCGCCGCTTTTCAGCAGCCAGGCGCACATCATCGGCGTGGTGGTCAGCGAGATGACCAGCGAAATCATCACGGCGGCCGACAGGGTCACGGCGAATTCGCGGAACAGCCGCCCCACCTGCCCACCCATGAACAGCAGCGGGATGAAGACGGCGACCAAGGACAGGCTGATCGACAGCACGGTAAAGCCCACTTCGCGCGCGCCCAGCAGGGCCGCCTTGAAGCGGTCCATGCCCGCCTCGATGTGGCGCTGCGTGTTTTCCAGCACCACGATGGCGTCGTCGACGACAAAGCCCGTGGCCACCGTCAGCGCCATCAGCGACAGGTTGTTCAGGCTGAAGCCCAGCATGTACATCACGCCGAAGGTGCCCAAGAGCGAGACGATGGTAGCGACAGCCGGGATGATGGTGGCGCGCACGCTGCGCAAAAAGGCGCTGACCACCAGCACGACGAGCACGATGGACAGGATCAGGGTGAACTCGATCTCGTGCAGGGACGAGCGGATGGAATTGGTGCTGTCGGACGCCACCTGCAGCTTGATGTCACCCGGCAGCTGCGCCTGCAGTTGCGGCAGCAGCGCGCGCACGCCGTCGACCGTGGCGATGACGTTGGCACCCGGCTGGCGCGTGATCAGCACGATGACGGCCGGGTCGCCGTTGAACAGGCCCAGGGTATTGTTGTTCTCCACGCCGTCGACCACTTCGGCCACGTCGTCGAGGCGGATGGCGGCGCCGTCGCGCCAGGCCACGACCAGGCTGCGGTAATCGGCCGCGCTGCGCCCGCCCGAAGCCGTCGCCGCGCCCGAATAGATTTGCAGACTGCGCTCGTCGCCGGAAATGGCGCCCTTGGGCCGGTTGGCGTTGCTGGCCTGGATGGCCGCGCGCACGTCTTCCATCGACACGCTGTAGTGATTGAGCTGGTATGGCAGCAGTTCCACGCGCACGGCCGGCAGCGAGCCGCCGCCCAGTTCCACGTCGCCCACGCCCTTCACTTGCGCCACCTTCTGCTGCACCAGATTCGACACAGCATCGTAGATCTGGCCTGGCGTGCGCGTTTTCGACGTCAGCGCCAGGATGATCACGGGCGCGTCGGACGGATTGGCCTTGCGGTAGGTGGGGTTGCTGCGCAAGGTGGCCGGCAAGTCCACGCGCGCGGCGGCAATCGCCGCCTGCACTTCGCGCGCGGCCGAATCGATCTTGCGGTTCAGGTCGAACTGCAGGTTGATGCGCGCCGAGCCCGTGCCCGACGACGACGTCATCTCGTTCACGCCCGAGATCACACCGAGGCGCCGTTCCAGCGGCGTGGCCACCGACGTGGCCATGGTCGCGGGACTGGCGCCGGGCAGGCTGGCGCTGACGGAAATGGTCGGATAATCGACCTGCGGCAGCGGCGAGACGGGCAGCACGAAGAAGGCGCCGACACCGGCCAGCGCGATGCCGATGGTCAGCAGCACGGTGGCGATCGGACGCTTGACGAACGGTTCGGACAGGTTCACGCGGCGCTCCCCGCGTTATCGGCCGGCTTGTCCAGGTTGACGCCCCGCGCTCTGGAGGCGAAGCGCTGTCCCAGGCGGTCGAAGCCCAGGTAGATGACGGGCGTGGTAAACAGGGTCAGCACCTGGCTGACGATCAGGCCGCCGAAGATGGCCAGGCCCAGCGGACGGCGCAACTCGGCGCCCTCGCCCCAGCCCAGCATCAGCGGCACGGCCGCGAACAGCGCCGCCAGGGTCGTCATCAGGATGGGACGGAAGCGCAGCAGGGCCGCCTGGTGGATGGCTTCCTGCGGGCTTTTTCCTTCATCGCGTTCAGCCTCGATGGCGAAGTCGATCATCATGATGGCGTTCTTCTTGACGATGCCGATCAGCAGGATGATGCCGATGATGCCGATCACGCCCAGGTCTTGCCCCGAGATCATCAGCGCCAGCAAGGCGCCCACGCCGGCCGACGGCAAGGTCGACAAAATCGTCAGCGGGTGGATGTAGCTTTCGTACAGCACGCCGAGCACGATGTACACGCAGACGACGGCGGCGAGAATGAGCCACAGCTGGTTCGACAGCGAGTTTTCATATGCGCCGGCCGCGCCGAGGAAGGTCAGGGTCACCGATGGCGGCAAGGCGATGTCTTTCGCCGCCTGGCGGATGGCGTCGACGGCGCTGCCCAGCGCCACGCCCTGCGTCGTGTCGAAGCCGAGGGTGGTGGCCGGGTATTGCGCCACGTGCGTGATTTGCAGCGGCGCCTGTTTTTCGCTGACGCTGGCAAAGGCGGACAGCGGCGTCGACTTGCCGGATCCCGTGCGCACCTGGAGGTCCGACAGGTCGGACGGCGTGGTGACGATGCCCGGTTGCGCTTCGAGGATGACGCGGTACTGGTTGGTTTCCGTGAAAATCGTCGAAATGATGCGCTGGCCGAAGGCGTTGTACAGCGCGTCGTCGACGGTTGCCGTGGTGACGGACATGCGCGCGGCGCTGTCGCGGTCGATCGCCACGGTGACGGCGGCGCCCGTGGCGCCCGCATCCGTGACGACGTTGCGCAGCTGCGATTTTTCACGCATGCGCGCGGCCAGCTTGCCGGCCCACTCGGTGACGGTGGCCGTGTCGGCCCCTTCGAGCGAGACGCGGTACTGCGTCGGCCCCGACTCCGCATCGATGGTCAGATCCTGCGTCGGCTGCAGATACAGGGTCACGCCGGCCACCTTGGCCACGCGGTTGCGCAAGCGCTCCATGACCTCGTCCTGGCTGCCGCTGCGCGGACGCTTCAGGTTGATCAGCATGCTGCCCGTGTGCAGCATGGTGTTGTTGGCCGCATCGACGCCGACGAGGGAACTCAGGGTATCGACAGCGGGGTCTTCCAGCAGCGCGCTGGCGGCCGCCTGCTGCAAGGTGGCCATGCGTTCGTATGAGACGGCTTGCGAGGTTTCGATGCGCGCCTGCAGCTGCCCCGTGTCCTGCGTGGGGAACAGGCCTTTCGGGATGGTGATATACAGGATGACGGTCAGCACCAGGGTGGCCAGGGCGACGAGCAGGGTCAGTCCCTGGCGTTTCAGCACCCACACGAGCGCATGGTCGTACTGCACGATCACACGGTCGAGGAAAGCCTGGATGCGCTGGCCCGTAGCGCTGATTTTTTCATCGGCGTGGCTTTTCAGCCAGCGCGCCGACATCATCGGCACCAGGGTCAGCGAGACCACGGCGGAAATCAGGATCGTGATGGCCAGGGTCATGGCAAATTCGCGGAACAGCCGGCCCACCACGTCACCCATGAACAGCAGGGGAATCAGCACGGCGATCAATGACACCGTCAGCGAGATGATGGTAAAGCCGATCTGCGACGCGCCCTTCAGGGCGGCGGCCATCGGCGTTTCGCCCTCCTCGATGTAGCGGGCGATGTTTTCGATCATGACGATGGCGTCATCGACGACAAAGCCCGTGGCGATGGTCAGCGCCATCAAGGACAAGTTGTTCAGGCTGTAACCGAGCAGATACATGACGCCGCAGGCGCCGATCAACGAGATCGGCACGGACAGGCTGGCGATCACCGTGGCGCGCATGCTGTGCAAAAAGGCGAAGATCACCAGCACCACCAGCAGCACGGACAACAACAGTTCCATTTCCACGTGTTCGACCGAGGCGCGGATGCCCGTCGTGCGGTCGCTCAGCACGTCGAGCTTCATGGCCGCCGGCAGGCTGGCCTGCAGGTCGGGCAGCAAGGCCTTGATGGCGTCGACCGTCTTGATGACGTTGGCGCCGGGCTGGCGCTGCACATTCAGGATGATGGCCGGCTGCTTGCCCGACCAGGCGCCCAGGCGCGTGTTTTCCGCGCTGTCGACGACATTGGCCACGTCGGACAGGCGCACGGGCGCGCCATTTTTATAGGTGATGATCAGGCGCTTGTAGTCTTCCGCCGTCACCAGCTGGTCGTTGGCGTTGATGGTGAATGAGCGCGTGGGGCCGTCGAAACTGCCCTTGGCGCTATTGACGTTGGCCGCCGCGATGGCCGTGCGCAGGCTGTCGAGACCCAGGCCGTACGACGCCAGCAACTTGGTGTCGCCCTGGATGCGCACGGCCGGACGCTGGCCGCCCGACAGCGAGACGAGGCCCACGCCGTTGACCTGGCTGATCTTGAGCGCCAGGCGCGTATTGACGATGTTCTGCACCTGCGTCAGCGGCATCGTGTCGGAGGTAATCGCCAGGGTCAGCACGGGCGCGTCGGCCGGGTTGATCTTCGCGTACACGGGCGGCGCTGGCAAGTCGGTCGGCAGCAGGGAGCCGCCCGCATTGATGGCCGCCTGCACTTCCTGCTCGGCCACGTCCAGGGTCTGGCCCAGCGTGAATTGCAAGGTGATGATGGAAACGCCGGCCGCGCTGGTGGAACTCATGCGCTGCAAGCCCGACATCTGCCCGAACTGGCGCTCCAGCGGCGCCGTCACGGTCTGCCCCATGACTTCGGGGCTGGCCCCCGGATACAGGGTCTGCACCTGGATGGTGGGGAAGTCCACCTGCGGCAAGGCGGCCAGCGGCAGGAACTTGAAGCCGACCAGCCCCGCCAGCACGATGGCCAGCATCAGCAGCGCCGTGGCGACGGGGCGCTTGATGAATGGCGTCGATGGACTCATTGCGCTGCGCCCTTAGCGGGAGTGGGAGCGGTCGCCGGCGCCGATGCTGCAGCCGATGCGGCCGGTGCGCTGGCCGCGCCATCAGCGTGCTGGCGGCGGTGGCGGCGCTCGCCGGTGCCTGCCCCCGCGCCACCGGCGCCCATGGCCGGCTTGTCGCCCGCCATGGTGACTTTCGCGCCCTCCTTCAGGCGGTCGGCGCCTTCCGTGATGACTTGCTCTCCCGCTTCCAGGCCGGCGCGGATTTCCACCATGTCGGTGGTGGCCTGGCCCCGCGTGACCATGCGCACGGTAACGGTTTTATCCGCTTTGAGCACATAGACGAAGTCGCCGTTGTTACTGTGGCGCAGGGCCGTCACGGGCACCAGCACGGCGCCCGTGATGTTGCCCAGTTCCAGGCGCACGTTGACGAACTGGCTGGGGAACAGCGCCATCTTGTCATTCGTGTAGCGGGCCTTGGCGCGCACGGTGCCCGTCTGCACATCGACCTGGTTGTCCAGCGCCGTCAAGCTGCCCTTGTCCAGGGTATGCGTGCGCGTGCGGTCCAGCGCCAGCGCGGCCAGGGCCGAGCCGCCATTCAAGCGCTCCTGGATGGTCTGCACTTTATCCTGCGGCACGGAGAACTCGACGTCGATGGGCGAGAGCTGCGTCACCACCACCACGCCGCCCGTATCGCTGGTACTGACCAGGTTGCCGATGTCGACCACCTTCAGGCCGGCGCGGCCGCTGATCGGCGACACCACCTTGGTATAGCCGAGGTTCAGCCTGGCCGTGCCTTCGGACGCGCGGTCCGTCATCACCGTGCCTTCCAGCTGCTTGACCAGGGCGGCCTGCGTGTCGACGTCCTGGCGCGCGATGGAATCCTGGCCCAGCAAAGTCTGATAGCGTTTCAGGGTCAGGCGTGCATTTTCCAGCTGCGCCTCATCGCGCTGGCGCTGGCCCGTGGCCTGCATCAGCGCCATCTCGAATTGTGCCGGGTCGATCTGCGCCACCACCTGGCCCGCCTTGACCATGCCGCCTTCCTTGAATTTCAATTCCTTCAAAATGCCCGACACTTGCGGGCGCACCGTCACGGTGGACGCGGCCGTCACCGTGCCCAGCGCATCGAGCACCACGGGCAGGTCGGATTTGACGGCCGTGGCCACGCCCACGGTGGTCGAAGGGCCGCCGCGGCGCCCGCCCGGGCCACCTGGCCCGCCAGGACCGCCAGCGCCCATGCCTGGGCCGCCCTGGGCGCTGGTGCCCGAATGGGTCAGGTACCAGGCACCGCCCCCCAGCGCCGCCATCACGGCCAGCGCGATGACCGTGCCGACGATTTTCGAACGGCGGCTGCGCCGTGGGGTGTTGGGTGTTGTCTGCGAATCCATCGCTTATCCTTGTCTAGGCCGCTGGCACGGCGAGTCTGTGGCGCCGGCCGAGGTGGAACACACTCAGGCAGGACGACCGTTTTTCGGGGTTGTTTCGGTAAAAGCCAGGGGAGTTAAGAGCTGAAAATCAGCTGAAAAAACATCGCTCCCTAGCGTGAAACGACTCTAGCATAGTCATGTAACTGTTTCATTTCTACCTGAAACAATTACACACAGCCTGACAGGCATGGGAGGATCCGGCGGGCTGGCAGGCGGGCCGCCACTGTGGGGGAATGGTGGAAAAATCAGGCTTGCGGGGCGCCGCGCGCCCGCGAGCACGTGGCGCGGGCGACTCGCATGCAGATACAAACTCGCTACAAATCTCCGGCCAGCCGGCTTGACCTGGCGCCGCGCGGGGGTCCAGGCGGCGGCAGGCGGCGGCGATTCTTTACGTGGATTTACAAGGTCATGCCGAGGATGACGTCCTGGTAGTCGGTGCGGCCCACGCGGAAGGTGCGCCGGCCCAGCTGCGCAAAGCCGCAGCGCGCATAGAACGCCAGCGCATCGTGGTTTTCCGCGTAGACGCCCAGCAGCACCCGCCCCGCTCCGCTGGCGCGTGCCTGCTCCACGGCCGCCTGCATCAAACGCTGGCCCACGCGCTGGCCCTGGAAGCGGTGCAGCAGGTAGATGCGCTTGATTTCCAGGTCGTTCGGGCGCGGGTCGGCCACCGGCAGGCCGGCGGGACTGAGCACCAGGTAGCCGACGGGCGCGCCGCCCGGCGTGGCCTCGGCCAGCCACAAGCGCATGGCCGGCAGCGCCAGCCAGTCGCGGTACAACTGCACGTCGTGCTGGCGCTGGCAATGGGCGATGACGTCGGCGCCATCGAGGATGCCGGCGAACGCTTCAAGAAAAGTGGCCTGCCCCACCAGCGCCAGCGCGTGTTCGTCGCCCTTGGCGCAAGGGCGGATGGCGATCACGTTGTCGGTGTCTGCATTCATATCGCTTGGCATAGTCTGCTCCTCAAGGAAAACAAGCCGGGCGAAGCCGGCTTGAGGTCATATCACTACTGCGATTACTTGCCGCCTAACGGCACCTCGCACAAGCAGTGCGTGAGGGCCATGAACGGTTTATGTTCGCGCGTGATGCCCGACAGCCAGGAGAGGTCCTGCGCCATGCCCAGCGCCGCATCGGCCGGCAAGCCGGTCGTGGCGAGGCCCAGCTTCACGTGTTCGCCCAGGCCCAGCGAAGCCATGGCCTTGGAGCCGAACATGCCGATCAACCGGTCCACGTTCGACGTTTCCTGCTCCAGGTAGGTCACGCGGTAATCGGTGCCCAGCTTGGCGCGCTTGGCGGCCGAGGCCAGCGCATCGCCATAGCTGCCGATGCGGTCGACCAGGTTGCGCTCTTTCGCCTGCAAGCCCGTCCAGACGCGGCCCTGCGCCACCTCATTGATTTTCTCGGGCGTCGTCTTGCGCGCCTTGGCGGCCAGGTTCAGGAAGTCGCCATACACATGGTTGATCGAACCCTGGATCACTTGCGCGAAACGCGGGTCGAGCGGGCGCAATGGGTTGCCCGCGTCGGCCAGCCACGTGGTCGGCGAACCGGCCGTGTGGATGCCCAGCTTTTCCACTACCTTGTCGGCCGTCGGCAGAATCGCGAACACGCCGATGGAACCGGTGATGGTGGCCGCGTCGGCGATCACTTCATCGGCCGAGGTGCTGATCCAGTAGCCGCCCGAAGCGGCCACGTTGCCCATCGAGACGACCACCGGCTTGCCGGCGGCGCGCGTCAGTTCCAGTTCGCGGCGGATCAGTTCCGAGCCGAAGGCGCTGCCGCCCGGCGAATCGACGCGCAGCACGATGGCCTTGATCGATTTGTCTTCGCGTGCCTGGCGAATCAGGCGCGAGGTGGACAGGCCGCCGATGGCGCCCGGTGGCGCGATGCCGTCGCCGATTTCGCCCGAAGCGATGACCACGCCGACGGCGTCGCCGACATGCACGGGGCGCAGGCGCGCCAGGTAATCGGTGTAGTTCACCTGGCGGAAGTTCGTGCCTTCCGTGTTCTTCGCGCCGCGCGCCATCATGAACTGGCGCAGTTCGTCGCGCGTTTTCAGGCCGTCGACCAGCTTGGCGTCCAGCGACAGCTTGGCAATGTCGCCACCGGCGGCCGTCATCAGCGCGGGCAGCGCATCGATCGATTGCATGATGGCGCCGGCCGGCAGCTTGCGCGCCTTTTCCACGTCCGTCGTGTAGGTGGTCCACAGGCCGTTGTTCAGGTAGCGGTCCGCTTCGGCCGCCGCTTCGGACGGGCCGTTGGCGATGAAAGGCTCGGCCGCGCTTTTATACGTGCCCACTTTCAGCAGGTTCACCGTCACGCCCACCTTGTCGAGCGCGTCGCGGTAGTAATTGCGGTAGCGGCCAAAGCCTTCCAGCATGACGCCGCCCATCGGGTGCAGGAATACCTCGTCGGCCTTGGCCGCCACCAGGTACTGGCGCTGGTTGTAGCTCGAACCCCAGGCCGTGACTTTCTTGCCCGTGGCACGGAAGCGTTCCACGCCGGCCGCCACTTCGCGCAGCGAAGCGAGGCCGCCGCCCTGCAATTCGTCGAGCAGGATCACCATGGAGCCGATGTCCTTGTCCTTGGAAGCCGTGTCGAGCACCGCCAGCACATCGCGCAGCTGCACCGTCTTCTTGACTTCGCCGCTGACATTGGCCAGCACGGCCTCGCGCACGCCGCCCGGGGTTTCCTCGACCAGCGGGCCTTGCAAGTCCAGCACCAGGGTGGTCTTTTCCGCCAGGGGCTTGGCGCCGCCGCCGAAGATGGCGATCAGGATGGCGATGACGATCAGCAAGAAAATCAGATTGATGACCGCGCGGCGGGTGGCGTCGAGCGCGCGCCAGAATGCGCCAAAACCGCGGCGCAGCGGCGGGAAGGGGTTGAGTGACATTGATGCTCCGTGAGGTTGTGTACCTAAAGGAAATCAATATAACTGAAAACGGGCGGAATCGTCTTATTTTGACAAGTGTGCCGCGCCTTTGATGGCCTGCCCTCGCGGCGTCGAAATGAGGAACAGGCCGCCCAGCACCAGGGCGCCATTCATGATCAGCAATTCCAGGCCGATGCGGTAATGCTCGAACAGCAACGCCTGTTCCTGTTCGATCAGCGCGCACAGCAGCGGCCCCGCCACGGCCACCAGCGGCACCCAGCGGTCGCGCACGCCGCGCCGGCTCAGCAAGCCGAAGGCGAACAGGCCCAGCAGCGGACCATAGGTATAACTGGCCAGCTTGAGGATCACGCCTATCATGCTGGGATCGTCAAACCATTTGAAGGCCATGATCAGGATCAGGAACAGCGCGGCAAACCCCAGGTGGACACGGCGGCGCCAGCGCATCTGCGCGGCCGGATTCAGGTCCGCCCGCCTCTGCACGCCGAGGATATCGATGCAGAAGGTGGATGTGAGCGCCGTCAGCGCCCCGTCCACGCTGGGAAACAGCGCGGAAATGAGGGCGATAAAGAAGATCAGCTGCACCACGACAGGGAAATGCCCGAGCACGACGGCGGGGAACAATTTGTCGCCCGTGGCCATCACGCCGGCCAGCGGCGCATACAGGTGCAGCAAGCCGCCGAGGAACAGGAACAGCAGCAGCACGCCCGTCAGCACCACGGTCAGGCTGAGCATATTCTTTTGCGAGTCGCGCAAGGTCCGCACGGAGATATTCTTTTGCATCATCTCCTGGTCCATGCCCGTCATGGCAATCGTGATGAACATGCCGGCCACGATGTGCTTCCACACGTAGGCGGGGCTGTCCGGGTCCGTGGTGAAGATGCGCGTGAGGCCCTGCGCGCGCATGCGCTCGAGGCTGTCGACGAAGGACAGGTCCATTGCGCGCAATAAAAACACGCTGCAGATGACGAGACCGGCCAGCATGCACGCCGTTTGCAGGGTATCGGTCCAGACGATGGTCTTGACACCGCCCTCATACGTGTATAGCAGGATCAGCAGCAGCACGGCGCACGACGTCAGCCAGAACGGCACGCCCAGGCTGTCGAGGATGGTCGCTTGCAGGATATTGACCACCAGATACAGCCGCGCCGTGGCGCCCAACAGCCGCGACACGATGAAAAACGCCGCCCCGCTCTGGTAGGAGCGCCGTCCCAGGCGCAGTTCAAGGTAGCGGTAAATGGAGGTCAGCTGCAGCCGGTAGTACAGCGGCAGCAAGATGAAGGTGATGGCCAGGTAACCGAGTACATAGCCGATCATCAGCTGGATGTAGCCGAAACCGTTGCTGCCCACGGCGCCAGGCACGCTGATGAAGGTCACGCCCGTCAAGGTCGTGCCCACCATGCCGAAGGCCACCAGCATCCAGTTGCTGTCCTTGTTGCCGATGAAAAAACTGTCGTTGGTCGCATGGCGCGACGTGCGCCATGCCACACCCAGCAGGATCAGGAAATATGCGAGGACAACGGCAAACAGGATGAGGGGGGACATGGGCGATACGCTGGCGGCAAAGAGGAACAGGGGCAGCAATATACAACAAAGCGTACAGCAATGCCCCCGGTCAATCAGGCATCAGCAGCCGCTGCGTTTCACGCGCTCCACTTCCAGACCGAACCACGGACGCAAGCGCGTGCCGATGACGTTGCCCAGAAAGGCGCAGACCAGCCACAGCCAGCCGTGCAAGCTGCCAGAGATGATGCCGCTGAAGTAAGCGCCAATATTGCAGCCGTAGGCCAGGCGCGCGCCGTAGCCGAGCAGCAAGCCGCCGACGATGGCGGCGATCACCGAACGGCGCGGGATGCGCCACACGGGCGCGTAGCGGCCGGCCAGCGCGGCGGCCAGCATGGCACCGAGCACGATGCCGATGTCCATCACGGACGTCTTGTCTTGCGTCAGCGGCGCGGCCAGCGCAGCCGCGTTGGCCTTGGTGGACCAGTAAGCCCAGCTGGCCGTGTCGATGCCGACCACGGATGCGGCTTTCGCGCCCCACAGCGCAAACGCGGACGTCACGCCCCACGGCCGGCCCGACAGCGCCAGGGTGGCGAAGTTCAGCACGACGAGGGCAACGGCGCCCGCCACCAGCGGCCACGGGCCGTGCAGCCAGGGCGAGGCCTGCGCGGGCCGCAATGGCGTGGCGACGAGCTTGCCATGGCGGCGCTTTTCCACCAGCACCGTGATGCCGGCGATCAGCGCGAAGGCGATCCAGTTCAGCGCCAGCGCGGGCACCAGGCCCAGGGTCGTGACGAGGGAAATGGGCTGGAGCTGTGGCAGCGACGTCCAGAATGGCATATGCGCCGTGCCGATCACGGAGCCGACGATGAAGGCGGCCAGGGTGATGAGCATGCGCGTGCTGCCCCCGCCCACCGTGTACAGGGTGCCGGACGCGCAACCGCCGCCCAGCTGCATGCCGATGCCGAAGATGAAGGCGCCAAAGATCACCGAGGTACCGGCCGGAGAAACGAGGCCAGCGACGGGTGTGCCGAACAGCGTGCCGGCCGACAGCGCGGGGAAGAACAGCGCCACGCCGACGGCCAGCATCAGCATTTGCGCGCGCAAGCCGTCGCCGCGGCCATCGGCGATAAAGACGCGCCAGGCGGACGTAAAACCGAAGGCCGCGTGATACAGGGTGATGCCGAGCAAGGCGCCCACCACGTACAGCGCGGACAATGTGGCGCCGACGGTTTGCGCCAAATACCAGGCGCCGAGCACGATGAGCACAAGCGCGACGCCCAGCGGTTTTGGATTGATGGCGGCGCGCAGGCGCAGCGGTGACATTGCTGTATCGGACATGGGAAATATGGGCAAGAGGAAAGTAAACGTCATTCTCGCCCGTTTCGGTGTTTTCTGCCAGAAACTTACTGGCAGATCAGGCTAGCCTAGTGCCCCACCGCATGGATCGACTTTTCACCGCCGGCACGCACAGGTATGGGACTCAAACGGTCCATCCGGCCGCTCAAGGCTGTCAAGCCGAACGCACCGAGCACGACGAGCGCACCGATCCAGCCCGTGTGCACGAGGCCCAGGTGTTCGACGATCAGGCCGCCACCCCAGGCGCCGCCGGCGATACCAAGGTTGAAAGCGGCGATATTCAGGCCCGACGCCACGTCGACGGCGCGGGGCGTAAAGTGCTCCGCTTGCTGCACGACATACACTTGCAACCCGGCCACGTTACCGAAGGCCACGGCGCCCCACAGCAGCACGGTGATGACGACCAGCACGGGATGCGGCGCCGTGAAGGTCAACAGCAGCAAAACAAACGCCAGCAGCAAAAAGATCAGTTTCAAGGCGCTGACGGGGCCCTTCTTGTCGGCCAGCTTGCCGCCCCATATATTGCCGAACGCCACGGACACGCCATACACAAGCATCACCACCCCCACGGCGCCGGCGCTGAAACCCGATACTTGCTGCAGGATCGGCGCCAGATAGGTAAAGGCGATGAAAGAACCGCCATAGCCGATGGCCGTCATCGCATACACGAGCAGCAGGCGCGGCTGGCCCAGCACCTGCACTTGCTGCAGCAAGGATGCCGGTTTGCTATGGGCAATGTTCGACGGCACGTACAGCAGGCTGCCGATGAACGCCACCAGGCCGAGGGCCGAGACGGCAAGGAAGGTTTCGCGCCAGCCGAAATGCTGGCCGATGAAGGTGCCCAGCGGCACGCCCGTCACCAGGGCCACGGTCAAACCCGTAAACATGATGGCAATGGCGCTGGCCGCCTTGTCTTTCGGCACCAATGACGTGGCGATGGTCGAACCGATCGAGAAGAACAGGCCATGCGCCAGCCCCGTCAGGATGCGGGCAACGACGAGGGTTTCATAACCGGGCGACTTCCACGCCAGCAAGTTACCCAGGGTGAACAAGACCATCAGCGACAACAGCAAGGTCTTGCGTGGGATCTTGCCCGTCAGCGCAGTCAGCACGGGTGCGCCGACGGCGACACCCAGCGCATACAGGCTGACCAGCAAGCCGGCCGACGGCAGGTTCACGCCCAGGTCGGCGGCGATGGTGGGCAACAGCCCCACGATGACAAACTCGGTGGTTCCGATGGCAAATGCGCTGAGGGTCAGCGCGAGCAAGGCAATGGGCATGAAAAACTCCGATAAAAGATGTTGGCGTGCAGTATCGGGGTTTTCTTTGTGCCGAAAAATACCTCCATGGGAAGAAGATAGTTGCGCCCAAATCAACAATTTCATGCTCTGCTACACTGGCAGCATCAACACGGGGTCACCACCATGAATTCAGAAAAACTGGCGCTGCTGGTCACGCGCGAAATGCCATATGGGAAATATCAGGGACGGCTGCTGGCCGACTTGCCGGGACACTACCTGGGCTGGTTCGCGCGCGAAGGCTTTCCCTCGGGCGAACTGGGCAGTTTAATCGCGCTGATGTACGAGCTCGACCACAACGACTTAAGGAGCTTGCTCGACCCGCTGCGCACGCGCAAGTCGCCGTGGCGGCCGGGCGAGTAAGGACAGTAGTCAGGCGGGTCTTAGAACTCGCGCACCTTCTTTGCCAGCATGGCGCTGAACTCGCCATTTTCCACGAGTTTTTGCAGTTCGCTGGCGCCGCCGATGAGCACGCCGTTGACGAAGACCATGGGAAACGTCGGCCAGCCCGTCCACATCTTGAGGGCATTGCGGCGGTGCCACTGGTTCAGATAGCTGCCGTATTGCAGGTACTGGTAGGGCGTGCCCAGCACGTCAAGGATCTTGCGCGCCTTGCGCGGAAACGGATTGAGCGCCATGCCGACGACGACCACCTGGTGCGCGGCGATGGCAGCCTGCACCTCGCGCACGATGTCCTTGTGCTTGCTACCGATCAAAGGGCGGGCGGCGGAATGGATCTGGGCTTGGTCAAGGATGGCGCGGGTCATGAAAGTCCTGGGATGAGTGGCACGTGGCGTGCGGATCCACGCATTGTGCCACGCACCCAGCCTGGCGTGGGCTACACTGCGCCTATCGTCCCCTTCGCGTCAAAGATATGCAAGAAATCCACCCCATGCCTGAATGGCGTCGCACCCGCCGCCTGCTCGGCGCTCTTCTGCTGGCCGCCAGCTGCGCCAGCGCCCACGCCGCCGATCCCGGACTTGAAAGCGGCCTGCTCCACGCGCTGCACCTGAAAAAGGGCACGACGGACAGGGTGGGCACCTCGGGCAAGGCCATCGCCGCCTACATGCGCGAAGGCTACATCGGCAAGCGCCCCGAGCAGCGCTTCGACTACACCGATTACTACCTGCTGAAGAAACCGGCCAGCTTCATGGGACATGAACTGGTGCTCATCGAGGAAGAATACATCACGCAATACATAGGCTGCTGCGTCAGCCCCGGGGCCGGCGTGACGGTGAAAGTACGCGGCAACACGCAAAACCTGCAAGCGTTCGCCAGCGCCCAGCACTGCACCCTGACCGACCCAGTCGATATGCAACATGCATTGAGCGAGGTAGCCATCAAGGCCAGGCTGCCCCAAGGCCATTACGCCTCATTGAGCTGCCGCGAACGCGACGCGCAGCCCTAGCGGCTCGATGGCGGATGCCGTATGCCGGCCTGAACAATCGTTGCCGTCGAATAGGGTGATTCGCTATGCCAGCCCAGGCTCGCATACAATTTCGCCCCATCGTCCGTTGCCACCAGCACCCGGCGCGCGCTGGCCGATCGTTGCCTGGCCGCCAGCGCGGCCATCAGCGCCCGCCCCAGCCCCCGGCGCCGGTGGCCGGCCTCGGTGACGATGCGGTCAAAGACAAAGACACCGGCATATTCGACGGCATGGCCGCTGGCGGCAATACCGCCATCTTCGGCCAGAATATGCGCCGTCGTGATTTCCTGTGATGTTGCCACGTCCAGGCGGTAGCCGGCAGGCAGATCCGGCGCCTGCAGAGTGCCTTGATGGGTCATGAAATAGCCGCCGGGGCAAAGTTGCCATCGCGGCGGTAACAGCCCCAGCAATTGCTCCCCGTCGCCACACATCTTGATGAAGATATGCGGGCCGTGGATAGCGGCTGCCAGCGCGCTGATGCCTGGAACAGGTCCCGCAAAAACGTGGCGCCGGATTTCGCCCGGCAAGCCCGTATCGACGCGCCATCCGCCCTGATCGGGCACGGGCAGCGCCAGGCCGCGCGCCATCGAACGTGCCGCCAGCCAGGCGGCAAGCAGGCCGGGATCGGCCAGATGCGACTTTCCTTGTTCTTCCAATTTTCATGCTCCTACATTCGTCCCTGTCCCGCTTATGCCAGGGTAAAATCTTCCGCCTACCCCAGCGGCACGTGCAAGCCCATCTTCAGGCAAGTCAATGCCACCGACGTGCGGTAGCGCCGGATATTGTCGTCGCCGCCGAACAGGCGCTCCGTCAGCGCCTCGTATTCGGCCATGCTGCTGGCGGTAATGATCAGCAGGTAATCGGCCTCGCCCGTGATCCCGTAGCACTGCTGGATGGCAGGCTCGGCCATGATGCGCGCGCGCATGCCTGCCGTGCGCTGCGGGTGCTCGTCGTGCAGATGCACTTCCACCGTCAGGATCAGGGGGCGGCCCACGCGGCTCGCGTCGAGCACGGCCACTTCATTGCGGATCACGCCGCTCTCGCGCAGGCGCCGGATGCGCCGCTGCACGGCCGGTGCCGACAAGTGCACGGCCTGGGCGATTTCACGCTGCGATGTCGTGTTATCGCGCTGCAAGATGTCGAGGATGGCCAGGTCGAAGGCGTCGAGCGTGACGGAGGGTGTGAGCGAAAGTTGCGTCATGAAGGTCAAAATGCAGTGCAAAACTCGGAGCAGACACAATAAACTTTCACTATTCCGATATCAAGCCTTTTATCACCATGCCATTACGCCGCTATTCCTCGTTCATTCCCCTGCTGGCCATCCTCGGTTCCGTCACCTGCCTGGGACTGGGCACCTCATGGGCCAAGCACAGCCTGTTTCCGCTCGTGGGCGCGCAGGGCACGACGGCCGTGCGCGTGGGCTTTTCCGCGCTGCTGCTGTTGCTGTTCTGGCGCCCGTGGCGCTGGCAGCTGAGCCGTGCCGACCTGCGCACCGTGGCCCTGTACGGCGCCGCGCTCGGCTTGACCAACCTGTGCTTCTACATGGCCTTGCGCACGATCCCGTTCGGCATCGCCGTGGCGATCGAGTTTTCCGGCCCGCTGGCCGTGGCCCTGCTGGCCTCGCGCCGCCCGCTCGACTTTGTCTGGGTGGCCCTGGCCGTTGCGGGACTGGCGCTGCTGCTGCCGCTCGGCCACGACGTCAGCAACCTCGATCCGACAGGCGTGCTGTTCGCCCTGGGCGCTGCCGTCTGCTGGGCCTCGTACATCGTCTTCGGCAAGCGCGCCAGCCATCTGCATGCGGGCCATTCCGTCTCGCTGGGCCTGGCCATGGCCGCGCTGGTGGTCGTGCCCGTCGGGGTGATGCACAGCGGCGCCGCCCTGCTCTCGCCCATCGTGCTGGGCGTAGGCCTGGGCGTGGCCCTTATTTCCAGCGCGATACCGATCTCGCTGGAAATGGTGGCCCTGAAGCGGCTGACGCCGCAAGCGTTCGGCATCATGAGCAGCATGGAGCCGGCCGTGGCCGCCATGCTCGCGTACATCCTGCTCGACGAGCGCCTCGGTGCCGGGCAATGGCTGGCGATTGCCATGATCATGGCCGCGTCGATGGGCAGTTCGTACATGGCGCAGCGCCAGAGACGCGCTGCGCCGGCTGGTGCTCAGGCCCGAATATAAATCGTGAAGCTGGCATAGATCATGACGATGCCTCGTGCTGCCTGGCCGTGCGCCAGGCCAGCAGCGCGGCCAGCACGAGCAGCGCGGCGCTGGCCGTGAAGGTGGCGCGAAAGCCGTAGCCGTCGAGCAGGATGCCGCCCACGGTGGAACCGAAGCCGATGCACAGCTGGACGACGGCCACCATCAGGCCGCCACCGGCTTCGGCGTCATCAGGCAAGGTCTGCGCCAGCCACGACCACCAGCCCGTGGGCGCGGCCGTCGCCAGCAATCCCCATAGCCCCAGCAGCACGAAGACGGGCGCCAGCTCGTCGCCGAACGCCAGCAGGGCCAGCGCGATGGCGGCCATCAGCAAGGGAATGGCGACCAGCGTGCGGTACAGGCCACGCCGCAGCACCACGCCGATCAGCGCCGTGCCGATGAAGCCGGCCACGCCGATCGCCAGCAGCAGCATCGACAAGGTGGGCACGCCGACGCGCGTGACGTTTTCCAGGAACGGACGCACATAGGTAAACAGCACGAACTGCCCCATGAAGAACGCGCCGACGGCCAGCATGCCCAGGGCCACCTGACGGCGTTCGAGCAGGCGCAAGATTTGGCCGGAACGGGCCGAACGCGGCGCCGCCGGCATCGATGGCAGGCTGCGCCACTGCCAGGCCAGCGCCAGCAGCGCCACGGGCGCCAGGCACAGGAAGGCGCCGCGCCAGCCGATGCTGGCGCCCAGATAGCTGCCCAGCGGCGCGGCCACCACGGTCGCCAGCGCATTGCCGCCGTTGAAGATGGCCAGCGCCCTGGGCACGCTGTGGCTGGGCACAAGGCGCATCGCCACCGCGACCGACATCGACCAGAATCCCCCCACCACCACGCCAATCAGCGCGCGCCCCGCCATGTACATCGCGTAGCTGGTGGCCAGTCCCACCACCAGCGCCGACACGCACATCAGGCCCGTCAACAGCAGCAGCAAGGTCTTGCGGTTCATCGATGCCGCCAGGGTAGCGATGGACAGGCTGGCCAGCACGGCGAAGGCGCCGGAGATGGCGATGCCATAGCCGGCCAGGCCTTCGCTGACGTGCAAGTCCGCCGCCAAGGGCGTGAGCAGGCTGACCGGCATGAATTCGGAGGCGATCAGGGTGAACACGCACAGGGTCATGGCAAAGATGCCGCCCCAGAACGCGGGCGCTGCCGCCTCGCTGCGGACCGCGCTCATGCCGCCAGGGCGCGCTGGAAGAACGACGCCAGCTTGTCCCACGGGATCAGGGTCACGCGGTCATACAGGTCGACGTGGCCGGCGCCGGCAACGTAATGGAGCTCCTTCGGCTCGGCGGCGCGCCGGTAGGCATCCTCGCTGAACTCCTTCGAGTGCGCCTGGTCGCCCGTGATGAACAGCAGCGGACGGGGCGAGATCGTCTCGATATCGATGAAGGGATAGAAATTCATGAACTTGACGTTGCTGCTCAAGGTGGGACGGGTGGCGCGCTCGGGCAGCTGGCTGGCAGGGATGTAGGCGCCGCGCGGCGTGCGGTAGAAGTCGTGGAATTCGCGTTCGATAGCACTTGGGTTGGCACTCAGTTCGGGCAAGGTGCCGCTCGTGTACGCGGTGGCGCCGCCGGCAAACTCCACCTGGCGCTGGCGCGCGGCCGCGGCGATATAAGCCTGGCGCTGCGCCAGCGTTTGCGACTGGCGCAAGCCATGGCGGCTGGCGCTGCCCATGTCGTACATGCTCACCGTGGCGACGGCCTTGATGCGCGGGTCGATCTTGGCCGCGCTGATGACAAAGCTGCCGCTGCCGCAAATGCCGATGGCGGCGATGCGTTCGCTGTCGACCAGGGCTTGTGCGCCGAGAAAATCGACGGCCGCGCTGAAATCCTCGGCATAGATATCGGGCGAGACGGCGTTGCGCGGCTGCCCTTCGCTCTCGCCCCAGAACGACAGGTCCAGCGACAGGGCGACGAAACCCTGCTCGGCCATTTTGGTCGCATACAGGTTCGCGCTTTGCTCCTTGACGGCGCCCATCGGGTGGCCAACGATGATGGCGGCGTGCCGGCGAGCGGGGTCCAGCTGCGCCGGCAGGAACAGATTGCCGGCAACCGTCATCGGGTACTGGTTCCGGAAGCGCACCGGCTGCACCGTCACCTTGCCGCTCTTATAGAAATTGTCGGCGCCATCGGGCATGGCTGGCAAGGCCGGCGCGGCGGCGGCGAAAATGGGTGCGCCCAGGACGGACAGGACGCCCAGTGCCGCCATGCCCGTGCCCGCGGCCTTGACGAATTCGCGGCGGCCAGCTGTCGTTTTCATGCGTGTTGTCTTCATGCCCATGCTCCTTTAAAAGTCAGGGCACCATCTTGACGCAGGCAAGCTCTTTTGATTAGCGGGTACAATCTTGATGTAGTTATGAGAAAAATTCAGCAATGAGCCAAACCAAGGTCAACGATCTGCAAGCCTTCCTCGCCGTGGCGCGGGAACGCAGCTTTACCAAGGCCGCCGCCAGGCTGGGCATCACCGCGTCCGCGCTCAGCCATACCATCCGCACCCTGGAAGAACGGCTGGGCGTGCGTCTGCTGGCGCGCACCACGCGCAACGTGGCGCCCACCGACGCGGGCGAAAAGCTCATGCTGGCCATCGCGCCCCTGTTCGAGCAGATCGCCGCCGAGGTCGAGGCGCTGGGCGCGCTGCGCGACAAGCCGCGCGGCACTATCCGCGTCACCTGCACCGACGACCATATCGAACTGCTGCTGCGCCCCATGCTGGCCGGCTTCCTGCGCGACTATCCCGACATCAGCCTGGAACTGGTGGTCGACTACGGCTTTACGAATGTGGTCGAGCAGCGCTTCGACGCCGGCATCCGCCTGGGCGAAGCGATCAGCAAGGACATGATCGCCGTGCGCATCGGCCCCGACTGGCGCCTGGCCGTGGTAGGGTCGCCCGCGTATTTCGCGCGCCATGGAGCGCCCGCGACGCCGCATGCACTGACGGAATTCGCTTGCGTGAATATCCGCCACCGGCCCGCTGGCGCCATCTACGCCTGGGAATTCGAAAAGGATGGGCAAGCCTTTGCCGTCAAGGCCGAAGGCCAGCTGGTGTTCAACAGCATCATGCACGTGCTCAATGCGGCGCTCGACGGCATCGGCCTGGCGTATGTGCCCGAGCCCCTGCTGGCGCCCTACCTGGCCGATGGCCGCCTGGTCGAAATCCTCGCCGACTGGTGCCCCACCTTCCAGGGCTACCACCTGTACTACCCGAACCGGCGCCAGGCCACGCCCGCGTTTTCAGCCTTCGTGGAGGCGCTGCGCTACCGCGCCTGATTTCGCCACGTTCCTGCGCGCCAGCCAGGCCAGCGGCAGCAAGGCGAGCAATGCCGCCGCCACGCCGGCCCATGGCGACGACGCCATCATGTGGCGCGAGACCATCAGCGCACCGAGCATGGAACCGAAGGAAATGCCGAGATTAAACGCGGAAATGTTCAGGCCCGAGGCGAAATCGACGGCGTGCGGCGTGTAGCGCTCGGCCGTGGCCAGCATGCCGGCCTGCAAGGCGGGCGACAGGCCGAAGGCGAACACGCCCCAGACGAACAGCATCACCGTCATCATCCACTGCGAGCTGATGCTGAGCGCCACGCCCGCTTGCGTGGCGGCCAGCAACAGCAGCATCACACGCAAGGCCTTTGGCCAGCCCAGGTGGCTGGTCAGGTAGCCGCCCGCCAGATTGCCGGCAAAAGTGGCGATGCCGAACACAATCAGCAAGGCGCTGGCCATGGTGGCGGAAAAGCCCGTCACGTCCGTCAGGATGGGCGTGATAAACGTGAACGCGGCAAAGCTGCTGCCGAAACCGAACGTCGTCACGGCCATCATGGTGATAATGGGACCGCTGCCCAGGGCCGCCAGCTGCGTCATGGCCTTGCCGCCCTTGCCTTGCTGCAAACCGGCCCGCAGCCAGCGCGCCATGGCGGCCAGGCCCAGCGCGGCCAAGACCACCACGGCAAAGAAGGGCAAGCGCCAGCCCATCAGGTTGCCGAGGAAGCTGCCGAACGGCACGCCGATCACCATGGCCAGGGTCAATCCCGCGAACATCACGGAAATCGCCCTGCCCGCCTGCGCCTTGTCCACCAGGCTGGCGGCCACGGTGGCGCCGATGGCAAAGTAGGTGCCGTGCGCCACGGCAGTGATGACCCGCCCCAGCAGCAACAGTTCGAATGTGTGGGAAAACGCTGCCAGCAGGTTACCTGCCAGGAACACACTCATCAGCCCCAGCAGGGCCGCCTTGCGCGGCAGTCGCGACATCAAGAGCACCAGCAGCGGCGTGCCGATGGCCAGCGCCAGCGCATACAGGCTCACCAGCGAGCCGGCCGATTCGATGGAAATCCGCAAATCTTTCGCGATGCTTGGCAGGATGCCGACGACGATGAATTCGGTGACGCCGATGGCAAAGGCGCCGACGGCCAGCGCCAGCACGCCGGGCGGCATCTTGCTTGTTTGAGGGGAAACAGGGCTTGCGGTGGTCATGGCATTCTCCGGCTGAGTTCAATCCAGCCAGTGTATCGGGCATTCCGCTTTTGATATAGACTCCGATAATGGAAACACCTGTGAAATGGATTCAATAATGGCCAGGCAAGACATCAACCGCGCGTTCGAGATGGCCGTGTTTGTCGCCGTGGTGGAAACGGGCGCCTTTTCCGCCGCCGCGCGCCGCCTGGCCTTGACGCCGTCGGCCGTGAGCAAGCTCGTCAACCGCCTGGAAGCGCGGCTCGGGGCCCGTTTGCTCCAGCGCAGCACGCGCCAGCTGCACACGACGCCCGAGGGCGACGCCTTCTTCGTGCAGTGCAAGCGCATCCTCGACGACATCGACGGCGCCGAGCGCGAAGCATCGCAGGGCGCGGCGCCGCGCGGACGCTTGCGCATCAACTGTTTCGTACCGTTCGGCGTACGCCATCTGCTGCCCATCCTGCCCGAGTTCGCGCAGCGCTATCCCGACATCGTGCTCGACGTCGTCGTCAGCGACGCCATCGTCGACTTGCTGGAAGACCGCACCGACATCGCCATCCGCACGGGCAAGCTGAAGGAATCGAACCTGGTGGCGCGCAAACTGGGCGAAGACGCGATGGTCGTCGTGGCCTCGCCCGCCTACGCGGCGCGCCACGGCCTGCCGCGCACGCCGCAGGATTTATCCACGCACAATCTGCTGGCGTTCAACTTCCGCTGCCAGAACGAAACCTGGCCCTTCCTCGATGGCGCGGGCGGAACATTGCAGGTGGCGCCGCAGGGCAATACCTGCGTCAGCGATGGCGAAAGCATGCGCCAGCTGGTGCTGGCCGGCATGGGACTGGGACGCTTTTCACGCCATCACGTGCTGCGCGATATCGAGCGGGGCGATTTGATTCCCGTGCTGCAGGACTACAATCCCGGCGACAGGGAACTCGTGCACGCCGTCTTCGTGGGACCGGGCCTGCAAGTGCCGGCCAGGGTGCGCGTGATGCTCGATTATCTGCTGGAAAAAGTGCAGCTGGGGTGAGCGCCGCCTGCCCACATCGCGTCTTATAATCGGCCGTACCATTGAACTTCCAGGGAGCCGCGCCATGCATGATGACTTGATCCATACCTTGCAAACCCGCTTCAGCAAGCACATGCACCGCCATCCGGGATGGACGTGGGACAAGGTGCTGGCGCGGCTGAATGCCGCTCCCGCCAGCCTGGCGGTCTTGCAGCAAATGGAAGACACGGGCGGCGAACCGGACGTCATCGGGCACGCCGGCGGCACGGGCGCCGTCACGTTTTGCGATTGTTCGGCAGAAAGCCCGCTCGGCCGGCGCAGCCTGTGTTTTGATGCTGATGCCCTGGCCGCGCGCAAGGCCAACAAGCCGGCCGGCAGCGCCATGGCCATGGCGCAAACGATGGGAGTCACACTGCTGACGGAAACGCAGTACCGCCAGTTGCAGGAACTGGAACCGTTCGACCGCAAGACCTCGAGCTGGATCGCGACGCCGGACAGCATCCGTGCGCTGGGCGGCGCCCTGTTTTGCGACCGCCGCTATGAGCAGGTCTTCGTCTATCACAATGGCGCCGACTCGTATTATGCGAGCCGGGGTTTCCGTGGCTTGCTGCGCGTCTGACCGCTAAGGCTTCAGACTGCCGCTTCCAGGCGCAATTGCCGGCCTTCATCGAGCATCAGCTCGAACTCGGCCGCCGGCACGGCCGGGCTGAACAGATAGCCTTGCAGCTGGTCGCAGCCGAGTTCGCGCAGGAAGCGCATCTGCTCGGCCGTTTCCACCCCTTCGGCAACGATTTCCTGGCGCAGCTGCTGCGCCATGGTGACGATGGCGCGGGCGATGGCGCAATCGTTTTCCTCGAACGGCAAACCGATGACGAACGAGCGGTCGATCTTCAAGGTACTGATGGGGAATTTCTTCAGGTAGGCGAGGCTGGAATAGCCAGTGCCGAAGTCGTCCAGCGCCAGCGCCAGGCCCATGGCCACCAGCTGGTTCATGATGTCGATGACCTTGTCGGCGCCGCGCATCAGCAGGCTTTCCGTGATTTCCAGCATGATTTGGTCGGGCCGCACGCCGTAGCGCTCGAGCACGGCCGCTATGCGTGCCGGCAACTGCTCATCGAACTGGCGCGCCGACAGGTTGACGGCGATGGCCGGCATGTGCAGGCCCCGGTCTTCCCAGCTGCGGATCTGGCGGCAGGCCTCGTCCAGCACCCAGGTGCCCAGCTCCAGAATCAAACTGGTTTCCTCGGCAACGGGGATAAAGACGCCCGGTGAGACCATGCCGCGCATCGGATGCTTCCAGCGCAGCAAGGCTTCCGCGCCCACGATGCGTCCGCTGGCCAGGCTCACTTTCGGCTGGTAATGCAATTCCAGCTCCTTGTCACCCAGCGCCAGCCGCATTTCGCTTTCCAGGCGCAAATGCTCCTTGGCCCTGCGGTTCATGTCTTCGCGGTAAAACAGGAAGGTCGATTCGATCGTCTGCCCCGCCTTGGACACGGCCACGTCGGCAAAGCGGAACAGGGCCGGCGCTTCCAGGCCATCTTCCGGATACACGGTGATGCCGATGCTGGCGCCCACATGCAGCGCGTGCGCATCGATATTGATCGGCGCCTCGAGCAGGTTGAGCAGCTTTTGCGCCACATTTGCCGCGTGTTCGCGCTTTTCGATATGCAGCAGGGCCACGACGAACTTGCTGTTGTCGACGCGCGCCAGGATGTCCGCGTCGCGCAGGGCGCCACGGAACAGCTGGCCGATGGCGATCACCAGCTGGTCGCCCACTTCATGGCCCAGGGTGTCGCTGATGGAACCGATGCGGCTGATGTCGATGACCATCAGCGCGCCATGCGTGCCCTGGCGTTTCGCTTCGGCCAGGCCCTGGTCGACCAATTGATTGAGCAGGCAGCGGTTGGGCAAGCCCGTCAGGCTGTCGTAGTTGGCCATGCGCTGCATGCGCGCTTCCGCATCCTTGTGCACCGAGATATCGGAAAACAGGGAAAACACGTGGCTGATTTCGCCGAATTCGTCGCGCACGACGCTGATGGTGACGTCTTGCGGGAACAATTCGCCATTCTTGCGCTTGCCGATGATTTCGCCGCGCCAGGAACCGTGCCCGCGCATGGCGGCGCGCACCTTGGCGCGGAAATCGGGGTCGTGCACGCCCGAGCGCAGCAAGTCCGGCGTGCGGCCGATGGCTTCGGCAGGCGAATAGCCGGTGATGCGGCTGAACGAGCTGTTGATCGAGACGATGCGTTCTTCCGCATCCGTGATCAGCACGGCTTGCTCGCTGTCTTCGATGATGCGCGCGTGCAACCTGACCTTGTCCACGTCGGACAGCGGCTCGCTCATGGCCGACAGGCGTACGGCCATGCCGCATGCCTTGCCCGCCTGGTCGTGGATCACGTGGCGGTGCATGCGCAGCCATGTCACCATGCCCGACTTCTTGCGCCGGCGCACATCGGTGGCCACGTCGCCCTGCATGAAATGCAGTTCCAGCACGCTCGCTTCCGCGTCGTCTTCTGGATACAAAAACAGGATGTGCTGGCCCAGCGCCTCGATTTCGGAATAGCCGAACATCTGTTCGGCGCCATGGTTCCAGCCGATCAAAAAGCCGTCGGGATCGATTTCCAGCAAGGCGTCGGGGGGCGCCACGCGCACCACGGGCCGGCTGGCGCCGCGCAGCCGTTCCAGCTCTTCCTCCAGCCGCGCCAGCGTGGCGGCCTGCTGCGGCCCCGCCTGTTCACGGGCGTCCTGGGCCAGGCGCAGGCACAGCGCGACCTTCGCCTCAAGCATGGCAACCCCACTCGTGGGCCAGGTCAGGGGAAGGTATCAGGGGCGCTGCGGTGTGTGTAATCATCAAAATCCCACTGTGGGGCATGGAGGTCGGGCAAGAAATACGATTGCAATACTGCGAATATGGTAACTTAAAAATGTTGGCGTATGTCAACATTTTAAGGTCTACGCCGAATGGCCCGGCAGATGCTGCGCCAGGCGGGCAAACACATCCGGCTCGCGCATGCGCGCCATCCACCAGCGCAATGCGGCGCCATCCTCGCCCACTCGCCAGGCCAGGTAAAACGTTTCCGACGGTTTCGGCTCTTCCACGGCCTTTTCCACCAGCAAGCCGCGGGCGATGGCGGCGCGCGCGCACGGCCCCGGCAGGAAGCCAAAGCCCAGCCCCAGCACCTGGTAATCGAACTTGACCTGCATGTTCGGCACGCTCAAGGCATCTTGCCCCAGCAGCAGACCCACGGTGCGCGGCGCCATCTGGCGCGCCGAATCGGCCACCACCACGGCCCGGTGCTGCTGCAGGTGGCCGCGCGACAACGGTTCCCGCACCTGCGCCAGCGGATGCGTGGGCGCCACGGTAAAGACGAAGTCGAGCATGCCGATCGGCTGCGCGATATAGCCGCCGCCCGCCGGTCCGTCGCCGGGCGCGCCCACCAGCAAGTCGGCGCGCCGGTCCAGCAGCGCTTCCCACGTGCCCGACAGGGTGTCTTGCGACAGGCGCAGGCGCGTCTGCTGCGCCACGTCGTAAAAGGCGCGCACGTCGTCGGCCAGGGCCACGGCGGAAAACATGGAATCGATGCCGATCGACAATTCCGTTTCCCAGCCGGACGCCACCCTGCGCACGCGGTGCTCGAGGTCCTGCGCCGCCTTCAATAGATAACGGCCCTCTTTCAGCAATTCCTGGCCAGCCGCCGTCAGCATGACTTTCGGGCCATTGCGCTGGAACACTTGCACGCCCAGGTCGTCTTCCAGCTTGGCCACCGTATAGGAAATGGTGGACGGGACTTTATGCAACTCCTTGCCGGCCGACGAGAACGATCCGCGGCGGTCGATGGCGTCAACGATTTGCAGGGCTTCCAGGCTCAGTCTTAACATTCGATTTTTTCGATCATAGGTCGCAAGATTTTCCGTTTTTCTTTCTCTGCTGGGGGGCCTATACTTTGTTCATCGTACAGCGAAGGGCAGAAAAGAAGCCACGGCGTAACGCCAGGCAACGGTCCTTCGAAATTATCGCACATTAACCTTTAGAAACGGAGTCCACCATGTTACAGATTCGTCATAGCGAAGAACGCGGCGCAGCCAACCACGGCTGGCTCAATTCCCACCACAGCTTTTCCTTCGGCAGCTACCATGATCCGCTGCACATGGGCTTTGGCCCCTTGCTGGTGATCAATGAAGACCGGGTCACGCCTGGCCAGGGTTTCGGCACGCACGGCCACCGCGACATGGAAATCATTTCGTATGTGCTCGACGGTGCACTGGAACACAAGGACAGCATGGGCACGGGCTCCGTCCTGCACTACGGCGATGTGCAGCGCATGAGCGCCGGCAGCGGCGTGCGCCACAGCGAGTTCAACCACTCGGCAACGGAGGGTTTGCACTTCCTGCAGATCTGGATCCAGCCGAACGTGACGGGCATTCCGCCCAGCTATGAAGAGAAACACTTCACCCCGGAAAGCAAACGGGGCAAGCTGCGCTTGATCGCCTCCTCCGACGGCCGCCAGGGTTCCGTGCTGATCCACCAGAATGCGGCCATCTACGCCAGCATCCTGCAGGAAGGCGAACAGGCAGAACATGCGCTGGACGAAGGCCGTCTCGCCTATGTGCACCTGATCCGCGGCAGCCTGGTTGTCAACGGCACGCCGTTGAAAGCGGGCGATGCGCTGAAGCTGACGCAGGAAGCCAGCGTGATCATCACTCAGCCGGAAGATGCGGAGTTCCTGCTCTTCGATTTGCCTAAATGATGGTACCTGGCCAAACCTACTGCGCGTCGCGCTTTGCGGCCTGCGATGCTCACCGTACTAAAGTACGGTTGCGCTTCTTAGCCACAAATCACTGCCGCTCGCTACGGTTTTGCCAGGCACCGCAAGTCAACCTTAAATCTTGATAAAAACAATTGGATTAATATGAAAAATAACACTGATCTGCTGTTCCCCCTCGGCCGTGCCGCCCTTGGCGTGCTGTTCTTTGTCTCGGGCTTGCTGAAAATCGGCGGCTTTGCCGGTGTGGCCGGCTACATGGCCAGCCAGGGCTTGCCGATCGCCAATATCTTGCTGGTGGGCGTGATCGTGCTGGAAGTGGGCGGCGGCTTGCTCTTGATCACGGGCTGGCAGGCGCGCTGGGCGGCGCTGGCCCTGGCGCTGTTCCTGATCCCGACTACCGTGATCTTCCACGCCTTCTGGAGCGCCGATGCGGCCCACTTCCAGGACCAGCTGACGAACTTCCTGAAGAACCTGTCCATCTTCGGCGGCATGCTCTTGCTGGTGGAACGCGGCTTTCGCCAGGCCAAGTAAGGCCAAGGCTGCCTGACCGGACGGGCCCGTCATCGACGCGGCCCGCCCGGCCGGCAGCCTGTCACCGTTTTGTCATCAAGCTGACATGGCGCTGTCACATTCGCCAACTATCATGCGGTTGCCATTTAAATCACGCAACCACAGGACATCGCAGCCCATGAACAAGCCCAACGATCTGGCCATCAGCGCCACCGATCTGAACGACATTGACAGCAACGCGTCCCACGACAACCATTTCAACAGCATCCTGAACGCCCGCCTGAGCCGCCGCAACTGGCTGCGCGGCAGTGCCGTCACGGCCGCTACCGCCGTCATGGGGTCGATGGGCCTGTCCGCCTGCGGTGGCGGCAGCGATGCGGTCGCCGTCACGCCGACGCCGACGCCGACGCCAACGCCTGAAAAACTGCTGGCCTTCACGGCCGTGCCAAAAAGCCTGGCCGACGTCGTGTCGGTACCGGCCGGCTACACGGCCACGGCCCTGTACGCGCTGGGCGACTCGCTGCGCGCGGCCACGCCAGCGTACAAGAATGACGGCAGCGATACCGATTTCGACAACCGCGCCGGCGACCACCACGACGGCATGGAATACTACGGCCTGTCCGCCGCCGGCGCGCCGCTGGCGTCCGGCGCCGAACGTGGCTTGCTGGCGATGAACCACGAAGCGACCACGGACGAAAAACTGTCCTCGCACTTCCTGCACGTGAATGGCGGCACCACCTCGCTGCCCCGCCCTGCGGCCGAAGTCGACAAGGAAGTGGCCGTCCACGGCCTGAGCGTGGTGGAAGTCAAGAAGACGGGCAGCGCCTGGGCCACCGTCAACGATTCCGCCTTCAACCGCCGCGTCACGCCGCTGACGGACATCGAGATCGCCGGCCCCGTGCGCGGCAACGCCCTCGTCGTCACCAAGTATTCGCCGACCGGCACCAAGACGCGCGGCACCATCAACAATTGCGGCACGGGCAAGTCGCCTTGGGGCAGCTACCTGTCCGGCGAAGAAAACTGGGCCGGCTACTTCACGCGCTCGGCCACCGACAACGCGGCGCGCGGCGACAAGTCCGTCGTGTCGCTGAACCGCTATGGCCGCAGCCAGGGCGGCGCCTCGCGCCACGGCTGGGAAACGGGCGGCAGCGACGACAAGTACGCGCGCTGGAATCTGAGCAAGATCGGCGCGTCGACCAACGGCAGCGACGACTACCGCAATGAGCTGAACGGCATGGGCTACATCGTCGAAATGGATCCGTACGACAAAACCAAGGCCATCCGCAAGCGCACGGCGCTGGGCCGCTACGCGCACGAAAGCGCCGCCTTCAGCGTGCCGGCCGTGGGCCAGCAGCTGGCCGTCTACATGGGCGACGATTCGCGCAACGAATACATCTACAAGTTCGTCACGACGGCCGTCTGGGCCGCCGCCGATGCCAATCCGGCCGACCGTATCGCCACCGGCGACAAATACCTCGATTCGGGCAAGCTGTACGTGGCCAAGCTGGCCGCTGACGGCACGGGCCAGTGGATCGAGCTGGCCATGTCGAACGCGCTGATCCAGGCCTACAGCGCCTACAAGTTCGCCGACCTGGCCGACGTGCTGGTCAACGCCCGCCTGGCGGCCGACGCCGTGGGCGCAACGAAGATGGACCGTCCGGAATGGTGCTCGGTCAACCCGGCCAATGGCGAGATCTACTACACGCTGACCAATAACTCGAACCGCACCGCCAATCCGAGCGGCTCGTCGCAGCTGGCGCCGGACAGCGCCAATCCGCGCGCCTACACGGACATGAAGGGCAGCAGCGCGCAGAACGGCAATCCGAACGGCCACATCATCCGCTTCAAGGAAGGCACGGGCGCGGCCGCGGCCACCAGCTTTACGTGGGACGTCTACCTGTTTGGCGCCGAGAGCGGCGCCGACGCCAGCAAGATCAACCTGTCGAACCTGACGGCCGACCAGGATTTCTCGAGCCCTGACGGCCTAGCCTTCAGCCCGTACACGGGCATCTGCTGGATCCAGACGGACGATGGCGCGTACACGGATGTGACCAACTGCATGATGCTGGCGGCCATTCCCGGCAAGGTCGGCGATGGCGCCAAGTCCACCCTGAACTACGCGACGGCGGCCGGCGGCAACCTGGCGGTCGACACCTTCATCGGCAAGAAACCCACGGCCGATACGCTCAAGCGCTTCCTGGTGGGACCGGTCGGCTCGGAAATCACGGGCATCAGCGAAACGCCTGACGGCAAGACCATGTTCATCAACATCCAGCATCCGGGCGAAAACACCTCGCTGGCGAATATCGGCGATCCGTCCAAATACACGAGCCAGTGGCCTGCCAACGCCGGCTATGGCGCCGGCAAGCGCCCCCGCTCGGCCACCATCGTGATCACCAAGAACGATGGCGGACGCATCGGCAGTTGATGTCCCGTGCCTGGCGGCGGCTACCGCCAGGCAAAGCCAGCAATTCACCTTGTAAAAGGAGGAAGTGCCCCTAAGTAAGGCTTATCACCAGACATTGCAACGACCGAATGGCAGCCAGGGAAAACGTTTCCCTGCTTTTTGGTATGATGGCAAGGCGCGCCGGCACCGGAGTGGTGTCGCGCGCCTTTTATTTTTGATAATTACTTATATGAGCACAACCATGCAAAGCGGCGCAGACATCCTGGCGACAGGCGAATTGGATTACACGACTTCCTGCGCACTGCCGACGCCGTGGGCCCAGTTCACCTTGCACGCCTTTGTCGAACACGCCACGGGCAAGGAACACCTGGCCATGGTGCTGGGCGATATCGGCAACGGCGAACCGGTGCTGGCGCGCGTGCATTCCGAGTGCCTGACGGGCGACGTGCTGTTTTCGCAGCGCTGCGACTGTGGCGCCCAGCTCGAGGGCGCCCTGAAACGCATCGCCGAGGAAGGCCGCGGCATCTTGCTGTACCTGCGCCAGGAAGGACGCGGCATCGGCCTGATCAACAAGATCCGCGCCTACCGCCTGCAGGAAGCGGGCGCCGACACGGTGCAGGCGAATGAACAGCTGGGCTTCAAGGCCGACGCGCGCAACTACACCTTGTGCAAGCCCATGTTCGCGCAATTCGGCATCCACAGCCTGCGTCTGATGACGAACAACCCGCGCAAGATCGCGGCAATGGAAGCGCTGGGCATCACGGTGGCCGAACGGGTGCCGCTGCTGGTCAACCGCAACGCCTTCAACCAGCACTACCTGAATACCAAGCAAAGCAAGCTGGGTCACATGATGACGCCGGAAACGGCCCCGGCGCTGGAAGACGGCGCCCTGTAATTGCTGCCCCGGCTTGCCGGGCCGGCGCATGCCGGTCCTCGCCCGCCGCGCTCCTGCTCACGCACAAAGGATGCATGAAATTATCTGACTACGCCTTCCTGCTGGCCAGCCTGTGCGCTGCAGCGGGCGCACACGCGGCCCCGGCGCCTGCGCCAGCCGCTGCGCCAGTCACTGCCCCCGCCGCTTCGACTCCTCCCGCCAAACCGCCGCCGGCCACCGCCGCGCCCGCCGCCACCGAACATGCGGCCCTGCCGCCGCCCTCGTCCGCCGCGCAAAAACTGTACACGGCCGCGCGGGCCGACATCCTGCAAGTGCGCGTGCTGCTGAAAAACGGCCGCACGCAGTCGTCGGTCGGCTCGGGCTTCTTGATCGGCACAGGCGACCTGGTGGTGAGCAACTATCACGTGGTGTCCCAGTTCGCGCTCGACCCCGATACCTATGTGGGCGAATGGGTCGACACGAGCGGCCAGCGCGGCAATGTGGAATTGCTGGCCGTCGACGTGCTGCACGACCTGGCCGTGCTGCGCGTCAACCGCCACGGCACGGGTTTCTTCAAGATACCGGAAACGCTGGCGCCGCTGACGCAAGGCCAATACCTGTATTCGATGGGCAATCCGCTGGACCTGGGCTTCGCCATTTCGGAAGGTTCGTACAACGGCGTCGTCACGCGCAGCTTCTACGACCAGCTGATGTTTACGGGGCCGATCAATTCCGGCATGAGCGGCGGCCCCAGCGTCACGGCGAATGGCGACGTGGCCGGCGTGAACGTGTCGAAACGCCTCGACGGCGAACTCGTCAGTTTCCTCGTGCCCGCCCGCTATGCCCAGCAATTGCTGGCCAAGGTGGCGCAGCAAGGCAAGCCGCCGAAAGACTTCAAGCCGCTGGTGACGGCGCAGCTGCTGGCGCACCAGGAAGTCATGCTGGCGCGCCTGCTCGACACGCCCTTGAGCCTGAAAGCCATGGGCCCGTACCGCGTGCCCGTGCGCGAGTCCGACCAGATGCGCTGCTGGGGCCGCTCCAACGTCAAGTCCGACAAGCCCTACATGCTCGACAACACCAGCTGCGCCATGGAATCGGCCATCTTCATTTCCGGCGCCCTGCAGACGGGGCAAGTGTCGATGCGCCACGAATTCTTGCGCAGCAGCGAACTGGGCGCGCTGCGCTTTTCCGAACTGGCCAGCGCCTCGTTCAAGAATGAAAGTTTCGGCAGCTACAAGAGCGTGAATCTGACGGGCCCGCAATGCACCGAACAGTTCGTCAAGAACAAGACGCTGCCCCTGCGCGCCGTCCTGTGCGTGCGCGCCTACCGCAAGTTTACGGGACTGTACGACTTTGCCCTGCTGGCCGCTAGCACCGATGAGCCACTGATGAGCCTGCAAAGCCGCATCGACGCGCGCGGCGTGTCCTACGCCAACGGCATGCGCGTCACGCGCACCTTCCTCGAAGCGCTGTCGCGCGCGCCCACCACCACCAGCAGCCGCAAGCCATGAAGCCGCCCTATTACCTTGAAATCCTCGCCGAGAATGGCGAAGTGCAGCGGCGCCAGCGGATCGAGTCCCTGCCGATCCGCATCGGCCGCGGCTACGGCAACGACTTCATCCTCGACGACCCGCATACGGCGGCCGAGCACGCCATTGTGGAAGACGACGGCGACGGCGGCCTGCTGCTGCGCGACCTGGGCAGCCAGAACGGCGTGATCCACCGGGGACAGCGGCAACCGCAAGTGGCCTTGAGTGGCAACAGCATCGTGCGCCTCGGCCACACGCGCCTGCGCGTGCGGGCCAGCGATCATCCGGTGGCGCCCGAACTGGGCGACACGACCCGGCACGACTGGGAAGGCTTGCGCCCCGCCGTCGCCGGCCTGGCCATGATCGGCGCCTCGGCCGCCTTCAGCAACTGGCTCAGCGATGCGGACGCCTTCGAGCCGATTTCCTATCTGATGATCGTCGCCTATGCGCTGGCCGGCGGCCTCGTATGGGCGTCGGTCTGGGCCGTGGCAAACCGATTGTTCGGCCATGTGGCGCGCTTCGGCCGCCACCTGTTCATCATCGGCTGCGGCCTGCTGGCCATGGAAGTGTGGGAGCTGGCCAGCAACGTGGCGGCGTACGCGCTGTCGCTGGAAGCGCTGACGCGCTACGGACGGCATATGTTCATCATCATCGTGTGCGCCATGATCTACTACCATTTGTGCACGATCAAACCGCAGCACCCGCGCCGCTTCGGCCTCGTCGCCGTCGTGCTGGCCATCCTCGGCTCGAGCCTGATCCTGCTGAGCAACCTGCAGGCCAGCGGCCGCCTGGCCGACGAGACCTACATGTCCGTGATCTACCCGTCGGCCTTGCGCCTGAGCCCGGATCACACGACGGACGCCTTCTTCCGCGACGCGGCCGGCCTGCAGCGCGCCGTCGATGCCGAACGGGGCAAGGCGGCCAAGGGCGCCGACGAAGACGAAGACAGCGGCGATTAAGAGGCCGACATGCAAAAAGCCCGCCGTGTCCTGACAGACCGGCGGGCTTTTTATTATTGCTTGGAACTTCTGCTTAGAACTTCGCTTCCTGCTTGCGGCGCGCCGTAAAGCCCAGCAAGCCCAGGCCGATCAGCAGCATGGCGTAGGTGCTTGGCTCAGGGACGGCCGAGATCAAGCCGTCATTGGCACCGAAGCTGGCGAAATTGTTGTTGCCCGCCTTGAACTGCGCTTGCTGGCCGCCATCGCAGCAGCCTTCCAGGCCGTAGATGCTCAGGGTGTGGTTACCGGCCGACAAGGCGCTCGAACCGCTGAAGAACTGGCTGCCATTGTTGTAGTTGCCTGCCCACCACATGTCGTTGCTCTTGAAGTCCAGCGCCACGCCGTCGAGGAACAGGGCGCCGCCCTTGCCGAAGTCGACGCCGCTGCGGAAGCTCCAGGCGCCCGCATCGGCCGCGCTGACGCCAAAGTTAATCACCGACTTAAAGGCGATGTTCGAGCCGCTGCCGAACAGGCCGCTGTTGCTGACGTTGTCGTAGCTGGCGATCGTCGTCGAGCCATAGCCGGCGCCTGGCGTGGCCACGGCGGCATTCACGACGGACTGGTAGTCGGCGGCCGAGCTTTGCGCACCGGCGCCCGAATAGCCGGTGGAGACGGTGATGGTGCTGGCGTTCGCGTGGGCAAACACACCGACGGCGATCAGGGACAGGGCGATTTTAGGCAGGTTTTTCATGATGGTATCCAGTAAGTAAGTATTCAGTGGGCGCAGCAAGGGGCGCTGGAGCTGAATACACGCTGCATTGAGGCGTGTCGGCGTAGCGCTAGGGATTGCGTGAATGAGCGGTCGGGGACGTGGCTTCCACAAAACAGCGCGGACTTGCGGCGTGCCATGGCGGCACTGCAAGCGTCCTGGAAAGGGTTCGGGTTCCCGGGACAAGGCCAGACAATTGACGGGTCAGGTAAGACGTTGGAGCTATTCTAGCTTAAATTTCCAGGAAGAAAAGTATTTTTCTTTTAGCCATGAAAGATATTTTTCTGGCAAGCGTCTGTCCAGCGGCAGAAAAGCACCATCTTCCACTCTGTCGCAACGACCGTGCGCGGCGCGCGGCGTGTCGCGGCGGCACCACAGACCAGTCCGTCAGTGTCGCATCTTGCGCATTTCTTTTCGCATGCCGCTGCACCACGGGGCGAAACAGCATGGCAAAATGTAGTCACGCTGCTATCTGTCCGATGAGGGGGAAAGAGGAATGGTCGACCTGGAAGAACTACGCTATCTGGCACTGTCGTTTCCCGACACTACAGAGGAAGAACACCACGACCGTCCATCGTTCCGCGTGGGCGGGAAGATCTTCGCCACCCTGCCCGACGACGAGCACATCAATGTGCTGCTCGATGCGGAAGCGGCGCATATCGCCACCGTCATCACGCCAGCGGGCTGCGAGAAACTGTGGTGGGGCGAACGCCTGGCCGGCATCACGGTGTGCCTGGCGGACGCCGAGCTCGACATGCTGGCCGCCGCCCTGACGGCCGCCTGGCGGCGCAAGGCGCCCAGCGACCTGGCCAAGACCATCGCCCCGACAGGATAGTTACATCGGCCAATTACGCAGCAGCAAACCCACCATCTGCTGCAATTGCTCGCGCGAGACGCCGGCCGCCGCCTGGATGGCCATGCCCTGCGACAGGGTCACGACAAAGCGCGCCTGCTGCTCCGGGCAGGAATCGGGCGGCAAATCCCCCTCTTCCTTGGCGCGCCGCAAGCGGTCGCGCAATTTGATTTCACCGCGCAGCCGGCGCGCGAACAATTCATCGCGGATCGGCAGGGCATCGTCGCTGCAGGCCAGTGCCGCATTGACGCCCATGCAGCCGTGCGGGCCGTCCGGCATGGTTTGCGCGTCGACATACTGCGTCAGCAAGGCTTCCACCACCTGGCGCGCCGTCGGCTGTTCCAGCGCCGCATCGAAAAACCGCATGCGCGTGTCGCTGTAGCGCTCGAGCGCCTTGTGGAACAGCTGCTCCTTGTTGCCGAAGACGGCATACAGGCTGGGCCGGTTCATGCCCATGGCCTTCGTCAATTCCGGCAGGGAACTGCCTTCATAGCCCTTTTCCCAGAACACTTTCATGGCGCAATCGAGCGCCTCGTCCGCGTCAAAGGTGCGTGGGCGGCCCGTTTTTGCCTTGGCTGTCTCAGCTGTTTTTTCTTGTTTCATACCGATCGGTAAAAAATTATGACAACGATGTTCGTTTCCAGATATTATATACCGACCGGTTAAAAACCTCCGGGCTTTTCAGGAACCCCTATGCACACACCCTCCAACACTTCTGGCGACGATACCACCGTGGCGCCGTGGCTGGCCGTCCTGTCGGTCGGCATCGGCGCTTTCGCCCTCGTCACCTCCGAATTCCTGCCCGTCGGCCTGCTGCCAGCCATGGCCGCCGAACTGGCCATCAGCAAGGGCCAGGCGGGACTGATGATCACCACGCCCGGCATCGTTGCCGCGTTTGCCGCCATCTTCGTCACCGTCGGCTCGGGCCGCCTGGACCGCCGCATCGTGCTGCTGGCCCTCACCGCCCTGCTGATCGCCTCGAACCTGCTGGTGGCGCTGGCGCCGTCATATGGCTGGATACTGCTGGGCCGCGCCATGCTGGGTGTGGGCGTGGGCGGCTTCTGGGCCATCGGCAGCGCCATCGGCCCGCGCCTCGTGTCGCCGCAGCATGCGTCGCGCGCCATGTCCATCATCTTCGCCGGCGTCTCGCTGGGCACGGTGGCGGGCGTGCCGGCCGGCGCGCTGGTAGGCGAACTGGTGGGATGGAGGGTCGCTTTCGGCGCGGCCAGCGCCATTGCCGTGCTGGTCTTCATCGGCCAGCTATTGCTGCTGCCCAGGCTGCCGCCGACACAGGCCATCCGCTTGCGCCAGTTGCCGATGATTTTCGGCATCCGTAAAGCCAGGCTGGGCCTGATCGCCACGGCCCTGATCTTCACGGGCCAGTTCGCCGCCTACACATATATCGCGCCGTTCCTCACGCAAGTGTCGCACCTGGCGGCCGGCACCGTCAGCGCGATGCTGCTCGTGTACGGCGCTTCCGGTTTCATCGGCAACCTCGTGGGCGGCTGGGCCGCCGGCCGCTACGAACGGGCCGCGCTGATGGTGACGGGCGCCGTGCTGGGCTTGTCCACCCTGGCCCTGGCCGCGTTCGGCAGCCATGCACTCACCGCCATGCTGCTGGTGGCCGTGTGGGGCTTCGGTTTCGGCGCCATGCCGATCGCCGTGCAGACCTGGATGTTCAAGGCGGCGCCGCATTTGATGGAAGGCAGCAGCGCGCTGTTTGTCGCCATCGTGCAAGTGTCGCTGGCGTCGGGAGCGTTGCTGGGAGGCATGGCCGTCGACCGGCTGGGCGTATCGAGCGCGATGGTGGTCGGTGGCCTGTTCGCCCTCGGCTGCGCCTTGACGATCGCGATCTTCGGCAAGCCGCAAGCCAATGCCAAGGCTGGCGCGGCCTGCGTCGCCTCGTAGAAAATCAGATGCGGCCGCGGCGAAATTCGCCGAGGAATTTCGTCACTTCGGCCGGCGTCATCACGACGTCCGCGTCGCCGTGATATGCATACAGGAAAGGCGTGCCACCCAAGCGGTCCGTCAGCTTGGCAAACAGTAAAAAACGGCTGCCCAACGGATAGCGCTGCAGGTCGGCCAGGCGGCGCGAACACTGCACGGCCAGCTCGGGTGAGAAAGCCTGGCCCGGCACGGGGCGGATTTCCACGTGGCCATCGATGGCGCGCGATTCGACGGCAACGTGCCGGTATGCATAAGTATCACGGGCCATGCCGCCACCTTGAATGAAGTAAAGGCGCCATCTTAAGCGAAGTGGGCGCCTGGCGTGTTACTGCGGCACGATGCGCAGCAAGCGGCCATTGTCTTCATCGGTCAACGCATACAGATAGCCGTCCGGCCCCTGGCGCACGTCGCGCACGCGCGCGCCGATGTCCAGACGGTCCTGTCCCATCACCTTGCCGTTCGCGTCAACGGCGATGCGGCGGATATCCTTGGCTGCCAGGCCGCCGCTGAAGATGCTGCCGCGCCAGGCGACAATCTTGTCGCCTGTGTAGACGGCCAGTCCCGACGGCGCCGGCGACGGCACCCAGGCCACGCTCGGATTGAGCATGCCCGCCACTTCGTGCTTGCCAACGGGCTCATGCGTCTTGTAGTCGGCGCCATAGCTTTGCAAAGGCCAGCCGTAATTACCGCCTGCCGTCACCAGGTTCAGCTCGTCGCCGCCATACGGCCCGTGTTCCGTGGCCCACACGCGGCCGGAAACAGGATCGAGCGCCAAGCCCTGCACGTTGCGGTGGCCATACGACCAGATTTCCGGCAAGGCCCCCTTGGCCGCCAGCGGATTGCCGGGCGCCGGTTTTCCCTCGTCCGTCAGGCGCAGGATGGAGCCCTGGTGCGTGGCCAGGTTTTGCGCCTGCTCGCGCGCCAGCCGGTCACCGATGCGCAGCGGTGGGTTGCCACCATCGGCCACGCTCATCAGCAAAGTGCCATCCGGCAGCCACAGCAGGCGCGAACCGAAATGCTGGCCGCCGCTCTTGTCGGTTGCCACCTTGAACAGGGTCTGGATGCCCGTCACCTTCTTGCCGTCGAACACGCCGCGCACGAGGGTCGTGCGGTTGGCGTCGTTGTTGCCTGTCGATACCGTCATGTACACACGCGGATTCGGCTTGGCCGCATCCTGCGGATGAACGACGATGTCGAGCAGGCCACCCTGCCCGCCCGTAAACACCTTGGGCATGCCTTCCAGCGCAACGTCCTCGAATTTCTTGCCATTGAGCAGATGCAAGGTCCCCTGCTTGCTGGTGATGAGCGCGCGCCCCTCGCCCAGCCAGGCGATGCCCCACGGCTGGCGCACGCCCTGCGCGACGGTCTCGGCCTTCCAGCCCTGTTTGGCGGCGGGCGGCTCGCCCGTGGCTTGCAGTTCGGCGTGGGCGGGCATGGCGCAAGCGGCGAAAGCTCCCAGCAGCAGTGCGGTGGCAAGGTGTGTGCGCTTGATGGTTGGCATCGGAAATTCTCCTGTGTCGTCAATGAAAAAAGGCGGCCGGGATGGTCTTTGCCATCGCGCCGCCTTTAAAAATAGCACAAATTACACGGCGGACGCGCCGCCGTCTCATGCGATCAGCGATACACCAGATAGTACTTGGCGCGCGCGGTGCCCTTCTGTGCGCCACCCGTCTGCACCAGCGCCACGGGGTCGCCAGCGGCCGTGTGGAAGATGCCGATGCCGTAACTTTGTTCGCCGCCAATCACCGGCAGGCTAACACTGCCTGCAGGGAACAGCAGTTCACCGCTATATTTCTTGTAGCTGGTCTGATATACCGTATCGTTGGCTGGATAAGCGTAGTCAAGCGAACTTTCCATCAGCAGCACTTCCGCTCTGGCGGGCGAATAACTCATCGCTTGCATGCTGTTGCTGCCGCCGCTGCTGCTTGAACCAAAGGTAAAGCGCCCCATGTATTGCAACGTATCGGTACTAAAGTAGGTACCGTTTGCGGTAAACAACAAATCTTCCTTCGGAGACAGGAAGAACGGTGACGAAATGTAATAGTCGCTATACACAGTGCCGTTGGTGAGGATGGCGTGCGTTTGCGGGTCAATGGTGAAATACGAGAGAGTCGCGTAATTACCCTGCGAGAGAAATGCCTTGTTCTTCGATGCCGCAAACACGCCGCGCAGGGCGCCATAGAAACCGCTATTACCAAACTCAAGCGAAGGCATCGCCTGTCCCGTACGTGCGTTGATAACAGCAACAGCGGGCCGTGCGTATGAAACAGTCGATTGGCCCGAGAGAAATACCACGCCGGCGTTGGTAACGAATACTTCCGTTTGCATGCCACCGGTGCCGGACGATTTCAACAGGCTCCCCGACACCAGATCAACCAGACTGACCACGCCATCATGCAACACAGCAGCCAGTTTGCCGTCCGGACTCAGATTGAAGGTCTTGACCGCTGTCGGCAGATCAATGCTGGTGGTCGCACCATCGACCGGATTGATGACTTTGATTGTGTACGGCTCCGCAGTCACCACGACCAGGCGGTCAACAGCCTGGCTATAACGCATTTCAACCGGCTTGAACGGCAATGCGACCACGCTCGAAGTCGACGTGACCGCATTGAGCTTCAGGTAAGCGACGGCCGTCTGGCGGCCGTTGCTCACTGTCAGCGACAACACGTAAGCACCAGCCACGTCCGGCGTAAATGCAGGAATCGCCGCCGTCGCTGCACCTACAACGGCAACAGAACCGGACGGACGGGTATCGACCGCCCAGGCATAGCTCAGCGGAGCACCACCCTCGTCATAGCTCAGGATGCCGCTGGTGACCACCGGCTGGCCTATCGGCACCGTTTGCGTGTCGCGGCTGATAACAGCCACCGTACCGCGGATGACGCCGACCGGCGCCTTGTTGGCGGCACTGATCTGGTACACCGTGTCTGCATATGCGCCCTTGCCATCGGTAGTGTGGGCGCGCACTTGGTACATGCCCATCACATCGGGCGAGAAGACGGCGCCTTGTCCCGTGGCATACAGCGTGGACATGCTGTCGACCGGCTTTGTTATCAATTGCCATGTCGTACTGACGACGTCGCCGTCGACATCCGTACTGCCTGAGGCGTCGAGGGCCACGCCAGAACCGACCGACACGGTCAGGAGCGGCTGATTCACTGGCACCGCCGTAAAGGTAGCCCGAATCACAGTGACCGCATTCGGTGGGGTATTGTCGGCAATCACAGTTACGCTCTTGTCTGAGAACGCACCCTTGCTGTCTGTCACACGCAAATTGAATACATAGTTACCCAGTACATCGGGCTTGATACTGAGCTTGGCACCGGTGGGAGTAACGGGCACGTAGGCGCTGCCAGCAGGTTTGGCGACCAGGCTCCAAATATAGCTGAGTACATCGCCTTCCGCATCGCTGCTACCAGACGCATCAAGCACCACATCGGCGCCTGTGGTGGCGGTAGCGTCGGCACCGCTGCTGCCATTGCTGACCGTGCCAGCAAAGTAGACAGCGGCTTTTGGTGCCGTATTGACCGGCGGAGGCGATATAGTATCGTTTCCACCGCCACCGCCACCGCCACCACCGCCACACCCGGCCAGCATGGCCATGGCCAGCATCCCAACGCCCAACCAGCGCACGACTGGCCCTTGCATACGACTGCGCATATGATTCCGTTCTCTCAATATTCCCGTGGTTATAAGGTGACGTCTTGTCGCGTCCGAAAAAGCGGACAAATATTATCATGACAATAACGTTAAATTTTCACCAAATTTCACTTTAGAAATATTAATTTTCAGGAATCATTAAAACAGCGCTGCCGGGTACGCTCAGGCCCGCAACAGCAAGGCCACGGCTTCCGCCGCGATGCCCTCTTCCCGGCCCAGGTAACCGAGCTTTTCATTCGTCTTGGCCTTGATGTTGACCTGGCTCACACTCACGCCCAGGTCTTCGGCCACGTTGGCGCACATGGCGGCAATATGCGGCGCCATTTTCGGGCGCTGGGCGATGATGGTGGCGTCGATGTTGCCGATCACATAGCCGGTGGCTTGCACGCGGCGCACGGCTTCGCGCAGCAGGGTGCGCGAATCGGCGCCCTTGAATTGCGCATCCGTGTCGGGAAAATGACGGCCGATGTCGCCCAGGGCGGCGGCGCCGAAGATGGCGTCCGTGATCGCGTGCAGCAGCACGTCCGCGTCGGAATGGCCGAGCAAGCCCAGGTGATGGGGAATCTTCACGCCGCCAATGATCAGGTCGCGGTTTTCCACCAGCGCGTGGCAGTCATAGCCCTGGCCGATGCGTAATGGGAGGTCAGGTGTCGTTGTGTTCATGCGTGTCTCTCAGGAATTCAAGGATGGGCCAAATACAGCTCGGCCGTGTGTATGTCGCGCGGCAAGGTCACCTTCAGGTTGCGCGGGTGGCCTTCGACGAGCTTGGGCGCCAGGCCCAGCGCTTCGACGGCGCTGGCGTCGTCCGTGATCGCTTGCGGATCGGGCGCTTCGGATAATGCCTTGTGCAGCAAGGCATAGCTGAACATTTGCGGCGTCTGCGCCAGCCACAGGCCGTCGCGCGGCACCGTCTGCGCAGACAGGCTGCCCTGCCCCGCCCGCTTGACGGTGTCGACCACGGGCAAGGCCAGCAAGCCCCCGGCCGCATGCCCACCGACTTCGGTGATGAGCTTTTCGATCAGCGCCGGCGTCAGGCCGGGACGGGCCGCGTCGTGCACCAGCACCTGGTCGTGGGCAACGAGGCTGCCGTGCAAGGCGTGCAAGCCATTAAGGATGCTTTCCATGCGCGTGGCGCCGCCGCAGCGCAGCACAGTGACGCCCTGTTCCGGCACGACCGTGTCGATCACGCCATCGTCGGCGCTGACGACGACATAGGTGTGCGCGATCAGGGGGCTGGCGAGAAAGGCGTCGAGCGCATGGCGCAGCATGGGTTTGCCGGCGATGGGTAAATACTGCTTGGGACTGCCCGCTTCCATGCGCGCGCCCACGCCAGCGGCGGGGATCAGCGCAAAGTAGCGGACGGTATTCGGTGCTGCTGTCATGCCATTCCTTGTCTAGTTGGCGGGCGCTGCCTTGCCCGCCAGGATGTTCTGGATTTCGCCCTTGCACGCCTTGCCCAGGCGTGCATATTCTTGTGGAGAATCGATGGCCGCCTGCAAGGTTTCCACCTTGCGCATTTCTGCCTTGATATACGGCAACCAGCCCGTGTCGATCTCGCGCGCCAGCGCCGCCTTGGCTGTGCCGCTGGGCGCGTACAGGGGCCGCGCCTCGAAGCGTTTGGCCAGCGCGGCGCGCACGGTCTTTTCCACGCGCGGCAAGTGTTCCATATAGGTCTTCATGTGCCGCAGCTCGTGCGCGAGTATCTCATCATACGCGCAAGTGCCTGGGGCAAACTCGCGGCCGATATAGATCACCACGGGCGCATACGTGAGGCTCACGGTAATCTGCGGCGCCACGCATTCATAGCCGCTGGCCGGGTCTTGCAGCATGGGGCCGGCCAGGGCGATGGCCACGCGCGAATCCGTCTTGGTCAATCCCAGTACCCAGGTATTGGCGCGCGCCATGCCCTTCATCACCGTCAGGGCCTTGTACGGCAGATGCGTGTCGATGCTGTAGCCATTCTGCTGCGCCGTCAGCACGGACACCGTCTTGCTGATCGTGTCTTCGCAGCGCACCTGGAACGGCGTGCGCGCGGCCGCCAGCGTGTCCAGGCTGGCCGTCGCCAGCAGCAGGAAGATTGCCGTGCGCATGCGCTGTATCAGGCCGGCTGCCACACGCCGCTGGTGATCTTGTCAAGCCAGAAGATACCGATGACGGTTTTCACGTCCGTGATCGTGCCATCCTTGACCCAGTCGAGCAGCTGCGGCACTGTGGCCGTAAATGTCTCGAGGAATTCGCCCTCATCGAGCTGGCGTTCGCCAGCCACCAGGCCGCGCGCCAAAAACAGTTCCAGATGTTCATCGGAATACGCGATGGCGTTGTGGATGGTGGAGACGAATTGCCAGTCGCTGGCCGTGTAGCCCGTCTCTTCCAGCAACTCGCGCTGGGCACACGCCAGGTGCGATTCGCCCGCGTCGATCTTACCGGCCGGGAATTCAATAAAGACCCGGTCCAGCGGATAGCGGTACTGGCGTTCCATCAGCACCGTGCCATCGTCGAGCAGCGGCAGGATGACGACGGCGCCCGGATGCAAGACGAATTCGCGCGCCGTGATCTTGCCGTCCGGCAGGGCAACACGGTCGCGCTGCACGCGCAGGAAGCCGCCTTGGTAAACGAGCTCGCCATCGACCTTGGTTTCAATCAATTGCGTATCAGTGGCTTGGGTATCCATGGAATTCCTTTATTCAATAAAAAACGGCGCCAGAGGCGCCGCTTTCGGTCGTTGTTGCTAACGGCGTTTGCGCAGGTAACGCCCGACAAAGCCTGGGAAAGCCAACACCAGGAACAGACAGCCGGTGATGGCGTAGAACTCCCACGTCTGCGGGAAACCGTTGCCGATGCGTGCTTCGAGCGCGAACGCCACGGCGCCGACGATGAAGTACAGAATCACCATCTCCAGCAGGCGCAGCGCCAGCGGCTTGCGCCAGCCCTGCTCCGCCTGCGCCGCCTTTTTCAGGGGCACGGCGGCAAACAGTTTCTCGTTCAAGAAAGGCAGGTTGGCGCCCAGGATGCCCAGGGCAATCACCAGCCAGCTCGAGACGGTGACATCCATCGGTCAGGACGCCAGGGTCTTGGTGATGGCCGAAGCGCAGGCCGCCAGGATGCTGTTAGGCATGACGCCCAGCGCCAGGACGAATACGCCGTTCAGTGCCAGCACGACGCGCATGTCGCCATGCACGACCAGTGCATTGGTATCGGTCGGCTCGTCGAACCACATCATTTTCACGACGCGCAGGTAGTAGAAGGCACCGATCAGCGAGAACAGCACGGCGGCGATGGTCAGCCACAGCTGGCCCGTGGCCAGCACGGAGGCCAGCACCGAGTACTTGGCCATGAAGCCCATCAGCGGCGGCACGCCGGCCAGCGAGAACATGAACAGGGTCATCACCAGAGCGAAGATCGGGCTGCGTTTGCCCAGGCCCTTGAAGTCGGCCAGTTCTTCCGCTTCGAAACCACTACGTGCCAGCAACATGATCACGCCGAAGGTACCCAGGGTGGTGAACACGTAGGTGATGACGTAGTACATCGAGGCGCCGTAGGCGGTGGCTGCGCCAGCCGCGTTCAGGGTGTTGTTCGGTGCGTCAACGGTACCGGACAGCAGACCCAGCAGCACGAAGCCCATTTGCGCGATGGTCGAGTACGCCAACATGCGCTTCAGATTCGTTTGCGCGATGGCGGTGAAGTTACCGATGGCCAGCGACATCACGGCCAGCACGAGCAGCATTTGCTGCCAGTCATGCGCCATCGGCAGCAAGCCCTCGCCCAGCAAGCGCAGGGTAATGGCAAACGCGGCCAGTTTCGGCGCGCCGCCCAGCAGCAGGGTCACGGCCGTCGGCGAACCTTGATACACGTCAGGCACCCACATGTGGAATGGCACGACGCCCAGTTTGAAGGCCAGGCCGGCTACGAGGAACACCAGGCCGAAGACCATGATGGTGCCGTTGGTCTTGCCGTTTTCCAGCGCCACGCGCAGTTCGCCCAGATCCAGCGTGCCGGAGGCGCCGTACAGCATCGAGATACCGTACAACATGAAACCGGAAGCCAGTGCGCCCAGGATGAAGTATTTCATGGCCGCTTCCGTGGCCTTGGCATTGTCACGGCGCAAAGCGATCAGCGCGTACAGCGACAGCGACATCAGTTCCAGACCCAGGTAGATGATCAGGAAGTTGTTGGCCGAGATCATGATCATCTGGCCCAGCAGTGCAAACAGGGCCAGCACGTAGAACTCGCCGCCCAGGTTGCCCGACAGCATGTTGCGGTCGGTGGCATAGGTACGCGAGTAGATCAGGGTCAACGCCACGGCGCCGTACGAGAACAGTTTCAACAGCTGCGACATCGGGTCCGACACGAACATGTTATGGAACGTGTAGACGGTGGTGCCCGCGTTGAAGTCGCCCACGGTCAGCAAGGCGCAGCCTGCCAAGGTCAGCAGGGACAGCGCATAGGTGATCGAACGCTTCGCCGCAGGCAAGAACATATCGATCAGCAAGAGCGCCGACGTGGCGATCAGCAGAAAGATTTCCGCGTACAGCGGTACCAGATTAGGTGCATTAGTCATGTTATCGGTCTTCTATTTAAGGCAACTTGCTGGTGGCGACATGCTGCAGCAGGTCAGCAACCGAAGTTTGCATCGTGTCGGTGAACGGGGCTGGGTACAGACCCATCACGAGCACGGCGATGGCCAGCACAGCAAGCATGAAGAATTCACGCTTGTTGATGTCGGTCAGTTCGGCCACATGCTTGTTCTTGATCTTGCCGAACACCACGCGCTTGGCCATCCACAGCGAGTACGCCGCGCCCCAGATCAGTGCCGTTGCAGCCAGCAGACCGATCCAGAAGTTGTATTTCACCGCGCCCAGGATCACCATGAACTCGCCGACGAAGCCGGACGTCGCTGGCAGACCACAGTTGGCCATCGAGAACAGTACGAAGAAGGCGGCAAATTTCGGCATGCGGTTCACGACGCCGCCGTAGTCGGCGATGTTGCGGGTATGCATGCGGTCATACAGCACGCCGATGCACAGGAACATCGCGCCGGAGATGAAGCCGTGCGAGACCATCTGCACGATACCGCCCTGCACCGAGATGTCGTTGAACATGAAGAAGCCCAGGGTCACGAAACCCATGTGCGCGATCGACGAATAGGCGACCAGTTTTTTCATGTCGGTTTGCACCAGGGCAACCAGACCGATGTAGATGACGGCGATCAGCGACAAGGCGATCATGAAGCCCGACAGGTAGTGGCTGGCGTCCGGCGTGATCGGCAGCGAGAAACGCAGGAAACCGTAGGCGCCCAGTTTCAGCATGATGGCGGCCAGCACGGCGGAACCACCCGTAGGCGCTTCCACGTGGACGTCCGGCAACCACGTGTGGACGGGGAACATCGGCACCTTGACGGCAAACGCCATCAGGAAGGCCAGGAAGATGAAGATCTGTTCGTTCATCGTCAGCTTGAACGCGTGCCAGGCCAGGATGTCGAAGGTGCCCGACACATTGCGCAGGTAGATGATGGCAACCAGGGTCAGCAGCGAACCGAAGAAGGTGTACAGGAAGAACTTGAACGACGCGTACACGCGGTTCGAACCGCCCCAGATACCGATGATGATGAACATCGGGATCAGGGTTGCTTCAAAGAAGAAATAGAACAGCAAGCCGTCCAGGGCGCAGAACACGCCGATCATCAGGCCCGACAGGATCAGGAAGGAGCCCATGTACTGGGCGATGCGCTTCTCGATCACTTGCCAGGCCGAAATGACGACGATGACCGTGATGAAGGCCGTCAGTGGCACGAACCACAGCGACAGGCCGTCGATACCCAGCGAGTACCAGATATTGAAAGTTTCAATCCACGGTGCTTTTTCGACGAATTGCATGCCGTGTGCGGCGTTGTCGAAATGCTGGATCAGCGGCAAGGTGCACAGCATGCTGAGCACGGCGCCAGCCAGCGACAGCCAGCGGGTAAAGCCCGCTTTGCTGTCACGGCCGAGAGCCAGGATCAGGACGCCGCAAATGATCGGCACCCAGATCGACAGACTCAGGTAAGGAGGTAATGTAGAAATCGTAGACTGCATCATGGTTCTCAGTATTCTTTTATCAGGTCAGCTTACTTAGCGGGCCAGAATGGCAGGAAATAGATCAGGAAGCCCAGCACGCCCAGGATCATCACGAATGCATAGTGATAGATGTAGCCGGTCTGCAACACTCGCGACAGCGAGGACAGCCAGGCGACGACCTTGGCGCTACCGTTGACCAGCAGGCCATCGATCAGCTTCTTGTCACCGAAGTTCCACAGGCCATTACCCAGCAAGCGGGCACCGCCGGCGAACACGACTTCATTGAACTTGTCCATGTAGTACTTGTTGTCCAGCAGAGTGTGGATCGCGTGGAACTTGGCAAAGAACCAGGCCGGTACACGCGGGTTGACCATGTAGCAGTAGTAGGCTGCCACCACGCCGGACAATGCCAGCCAGAACGGTGCCGTCGACAGGCCGTGGATCGCCATCGCCATTGCGCCGTGGAATTCATGCGACAACTCTTCCATTGCTGGATGGTTTTCGCCGACGAAGATCACGCCCTTGAAGAAATCGCCATGCAGCATCGGGCCGATCGTCAGGTAACCGATGATCAGCGACGGGATCGCCAGCATCACCAGAGGGAACCAGACGACGAATGGGGACTCGTGCGGCTTCTGGCCAGGTTCCAGACCGTGGTGCGCGTGGTCGTCTTCCTCTTCCTCGTGATGATCGTCATGTGCATCGCCGTGCGCGCCATGGGCCGCTTTCGGTGCGTGATGGTCGTCGTGACCGTGCGCATGCGCCTGGCCAAAACGTTCCTTGCCGTGGAAGACGAGGAAATACATGCGGAACGAGTAGAAGGCGGTGACGAACACGCCAGCCAGCACGGCGAACTGGGCAAAGCCAGCGCCCCAGATGTGCGTCGCTTCGACGGCTTCGATGATGCTGTCTTTCGAGTAGAAACCGGAGAACAGCGGCGTGCCGATCAGGGCCAGCGAACCGACCAATGACGTGATCCACGTGATCGGCATGTACTTGCGCAGGCCGCCCATGTTGCGGATGTCCTGATCGTGGTGCATGCCGATGATGACGGAACCGGCGCCCAGGAACAGCAGTGCCTTGAAGAATGCGTGCGTCATCAGGTGGAACACGGCCACCGAGTACGCGGACGAACCGAGCGCCACGGTCATGTAGCCGAGCTGCGACAGGGTCGAGTAAGCAACGACGCGTTTGATGTCGTTCTGGATGATGCCCAGGAAGCCCATGAACAGCGCCGTGATGGAGCCGATCACGAGGATGAAGGACAGTGCCGTGTCGGACAGTTCGAACAGCGGCGACATGCGCGAAACCATGAAGATACCGGCCGTCACCATCGTCGCGGCGTGGATCAGTGCCGAGATCGGGGTAGGACCTTCCATCGAATCAGGCAGCCACACGTGCAGCGGGAACTGCGCCGATTTACCCATCGCGCCGATGAACAGGCAGATGCAGGCTACGGTCAGCAGGGCCCAGTCGGTACCGGGCAAGCTCAACAGCGCCAGTTCGTCTTTCTTGGCGAACACTTCCTGGTAGTTCATGGTGCCGGCGTAAGCCAGCAGCAGGCCGATACCGAGGATGAAGCCGAAGTCGCCCACGCGGTTGACGAGGAAAGCCTTCATGTTGGCCACGATGGCCGTCGGACGCTGGTACCAGAAACCGATCAGCAGGTAAGAGACCAGGCCCACGGCTTCCCAACCGAAGAACAGTTGCAGGAAGTTGTTGGCCATGACCAGCATCAGCATCGAGAACGTGAACAGCGAGATGTAGGCGAAGAAGCGGTTGTAGCCTTCGTCGTCCTTCATGTAGCCGATCGTGTAGATGTGCACCATCAGGGAGACGAAGGTGACCACGCACATCATCATCGCCGACAGCGAATCGATCTGGAAGCCCACTTCCATCTTCAGGGTGCCGATCGTCATCCAGTTATAGATCGTGCCATTGAATGTCGCGCCATCCATCACTGCCAGCAGTGTCTGCACGGACAGGATGAACGCAATCAGTACGCCCAGGATCGTCGCGGTATGCGACGTCTTGCGTCCGACCAAATTACCCAGGAACTGGGTGCCAAGCAAGCCTGCAATCGCGGCACCGGCCAGCGGCGCCAGCGGTACGGCAAGAAGGAGGTTAGGGTTGAGGAGTTGCCCCGCCATGATGAACCTTAATCGTTATTATTCGAGAGATCGAGTCTGAAAAACATCAGCCTTTGAGGCTGTCCAGGTCTTCGACGTTGATGGTATCCAGATTACGGAACATCACCACCAGAATAGCCAGACCGATAGCCGACTCAGCGGCGGCAACCGTCAGGATGAAGAAAACGAAGATCTGACCGGCCGCGTCGCCCATGAAATGGGAGAACGCGATGAAATTCATATTCACCGCCAGCAGCATCAATTCGATTGCCATCAGCAATACGATGATGTTCTTGCGGTTCAGGAAAATACCGACGATCGAGATTGCGAACAGGATCGCGCCCAGGACCAGAAAATGTGTGAGCGATAATGTCATGGTGCCTCCTTAACTTCCGGCTCAGCCGCAGGACGCTCGACAACCGCGTCCATCTTGATGATCTTCAGGCGGTCGTTGCGCTTGACGCGCACGGCATCGCCCGGAGCAAAGTGCTTGGTGTCCTTGCGTTTGCGCAGGGTCAGCGCGACGGCGGCAACGATGGCCACCAGCAGCACGACGGCGGCGATCTCGAAGGCGAACACATATTCCGTGTAGATCAGCAGGCCCAGTTCCTTGGTGCCACCCAGGTTGACGTTGACCGGCGCGATGCTAGGCGCAAAGTTACGGAAACCGTGCCACAGGACAGCGGCCATTTCCAGCACGATGATCACGCCCACCGTCACCGACAAAGGCAGGTAGCCCCAGAAGCCTTCGCGCATGCGGTCGATATTGATATCGAGCATCATGACCACGAAGAGGAACAGCACCATCACGGCGCCGACGTACACCAATACCAGCACGATGGCCAGGAATTCAGCTTGCAGCAGCATCCAGATGCCCGCTGCGGAAAAGAAGGACAGTACCAGGAACAGTACTGCGTGGACCGGATTACGGGCCGTGATGACGCGCGTCGCTGCCAGAATCAAGATCAGCGCGAAGGCGTAAAACAAAATTGTTTTAAAGTCCATAAAAAACCCAATAGACGTACAGATGAACGAGGGGCGCGCCGCAGCCAGTGGCTACGGCGCATCCATCAGCGATAAGGTGCGTCGGCGGCGCGCGCAGCGGCGATGTCATTTTCATAACGATCACCCACGGCCAGCAACATCTCTTTCGTGTAATACAAATCCCCGCGTTTCTCGCCGTGGTATTCCAGGATTTGCGTCTCGACGATCGAATCGACCGGGCAGGACTCTTCGCAGAAACCGCAGAAGATGCACTTGGTCAAATCAATATCGTAACGCGTGGTGCGGCGCGAACCGTCGTCACGCTGTTCCGATTCGATCGTGATGGCCATCGCCGGGCAAACCGCTTCGCACAGTTTGCAGGCGATGCAACGTTCCTCGCCGTTCGGGTAGCGGCGCAGCGCGTGCAAGCCACGGAAACGCGGCGAGATCGGTGTCTTCTCTTCCGGGAATTGCACCGTGATCTTGCGCGAAAACATGTACTTGCCTGTCAGCGCCATGCCCTTGATCAGCTCGCCTAACAAGAGGCTGCTGAAGAAATCTTTTACCTTATCCATTCGTATGCACTCTCTTACTTCCAAATATTCCAGGATGTCTGCATCCAGGCAGCGACGAAGACCAGGTAGACCAGCGTCAACGGGATAAACACTTTCCAGCCGAGGCGCATGATCTGGTCATAACGGTAGCGTGGGAAAGTACCGCGCACCCAGATGAACACCGACACGATGAAGAAGGTCTTGGCGAACAGCCAGAAGAAGCCGCCGAAACCACCCCAGAACTCGAGGAAGGCAAATGGTGCGGACCAGCCACCGAGGAACATGAGCGAAGTCAGCGCGCCGATCAGGATCATGTTGGCGTATTCGGCCAGCATGAACATGGCGTAGGCCATGCCCGAGTACTCGACCATGTGGCCGGCAACGATTTCCGACTCGCCTTCGACGACGTCGAACGGGTGACGGTTGGCTTCAGCCAAGCCCGATACCATGTAGATGACGAACATCGGCAGCAGCGGCAGCCAGTTCCACGACAGGAAGTTCACGCCCTTGTCGGCGAAGTAGCCGATTTGCTGGCCGCCAACGATGTCGATGAAGTTCAGGCTGCCCGAGACCATCAGCACGATGACCATCACGAAGCCCATCGGGATTTCATACGAAATCATCTGAGCCGAAGCACGCATGGCGCCCATGAACGAGTACTTCGAGTTCGAGGCCCAGCCGGCGATGATGATGCCGTAGACTTCCATCGAGGTAATCGCCAGCAGCATCAGCAAACCCGCGTTGACGTTGGCCAGCACGGCTTGCGGACCGAACGGCACGACCGACCATGCGGCCAGGGCCGGCATGATGGTCATGATCGGACCGATCACGAACAGGCCCTTGGCGGCCTTGGACGGGATGATGATCTCTTTGAACAAGAGTTTCAGCGCATCGGCGATCGGCTGCAGCAAGCCCAGCGGACCCACGCGGTTCGGGCCGACGCGGATCTGGATCCAGCCGATCAGCTTGCGTTCCCACAAGGTCAGGTAGGCAACCAGGCCCATCAGCGGCAACAGCACGCATAGGATCTTGATCAGGGTCCAGAAGAACGGCCAAGAGCCGCCCAGCAAATCCTGGCCACTGCTGTTGATGACGTTTACAAATTCAGGCAGAGCCATCAGATTTTCCCCTCTGCTGTTTCAACTGTGATGTCACCGAACATGCCGCCCAGGCCAGCCGTCGAGGCATGCGCCGCCGACACCTTGACCACATTGGCTGGCAGGCCGGCGTGAATTGCCGCCACCAGGATGGCGCTGCCGGAGCCTTGCGCCACTTTGACCTTGTCGCCCGCCTTGATGCCCAGCTTGCCAGCCAGTTCGGCGGACAGGTGTGCTTGCGGCGTGGCGCCATCGACCGTGCGTTGCAACGGTTCGGAGCGGCGTACCAGCGCGTCGGCGAAGTAGATCGGCACGTCGGCGATGCGTTGCAGCGCTGGCGAAGCCGGTGCGTACGTTGCCGCTTCCGGTGCGTTCTTGGCGATATTGTTCAGCTGTGCCGACAGATCGGTCACGCCGGCACCAAACGCTTCGTCGCGGATCGCTTCGGAAGTGTCGTAGTCGAAACCGGCCAGGCCCAGGATGTTGCCCAGGACGCGCAGCACTTTCCAGGCTGGACGGGTTTCCGCCAGCGGTTTCACGGTACCGTTGAAGCTTTGCGCGCGGCCTTCGCAATTGACGAAGGTGCCCGAGGTTTCAGCGAACGGAGCGATCGGCAGCAAAACGTCGGCGTAATCCATGCCGTGCTTGAAGGCGGACATGGCCACGACCATGTCGGCGCCATCCAGGGCGGCGCGGGCCGCTTGTGGATTGGCGGCATCGAGTTCCGGCTCGGCGTGCAACAGCACGTAGGCTTTCTTCGGTACGGCAAACGCAGCTTGCACATTGGCGCGCGGCTTGGCGACCAGGTGCGCGCCAACCGTGTTGGCCGCTTCCGTCAGGTAACCGAGCTTGGCGCCCGTCTGTTCGGCGATCCATTGCGCGGCAGCATGCAGTTGCGACGCTTGCGGGTGTTGCGTTGCCGCGTTACCCAGCAGCACGGCGCCATGGTCGCCAGCCATCAGGCTGGCGGCGATGGCCGTTGCCACGTCCGAAGCGGCGACCGCTTCGAAACCGGCTGGCGCGGCGATCTCTTTGGCTTTGGCAACAGCGACAACCACTTCCGACAAGGCCGCCAGCCAATCGCTTGGTGCGACGATCATCTTATTGGCGATGGTGATCAGTTGATCATCGTCGGAGGCGTGCAGAATCGACAGCTTGGCGCCGCCCTTGACGGACGCGCGCAAACGCGTGGCCAGCAATGGGTGATCCTTGCGCAGGAACGAGCCGATGACGAAGGCACGCTTGATCTGGCCAAATTCGTTGATCGGCATGCCCAGCCATGGCTTGACGCCGGCGTCCAGCGCGAAGTCGGTCTGGCGCAGGCGGAAGTCGACGTTCTCGGAACCGAGACCGTTGGCCACTTTTTGCAGCAGGACCAGCTCTTCGACGGTCGAATGCGGCGTTGCCAGCGCGGCGATGGCGTCGGCGCCATGTTCGTGCTTGATGTTTTTCAAACCGTGCGCCACGTATTCCAGCGCGGTTTGCCAATCGACTTCTTTCCACTCGTTGCCTTGTTTCAGCATCGGGGTCGTCAGGCGTTCGGCGCTGTCCAGCGCTTCGTACGAGAAACGGTCCTTGTCCGAGATCCAGCACTCGTTGACGGCTTCGTTTTCCAGCGGCAGTACACGCTTGACCTTGCCAGCTTTCACTTGCACGATCAGGTTCGAACCGAGGCCGTCATGCGGGCTGACCGATTTGCGGCGCGACAGTTCCCACGTACGGGCGCTGTAGCGGAACGGCTTCGAGGTCAGTGCGCCAACCGGGCACAGGTCGATCATGTTGCCCGACAGTTCGGAGTCGACCGACTGGCCGACAAACGACACGATTTCCGAGTGTTCGCCGCGGCCGATCATGCCCAGCTCCATCACGCCGGCCACTTCCTGGCCAAAGCGTACGCAACGGGTGCACTGGATGCAGCGCGACATCTCTTGCATGGAAACCAGCGGACCGGCTTCCTTCGGCGTGACGACGCGCTTGTCTTCCTTGTAGCGCGATTCGCTCTTGCCGTAGCCCACTGCCAAGTCTTGCAACTGGCATTCGCCGCCCTGATCGCAGATAGGGCAATCGAGCGGGTGGTTAATCAGCAAGAATTCCATGACCGACTTTTGCGCCTGCACAGCTTTATCGCTGGCGGAGCGCACGATCATGCCGGCACTGACCGGGGTCGCACAAGCGGGCAAAGGCTTGGGGGCCTTTTCCACTTCGACCAGGCACATGCGGCAGTTCGCTGCGATCGACAATTTCTTGTGATAGCAGAAGTGCGGAATGTAGGTTCCCAATTTGTTGGCGGCGTCCATCACCATGCTACCAGCAGGGACTTCGACTTTTTTGCCGTCTATTTCGATTTCAACCATGGTGATCGTTACCTGACGCAGCTTAGATATATGCGGGCACTAAGCAATGCTTGTGCTCGATATGATATTCAAATTCTTCACGGAAATTCTTAATGAAGGCCCGTACCGGCATGGCAGCCGCATCGCCCAGCGCGCAAATCGTGCGGCCCTGGATGTTGTCGGCGATCGAGTTGAGCATGTCCAGGTCGTCTGGACGACCCTGCCCCTGCTCGATGCGGTGCACCATGCGGTACATCCAGCCTGTGCCTTCACGGCAAGGCGTACACTGGCCGCACGATTCTTCAAAGTAGAAGTAGGACAGGCGTTCCAGCGCCTTTACCATGCAGCGTGTTTCGTCCATCACGATGACGGCGCCCGAACCGAGCATCGAACCGGCTTTCGCGATCGAGTCGTAGTCCAGGTCGGTCTGCATCATGATGTCGCCGCGGATCACCGGAGCGGACGAACCGCCAGGGATTACGGCCTTGATCTTTTTGCCACCGCGCATGCCGCCTGCCAGTTCCAGCAGGGTCGCAAACGGGGTGCCGAGCGGCACTTCATAGTTGCCCGGTTTTTCCACGTCGCCCGAGATCGAGAAGATCTTCGAACCGCCGTTGTTCGGCTTGCCCATCGCCAGGTATTTCTCTGGACCGATATTCAGCACGAATGGCACGGCCGCGAAGGTTTCCGTGTTGTTGATCGTCGTCGGCTTGCCGTACAGGCCAAACGAGGCAGGGAAAGGCGGCTTGAAGCGCGGCTGGCCTTTCTTGCCTTCCAAGGACTCCAGCAGGGCCGTTTCTTCGCCGCAGATGTAGGCGCCATAACCATGGTGCGCATGCAACTGGAACGAGAACTCGCTGCCCATAATCTTGTCGCCCAGGAAGCCGGCGGCGCGCGCCTCTTCCAGCGCTTCTTCGAAACGCAGGTATTCCTGGAAGATCTCGCCGTGGATATAGTTGTAGCCCACGGTGATGCCCATCGCATAAGCGCCAATGGCCATGCCTTCGATCAGCGCATGGGGATTGTAACGAATGATGTCGCGGTCCTTGAAAGTGCCCGGTTCGCCTTCATCTGTATTACAGACGAGGTATTTCTGGCCCGGGAACTGGCGCGGCATGAAGCTCCACTTCAAGCCGGTAGGGAAACCCGCGCCGCCACGGCCGCGCAAGGACGACGCCTTGAGGTCGGCGATGATCTGTTCCGGCGTGATTTTCTCTTCCAGGATACGCCGCAGGGCCGAATAGCCGCCGCGGTTCACATAATCTTGCAAATGCCAGTTCTTGCCATCCAGATCCTTCAGGATCAATGGATCGATATGGCGGTTGTGGAGTGACGTCATTTCTTGAGTTCCTCCAGCATGGCGTCGATCTTCTCGTTCGACATCCAGCTGCACATGGTTTTATTACTGACCAGCAAGACAGGCGCATCGCCGCAAGCACCCATGCACTCGCCTTCAACCAGGGTGAACTGGCCGTCTGCGGTGGTTTCGCGGAAATCGATACCCAGTTTCTGCTTCAGGTACTCTGCAGCGCGCACGCCGCCCGACAGGGCGCATGGCAGGTTGGTGCACACGGTGATCTTGTGCTTGCCCACGGGTTTCACGTTGTACATATTGTAGAACGTGGCCACTTCCTGCACGGCAATCGCCGGCATGCCGATGTAATCGGCCAGTTCCTTCATGGTTTCCGGCGCCAGCCAGCCCATTTCATCCTGGGCATGGGCCAGCGCGGCCATGACGGCCGACTGACGCTGGTCGGCCGGATACTTGGCCAGCTCGCGGTCAATTTTCTTATAGCATTGCTCTGATAACAACATACTTTTTGCCTCTTAGCGGTCAATACTGCCGAACACGATGTCTTGCGTCCCGATGATGGTCACGGCGTCGGCAAGCATGTGCCCACGCGCCATTTCGTCGAGCGACTGCAAGTGAGCGTAGTCTGGCGCGCGCAGTTTCATGCGGTACGGCTTGTTGGCGCCATCGGACACCAGGTATACGCCGAACTCGCCCTTCGGATGTTCCACGGCGCTGTAGGCTTCGCCTGGCGGCACGTGGAAACCTTCCGTAAACAGCTTGAAGTGGTGAATCAAGGATTCCATGTTGGTCTTCATGTCGACGCGGCCCGGAGGCGCCACCTTGCGGTTGCTGGTCATGACAGGACCTTCATTGTTGCGCAGCCACTCCACGCATTGCTTGATGATGCGGTTCGACTGGCGCAGCTCTTCCACGCGGACCAGGTAGCGGTCGTAGCAATCGCCGTTGGTACCGATAGGAATGTCGAAATCCATCAGGTCGTACACTTCGTACGGCTGTTTCTTGCGCAAGTCCCATTGCACGCCCGAGCCGCGCAGCATGGCGCCCGTAAAGCCCATGGCCAGCGCATCTTCCGGCGAGACCACGCCGATGCCGACGGTACGCTGTTTCCAGATACGGTTGTCGGTCAGCAGGGTTTCGTACTCGTCCACCGAGTTCGGGAAGCGGCGCGCGAAGTCTTCGATGAAGTCCAGCAGGGAACCCTGGCGGTTTTCGTTCAGCTTGCCGATCGCCTTGGCGTTGCGGATGATCGAGGCCTTGTGCTGCGGCATCGCGTCCGGCAGGTCGCGGTACACGCCGCCCGGACGGTAGTAGGCCGCGTGCATGCGCGCGCCCGACACTGCCTCGTAGGCGTCGAACAAGTCTTCGCGGTCGCGGAAGCAATACAGGAACGGGCCCATGGCGCCAACGTCCAGCGCGTGGGTACCGAGCCACATCAGGTGATTCAGGATACGCGTCATCTCGTCGAACATGACGCGGATGTATTGCGCGCGCAGCGGCACTTCCAGGCCCAGCATCTTTTCGATGGCCATCACGTACGCGTGTTCATTGCACATCATCGACACATAGTCGAGACGGTCCATGTACGGCACGGATTGCAGATAGGTCTTCTGTTCGGCCAGCTTTTCGGTGGCGCGGTGCAGCAGGCCGATATGCGGGTCGGCGCGCTGGATGACTTCGCCATCCATCTCCAGCACCAGGCGCAGCACACCGTGCGCGGCCGGATGCTGTGGCCCAAAGTTCAGGGTGTAGTTCTTAATCTCAGCCATTATTTCATCCCGTAATGTTCTTCGCGGATCACGCGCGGCACGTTTTCCCGCGGCTCGATCGTCACGGGCTGGTAAATCACGCGCTTTTGTTCCGGATCGTAACGCATCTCGACATAGCCGGAGACGGGGAAATCCTTGCGGAACGGATGACCGATGAAACCGTAGTCGGTCAGCAGGCGGCGCAAGTCGTTGTGGCCTTCGAAGAGGATGCCCAGCAGGTCGAACGCTTCGCGCTCGTACCAGTTGACGGCACGCCAGATGTTCACCACGGAGGGCAGCAGCGGCATGTCGTCGTCCGGCGCGAACACGCGCACGCGCACGCGCCAGTTGTGCTTGACCGACAGCAAGTGCGAGACGGCCGCGAAACGCAGGCCATCCCAGCTACCGTCGCCATAGGTCGAGTAGTCGACGCCGCACAGGTCGAGCAGCTGCTCGAAATGCAGGGCCGGATCGTCGCGCAGGGTCTGCATTACGGCCAGGTAATCCTCGGCCTTGACGACCAGGGTGACTTCGCCCAGCGCGACCGTCGTGCTAACGCGATCGCCCAGGGCAGTGCCGAGGGCGTTTTGCAATACTTCTAAATGTGTTGTCATAATCTGAAGCGGCCCCGTTAGCGTGCGATCGTGCTGGTACGCTTGATCTTGTTCTGCAACTGCATGATGCCGTACAGCAAGGCTTCAGCGGTCGGAGGACAGCCAGGCACATACACGTCGACGGGCACGATGCGGTCGCAACCGCGCACCACGGAATAGGAGTAATGGTAGTACCCGCCACCATTGGCGCAGGAACCCATCGAGATGACCCAGCGTGGCTCTGCCATCTGGTCGTAGACCTTGCGCAGGGCCGGCGCCATCTTGTTGCACAGGGTGCCGGCAACGATCATGACGTCGGACTGACGCGGCGACGGACGAAACACGACGCCGAAACGGTCCATATCGTAGCGGGCTGCGCCCACATGCATCATTTCGACCGCACAGCAGGCCAGACCGAACGTCATCGGGAACATAGACCCGGTGCGCGCCCAGTTGATCAGCTTGTCGGCCGAGGTGGTGATGAAACCTTCGCTTAATACGCCTTCAATAGCCATGGCTTATTCCCAGTCAAGGGCACCTTTCTTCCAAATGTACCAAAATCCGACCACGAATTCAGCGATGAACACCATCATCGTGACGAAACCGGCCCAGCCCAGGTCGCGCATTGCAACGCCCCATGGGAAAAAGAATGCCGTTTCCAGATCGAACAAAATAAACAGGATTGCGACCAGATAGTAGCGCACATCAAATTTCATGCGCGCGTCTTCGAATGCTTCAAAGCCACATTCGTACGGGGAGAGTTTTGCTGCGTCAGGCTTGTTAGGACCTAACAGGCGCCCCAGGAGCTGGGGAGCGATACCGACACCAAGGCCGATAATAATAAACAGCAGGACGGGGAAGTAATTTTCGAGGTTCACGATTGATGAGCTTATATTGAACGATCGGTTAAATGAGGACGCTGCGATCATTTGCAGCGTATCTAACGCACGACCCCAATCAAAGCTAAGACCAGGATCGAACGACACATCCTCGTAAAAAAAGCCAGCAACTTTGTACGAGCCATGGCTCGTGCGCCGTTGCTGGCTTCTGATTTCTGGTGCCGACGACGAGACTCGAACTCGTACAGCTTTCGCCACTACCCCCTCAAGATAGCGTGTCTACCAATTTCACCACGTCGGCGGTAAGGCCCGTATTCTACTCTGCTTTGGCGCTAAAGTTAATGCACAAATGCATCAAAACACAGATAAAAACGATAAATTTTTACATCTTCCAGCGCGTCACGATTTTTTCCTGCCGCGCTGCTGAAACATTGAGCAATAATCTGCCCGTAATGAGAATTACTCTCGATGAGGTATCGAGCTCATACAAAAATTACTTTGGAATCGCGCCTGCCGGGGTGCTGGCAACCGGTGCCGCCGCCGCTGGAGCGCTGGCAGCCGGAGCTGCAGCAGGCACCGTCGTCGGGATCGCGCCCGCGCCGGTGACCGGCACTGGCTTGACGACTTTATCCATCACCCCGCCGCCGACCGTCGTGGCGCGCTGATTGGCCATCAGCGACAGGGCCAGGGTGGCGCCGAAGAAGATCGCGGCGGCGACGCCCGTCGATTTCGACATGAAGTTCGACGAACCCGTCGCACCGAACAGGCTGCCCGAGGCGCCCGAACCGAAGGCGGCGCCCATGTCGGCGCCCTTACCGTGCTGCAACAACACCAGCGCGATAATCGACAATGCCGAAATAACCTGTACTACTACTACCAGATTGAACATCATGTTCATTGCAATTCCATTCTTAGTTTAAATTAATTCAATCAGCGGCGTGAATAATTGCCAGGAAATCCGCCGCCTTCAATGCTGCCCCACCGATCAGACCGCCATCGATATCCGGCATCGCCATCAATTCTTTTGCGTTCTCCGGCTTCATGCTGCCGCCGTACAGGATCTGCACGCCGGTCGCTGCTACCGCATTCTTTGCCGCCAGCTGGCCGCGCAATACCTGATGCACGTCCTGCGCCATTTGCGGCGTGGCTGTCTTGCCCGTGCCGATGGCCCAGACCGGCTCATAGGCCAGCACCAGTTTCGCCACGTCGTCGGCGGAAATCGCCGCCAGCACGGCACCCAGCTGCTGCGCCACGACCGTATCGGTCTGGCCCGCTTCGCGCTGCGCCAGGGTTTCGCCGATGCAGACGATAGGCGTGATGCCCGCCGCCAGCGCCGCAACCGTCTTGGCCGCCACCTGCGCATCGCTCTCGCCATGGTAGGCGCGGCGCTCGGAATGCCCGATCACCACATAGCCGCATCCGAAATCCTGCAGCATGGCGGTCGAGATTTCTCCCGTGTAGGCGCCACTGGCATGCGCGGACACATCCTGTGCACCCCAGCCGAGAGCCGTGCCTGCCAATTGCGCCTGGCACTGCGCCAGATACGGCGCAGGCACACAGACGGCGCTGGCGGCGCCAGAGGCAGCCAGGCCAGCAACTATTTCAGACAATAACACCGCGTTCGAGGTGCGACTGCCGTTCATTTTCCAATTTCCGACGACGAGTTTGCGACGCATAGTAGCCTAAATTCTAATAACCCGTCATTCTAACTCCGGCACCGATGCCGGTCAAACAGGCAGTGCCCCGTTTCAAACAACTTGCAACATGATCTTGCCCACGTGCGTGCTCGCTTCCATCAAAGCATGCGCCTCGTTCGCTTTTTCCAACGGGAAAGTTTTATAGATCACAGGCTTGATCTTGCCCGCCTCGATCAGCGGCCAGACGGTCGTGCGCAGGTGATTCGCGATGGCCGCCTTGAAGGCGACGGAACGGGGACGCAAGGTGGAGCCCGTCACCGTCAGGCGACGGCGCAGCAAGGCGCCCAGGTCCAGTTCCGCCCTGGTGCCGCCCTGCACGGCGATCAGGCCGACGCGGCCATCGTCGGCCAGGCAATCGATTTCGCGCGGCAGGTAGTCGCCGCCGACCATGTCGAGGATGACGTCGACGCCCTTGCCACCAGTCAGCTCCTTGACGACGGCGGCGAAATCTTCCGTCCGGTAGTTAATGCCCCGCTCGGCGCCCAGCGCTTCGCAGGCGCGCGCCTTCTCGTCGCTGCCGGCCGTGGCGAACACGCGGTGACCCAGGGCGGCCGCCAATTGAATGGCCGTCACGCCGATGCCGGACGTGCCGCCCTGCACCAGCAAGGTTTCGCCGTCGGCCAGCGCGCAGCGGTCGAAGACATTGCTCCAGACGGTAAAGAAGTTTTCCGGCAGGGATGCGCCTTCCAGCGCCGTCAAACCTTGCGGCAAGGGCAGGCACTGGCCGGCGGGCGCGGCGCAATATTCGGCATAGCCGCCGCCCTGCACCAGCGCGCAGACGAGGTCGCCCTTCTTGAATGCGGTATTGCTGAAATCGCCATCGACGACTTCACCGGCCACTTCCAGGCCAGGCAAATCGGACGCACCGGCTGGCGGCGCGTACTTGCCCAGACGCTGCAGCACGTCGGGACGGTTGATGCCGGCCGCGTGCACCTTGATCAGCAGTTCGCCGGCTTTGAAGGCGGGGACGGGACACTCGACGATCTGCAAAACGTCGGCGGGACCTGGCTGGCTGATGGCAACTGCACGCATGGCGGGACTCTTTCAAGGGAAAACGGCGATTGTACGCCAAGCCGTTCACCCTTGCAGGCATGCCCCCTTCCCTATGCGCCGCCCGTCTTCGACTGGCGCGGCAGCGGCGTGCCCGGCTTCCATTTCGCCGACAGGGCCTGTCCTTCCTCGACTTGCTCATGCGTCATCTTGCGCACCACGGCGGCGCGCTGATCGGCCGCATTCGCGTTGCCGTTCGCCGCCGCCAGGTTCCACAGCATGTAGGCGATGACGTTGTCCTGCTGCACGCCGCCCATGTGGTAGCGGTACATCAGGCCCAGCACCTGCTGCGCCTCGGCGTGGTTCTGCTCGGCCGCCTTGCGGAACCAGCTCACGGCCTGCTTGTGGTCCTGCAGCACGGCGTTGCCCGTGTAATACATGGCGCCCACCACATACTGGGCGTCGGCCTTGCCCTGGTCGGCCGCCTTGCGGTGCCAGAACATGGCTTGCTTGTAATCCTGCGGCAAGCCGCGGCCCATGTAATACATCAAGCCCAGCAAATGCTGGGCATCGGCATTGCCGGTCTTGGCCAGTGGCAGGATTTCCTTGTAGGCCAGCGCGTAATTCTTGTTGTTGTAGGCACTGGCGCCTTCGACGAAGCCAGCCCGCGCAGGTAGCTGTATCGCCAACAGCATGAGTAATGTAATGATCAGTTTTTTCATCGGAATGGGATGTGGTCTGACTACTTATTCTTGTTCTGCCAATAAAGCCTGCGGCAGGATGCGTTTACTTCCAGCTGACTTTGCCCAGGCCCTCGACGCTGACATCGCGGTTGGCCGGCTTGCCGTACACCACCACCGAGCCGAGTCCGCTCAGGTTCAACTTGGCATTCGTATGGGCATTCACCGTGGCATTGCCCAGGCCGCTCAATTCCAGATTGACGGCATCGACTTCAAACTGCTGCGCATTCAGGCTGCCCAAACCGCCCAGGCTCGCTTTCAGGATACGTCCGCGTCCACCCAGCATCACGGAACCGGCGCCCTGCAAGTCCAATTCCGCCCGCTCATTGTTGCCTATCCAGATCTGCATGCTGCCCACGCCGCCCAGGCTGGCATTGAGCTTGCGGTAGTCGCCCACCAGCTTGATGCTGCCCGCCCCTTCCAGCGACAGGGTCAGCTCCTCGCCCTTGAAGCCCGTGATGTCGGTGCTGCCAAATCCTTCCGAGCTCAGCTCGCGCAGGTTCGGCAGGACCAGGTCGGCGCGGATCGACGAGGGGCCGATCTTGAAGCCGCGCACCTCCGTTTCGATGTGCAGGGTATCGCCGCTTTGCGCCGTGCTGACATCGGCGATGTAGCGCTTGTCGGCCGTGATGCTTAGCGAAGCCACGTTGCCCTGGCGAATGCGCACTTCCATCACGCCATCGAGCTTGACGCGCACGACGCGGGCGTCGACGTTGCGCATTTCCAGCAAGCGGGTCTCGGCGGCCACGCCGCGCACCAGGCCCAATGTCGCCAGGAACAGCAGCGCCAATTGCAGAATCTTTTTCATGTAATGCATCCTCGGTATCTTGTTTTTATATGTCGCGGCACCCGCGTGGGGCGCCTGCATTGCTCGCGCAGCACCACTGTAGCAGCGCCGAAAATGGCTGACAATCAATTATGCAAAACGGGCTTTTTCGGCAGCGCTCAGGCGCTTGGCCTTGACGACCACCACTTGCATGGCAGCCTTGTTCGCTGGCGCGGCCAGGGTGGCCGTGGAACTGGCCACTTGCAGGGCCGGGGCGGCCGGGGCGATGGCGTAGCAGCTAGCGCCAAGCACGATGGCGGCGGCAACGGCAATGACTTCCATGTTTTTAGCGACGTTCATGTTGTTCTCCTCGGGTGTCTGGCAGTGGGCTTGCGGTATGGTGTCACTATAGCCATACCGCCCCCGGCAGACACGCCGATTGCGACGAACTGCATTTTTGGCAGGCTGGCCTGACAAAAACGCGGATGAACGTGCAGATCGCTAAGCGTCTTCTTAAAACTCTTCCCACTCGTCGGCGCCGGACTTGGCCGCCTTGACCGGTTTGACCGGCGCCAGCGCGCGGGCCGGCGCGCGCGGTGCAGCAGCGGCTGGCTTCGCCTTGAGGCGCGTCACGGGCGCGTGTGCCGCGGCAGGACCGGCATCGCCCAGGCGGAACATGCCGACGGCTTGCGCCAGGTCCACGGCTTGCTCCTGCAGGCTTTCCGCGGCAGCGGCCGCTTGCTCGACGAGGGCCGCATTTTGCTGCGTCATGGTATCCATGTGCGTGACGGCCGTATTGATCTCGCCGATGCCGGCGCTCTGTTCGCGGCTGGCCACGGTGATCTCGCTCATGATGGTCGTCAACTGCTGCACTGACGCCACCACCTGGTCCATGGTCTGGCCCGCCTCATCGACGAGGCGGCCGCCCGCATCGACCTTCTCCACCGAATCGCCGATCAATTCCTTGATTTCCTTCGCCGCGCCGGCGGAGCGTTGCGCCAGGTTGCGCACTTCGGACGCCACCACGGCAAAGCCCCTGCCCTGCTCGCCCGCGCGCGCCGCCTCGACGGCCGCGTTCAGCGCCAGGATGTTCGTCTGGAAAGCGATACCGTCGATCACGCCGATGATGTCGACGATCTTGCGCGAGCTTTCCTGGATGCCTGCCATGGTGCCCACCACCTGCTGCACCACGCGGCCACCCTTGGCCGCCACTTCCGAGGCGGACACGGCCAACTCGTTGGCTGCATGCGCGTTTTCCGCATTCTGCTTGACGGTCGACGTCAGCTCATCCATCGAGCTGGCCGTCTCTTCCAGCGCGCCCGCCTGCGCTTCCGTACGCGAGGACAGGTCGGCATTGCCGGCGGCAATATCGGCCGACTCGCTGCGCACCAGGGTGCTGATGCTGCGGATCTGCACCAGCACGGTGGCGATCTTTTCGACGAACAAGTTGAATGCCTTGGCGATCTGCGCCAGCTCGTCCGCGCCTTCCGCATCGAGGCGGCTGGTCAGGTCGCCATCGCCCGTGGCGATCGCTTCCATCGCATCGCGCACCAGGCCCAGGCGGCGCAGGGCGCGCGCCACCAGCACGCTCAGCACCGTGGCGGCCAGGGCCAGCACCAGCAAGGCCGTCAGGGCCGAGGCGCGCAGCATGGAGCTCAATGCCTGCGTCGCTTCTGCGCGGTCGAGCACGGTCGCCAGCAGCCAGTCGCTGCCCGGTACTTTGCTTACATGCAAGATGCCGTTACGGTCGCCCAGACGAATGGCGGCGCCATCGCCGCTCTTTTCGATATCGGCCAGCGCCTGCGCGCTCAGGCCCGGGTCCAGTTCGGCCAGCGGTTTCAGAGTCAGTTTGCTATCCGGATGGGCGATGATCTTGCCGCCGCCATCGACGAGGAAGGCATAGCTGGACGCCGTCGGCTTGATCGAGGCGACGTTTTGCACCACCGCATCCATCATCACGTCGGCCGCCATCACGCCCGTCACGCTGCCCTTGCCGCCCAGCGGCTCGGCAAACGTCACCACCAGCTTGCCCGTGCTGGCGCCGATGTAGGGCGCCGTGATGATGGGGCCGCCTACTTCGGACGCCAGCTTGTACCAGGGGCGTGCCGTAGGATCGTAGTCGGCGGCGCGCTTGCGCTCCTGCGAAAACACGGCGTGCTTGTCGGCAAAGCCGATATATGCCATGTCGAAGGTGCCCGCCTGTTCGGCCGCCTTCAGGGCCGGCAGCGGATCGGCCGCCGTGGCGCCCTGTTTGAGCGAGCCCACGACGGCCTGCTTGGAGCGCAGCCATTCGGCGATGGCTTGCGCATGGCTGTGCGACAACTGCAGCATCTGCGTGTCGAGCGCGGCCAGGGTGCTGGAGCGCGTAGTAAAGAAATTGGCGATGGCGACGGCCAGCATGGCCAGCACGACGATGGAAACGGCGATGGCGATCAGCCGCGCCTTAAGGGAGGACAACATGGTGCATCCAATAAAAAAAGAGAAAATCGGGAGGGATGCACCATGGTCGGGGAATAAGATTTTGTCGTCAAGCAATACTGACAGTCAATTACCCATAAACAACAATTGATACCATATAGTTCATGTCTCGCCGCGCAGCTTGCGCAAGGCGGGCGAGTCGCCGCCCGTCGCCTCGATGCGGAAGCGGGCAAATGCCTGCTCCAGCTCAGGGTAGCAGCGCAGACTGCCTTCGTTAAAGTAGCGCCCGCCGGGGATATCGCCCCATGGCAGGGGTGCGCTCAAGCCCCCGCTGCCCGCCAGGGCCAGCAGCGGCTCGAGCGCGCTGCGCAGGTCGGCCACTTCCGTATCGGCGCCCGCCAGGCGGGCCAGCAACTGTTCCAGTTCGGTAGTACAGGCTTGCAGGCGCGACTGATCCATGTTCACTCCTAATTCTTGATGGTGCCCACCAGCACGGGCGCCGACCACAGCTTGCGATTGAGCAACAGGTATTGCAAGGCGCCACCCTTGCGCCGCACCAGGCCGCCCAGCTCTTCGGTCGGCGCCACCGAGCTGACAAACACCGTCACGGTCCCGTTAGGCGTGACCTCATACACATCATACAGCGGCGCTTCGCTCCTGAGCGGCAAGCCGAAGCAGTCTGCCAGCGAGTCACACTCGTCGCTGCCTTGCAACTGCCCGATAGTGGTGAAGTATGGCGAATAGCGCAAGACGCTCTGTCCGTGCGGCACTACCTTGTAGAGCGGAATATCGATCAGCCAGACGGTCGGCAACTTATTGCCGGACGCCAGCTGCTCAACGGCCCGCGCATAAATCATCTCCGCCGGCGCGCCCGGATCGGCCGCGCGCAGCTGGGCCAGGAATTGCTGCCCGTCCTCACCCTCCAGCCAGCCGTCGATCACCGGGCGCTGCAGGCCGATGGTCTTGAAGGTGCTGAGGTCATTGATTTCGCGCGCATGCACGGCGCGCAAGGCGTCGATGTCTTGCGCCGGCATGGCCGCGGACGCGGCAACGATGGGAATGGGCAGCGGCACCGGTGTCGGTGCATCGTCAGCCTGTGCCCAGGTACCGGGCGAAACGGCAAGCAGAAAGGCGGCGGCCAGCCCGCGGAATGTGCGCATGCTGCATCTCCTTGGAAGACTCGGTCAGGGGGAATATCCCCTCCCGAATCTACAGAGAGCGGCAGCGTTCGATGCGCGCTGCATCAAGGCCGATGCGCAAATTGGCGCCCACCTTCGATACAGCGCAAACGCGGCGCAAAAAAAACCGCCAGGGCTTGCGCGCTGGCGGTTTTTGAACATGCGGCCGAGGCCGCAGTCAGGCGAATCTGAAGGAAATTAAACGGCTGGCGCTTCGTTGCCTTCAGCAGCTTTCATCGACAGCTTCAGACGGCCGCGGTCATCCGTTTCCAGCACTTTGACGCGAACCAGCTGGCCTTCTTTCAGGTAGTCGGCCACGGCGTTGACGCGCTCGTTGGCGATCTGCGAGATGTGCAGCAAGCCGTCCTTGCCAGGCATGACTTGGACGATGGCGCCGAAGTCCAGCAGTTTCAGCACGGTGCCTTCGTAGGTCTTGCCCACTTCGACGGAAGCGGTCAGTTCTTCGATGCGGCGCTTGGCTTCCTGGCCGGCAGCAGCGTCAACGGAAGCGATGGTAACCACGCCTTCGTCGCTGATGTCGATCTGGGTGCCCGTCTCTTCGGTCAGCGCACGGATCACGGCGCCGCCCTTGCCGATCACGTCACGGATTTTTTCCGGGTTGATCTTGATGGTGATCAGACGCGGTGCGAAATCGGACAGTTCGGTTTTGACGTGCGGCATGGCTTTTTGCATTTCGCCCAGGATGTGCTCGCGGCCTTCCTTGGCTTGCGCCAGTGCCACTTGCATGATTTCCTTGGTGATGCCCATGATCTTGATGTCCATCTGCAGCGCCGTGATACCGTTGCGGGTACCGGCTACCTTGAAGTCCATGTCGCCCAGGTGATCTTCGTCGCCCAGGATGTCGGACAGCACGGCAAACTTGCCGCCTTCCTTGATCAGGCCCATGGCGATACCGGCCACGTGTTCTTTCATCGGCACGCCGGCGTCCATCAGTGCCAGGCAGCCGCCGCAGACGGAAGCCATCGACGAGGAACCGTTCGATTCCGTGATTTCCGATACCAGACGCACCGAGTAGCTGAACTCTTCAGCTGCTGGCAGGGCGGCGATCAGCGCGCGCTTGGCCAGGCGGCCGTGGCCGATTTCGCGGCGTTTCGGCGTACCGACACGGCCCGTTTCGCCGGTGGCGAACGGAGGCATGTTGTAATGCAGCATGAACGAATCGGTGAACTCGCCCATCAGCGCATCGATCTTCTGGCTGTCGCGGGCGGTGCCCAAAGTTGCCACGACCAGCGCTTGCGTTTCGCCGCGCGTGAACAGGGCCGAACCGTGGGTGCGTGGCAGCACGCTGGTGCGGATCGAGATCGGACGCACGGTGCGCGTGTCGCGGCCGTCGATGCGTGGCTCGCCGTCCAGGATTTGCGTACGCACGATTTTCGCTTCGATGTCGAACAGGATGTTGTTCACTTCAGCGCTGTCGATAGCCGCGCCGCCGGTGGCAGCCACTTCAGCCGACAGGTCGGCGATCACTTCCGACGTCGCTGCTTTCAGCTTGGCCGTACGTTCCTGCTTGTCCTTGGTTTGATACGCGTCATTGATCTTGGCGTTGGCGAAATGCGCGACGCGGGCGATCAGTGCTTCGTTTTTCGGTGCAGGCGCCCATTCGACTTCCGGCTTGCCGCCGTCACGCACCAGGTCGTGAATCGCGTCGATGACGACTTTCATCTGGTCGTGGCCGAAGACCACGGCGCCCAGCATGATTTCTTCGGACAGCTGTTTCGCTTCCGATTCGACCATCAGCACGGCCGTTTCGGTACCGGCGACAACCAGGTCCATTTCCGACGTTTTCAGTTGCTGGACGGTCGGGTTCAGGATGTACTGGCCATTGGCGTAACCGACGCGCGCGGCGCCGATAGGACCATTGAAAGGCACGCCCGATACGCACAGGGCAGCCGATGCGCCGATCATGGCGGCGATGTCCGGATCGATTTCAGGGTTGACCGACAACACGTGAATGATGACTTGCACTTCATTCAGGTAGCCTTCCGGGAACAGCGGACGGATAGGACGGTCGATCAGACGAGAGGTCAGTGTTTCTTTTTCGGAAGGACGGCCTTCGCGCTTGAAAAAACCGCCCGGGATTTTACCGGCAGCATAGGTTTTCTCGACATAATCAACCGTCAAAGGGAAGAAATCCTGGCCTGGCTTGGCATCTTTGCGTGCCACTACCGTTGCCAGAACGACGGTATCTTCGATCGACACCAGCACTGCGCCGGATGCCTGACGTGCGATTTCGCCGGTTTCCAGGGTCACTTGGTGTTGACCGTACTGGAAGGTTTTCGTAACTTTGTTAAACATGGGGTATCCCTTTTCTAATTGCCGACAGATTTTCAGGGGCTGTCGTTCACCTCACCACAGGCGGCGAAAACTTCGTTGCCGCCTTTACTACTTTACTTTTAAAACATGATATCGGTAGAGAATACTGTACTTCTCGACATAAATCCGGAATTCAAATGACAAAATGCCCGCGTCAGCGAACTGGCGCAGGCATTTCTGTATAAACCTTGTACGGCAAAAATTACTTGCGCAGACCAAGTTTAGCGATCAGGTCGCGATAACGGGTAGCGTCTTTAGCCTTCAGGTAGGACAACAGGCTCTTACGACGGTTGACCATCATGATCAGGCCGCGGCGGGAGTGGTGATCTTTCGAGTGGGCTTTGAAGTGGCCGTTCAGTTCGTTGATGCGAGCTGTCAGCAGTGCAACTTGCACTTCAGGGGAGCCGGTGTCGTTTTGACCACGTGCGTTGTCCGCGATGATAGCGGCTTTGTTGATGTTTTCTACTGTCATGATAAACCTTTCACATGCGGTGCACAGAGTCTGAACCCTATCCACCGTGAACTACGATTATTAAAATACTGGCCTATGCTTCCAACCAGACGCGCAAGTATATCGGAAAAATGCCCGCCTGTATCCTGCCGTGCGCGCTTTTCTCGGTGCATGATAGGGTTTTCCTGCATTTCAGGAGGTCAAACATGAAAAAACTGCTCAAATCAGCAACACCGCTGCTGTTTGCCGCGCTGGCCGGCTGCGCCAGCTGGAACGTCCCGCCGCCCCAGCCGGGCGAGCCGCGCGCCGCCGTGGAAGCGCGCCTGGGCCGGCCCACGAATATCTACCAGCTACCCACGGGTCCCGAACTCGAATACGCGACGGGACCGTACGGCCAGTACACGTATATGGCCCGTTTCGGCCCCGACGACAGGTTGATTTCCTACGAGCAAGTGCTCGACACGCCAGGCTTTGCCCGCATCAAGGTGGGCGTGTCGACTCAGCAAGACGTGCTGCACACCTTGGGCCGCCCGACGGAAACCTCGCATCTGTCGCTGCCGAAACTGCACGTCTGGTCCTACCGCTACAAGGAATCGGGCGTGTGGGATTCCATGATGCACGTGCACTTCGACCACGACGGCATCGTGCGCATGATGATGAACGGGCCCGATCCAGCCAAGGAAGAGCGGCGGTTTTTCTGGTAGTTAGCGCCCCCTCACGGTTGCGGGTCGATGCGCTCGTCTTTCGCATGCAGTTTGTTTAAGGCCGACAAATACGCCTTGGCCGACGCGACGATGATGTCCGGATCGGCGCCCACGCCGTTGACGATGCGTCCGTCGCGCGACAAGCGCATGGTAACCTCACCCTGCGACTGCGTGCCCGTGCTGATGGCATTGACGGAGAACAGGACCAGCTCGGCGCCGCTGGCGGCCGCGCTTTCGATGGCGTTGACGGTGGCGTCGACGGGGCCGTCGCCCTGCCCTTCGCAGCTGCGCTGCTCACCGCCGACGAGAAACTCCACGCGCGCATGGGGCACGGCGCCCGTCGTCGACTGCTGCGTCAGCGCAACAAAACGGTAGTGCTCACTCTCCTGCGCCTGCTGCTCCTCGCTGACGAGGGCCATGATGTCTTCGTCGAAAATCTCGGATTTCCGGTCGGCCAGTTCCTTGAAGCGCAGGAAGGCCGCGTTGACTTCCGCTTCCGATTCCAGAGAAATGCCCAGCTCCTGCAGCCGCTGCTTGAAGGCATTGCGCCCCGACAGTTTGCCGAGCACGATCTTGTTGGCCGTCCAGCCCACGTCTTCGGCGCGCATGATTTCATACGTCTCGCGCGCCTTTAAAATGCCGTCCTGGTGGATGCCGGACGCGTGCGCAAAAGCGTTCGCGCCGACGACGGCCTTGTTCGGCTGCACGGCAAAGCCCGTGATCTGCGACACCATTTTGGACGCCGCCACGATTTGTGTCGTATCGATGCCCACCGTCAGGTTGTAATAGGCGGCGCGCGTGCGCAGCGCCATCACCACTTCTTCCAGCGCCGTATTGCCGGCCCGCTCGCCAAGGCCATTGACCGTGCACTCGATCTGCCGCGCGCCGCCTATCATGACGCCCGCCAGCGAATTGGCGACAGCCAGGCCCAGGTCATTATGGCAATGGACGGACCAGATGGCCTTATCGGAGTTCGGTATGCGTTCGCGCAAGCGCTTGATGGTCGCGCCGAAGATTTCGGGCACAGCGTAGCCGACCGTGTCGGGAAAATTGATGGTGGTGGCGCCCTCGGCGATCACGCCCTCGAGCACACGGCAAAGGAAATCTTCGTCGGAGCGGCTGCCGTCTTCGGGGCTGAATTCGATGTCGTCAGTGAACTGGCGCGCAAAGCGCACGGCATTTTGCGCCTGCGTCAGCACTTGCTCTGGCGTCATGCGCAGCTTCATCTGCATGTGCAGGGGCGACGTGGCGATAAAGGTATGGATGCGCTTGCGCTCGGCTGGCGCCAGCGCCTCGGCGGCGCGGGCGATGTCGCGGTCGTTGGCACGCGACAGCGAGCAGATGGTGGACTCGCGCACGGCGCCGGCAATCGCCCGTATCGATTCGAAGTCGCCCTGCGAGGCGGCGGCGAAGCCCGCCTCGATCACGTCGACCTTCATGCGCTCGAGCTGCTTGGCGATGCGCAGCTTTTCCTCGCGCGTCATGGAGGCGCCCGGCGATTGCTCGCCGTCGCGCAGGGTGGTGTCAAAAATGATGAGTCGGTTGCTGGTGGTCATGGCTGCTCCTGGCTGGCTGAAGACTGGCGACGCTACCGACTCGCCGCATTAATGCTCGGGGTCGGTCTGGATGATGCTGACGGGCTTGCCCTTCGCCATGCGCCAGAAAAACACGGCGTAGCCGGACAGTCCATACACGACGAAAATCGGGAACAGCACCTTCGGCGGATCGATGGAAATGAGCGCGAAGAACAATGCCAGCAGGAATACCACGATAAAAGGCACGGACTTGCGGAAATTCACATCCTTGAAGCTGTAGAACGGCACGTTGGTGACCATGGTCAGGCCGGAAAACAGGGCGATCGTCCACGATACCCAGGCCAGCTGGTTGCCGGCAAATTCCAGGTCGTTCATCAGCAGGATGAAGCCGGCCACCATGGCCGCCGCCGCCGGGCTGGGCAAGCCCTGGAAGAAGCGCTTGTCGACCACGGCGATATTCGTGTTGAAGCGGGCCAGGCGCAAGGCGGCGCCGGCGCAATACACGAAGGCGGCCAGCCAGCCCAGTTTGCCCATGCCGCGCAGCGACCATTCGTAGATCACCAGCGCCGGCGCGGCGCCGAACGACACCATGTCGGACAGGCTGTCGTACTGGGCGCCGAATTCGCTCTGCGTATTCGTCAGGCGGGCGATGCGGCCATCGAGGCCGTCGAGGATCATGGCGATGAAGATGGCCCAGGCCGCGTGTTCGAATTTCTGGTTCATGGCCATGACGATGGCGTAGAAACCGCAAAACAGGGCTGCCGTCGTAAAGGCATTCGGCAACAGATAGATGCCGCGGCGGCGCAAGGTTTTCTTGCCAGTGCCATCGCTCACCGGCTGGCGCGCGAATTTGCTGAAGCGGGACGCTTTGGATACTGCGGGAGTGCCGTTCTTGCCTCTACGACGGGGGAAGTTTGCCATGTTGTTCCATATCTTGTGTACTACGGGGGAATCGGTGCCAGATGGCAGGCGCATGATTGTCACGGCACGCGCCTGCCGATGTTGTCATTATAGAGGAGCCACCGCCAAAGAAAAGCGCGGCGGCGTCAAGCTGACAATATTGATCCCTGTTCAAGCCTTATTTGAACTTGACCTTGGCCACCAGGCCCATGTTCAGGGTCGTTTCGCCCGGCTCGAAGCTCGGTTCGGCCACCTGGTTGCCGCCATGGCCCATGGCATCGGCGCTCATGGCGCGCGCGCCAGCCACGTTGACGCGCTGCGCATAGTTGCCCGAACCTTCGAAATCGATGGTATCGATCACGGCGTCACTGACATTGCGGCCCATGGCGCCAGCGATGGCGGCCACGCGCTCGTTGAGGTTCTTGTAGGCGGCGGCAATGCGCTGGTCGTCGAGCTTGCGGATGGTGGCGGGCGCCAGGCCGAAGTTCAGACGGTTCAGGGTCAGCACGCCTTGCGCAGCCGACACGGTTTTCGGCAAGGCGGCCAGATTCGTCGTCGTTACCTGCAGATACTGGCCCACTCGCCAGCCGGTCGGCACTCTGGGTTTGGCGGCGACACCAGGCGGCAATGGCGCCGTTTCAGGATACACGGCATACGTGTAATAGCCCTGGGTTTTCAGCACGGCTTGCGGATCGGCTTTCTTGACGATGGCCGCGCCCTGGTTCATCTTCTGGTTCACGCGCGAGGCGGCGGCCGCCTTGTCCTTGTCCTGCTCTTCGACGGCCAGGGTAACGGTCACCTGGTCGTTCGCATGCACCACTTCGCCGTTGGCGGGCACCACGACGAGGGTGCCGGAGGTGGGCAGGGTCTGGGCTTGTGCGCTCAGGGCAACGGTAGCGGCGGCGGCAGCCAGCAGTGATTTCATGACGGTCATGGGGTTCTCCTGGAAAATATGGGGGCAAAAACGACCATGGGGCCAACAGCCCCATGATTTTTAAAACAGTCTAACGCGGAAATATTTCCCGTTGATAAGCTTACTTGAACTTGACCTTGCCGACGACACGCATGTCGAGCGTCGTTTCGCCCGGCTCGAAGCTCGGTTCGGCGACGGCACTGTCTTCGCTCATCTTGGCGCTGCGCATCATCATCGGCGCGGCGGCAGAGCGGTTTTCCGTGACGTAATTGCCCGAACCTTCGAAGTCCACCGTATCGAGCACGGCGTCGGAAACGTTGCGGCCCATGGCCTTGGCGATGGCGGCCACGCGCTCATTCAGGTTTTTATAGGTGGCGGCGATGCGCTGGTCGTCCAGCAGGCGGATGGTTTCCGGCTTCAGGCCGAAATTCAAGCCGTTCAGGGTCAGCACGCCTTGCGCCGCCGACACGGTCTTTGGCAGCGACGCCAGATTGGCCGTCGTCACTTCCAGGTACTGGCCAACACGCCAGGCCGTTGGCAGGCGCGGCTTGGCAACGGCGCCAGCCGGCAATGGGCGCTCCTCCGGATACACAGGATAGGTGTAGTAGCCATACGATTTCAATGCCGCCGACGGGTCAGCCTGCTTGACGATGGCGATACCCTTGTTCATCTTCTGGTTGACACGCGACGCGGCCGCGGCTTTATCCTTGTCCTGTTCTTCGACGGCCAGGGTAGCGACCACCTGGTCATTGACATGCTTGACTTCGCCAAACGCGGGGACGACCACCAGAGTGCCGGAAGTCGGCAGGGATTGCGCTTGCGCGCTCAGGGCAACGGTGGCTGCGGCGGCAACAAGGACGGATTTCATCACGGTCATGAGGGTACTCCTAGGTAGTTAATGTGGCTGACAGCCAGCGAACGGGGCGCTTTTGGCACCCCTTTCGCTTGAGAAACTTGTCAAACTGTGTAGATTCTAACGCCTCATTCATTCCCGTGGCGCAAATTAACAAATCGTCACAAAATGCGCCAGCCAGTCACATCTGCTCACATTTCAATACACTGCCATTGAAAAAAACAATGTTATTAATGACTTATCAGTGGCCGACCACCGCGCCGCCGCTGCGCCGGCCCGGCTTGAAACTGTGACGGTGCGCGCGCCAGGCAATGGTCAATGCCACCATCAGCAAGGCCAGCATGGCCCACGGGAACGAAGCCGCACCATAGCCGTCGAGCAGCAAGCCGCCCGCCAGGCCGCCGCCCGCGATGGCCACGTTCCAGATGGTCGCCACCATGGCTTGCGCCACATCCATGCCGTCGCCGGCCGCGTCCGCCGATGCCGTCTGCAGCAAGGTGCCGGCGCCGCCAAAGGTGACGCCCCAGATGGCCATGCTGACATAGATGACGATGGGGGAGTCCATCGCCAGGCCCAGCGCCACCATCACGAGAGCCAAGGCGGCGATGCAGCCCAGCACGAGCGGACGCAACCAGCGGTCGATCAGCTGGCTGACCAGCCAGATGCCGGCCAAGGAACCCACGCCATACACAAGCAGCACCAGGTCGACACGCGGGCGCAAGCCGGACGGCGCCAGGAACGGCGCGATGTAGGTATACAGAATGTTATGCGCCAGCATCCAGGCGACGATCACCGCCAGAATCGGCCGCACGCCCGGCGTCATGAATACCTGGCGGATCGACAGGCGCTCGCCATTCTTTTGCCCAGGATAATCGGGCACGGCCAGCAGCACCCACGCGACCAGCACCACGGCCAGCCCCGACATGATGCCGAAGATGCTGCGCCAGCCCAGCACGCCGCCCATCAGGGTGCCCAGCGGCACGCCCAGGGACAGGGCCAGCGGCGTGCCGATCATGGCAATCGCCATCGCCCTGCCCTGCTGCTCCACGCTGACCATGCGGCGCGCATAACCGGCCATCAAGCCCCAGGCCAGCCCGGCGGCCATGCCCGTGACGAAGCGCGAGACCAGGGCGACCATATAGTTGGGCGACAGCGCCGTCGCCGTATTGAAGATCAAAAAGCCGATGATGGCCAGCAGCAAGACATTGCGCCGGCGCCAGCCGCTCGTCAGCGCCGTCAGGGGAATGGCCGTCAGGATGGAACCGATGGCGTAGACGGTCACCAACTGGCCCGTCATGACTTCGGAAATATTGAGATCGCGGGCAATCTGCGGCAGCAAGCCGGCCGGCAAGGTTTCCGACAGGAGGGCGAGAAACGCCGTCATGGCCAGGGCCAGCAAGGCCAGGACGGGAAGCCGTTCGGAAATGGAAGATTCGGCAGTGCCCGGCATGGGTACTGTGGCGGTAGTGCGGTCGGTCATAGGGGTCCTTCAGGTTGCCAAGCGGCTGATCAACTAGCGCCTGGCGTGCTACGAAAGCGGTGATGCGCGTTGCGGTCGGCAGATACCGAAACAGATGCAGCCCACAGGGAACTGCAAAGGAAGGGCGGAATTATATAGGAATATAAAAAGACAGGAGGCGGGCGAAAAGCGTGCGCGCCAAAACAGCCGCGCTCAAGCTGGCGTCATGCAGGCATCGTTGGCCGCCTTGCGTGGCGAAAACCAGGCATTCGATTTCGGACTGTACAGGAAGGCGCAGATGACGGCGAACGTCAGCGCGCCAGGCAAGACATTCATCTTGAGCGGCACGGTCGCCAGGCTGAGCGCAATGTCGATCACGCCCCACACCAGATACACAGTGCGCGCGCCACGCTGCCTTTGCAGCATGGCCAGCGCGGCCACCAGGGTAATGCCCAGGCTGGCGAGCAAGATCGCGTATTGCACCTCGGCGGGAATCGCGCTGTGCGCCATCCACGCCTGCATGGCGGGATCGTTGCGGCCGAGGTAAGCCGACACGAGCGATGACAGAGAACCGATGACCAGAAACCAGCAACTGATGGCAAGCGAGACGGGGCGCTTGACCACATGAAGATTCCCGACAAAAACTTTAGAAAAAACAAGCATGGTGCGGACGGTATGGTTGAATGGGCCTGATTGTAACGGATGTTGCCTGCCAAACGATGCGCATAAAAAAAGCCGGCTTGCGCCGGCTTCTTGTGATGCACTACAACTGCCTAAGTAACCCCCAATAAATTATTGTGATTTCTGACTTCCATAACCGGCGCTCTGCGGCGTTGCCCGCTGCTAGCAGTGCTCGCACTGCGTCGCAGCGGGCGCCTTGCATAGCATCCGGTTCTGTTCGTCATAATTTCACAATAATTTCCTGAGGATTACTTAGTTTTTCGACTGGTCAACCATCTTGTTCTTGGCGATCCAAGGCATCATGGCGCGCAGTTTCGCACCCACTTCTTCGATCTGGTGCTCGGACGTCAAACGGCGGCGCGAGATGAGGGTCGGTGCGCCTGCCTTGTTTTCCAGGATGAAGCTCTTCGCGTATTCGCCCGTTTGAATGTCTTTCAGGCATTGACGCATCGCATCCTTGGTGGCCGACGTCACAACCTTAGGACCGGTCACGTATTCGCCGTATTCGGCGTTGTTCGAGATCGAGTAGTTCATGTTGGCGATGCCGCCTTCATAGATCAGGTCGACGATCAGTTTCAATTCGTGCAAGCACTCGAAGTACGCCATTTCAGGCGCGTAACCAGCTTCCGTCAGGGTTTCGAAGCCGGCCTTGATCAGTTCCACGGCGCCGCCGCACAGCACGGCTTGTTCGCCGAACAAGTCCGTTTCGGTTTCTTCACGGAAGTTCGTTTCGATGATGCCGGCACGGCCGCCGCCGTTGGCCGAGGCGTACGACAGGGCGATATCGCGGGCGATGCCCGATTTATCTTGGTACACGGCGATCAGGTGGGGCACGCCGCCGCCTTGGGTGTAGGTGGCGCGCACGGTGTGGCCTGGCGCTTTCGGCGCGACCATGATCACGTCCAGATCGGCGCGTGGCACGACTTGGCCGTAATGCACGTTGAAGCCGTGGGCGAAGGCCAGCACGGCGCCTTGCTTGGCGAACGGGGCGATGTTTTCGTTGTAGACCTGAGCGATGTTTTCATCTGGCAGCAAGATCATGATGACGTCGGCCGCTTTCACGGCGTCGTTGACTTCCGCCACTTTCAGGCCCGCTTGCTCGACCTTGGTCCAGGAAGCGCCGCCCTTGCGCAGGCCGACGGTGACGTTGACGCCCGAATCGTTCAGGTTTTGCGCGTGTGCATGGCCTTGCGAACCGTAGCCGATGATGGCAACGTTTTTACCTTTGATCAAGGAGAGGTCAGCGTCTTTGTCGTAAAAAACTTTCATGGTATTTCCTATATATTTGATGATGCGTTGTTGTTTTAAATGCGGCGCCAGGGCCGCGTAGTGCTGCTTGTATTTTTATACTTTGAGGATGCGTTCGCCGCGGCCGATGCCGGAACCGCCCGTACGGACGGTTTCCAGGATGGCGGCGCGGTCGATCGAATCGATGAACGCGTCGAGCTTGACCTTGTTGCCGGTCAGTTCGATCGTGTACGTCTTTTCGGTGACATCGATGATGCGGCCACGGAAGATATCGGCGGTGCGCTTCATTTCCTCGCGCTCCTTGCCCACGGCACGAACCTTGATCAGCATCAACTCGCGTTCAATATGCTGGCCTTCGGTCAGGTCCACCACCTTGACCACCTCGATGAGGCGGTTCAAGTGCTTGGTGATCTGCTCGATGATGTCGTCCGAGCCGCTGGTGACGATGGTCATGCGCGACAGGGTCGAGTCTTCCGTCGGCGCCACCGTCAATGTTTCGATGTTGTAGCCGCGTGCCGAGAACAGGCCCACCACGCGCGACAGGGCGCCCGCTTCGTTTTCCAGCAAGACAGAAATAATATGGCGCATGATTAGAGATCCTCCGAACCGAGCATCATTTCGGACAGGCCCTTGCCGGCTTTCACCATTGGCCACACGTTTTCGGACTGGTCGGTAATGAAGTTCATGAATACCAGCCTGTCTTTCATGCCAAACGCCTCTTTCAGGGCGCCGTCGACGTCGCCCGGTTTTTCAATTTTCATGCCCACGTGGCCGTACGCTTCGGCCAGCTTCTCGAAGTCGGGCAGCGAATCCATGTACGACTCGGAATAGCGCGAACCGTAATCGATTTCCTGCCACTGGCGCACCATGCCGAGGAAACGGTTGTTGAGCATGATGATCTTCGGCGTCAGGTGATACTGCTTGCACGTGGCGAGTTCCTGGATGCACATCTGGATCGAACCTTCGCCCGTGATGCAGGCAACGGTGGCGTCCGGATTGGCCATCTGCACGCCCATGGCGTACGGCAAGCCGACACCCATGGTGCCCAGGCCGCCGGAATTGATCCAGCGGCGCGGCTTGTCGAAGCCATAATATTGCGCCGCCCACATCTGGTGCTGGCCCACGTCGGACGTGATGAAGGCGTCGCCCTTGGTGATCTGGAACACCTTTTCCACCACCGATTGCGGCTTGATCACCAGGTCGGAGGTCGGGTATTTCAGGCATTCGCGGCCACGCCATTCGGCGATCTGCTTCCACCAGTTGCTCAAGGCATTGACGTTCGGCTTGGCTTCGGCCGCGTCCAGTTGCGCGAGGAACTCGATCAGCACGTCCTTGACGTTGCCGACGATGGGGATATCGACCTTGACGCGCTTGGAAATCGACGATGGATCGATGTCCACGTGGATGATCTTGCGCGGATGCGAAGCGAAATGTTTCGGATTGCCGATCACGCGGTCATCGAAACGGGCGCCGATGGCGATCAGGACGTCGCAGTTCTGCATCGCCATGTTCGCTTCATAGGTGCCGTGCATGCCGGGCATGCCGACATACTGCTCGCTCGAGGCGCGGTAGCCGCCCAAGCCCATCAAGGTGTTGGTGCACGGGAAACCCAGGCGGTCGACCAGCTTGTTCAGCTCGGGAGCCGCATGCGCCAGGATGACGCCGCCGCCCGTGTAGATCATCGGGCGTTCGGCCTGCAGCAACAGCTGCACGGCCTTGCGGATCTGGCCCGAGTGGCCCTTGTCGACGGGACGGTAGGAACGCATCTCGACTTCCTTCGGATAGTCGAAATGGCATTTGTGCATGCTGATATCCTTGGGGATATCGACCAGCACGGGTCCCGGACGGCCGGTACGGGCGATGAAGAAGGCTTTCTTGATCGTCGCTGCCAGGTCCTTGACGTCCTTGACGAGGAAGTTGTGCTTGACCACGGGGCGCGTGATGCCGACCGTGTCGCATTCCTGGAACGCATCCTGTCCGATGGCGTGGCTCGGCACCTGGCCGGAGATCACGACCATGGGAATCGAGTCCATGTACGCGGTGGACAAGCCCGTGACGGCATTCGTGACGCCCGGACCGGACGTGACGATGGCGACACCGACTTTGTTCGAGCTGCGCGAATAGGCATCGGCGGCGTGGATCGCGGCCTGCTCGTGGCGTACCAGGATATGCTGGAATTTGTTTTGCTGGAAGATGGCGTCGTAGATGTAGAGTACGGCTCCGCCCGGGTATCCAAAGACGTGCTCGACGCCCTCTTCAGCCAGACAGCGCACGACAATTTCTGCGCCGGTAATGGGTCCTGCTGCTGCTTCGGTATTCATGAAACATTCCTTTCAAGGTCCATTGGAGATTGATCGGATGTTCTTTCCTGACGAAGTTCGCCGTGCGCGACAGTGCTCCTGCTTCCCTTTTCATGCGGTCACGACATTTCTTTGGGCACCCATAGATACCTTACAAAACAACGCTTAACGCAACTCGTTTGGCCGGAGTTTCTGTGGCGCTTGTACGAACCGCTCGCGCTTGTGGCGCGGGTTAGAACAAACTGCCTACAAATGAAAGCGCGTCTTGCCGCGGATGGCCTTGTGTGCCGGTCGCGACCTGACCATAGGGCTTTGGGGTGTTCAAAGCGTCCCATACGTTATCGCGTTGCACCATTATGGTCAAGGAAAATGTCAGCCGAAAGGCCAATTCGCCCGCACGCCGTGCAAAAACCCTGCGGAAACGCACATTTTTTGCTAGCATGCACGGGGTTGCAAAAAGCATACCCGCCCCCATTTCGCCCACCGCACCCCGCAGCCGCTAAGATCCCCAATACCGCATGGCAACAGACAAAGAATTATCCGACTTTCTAGAAAATGTCGAGCGGCGCGCTTTCAAGCAGGCCGCCTACGCGGTCCGCAAGGAAGAATCGGCACTCGACATCGTGCAGGACGCCATGATCAAGCTGGCCGAGAAGTACGGCGACAAGCCAGCCGCCGAGCTGCCGATGCTGTTCCAGCGCATCTTGCAGAACACCATCCTTGATTATTTCCGCCGAGAAAAAGTTCGCAACACCTGGGTCAGCCTGTTTTCCGGCATGAAGCCCTCGGGCGACGAGCATGAAGATTTTGATATACTTGATACTTATGAATCGGAACAGGGCTCGAGTGCCGCCGAATCGTCAGCCGACCAGGTCGAACGCGCGCAAATGCTTGATTTGATTGATGCAGAGGTACAAAAACTGCCCTCACGTCAACGCGAAGCCTTCCTCATGCGTTACTGGCAGGACATGGATGTGGCTGAAACAGCGGAAGCGATGGGTTGCTCCGAAGGTAGCGTGAAAACACATTGCTCTAGAGCTACCCACACGCTCGCCGAATCGCTGAAAGCCAAGGGAATTAAATTATGAACACCGACGATCTCAATTTCGCTTACAAAGTGCGCCATGCACTGAACGAAAAACTCGACGACCTGCCCGCATCGGCCACCGATCGCCTGGCAGCGGCACGCAAGCTGGCCCTGTCGCGCAAGAAGGCGGACGCGCCCGCTGCAGTCGCCGTGCGCAAGGATGTCTTCGCCGGCATCGCCAGCAGCCTGTTCGTCGAACCGCTGTCGTGGCTGGGCCGCATGAGCGTTGTCATCCCCCTGCTGCTGCTCGTTGGCGGCCTGGTGGGCATCTATCAGTTTGAGCAGGAACAACATATTGCCGAACTGGCAGAAATCGACGCCGCCGTCCTGTCGGACGAATTGCCGCTCTCCGCCTACATGGACCATGGCTTCAACGCCTACCTGACGAAACGCGAGCAATAAATGGCACGCACGAGCGTACGCAAAGGCTGGCTGGCTGGCGGCATCGGCCTGGGTGCTTGCGCCTTGGCGGGCGCCGCCTGGGTAGGCGCGCAGCAACATGCCGCTCCCGCCGCCCCTCCTGCAGCAGCCGCGCCCGTCGTGGCGCCCGCACCGGCCGTCAAGCCCGGCTCACCCCGCACGGGCGGCAAGGGCGGCACGCCGAAGGCTGGCGAGAATCCATTATGGAACAAGCTGTCGCGCGCGCAACAGGAAGCCCTGCAGCCGCTGGCGGGCGAGTGGAACAAGCTGGAACCGCTGCGCAAGCAGAAATGGCTCGATATCGCCAGCCGTTTTGCCTCGATGACGGCCGACGAGCAAATCCGCGTACATGACCGCATGCGCGAATGGGTCAAGCTGACGCCGGAACAGCGCCGCCTCGTGCGCGAGAACTATACCCGCACGAAGAAGATTGATCCGGGCCAAAAAACCGCGCAATGGGAGCAATACCAGCAATTGCCGGAAGATCAAAAGAAAAAGCTGGCGACGGAGCTCGTGCCGAAAAAACCGCTGGGCAAGGTGCCTGCTATCAACTCGACGACGACCAAGCCGCCCGTACTTAAGGCGCCTGCCACGCCGGCAGCGCCTGCCGCCCCACCTGTCCAGCCGCCCGCTCCCGCAGCGACGGCCGTGCCGGCAGGCGATCCTGCCGCCACCACGCCACCCGCCGCCGTGCCCGTCATACCACCTGTTACGCCTGCCCCACTGCCGACCAATGTCAAATAGCACGCCTGCCGCCAGCATCACCTCCCATCCCACGATCAAGCGCCGCCTGATTTCCATGGTGTACGAGTCGCTGCTGGCCCTGGCCGTGCTGTTTTTGCCGTTTCTGCTGTTTGAGCTGGCCGTGCAAGGCGCGCATACGCCGTTGACGGAACACATGCGCCAATGCCTGGCCTTCCTCGTCATGGGCGCGTATTTCATCCATCAGTGGAGCCGCGAAGGGCAAACCCTGGCCATGAAGACGTGGCGCCTGAAAGTCGTGCTGCCGGGCCACGCCCACGTGCCGCTGCGCGTGGCCGCCTACCGCTACGTCCTGTCATGGATGTGGCTGCTGCCCGCGCTCGTGGCGGCGTATGCCTTCGACCTGCAGCACTGGACTGCCCTGGGCGCCATCGGCGTGGGCATCCTGGCCTGGTCCAGCACGGCCCTGTTCACGGGCAATGGTCAATTCCTGCACGACAAGCTGGCGGGCACGCAGATCGTGCAATTGCCGGCCCCTGCGAAGAAGTCAAAGAAAGTCGCCGCCTGAGTTTGTTATGCGGCTTGACCTGGGTCATTGAAGCGCCACGGGGGCTCTGCGATCATGGCATGCCATGAAGAATACCGCCCCCCTCCCCCACACACGCTTCGCTCCCTACCGCGAGGAAGTCTGCAGCGAAGACGAAGTCAAGCATCTCGTCCACACTTTTTATGCGGCCGCGCGCGACGACGCCATGCTGGGCCCCATCTTTGCCGCCGAGGTCAAGGATTGGGATGCTCATCTGGCAACATTGATCGATTTCTGGTCAGGCTTGCTGCGCGGCACCATGCGCTACCACGGTAAGCCGCTGGCCCAGCACGCGCAAATGGAAAACCTCACGCCCTGCATGTTCCGCCGCTGGCTGACCCTGTTCTTTGCCACGACGGAAAGCATGGGCAACCCGGCCCTGCAGGAGAAGGCCGATACCATTGCGCTGAATATCGCCGAACGGCTATGGAAAAGCTTTGCGGAAAGCCATTCCATCGTGGCGCCGCAGCTTTAGAAGCGTTCGTAGCCTTGCAGATAGCGCCACTGGCCTGACGGCATGGCGCCCATCGAAATACGGCCAATGCGCAAGCGTTTCATGGCGACCACGTCCAGTCCCACCATCTTGCACATGTGGGCGATCTGGCCTGGCTGCACGTTTTTCAGGGCAAAGCGCAAGCGCGTTTCATTCTGCCAGCTGACCTTGATCGGCGGCAAAGGCTTGCCATTGAAGGGCAAGCCGTGATTGAGCAGCGCCAGGCCATTCTCGGCGATGGCGCCCGACACTTCCACGATGAATTCCTGCTCCACCGTTTTCGCTTCGTCGACCAGCTTGCGGGCCACGCGGAAATCCTGCGTGAACACCAGCAAACCGGAGGCCATGGTCTCGAGCGGATTGGTGACGGTCAGACCGATCAGGTGGCGCTTGAGGAAGCGCGTGACGGAGCTGGGCGCCACATTGTCCGGCGTGAAAATCTCTTCGGGACGCAAACAGCTCAGGGCCGGCTTGCCTTCGCTGCCCACGCCGCCATTGATGCCGGCCGGCTTGTGCAGCAGGATCGTCACGGGCGGCATTTCATCCAGGGTCGCGTTCGGCAGCAGCACCACCGTTTGATTGTCGGCCACGCGCGCGCCCGATTCTTCCACCAGCACGCCATCGACCGTTACCCAGCCGCCCTCGATATACAGCTCAGCCTCGCGGCGCGAACAGGGCACGTCTTCAGACAGACGCTTGGCCAGGCGGACGGTGGGCATTTCGATTGGTGTGGTCATGGGGAGGCGCAAAAAGCAAGGGAGGAGAAAGCCGGTATTGTAACCGACCGGCTCCTCCCCTCTTGTTGCCGTTGTTGCTGATTGTCCGGTGATTGTCGGATTACGCTGCGCTAATCCGACCTACGTGGCCGTGACAGATTTTGTAGGTTGGATTAGCGGCTTGCCGCGTAATCCAACAATCAGGCCGTCGCCTTGGCCAATTCCTCGGCAAAGAAACGGTGGCCCATCTCTTCCAGGCCCAGAGTCTGCAGCACTTCCTGCAGGCGTTCCGTCGGGCGCTGGCGCGGCAGGTTCTTGTAGCTGGCGATGATCAGTTCATTCTTCATCGAATGCTCCCAGCCCACCAGTTCCGTCACGCTGACCTGGTAGCCGTGCGCTTCCAGCTGCAGACAGCGCAGCACGTTGGTGATCTGGCTGCCGAACTCGCGCGTGTGCAGCGGGTGGCGCCACAGTTCCGTCAAGACACTCTTGCCCAGGCTCTTGCCCTTGTTCTTCTTCAGCACGGAAGCCACTTCCGCCTGGCAGCATGGCACCAGCACCATGAATTTCGCCTTTTTCTTCAGGGCGAAGTGGATCGCGTCATCGGTGGCCGTGTTGCACGCGTGCAAGGCCGTGACGATGTCGATCTGCTGGGGCAGCAAATTCGATTCCGTCGATTCGGCCACGGACAGCGGCAGGAACGACATCCCGGGGAACTTGAATTTCTTGGCCAGCTCCTGCGAGCGCTGCACCAGCTCTTCGCGCGTCTCGATGCCGTAGATGTGCGAACCGTCGTTGCCGTTCTTGAAGAACAGGTCGTACAGGATGAAGCCCAGGTAGGACTTGCCAGCGCCGTGGTCCACCAGCGAGACGCCGGGATGGTCGAGCTGCACTTCGCGCAGCAGCGGCTCGATGAACTGCGTCAGGTGGTACACCTGCTTGAGCTTGCGGCGGCTGTCCTGATTCATCTTGCCGTCGCGCGTCAGGATGTGCAGTTCCTGCAGCAAGGCGACCGACTGGCCATCCTTGATCTCGGGCATATTGCTGGCGGCCGTGATGACGTCTTTCGGCGCAGCGACTGCGGTGGCGGCGGCTGCCGCGCCCTTAGCGCGCTTCATCGATCCACGCCATCTGTATCGCTTCGAGCACTTTTTCGCCGCCGCGCGTGTGGTCATCGTCGAAACCGTCCAGTTCCACCACCCAGTTATGCAGGTCGGTGAAACGCACGGTCAGGGGATCGATGTCCGGATGCGTATCGAACAGCGCTTCGGCGATCGCGGTGATGTCGGACCATTTCATCTTAGTGGCTGCCTTCGCTGACCTGGTTGATCGTGTATTTCGGGATTTCAACGACGAGATCGGCCTCGGCCACGATGGACTGGCAAGACAGGCGCGACACGGCTTCCAGGCCCCAGGCCTTGTCCAGCATGTCTTCTTCCAGTTCCGTCGCTTCGTTCAAGGATTCGATGCCTTCACGCACCAGCACGTGGCAGGTGGTACAGGCGCACGATTTTTCGCAGGCGTGCTCGATGTCGATGTCGTTTTCCAGCAGGATGTCGCAGATGGACTTGCCGGCAGGTGCTTCGATGACGGCGCCGTCCGGGCAAAGCTTGGCGTGCGGCAGGATAACGATTTGTGGCATGGTTTCTTCTTTCAGTCTGTCATTCGGAGCGCGGCCGCCGCTTCGGCGGCGCGCTGTTCAATTAGTCTTGTACGACCTGGTCCAGCGATTTGCCCGTCAAGGCCGTGCGCACGCTGCGGTCCATGCGGCGCGAGGCAAAATCCTCGGTGCCGTCGGCGAGCAGCTCGATCGCCAGCTTCAAGGCCTGATGGTCGATGGCGCCGCTTTGCGATTGCACGATGGCATCGCGCACCTTGTTCATCAAGCCGTCGACGGTGACGCGCTCGGCGTCATCGAGCAAGCCGCCGTCTTCATCGAGCGCCGACTGCGTGGCCAGCAGGATGCGTTCCGCTTCCACCTGCTCTTCGCGCAGCGCGCGCGCCACCATGTCGACGTCGGCCGACGTGTATGAGTCCTGCAGCATGCGGGCGATGTCGTCGTCGCCCAGGCCGTAGGCCGGCTTGACGCTGATCGATGCTTCCACGCCCGAGCGCAGCTCGCGCGCCGAGACGGACAGCAAGCCGTCCGCATCGACCTGATACGTGATGCGGATGCGCGCGGCGCCCGCCACCATCGGCGGAATGCCACGCAATTCAAAACGCGCCAGCGAGCGGCAATCACTGACCAGTTCGCGCTCGCCCTGCAGCACGTGCACGGCCAGGGCCGTCTGGCCGTCCTTGAATGTCGTGAATTCCTGCGCACGCGCGCATGGGATCGTCGAATTGCGGGGGATGATTTTTTCCACCAGGCCGCCCATGGTTTCGATACCCAGGGAGAGCGGAATCACGTCCAGCAGCAGCCAGTCGTCGCCGGCGGCGCGGTTACCGGCCAGCAAGTTCGCCTGAATGGCCGCGCCCAGCGCCACCACTTTATCGGGGTCGATGTTCGCGTGCGGCGTCGTGTGGAAGAATTCGCTGACGGCACGCTGCACGTGCGGCATGCGCGTAGCGCCGCCCACCATCACCACGCCGTCGACGTCGTCCGCGTCCACGTTCGCATCGCGCAAGGCTTTCTTGATGGCGTTCATGGTCTTGGCGACCAGGTGCTGCGTCATGGCGGCAAAGTCGGCAGCCGTAACGCGTAGGTGGATCTCTTCGCCCGAGTTCAGCTTGGCGTCGATCGTCGTTTCCGGCTTGGTCGACAGCAGTTCCTTGATCTCGCGCGCCTTCACCATCAGGATGGCCGTGTCTTCGTCCGACAGCGGCGCCAGCTTGGCCTGCTCGCTGATCCAGCAGAACAGGCGGCGGTCGAAATCGTCGCCGCCGAGGGCCGAATCGCCGCCCGTGGACAGCACTTCAAACACGCCCTTGCTCAGTTTCAGGATCGAGATGTCGAAGGTGCCGCCGCCGAGGTCATACACGGCGTACACGCCTTCGGAGGCGTTGTCGAGGCCATACGCGATGGCGGCGGCCGTCGGCTCGCTCAACAGGCGCAGCACGTTGATACCGGCCAGCTGCGCCGCATCTTTCGTTGCCTGGCGCTGCGCGTCGTCAAAATAGGCGGGCACGGTGATCACGGCGCCGACCAGGTCGTCGCCCAGCGAATCTTCCGCGCGCTGGCGCAAGGTGGCGAGGATTTGCGCCGACACTTCGACGGGGCTTTTCACGCCGGCCACGGTTTTCAGCTGCACCATGCCAGGCGTATCCTGGAAGTCGTAGGGCAGGTTTTCCGCGTAGGCGATATCGGCCAGGCCGCGGCCCATGAAGCGTTTCACGGACACGATGGTGTTCTTCGGGTCGGTCGTTTGCGCGGACAGGGCCTTGTAGCCGATGTTCGCGTGGCCATTCGGCAGGTAGCGCACGACGGACGGCAGCAGGGAGTGCCCTTCCTCGTCGTTGAGCACCTCGGGAATGCTGTTGCGGACGGTGGCGACCAGGGAATTGGTGGTGCCCAGATCGATGCCGACAGCCAGGCGGTGCTGGTGCGGCGCGGTCGACATGCCTGGTTCGGAAATTTGCAGAAGTGCCATTGTATTCGTGCCTCGATTAATTTTTTGCGTGATGCGGTTGATGCCTGTCGCGCATTATAAGACGCGCGCCAGACTGGCGCTTGGCACGCCGGTCAAGCTATCCGGAGATCAGACTTCAATCGCCTCATAGGCAAAACGGACTTCCTCGCCGAATTTATCGAGGAACATCAGGGCGCGCACGCTTTGCGCGGCATTCACATAGTCGGCCGCGTCGAGCTGGGCCGCCACCTGGGCCAGCAAAGCCTTGCGTTCGCCGCGCAACTGGCGGTCCAGGGCGTCGAGCGCGTCGGCATCCTTGCCGGCGCGCGCATCGCCCAGTTCTTCGCGCCATTCCATCTGCTGCATCAGGAAACTGACGGGCATGGCCGTGTTCGATTCCGTCTGCAAATCGACACCATTGAGTTCGCACAGGTATTGCGCGCGTTTTTGCGGGCTTTTCAGGGTTTGGTAGGCTTCATTGGCGCGCGTGGCCCATTGCATCGCCACGCGCTTTTCAGCGCTGCTGGCGTTGATGAAGCGGTCCGGGTGGACCTTGCCCTGCACGTCGCGGTAGGCTGCGTCGAGCGCGCTCATGTCGAGCGAGAACTGCGCCGGCAACTGGAATAATTCGAAGTGGTTTTGCATAATGGTCAGTGGTCGCTGTACCTCAATCGATGGGTACAGCGCACCGACCGGGGTCTTGCCAGCTGTTTAAATCCTGAAGGACTCGCCGCAGCCGCAGGCGTCTTTTTCGTTCGGATTGTGGAACTTGAAACCTTCGTTCAAGCCTTCGCGCGCGAAATCGAGTTCCGTGCCGTCGATGTAAGGCAAGCTTTTCGGATCGACGAAGACTTTCACGCCGTGCGATTCGAAGACGCTGTCTTCGGCCGCCGCTTCATCGACATATTCGAGCTTGTAAGCCAGGCCCGAGCAGCCCGTGGTCCGCACGCCGAAGCGCAAACCCATGCCCTTGCCGCGCCGTTCGATATAACGGTTGATGTGTTTCGCCGCTTTTTCGGTCAGTGTGATCATGTATTTCTCCGCTCCTGTTCCCTCATGGGAACAGGTATCAAAATCCAACAAATTCTAGAGTGCCTGAAAAACGTTCAGGGCAAGGCGCATTGCCGCAGGCAGTACGACTAGTACGACAAGGCAATGCAACGCAGCCATGGGCGTTTTCTCAGGTGCTCTTACGCTGCCGGATGACGGGTCTGGTAGTCCAGTACGGCCGCCTTGATGGCATCTTCCGCCAGGATGGAGCAGTGGATCTTCACTGGCGGCAGGGCCAGTTCTTCGGCGATCTGCGTGTTCTTGATGGCCAGTGCCTGGTCCAGGGTCTTGCCCTTGACCCATTCCGTTACCAGCGAGCTCGACGCGATGGCCGAACCGCAGCCGTAGGTCTTGAATTTCGCATCTTCGATCAGGCCATCGGCGCCGACCTTGATCTGCAGTTTCATCACGTCGCCGCAAGCAGGCGCGCCTACCATGCCGGTGCCGATGGTTTCATCACCCTTGTCGAAAGCGCCCACGTTGCGCGGGTTTTCGTAGTGATCGAGTACTTTGTCCGAGTAAGCCATTTTGATGCTCCTTTAATATTCTTGCCGGCCCCGTCAACAGGGGCCACGGTGTTGGTTAGTGGGCTGCCCATTGAATCGAATTGATGTCGATTCCGTCCTTGAACATGTCCCACAGCGGCGACAGTTCGCGCAGCTTGTGTACTTTCGATTTCAGCAGGTTCACGGCGAAGTCGATGTCTTCCTCGGTCGAGAAACGGCCGATGGTGAAGCGGATCGAGCTGTGCGCCAGTTCGTCGCTGCGGCCCAGGGCGCGCAGCACGTACGATGGTTCCAGGCTGGCCGAGGTGCAGGCCGAACCGGACGACACGGCAATATCCTTGATCGCCATGATCAGCGACTCGCCTTCGACGTAGTTGAAGCTCACGTTCAGGTTGTGCGGCACGCGGTGATCCATGTCGCCGTTGATGTAGACTTCTTCGATCTCTTGCAGGCCCTTGGCCAGACGGTCGCGCAAGGCCTTGATGCGGCCGATTTCGCTGTCCATTTCTTCCTTGGCGATGCGGAACGCTTCGCCCATGCCGACGATCTGGTGCGTCGGCAGGGTGCCCGAACGCAGGCCGCGCTCATGGCCGCCACCGTGCATCTGCGCTTCCAGGCGCACGCGCGGCTTGCGGCACACGTACAGGGCGCCCACGCCTTTCGGGCCGTAGGTTTTGTGCGCTGTGAAGGTCATCAGGTCGACCTTGGTCTTTTGCAGGTCGATGACGACCTTGCCCGTCGCTTGCGCGGCGTCGCAATGGAAGATGATGCCTTTCGAGCGGCAGAACACGCCGATCTCGTCGATCGGCTGGATCACGCCGATTTCGTTGTTCACCAGCATGACCGACACGAGGATGGTGTCCGGGCGCACGGCCGCGGCCAGCTGCTCGACGGTGATCAGGCCGTTGTCCTGTGGTTCCAGATACGTCGCTTCAAAGCCGATGCGTTCCAGTTCGCGCACGGTGTCGAGTACCGACTTGTGCTCGGTCTTGACGGTGATGATGTGCTTGCCCTTGGTCTTGTAGAACTGTGCCGCGCCCTTGATGGCCAGGTTGTTGCTTTCCGTCGCGCCGGAAGTCCAGATGATTTCGCGCGGATCGGCGTTCACCAGGGCCGCCACGTGGCCGCGTGCCTCTTCCACGGCTTTTTCCGCCGTCCAGCCATACATGTGGCTGCGCGATGCCGGATTGCCGAACTGCTCGCGCAGGTAGGGAATCATCTGGTCGGCGACGCGGGGATCGATCGGCGTGGTGGCCGAGTAATCCATGTAGATCGGGAAATGCGGTGCGGTTTCAAAGTGCACTTGGCCTACGTTTTTTTCTGGGGCGTTCATCAATAACTCCTGCAATCAGCAACTTAGTATTTTGTAATATTCAACCGATGGCGGCGTGGTTACGATGCATCACCATCACGCTTTGTTCGGCAATCTTTTGTCTCTGCTGGTCGACCAGGTCCTGCAAGGACACAGAATCCAGATAATCGACCATTTTTTCGTTGAGCGTGGACCACAATTCATGTGTCATGCAGCGCGCACCCGTAGCCGCGTCGGCGCCGTGGCAATGTTCCTTGCCGCCGCACTGCGTGGCGTCCAGCGGTTCATCGACGGCGATGATGATGTCGGCCACCGTCACCTTGTCCGCACGACGGGCCAGGCTGTAGCCCCCGCCGGGACCGCGGATCGATTCGACGATCTCATGGCGGCGCAGCTTGCCGAACAGCTGTTCCAGGTAGGACAGGGAAATCGACTGGCGCTGGCTGATACCGGACAAGGTGACCGGACCTTTACCCTGGCGCAGGGCAAGATCGATCATCGCAGTCACGGCAAAACGGCCTTTTGTAGTCAGACGCATACATCCTCGGTTCAACTAGTTTAAAATATTGCGGCTTTTCAACTTCTCAAACCCTGAGTAGTTGAATGATTTAGTCAAGTATAACAAATTCGGCGGGGTTTGTCAGAGCGCCCCTCGATGACCACAGGGCTGGCAGGGGCATGGCCGGCCGCGCCGGGCGCGGCGGCATCAGGAAAACAACAGTACCGCTCAAGCACGTAAAGCGCTGCGCACTTTCATCAACTCGAAACCGAGCAAGTTCAAGCCGTCCCAGCTGGCGGGATCGTCGATGCGCGGATTGTCCGAAGCCAGGCCTACGCCCCAGATGCGGTCGACGGGACTGGCCTCGACGATGACGCGCTCTCCCGTGCCCAGCAAGAACTTGCGCAGCGCGGCCTTTTGCGAGAACTTGGCAAAGTTGCCATCGAAGACGATACCGGCGCGCGCCGCTTCCCACACCTTGGCGTCAAAGTTCGCCACTTCGCGTCCCAGCTTCTTCACTTCCGACGGCCGTGCGGCCGCCACGATGCGCGCCTGCACGGCCGTGTCGCCAAACAGCGCTGCCTTTTGCGCCATCATGTAGTGCTCGGCCGTCGCATACGTGACGCCGGCCAGACTGAAGGGCGACGGGAACCACTGGCTGAAGCAGCTTTTGTCGGGCACCTGCGGCTGCGCCGGCGTGTGGCCCCAGAAATACAGATAGTCGGGCACGCCGCCCGCCGCAATCCACGCCTTCAATTCTTCCACGTTACTGATTTGCATATTCCCCGCACTTCCGCCAGATGGCGTCAATTCAATCTCAAGCACGCAATAGTTGCATCGGGCCAAACAAGGCCTGCATGTCACGATTGCCGATAAACGACAGATTATACGGATGTTCCGCCGTCACCTGCGGCAACGATGCCGCCACCGGCAGGCGTTTGATGAGCTCGGCAATCTTGCCCCACAACACCAGTTGCGGCAAGGCCGCCCCGCCCTGCCGCGCCAGCGCTTCGAGCACCACCTGCAGGAAAGGCAGCCAGCCGCGCGCATCCTGCACGGGCGGCACGTGGGAACGGAACACCAGCGCCGCGTTGAGCAGCAAAAAGCCCTGCTCCGTCATCTTGCGCTGCAGGTCGGGCAAGGTCTGGATCACGCCGCTGCCCGGCAATTGCGCGGCAGCCGCCACGGGCGCCATGGCTACGCCGGACGTGTCGCCGCCCTGCAGCTGGCCATCGGCCACCAGCAGCATCTTCATGAAGTTGCGCAGGGACGTGGCGCGGTTGACGGGCTTCGACAGCCCCGTGGCCGACCACAGACTGCCGACGGCGCCATCCATGAAGCACACGCCCGTGGCACTGTCGGCGCGCGGATACGGCCCCTCGCCCACCAGCACGTAGCGCACCTGCGCCAGCGGCAGGGCAAAGGCGGCGAACAGCCGGCCTTGCGTGGGCAGGTAATCGTCGGCAGCCAGCGCCGGCAGGTAGGCGGGATCGGCCGCCATCACGGCGTCCAAGCCGCGCAGCAGGATGGGACGCCAGGAAGCATGCGCCAGGGACAGGGCATCGGTGATGCTGGCAGGAACGGTTGTTGCAGTCATGGCGCGTGAAATATTTGGGCAAACGCAAATTGTAGCGCACCGGTACGCCTGCATTGTTGAATGCGCACCCCCCACATCTCACAGCAATACCAATATAGCAACAACAGTATCAAAAATTGCACTCCATCTGCGCCAATCGAGGCCGGCAATGCTAGACTGGTTTCCTTGGAACTTGAGCCACATCAAGAAATAGTGCTTACCGGATTCTTCCATCCACTAACGCTCATTGCGCCTGGGCAAGTTCTCAACACACTGCCCTGTCCATGCCCTGTCCCTACCTCACACGATTGCGCGCCGCGATACGCTTGCCCTGCCTGAGCTTTCTGCTATGGCTATGCTGCAACGCCGCCGTCCATGCGCAAGACCTGGCGGAGGTCAGCGCACCGCGTTTTGCGCCAAGGCAAGTGCTGGTACTATATTCGCTGGGCAGCGACGCCTCCTCGCAGTGGCAAACGCTGATCCACAAGGGCATGAGCGCCGAACTGGCCAACGAGAACTGGCGCCTCGCGCCCGGCATCTATGAGGAGCGGCTCGATTCCGTGCGCGTGGGCGAGCAACCTGCCATAGCCGGGCTGGAAACCTATCTGCAAACCAAGTACAGGATGGTGCGGTTCGACGCCATCATCACGGAAAACTACCTGGCGGCCCAGTTCCTGAGCCAGCATCCAACGCTGTTTCCCGGCGTGCCCCGCTACTATGTGAATCAGGGACGGCAGGACTGGGTACCTGCCGACGGCATCAATCTCGATGTGCGCCACGATTTTGGCAAGGCCATCGGCGTCATGCTGCAAGTGACGCCAAGGCTGCGCCATATCGCCGTCGTCGGCGACGGCAGCGCACGCGGCCAGGCGTGGATCGCCGCCATCCGCGCCGCCATCGCGCCCTACCAGGACAGGCTCAAGGTCGAGTTCTGGGATCACCTGAGCCAGGAAGAGTTGTGGCGCCGCACCGGCACGCTGGGCGAGGGCAGCGCCATCTACCTGCTGCCCGTCTACCGCGACGAACTGGGACAGCACACGACGCCGCCCGTCATGGCGCGCGACCTGGCCTCGCGCAGCGCCGTGCCCATTTTCACCAGCGTGGAGTCGCTGATACTGCCCGGCGTGGTGGGCGGCTATGTCATCAGCGGAGAGAAAGTGGGACGCACCATTGCGCGCATCCTGCTGGGCAGAACGCCCGACCCGGATGGCATGCAGGCGTATATCTTTGACGATGCCGCGGTACAGCGCTTCGGCTTGCGCAACCTGCCCGGCGAGGCGCGCATCCTGAACCGGCCACAGGGCGTATGGGCGCAATATCACTGGCAGATCATCGCCGGACTGTCGCTGATCGCGCTGCAAGCGGCGCTGATCACGGCCCTGCTGCTGGCACAGCGCAGCCGCCGCGCCAGCGTGGCGGCCCTGCATGCGGAGCGCGACATGCTCGAGGAACGGGTCTTGCAGCGTACCCTGGAACTGCTGGTGGCCAACTCCCGGCTGGAGCAGCAAGCCACGACCGACCCGCTGACGGGCCTGGGGAACCGCCGCATGATGACCCTGCGGCTGACGGAGGAGCTTGAGCGCGCCCAGCGCTTCGGCCACACGCTGTCGCTGCTGATGATCGATATCGACCACTTCAAACGCATCAATGATGGCCATGGCCACGACGCGGGCGACCGCGCCATCGCTGCCATCGCGCAAGTGCTGCGCAGCGTCACGCGGGGCATGGATACGGCGGTGCGCTTCGGGGGCGAGGAATTCGTGCTGCTGATGCCGGAGACGCCGCTGCCGGTGGCGCTGGAAGCGGCAGAGCGCCTGCGCCTGGCGGCAGCCGGCTTGCGCGTGGAATGCGATGATGGCCAACTGGTCAGCCTGACCATCAGCATCGGCGTGACATCCAATATGCCGCAACCGACCGCACCAGCCAGACGGGAAGCGGACCACTTGACCGATCTGCTGATCCGCGCCGACCAGGCCCTGTACCGCGCCAAGCGTGGCGGACGGGACAGGGTTGAGTGGAGCTGAACCTGCTCCCTTATTGACCTGATGCCCTATTCTGCGTCAGGCTGCTGCGACGGATGGGCGGCCGCAAACGCGGGCAGGCCGGCGCAATGCGCATGGATGCGCGCCACGCGCGGGTATGGCGCCAGGTCGATGGCGAAGCGCTGCGCATTGAATACCTGCGGCACCAGGCAGCAGTCGGCCATCGTCGGACTGTCGCCATGGCAGAACAGGCCCGTGCCGGCAGGGTCGCCCTGCGCCAGCAGCGCCTCCACGGCCGCCAGCCCCTCGGCCATCCAGTGGCGGTACCACTCCTGCTTGGCCTCGTCCGACAGCCCCAGGGTGTTTTTCAGGTATTTCAGCACGCGCAGATTCGTCAGCGGATGGGCATCGCAGGCGATCGCCAGCGCCAGCGCGCGCACCCTGGCGCGTCCCAGCGCGTCTGCCGGCAGCAGCGGCACGGCTGGGCGAGTCTCGTCGAGATACTCGAGCATCGCCAGCGACTGCGTCAGGATGGCGCCGTCGTCGTCGAGCGCCGGCACCAGGGCCGACGGGTTGACGGCGCGGTAGGCTGGCAGCAGCTGCTGGCCGCCATCCTGCAGCAAATGCACGGGGATGCTGTCGTAGGCGATGCCTTTGAGATTCAAGGCAATGCGCACCCGGTAGGCGGCCGAACTGCGGAAATAGGTGTACAGCTTCATGGGCCTCCCCTCAGGCGCGGCCGGCGTACAGGGCCACGGTCTGCTCGATGCTGCCGAAGATGCTGGCACCGGCCGCGTCGCGCATCTCGATGCGCACCGTGTCGCCGAACTTCAGATACGCCGTTTTCGGCGCGCCGTGCTCGATGGTTTCATACATGCGCACCTCGGCCAGGCAGCAGTAGCCGACGCCGCCGTTCTCGATGCTCGATCCAAACAGGTTGCCCTGCTTGTTCGACACGGTACCGGAACCGACGATGCTGCCGGCGCCCAGTTCGCGCGTCTTCGCCGCATGGGCGACCAGCTGGGCAAAATTGAAGGTCATGTCTTCGCCCGCATTCGGCTTGCCGAACGGTTTGTCGTTCAAGTCCACCAGCAACGGCAAATGCAGCTTGCTGTCCGCCCAGTCGGCACCCAGTTCGTCCGGCGTGACGGCGACGGGCGAAAACGCGCTGGCCGCCTTCGACTGGAAGAAACCGAAACCCTTGGCCAATTCGCCCGGGATCAGATTGCGCAAGGAGACGTCGTTGACCAGCATGACGAGGCGGATCGCTTTCGCCGCGTCGTCCACGCTGGCGCCCATGGCGACGTCGCCCGTAATCACCGCCACTTCCGCTTCTAGGTCGATGCCCCACTCTTCGGACAGGGCGAAGATCGGGTCGCGCGGGCCGATAAAGCTGTCGGAGCCGCCCTGGTACATCAGCGGGTCCGTGTAGAACGAGGCCGGCACTTCCGCGTGGCGCGCCTTGCGCACCAGTTCCACGTGGTTGATGTAGGCGGAACCGTCGGCCCACTGGTAGGCGCGCGGCAACGGCGAGTGGCACAGCGCCGCATCAAACGGCTGGGCGTCCGGCGCCTGGCCCGCGTTCAGGTCGGCGTAGGCCTGCTCCAGTTTCGGTGCGACGGCGTCCCAGTTATCGAGCGCGGCCTGCAAGGTGGGCGCAATGGCGGCCACGCGCTGGTACTGGCGCAGGTCGCGGCTGACGAGGATCAGGGCGCCGTCGCGGCTGCCGTTTTTCAGGGTTGCGAATTTCATGATGTTCCTTGTTCGGTGTTTCGGTGTAATTAGTCAGAGAGTGTCGGTCCGGTGCGCTCAGGCGTCGGCTGGCGCGTGCATCCAGGCGGCGTGCTTGGGCGCGCGGCGCGTCTGCGACCATTCTTCCAGCATTTCCCATTTGACGGCGTCCAGTTTGGCCATCATCTCCGGTGTGCCCACGTTGGCCGCCAGCTCCAGGCGGTGGCCGTTCGGGTCGAAGAAATAGATCGACTGGAAGATCGCGTGATTGACGGGACCGAGCACCTCGATGCCGCCGGCGACCAGGCGTTCCTTGGCGGCCAGCAGCTCCTCCATGCTGCCCACTTCCAGCGCCAGGTGCTGCACCCAGGCCGGGGTATTGCGGTCGCGGTCCATCGGCGGCTGCGTCGGCAGTTCAAAAAAGGCCAGCACATTGCCCTGGCCCGCATCGAGGAAGACATGCATGTACGGGTCCGGCGCCTTGGTCGACGGCACCAGGTCTTCGGCGATGGCGAGGACGAAATTCATGTTCAAATGCTTGACGTACCACTCGACGGTTTTCTTCGCGTCGATGCAGCGGTAGGCGACGTGGTGGATTTGCTTGATCTTCATGTGCTTGTCTCCAATGGATGGCGCCGTGGGCGCGTGGGCTGGCCTGTTTTTCAGCTTTTCACCATTAGAATCGAGTTACAGCTATCATACAAACAATTTTTAACCATTGATTTATCGGATTATCTTATGAGTCCCAGCCTGCGCCAAATGCGCGCCTTCGTGGCGCTGGCCAAGACCGGCAGTTTTACCCTGGCCGCCGAATACCTGCACGTGACGCAATCGGCCTTGAGCGGCTTGATCAAGGAACTGGAAAGCGTGCTGGGCGTGCGGGTGGTCGAGCGCAGCACGCGCAAGACGCAGCTGTCGGAAATCGGCCGCGAACTGTATCCGCTGTTTGAAAAGATGATCGAGGACCTCGACGGCGCCATGGCCGGCATCGCCCAGCGCAAGGCCCTGAAAACGGGCATGGTGCGCATCGCCGCGCCGCAAATGATGGCGTGCACCTTGCTGCCGGAAGTAATCGCCGCCTACCGCCAGGCGCACCCGGACGTGCAGCTGCGCCTCGTCGACTGCCCCGTGGAGAATGTCTCGGCACGCGTATTCAGCGGCGAAGTCGATTTCGGTATCGGCCCCGAACGCGATCCGACGGCGGAAATCGCCGCGCAGGCGCTGTTCGAGATGCCCTTCGTGCTGGTCTTCCCCGAACAGCACCCGCTGCAGCAAAAGGAAAGAGTCACCTGGGCCGACGTGGGCGACTACCCGTTCATCTCACTGCAGGGCCAGTTCACGGAACGCCTGCTGCGCGACATGCACGGCGCGTTTCGCGAGCTGTCGCTCAATCCCTATAACGAAGTGACCTTCATGACGACGGCATTGGCCATGGTCAGCGCCAACCTGGGCATCACGGTCTGCCTGCCGTACGCGGAACCGATGGTGAAACTATATCAATTGCACATGCGCGCCCTGCACGAGCCGGAACTGACGCGGCGCTTTTTCGTCTACACGAAGACGGGCCGTTCGCTGTCGCCGGCCGCCGAAAGCTTCATGGCCTTCCTGTTCCGCTTTGTCGAGACGCACGAGTGGAATGTGGGAGCTGGCAGCGGCGCGGCACGCGACGCCCTGCCCGCAGGCGGCCCGGCTGGCGCCGCTTTATAATGGCGCATCGCCCTTTGCCGCCTACGCCATGACCCAGCCTGCCCAGAATGACCTGTCCGCCATCGACGCCGCCACCATCGCCATCAACCAGCGCATGAACAAATTCGACGGCCATGCACAGGTCTGGCTGTTCGGCTATGGGTCGCTGATCTACAAGGCCGACTTCCCCTACATCGAACGCCGCCCCGCCAGCATCGCCGGCTGGACGCGGCGCTTCTGGCAAGGTTCGCATGACCACCGCGGCACGCCGATGGCGCCGGGCCGGGTCGCCACCATCGTGCCGCAGGCGGGCGCCATGTGCGACGGCATGGCTTATCTGATCACGCCCGAAGTCTTCGCCCACCTCGACCACCGCGAAAAGAACGGCTACCTGCGCCTGGCCACCGACATCACCTTCGAGGACGGCGGCAAGGTCGAAGGCCTCGTGTACATCGCCAACGAGGAAAACGCCGCCTTCCTGGGCGCCGCCCCGGAACTGGATATCGCTCGCCAGATCGCCCGATCAAACGGTCCCAGCGGCCCGAACAGCGAATACCTGCTGCATCTGGCCAGCGCCTTGCGCGAGCTGGGCAAGAGCGATCCGCATGTCTTTGCCATCGAGCAACATCTGGCGCAGATACAGGCACCTGCACAGGATAACGCTGCAGGATAGTGCTACACGTTAGGGCTACACGATAGCGCCGCAGCACCTCCGCCCCAGCCGCGGTAACGACGACTTAACTTGGCTTAACTTCTTAAAACAAATCCAGTTGTCCCGCATTGCCATTTTTCACTTTCGCGCCCAACGGCGGCACCACCAACGGGCGCCGGAACTGCGTGCAATCGAGCTGCTTGAAGCGGCCGCCCTTGCCATGCAGCCCCAGCCGGTGCACGGCCTTTTCAAAGCGCTGGCGGATGAGGTCGGCCCACACGCCTTCGCCCCGCATGCGCGCGCCGAACGCGCTGTCGTAATCCTTGCCGCCCCGCATTTCGCGCACCCGGTTCATCACGCGCTGGGCCCGTTCCGGGAAGTGTGCTTCCAGCCATTGCTGAAACAGCGGGCTCACTTCCCACGGCAGACGCAGCACCACGTAATGGGCGTGGATGGCGCCCGCGTCGCGCACGGCTTCGAGCAGCTGTTCGATTTCCGGCTCCGTCACGAACGGGATGATGGGCGCGATGCTCACGCCCACGGGAATACCGGCCTCCGTCAGCGTGCGGATGGTGCGCAGCCGCCGCGCCGGAGCAGCCGCGCGCGGTTCCAGGGTGCGCGCGATGGCGGGATCGAGCGTGGTGACAGTCACGGCCACGGCCGCCAGATGCCTGGCCGCCATGGGTGCCAGAATGTCGATATCGCGCTCGATCAGCGACGATTTCGTGATCAGCGCCACGGGATGGTCGCACTCCTGCAGCACTTCCAGCACGCGCCGCGTCAGCTGCCGTTCGCGTTCGCACGGCTGATACGCATCGGTATTGACGCCGAGGGCGATCGGTTCAGGCACATACGACGGCCTGGCCAGTTCGCGCCGCAAGAGTTCAGGAGCGTTCACTTTGGCGTAGATGCGGCTTTCGAAGTCCAGGCCCGGCGACAGGCCCAGATAGCTGTGCGTGGGACGGGCAAAGCAATAAATGCAGCCGTGTTCGCAACCGCGGTACGGGTTCAGCGAGACATTGAACGGCAAATCGGGCGAAGCGTTGCGCGTGAGGATGGTGCGCGCCTGCTCATCGCTGACCTGCGTCTTCCAGCCCGGCGCCCCCTCTTCCCCGGCCGCCTCATCCAGGCCGCCCACGCTCCAGCCATCGTCGAAACCGGCGCGCGCATGCACCTCGTAGCGCCCTTGCAGGTTCGAGACGGCCCCACGGCCCTTGTGAGCTTTCAGCGATTGCGGCGGCAGCATGGCTTGCCCGGCGAAGCTGTCATCGTGCTCTGGAATGATTGCTTTCATGAACGGCCCCATCAACTGTATATACGTACAGTATACTATGCCGCTGTCCGGCCAATATCAAGGGCTGCCATGGTGCTATTTCAAGCTTTTTCACCCTGCGGCATGACATAACTCAACTGCTGCGAGACAAAACCGTCAAATGCCGTGATCAGGGGAACGAAGCGGGCCGCGTCCTGCTCCAACTGCATCAAGGCATAGCACGTCGCTTCCAGGCTCGATAACTGGTCTGGCGCATGCGCCTTGCGGATCAGGTAATGGGAAGCGGGCGTATCGCGCAGTGGCAGGCGCGGCAGCTGTTGCAACGGGGGATTCATATATAGCATCTTGCGGCTCTTGCGCCAGGTGGCGTCCAGCACCACCAGCCGCAATTGGCTGGGATCAAGCAAGATGGCGGGGTCGAGCACTGGCGGCGGCGCGATGCCCAGCGAACGGTCGCCTGGCGTATCCGGGTACAGCAGCACATTGTGCTTGCCGGCCAGCAGCCCGGCGAGAACATCGGGGGCAAACTGCTCGCCTGTCAGCATGCGGCTGTTGGGCAGGCTCAGGTGCAGCAAGCGGGCGCTGCCCTTGGCATTGTGGACTTCCAGCGGATGCTGCAGGATCAGCACTTCCACCGCATGGGAAACGGGGGCGATCCAGCGGCAGATGCAGCTGGACACGGCGCGCAGGCAAGCCGGGCAGCGCGCCCGTTTGGCGGGTTCCGCCAGGGAGGACGATGCAGCGGTAGAGCTGGAGGCATGGCTCGAGGTATTACTGGACGGATGGCTGGAGGTACGGCGGGTGGTCATGGCGGAGCGCGTTCGCGGCTGTCTTCAAGCCGCGATTGTAGCGCCCACGCCATGCCAAAGGGAGTTTGCGCTTAAAACTCTTCCCACTCGTCGGCGCCGGATGCCACCGGTGCCTTCGGCGCGCGTGCATGCACGGCGTCCGCTTGCGCCGCCTTGCCCGGCGCGGGTGCCGCCACGGCTGGCGCCGGCGCGCGGTGCCTTGCGGGCTGGATGGTGGGCCTGGTGACAGGTCGCGTCGCAGGTCGCATGGCAGCTGGTGCGGATGCCGTCACGGACGGGCTGGCACTGGCCGACACATAGTGCTGCGTTGCATCGAGCTTGAACAGGCCCACCACGTCGGCCAGCTTGGCCGCCTGTTCCTGCATGGATTCGGCCGCCGCAGCCGCTTCTTCCACGAGGGCCGCGTTTTGCTGCGTCACCTGGTCCATCTGGCCGATGGCCTGGTTGACTTGTTCGATGCCGGTGCGCTGTTCATCGCTGGCGTCGGTGATCTGGTTCATGATCTGCGTCACATGGCTGATGCTTTGCACGATCTCGTCCATGGTGCGGCCCGCCTTGTCCACCAGTTGCGAACCTGCTTCGACCTTTTGCACGGAATCGTCGATCAAGCCCTTGATTTCCTTGGCCGCCGCGCTCGAGCGTTGCGCCAGGTTGCGCACCTCGGAAGCGACGACGGCAAAACCACGGCCCTGCTCGCCGGCCCGGGCCGCCTCCACGGCCGCGTTCAAGGCCAGGATATTCGTCTGGAAGGCGATGGCGTCGATGACGCTGATGATATCGACGATCTTGCGCGAGGAATCGTTGATCGAGCCCATGGTGCTGACCACTTCCGATACCACCACCCCGCCCTTGCTGGCGATCTGCGAGGCGTCGATGGCCAGCTGGTTGGCGCTGCGCGCATTGTCGGCGTTGAGTTTCACGGTGGAGGTCAGCTCTTCCATGGAAGACGCCGTTTCTTCCAGCGAACTGGCCTGCTCTTCCGTGCGCGACGACAAGTCCAGGTTGCCGGCGGCAATTTCGCTCGACGCCGTGCTGATCGATTCGGTGCCGGCGCGCACCTGGCCGACGATGCTCACCAGCTTGTCGTTCATGTTTTTCAGCGCGTGCATCAATTGCCCCGTTTCATCGCGGCTTTCCACGACGATATGACTGGTCAGGTCACCAGCGGACACGGCTTCCGCCACCTCGACGGCACGCGTGATGGGGCGCGTGATCGAGCGTGTAATCCAGTACGCGCAGGCGATGCCGAGCAAGATGGCGACCACGCCCAGCGAAATCAGCAGCAGACGGCCGCTTTCATAGCGCGAACGGATTTGCGCGGCTGATTCATCGAGCAACTTGGCTTCCAGCAGTTCCAGCTTCTTCAGCGACGCCAGGTAGATGTCGCGCTTGACACCCATGTCGCCTTCGTACAGGTGCTTGCCCAGTTCAAGATCGCCCGCATTCTTGGCCTTGAACACATTCTTGCGCACTTCCGTGTAGGCCTTACGCGTGCTCAGCACTTCCTGGTACAGCGCTTGCTCTTCAGCGTTCAGCTGGCTCTTGCCGATATCGTTCTGGATTTCCGTGGCGCGTGCGGACGAGACCGCCATTTCCTTTTCAAACTGTTTCTGGTGTTCAGGATCACTGACTTTCCAGGCGGCCGCCGTGCGCGCCGCGTTCACCTCGATGACCTTGGTCCATTCACCGATCAGGCGCTCGTTGCGCACCTTGACGTTGACGAGCGCATCGGTCTCCTTGCTGGCGCTTTGCATCTGCACGATGCCCACCACGGTCAAGGTCGTCAACAGAAGGAGGACGGCGGCAAAACCGCCACCAAGACGTACGCCGATTTTGAGGTTCTTCATTGCGTGATTCCAATCTGAAAAAACGATGCACAGACGCCACGAAACCGATTTACTGCTACGTATCAATATAGCAGGCATCTGCCGTGCGGCAATCACGAGAGGTGGCGCAACGTTATCCACGCCACCGGAATGGCAGCGCGCCGCAGCGCACTACTTTGGAGCAGATTGTGAGTGAATCAGAGTGGCATTGCAAGAAATAACATGCAGAAAAGCAACAACCAGAAGGTGGTATGCCGCCACGAACGGGCGGCAGGCAAGCAGTGTCAGTTTTGCTTCACGTAGATCAATTTTGACGTATCGAAACCCAGGCCACCGGCTTTCTCGATCAGGCGCTGCTGCAAGGCAGGGTCCATGGTTGGCGTGCGCGACAGCAACCAGAAGTAGGATTTGTCGGGGCCGCTGATCATGGAATAGCTGTAATTTTGCTGGTCGAGGTCGAAGACGATGTAGGAACCATAAAAGGGGCCGAAAAACGACACTTTCAGGTAGCCCACGTCTTTCTTGTCGACGAAATACGCCTTGCCTTCCGCGTCCTTCCAGACAGCGTCCGCATCCTTGTAGCCGCGGTTCAGTACTTTCAGGCCGCCATCCTGGCGCAGGCTGTAGTCGGCCGTCACATGGCTCAAGCCCCGTTCGAACGAGTGGTCGAGGCGCGCGATCTCATACCACTTTCCCAGATAGCGGGTCGTGTCGAAGTTGCTAACTGGCACAATATTCTCGGGCCGGCCCACGCAGCCGGCCAGCACAAGCACACACAGGAACAGCAGTTTTTTCATGTTTTTCTCCATCGGGTGAAATCAGGGTGGCAAGGTCAGGGTTGCAGCGCGCGATCGACGATGCGGCGGATCGCGCCATTGTTTTGCATGCGCACGATGGCGGCATTGAATTGTTCGATAAAGTCATCGCGATACGGGTAGGCGGCAGGCCGGCGCTCCGTAAAACCCAGGTGTCCCTGCTGGCTGGCCAGCTGCGCCGTTTCCTGAATCGCCTGCATCGGCGTGCCCGGCGGTTCCTCGCGCCGGATGCGCTGCAATTCCCACTGCGCCGACAGGCGGTCGCTGACATAGCAATCGATACGTCCACGCATCAGCTTGAGCAGATTCGTGCGCGTGCCCTTGGCCGTATCGAACACGATGTTGGCCGCTTGCACGGCTGCAGTCTGCTTTGCATCGCCCAGCAAGAAACCCGCGTTCACGCCGATGTGCAAGCCGCTGTAATCGGCGGGCCACTGCCGCAGCGTGCGTTTGGCCAGCACGTCCTGGTTGCACAGCACCACCAGCTGCTCCATCAGCAGCGGCACGGAATAGCGCACGTACGGCCGCTCGCTGCGCCATGAATACGGCGGATACAAGGCAAACGCCTCGCCCGTCTGCAGCATCAGCACGCCCCGCTTCCAGGGCACGGGACGCAGCTGCACCGCATACTGCGGCATTGATTGCACGGCTTCGCGCACGATCTCCGTATAGATGCCTTTCATCTGGCCGTTGTCGACGTAGGAGTATGGCGGATAATCGTCGTCGCCATAGATCACCAGCGGCGTCGGCCCCTCGGCCCGCGCGCCGGCAGCGATGAACAGGCACAGCGCGGCAGGCAGGATGAGCATTCTGGACATGCGCGAAGAGTAGCATGGAAGGGGAAAACGCCATCACCCGTTTGCGCTGTTCGTGCCCAGCATTTCGTCAAGCTGCGCCAGGGTGCTTGAATCCTTCACGACGGCGCGCAGCCACAGGTGCAGCGGCAGCTCGCCCCAGCTGGCGGCCTTCTCGGCCAAGTAGGCGACGGGGCTGTGCGGCTCCGTGCGGCGGAAAAAATCGGCCACCTGGCGCAGCTGGGCCAGCGCCTGCTGGCGCTGCACGATGGCGCCCCCGCCTCCGCTGGCGCCCTGGCCGGCGGCGGGCGGCGCGCCGGCAAAGTCCGCGCCAGGCGACAGCGGCGCGATGAAATGAATGGCGTTTTCCAGCGCTTCGCGCGCGACGCGAAAACTCGGACCATCGGCGCCGAAATGCGCATCGACGCTGCGCTCGAACGCCAGCAGCGACTGCATGCAGTATTGTGCATCGGCCAGCAAGCCGTCGGAAAATGCGCGCGAGTTCCTTTGCCGCGCCGCCTCCATCTGCGCCAGGGTCGCCCCTTCATCATGGCGCGTATCGCCCCAGCCCTGCTCCGCCGCGCCCTGCGCCAGGCTGGCGGCCGCGCGCTGGCGCGCCGTATCGAAATCCTGCAGCGAATACAGTCCGTTGGCGCCGTCGGTCAGCGGGATCTCGCGCAACAGCTGCGGCGTGCGCGACAGCAGCCAGAAGACATTGCCGATGCGCTGTTCCTGATCGCCCTCCTCCGCCGGCGGATACAGGCCATCCCAGTAACGCTCGCACAGGCCGGCCAGCAGCGCGTAGCCATCGCCCAGGCCACGGAAGTGGCGCGTTTTCGCGTGCGCCTCGGCCAGCCACACGGCCACGCGCAAATCCTTGCTGTGCGTGGCGATCAGCTGTTCGCAGCGCGTGGCCACGAACGGCCAGTCCGCCTCCTTCAACGCCGTCACCCACTCGCCCTGGTCCAGGCTCGGGTCATCGTGCTGGCGCGCGCGCGCGATGGCGTCGAGCTCCTGGCTGAAGGTGATGTCGCCGCCGCAGGGACTGACGGCGCTGACGGGATGCAGCAACTGCTCCAGATTGAACATGGCGCTCTCCGGAAAGTGGATTATCGGATCGTGTACTTGAACTGCCCCTGCTTGTTCGCGCTGATGCGTATCGACGCGACCGACTCGCCTTCGGCCATGCGCGCCAGCACCGCTTCGGCGATCGCCGGCAGCAGGCTGCCATTGAGGATCTGGTCGACATTGCGCGCGCCCGAATCGACCTCGGTGCAGCGCGCCAGCACGGCGTCGACCAGACCCGCGTCATGGCTGAACTGCGCCTGATGGTTGCGCGCGATGCGCTGCCCGATGCGCGCCAGCTTCAGGTGGATGATCTCGGCCAGCACCGCGTCGTTGAGGGGATAGAACGGCAGCACCTTCAGCCGTCCCAGCAAGGCTGGCTTGAAATGCGCGACCAGTTGCGGGCGCACCAGTTCTTCCAGCGCGGCCGGCGTGGGCATGTCCTGCGCGACCCGGTTCAGGCAGGCGGCCATCATGGCGCCCGAACCCAGGTTCGAGGTGGCGATGATGATGGTGTTGCGAAAATCGACTTCGCGCCCTTCCGCATCATCGAGCACGCCCTTGTCGAAGACCTGAAAGAACAGCTCCAGCACGTCGGGGTGCGCTTTTTCGGCTTCATCGAGCAGCACCACGCTGTAGGGCTGGCGCCGCACGGCTTCCGTCAGCACGCCGCCTTCGCCATAGCCGACATAGCCGGGCGGCGAGCCTTTCAGGCCGGCCACGCTGTGCGCTTCCTGGTATTCGCTCATGTTGATCGTAATGAGCTTGCGCTCGCCGCCATACAGCAGGTCGGCCAGCGCCAGCGCCGTTTCCGTCTTGCCCGTACCGGACGGCCCCGTGAACAGGAACACGGCTTGCGGCTTGTTCGGGTCGTCCAGGCTGGCGCGCGCCGTGCGCACGCGCTGTGCCACTGCTGCGATGACGTGGTCCTGCCCCAGCACCCGTTCGCGCAGCGCCCCGTCGAGGGTCAGCACCGTGCGGATCTCGTCCTTGAGCATTTTCCCCAGCGGGATGCCGGTCCAGCCGGCGACGATGCCGGCCACCACCTGCGCATCGACTTCCAGCGGCGACAGCGGCGCTTCTCCCTGCAGCGCCGCCAGTTCTTCCTTCAGCGCCAGCAGGCGCGCCGCGCCGACCTCGCCCGGCCGCTCGCCGCGCAGCTGCGCACGCAAGTCGCCGATCTGCGCCACCAGCGCCTTTTCGCGCTCCCAGCGCTGCGCCAGCGCCGCGATCTGCGTCTGTCCTTCTTCATGCTCGCGCCGCAGCTGCGTCAGGCGCGCGGCACCGGCTTTATCGGGCACTTCGCCATCGGCCGCCTCGCGGCTCAAGGCGTCGATTTCCGCGCCGATGCGTTCCTGGCGCCGGTGCGCGTTTTCCAGTTGCGCCGGCGTGGCGCACTGGCCCAGCGCCACCTTGGCGCAGGCCGTATCGAGCACGCTGATGGCCTTGTCGGGCAGCTGGCGCCCGCTGATGTAGCGGTGCGACAGGCGCACCGCCTCGACGATGGCGGCGTCGCGCACGCGGATGCCGAAATGGCGCTCCATCAGCGGTGCCATGGCGCGTAGCATGGCGCAGGCGATGTCCTCGCTCGGTTCTTCCACCTTCACCACCTGGAAGCGCCGCGCCAGCGCCGCATCCTTTTCAAAATATTTTTTGTACTCGCTCCAGGTGGTGGCGGCGATGGTGCGCAAGGCGCCGCGCGCCAGCGCCGGTTTCAGCAGATTGGCCGCGTCGTTCTGCCCCGCCTGGCCACCGGCGCCGATCATCGTGTGCGCCTCGTCGATGAAGAGGATGATCGGGTGCGGGCTTTTCGTCACCTCGTCGATGACGTTTTTCAAGCGGCTTTCAAACTCGCCCTTCACGCTGGCGCCGGCCTGCAGCAAACCCATGTCGAGCGCGTGGATGTGCGCGCCCTGCAGCACCTCGGGCACGTCGCCTGCAGCGATGCGCAAGGCCAGGCCTTCCACCACGGCCGTCTTGCCCACGCCCGCCTCGCCCGTGAGTATCGGATTGTTCTGGCGCCGGCGCAGCAGGATATCGACGGCCTGGCGTATCTCCGCCTCGCGGCCGATCACGGGATCAAGCTTGCCGTCGCGCGCCAGCTGCGTCAGGTCGGTGGTAAACTGGTCCAGCGCCGGGGTTTTGCTGGCCAGGGCCGCAACAGGATCATCACCTGTGTCGGCAAGCCGCGGCACTGCCGCGCTTTCCTCTTCACAGGAGCCGGCCGTCAGCTTGTCCGGATGGTGCTTTAATTGCTCCACGCTGAAGCGGGCGAACAGCTTCGAACCGCGGTATGCGAGCTGCGACAGTTCCGGCTCCGTCAGCAGCGCCAATAACAGGTGGCGGCTGCGGATGGGGCCTGGCTGCGCCGTATCGAGCGAAGCGATCAGCCAGGCATGCTCGAACAGCAAGGGCAGATGGGGAGAGAACACGGGCGTGCGCGCGCTGCCCGTCCTGAAGCCGCCGATCTCGCGGCGCAGGTCCGCTTCCAGCGCCGTCAGGCTGATTTCGCTGCGCCGCGCGATGGTGACGAAGTCGCTGCGCTCCTGCTCCAGCAACGCCAAAAACAGATGCTCGATATCGACTTCATATTGTCCCAGTCCCACGCAGATGGCGGCGGCACGCGTGGCGGCCGTGCGCGCCGTGTCATTGAGTTTGGCGATCAGGGTTTTCAGATTAGTGCTCATGCGGCGGCTCCCTTGCGGTTGATCGAATAACGCAGCGACGATGGCTGCAGCACGGCGTCGAAATTGACCGTCTCGCCGCCAGCCTTCACGGCCAGGGTGCCGCTGATGACGAAGCCGACCCGGTTGATGGCGCCCGCTTCGCGTTCCAGGCGGGCGCGCACATTGCGCAATCGCGGTTCGTGGCGTTCGATGGCGGCCTTCAGCGCGGCGCAGATGCGGGCGCGGTCATCGCTGCTGGACAAGCACATGCCGGCGAAATCGATCAGGCCATAGTTGACGATGGAGGCCGCGCATTCCGGATAGGCGTCGAGCGCGCCAGGCGGCAGGGCCACGCGCGTGTTGAGCAGTTCTTCCAGGTCGCGCGCCACCGCATCCTTCAATTGTTCCAGCGACAGGCGCACCGCCACGCCGCCCGCCGCCGCACCGCCATCGCCCATCAGGCGGTCGAACAGGCCAGGTACATAACTGTCCATGCGCTCTCCTGAAAAGTCGGCGCGGCGCGCGGGCGAAGGTAGCCGCCGCGCGCCGCGCACCATCGATCAAGCCACGCGGTTCGCGGCCAGGTCCCAGCCGCCCGAGGTATTGCCGCCGGCGCCGCCCGTCACTTTCTGCTGCGTGTATTTCCACTTCACTTTCGAGAACTTGAAGCCGACGTGTTCACCGAGGATGTCGCCCTCTTCCACGTTCGGCGTCACGGCGCCGATCAGCACATTCTCGATTTCAATTTCAAAGTACTTGACGCGCTCGCCCTGGCCGTCGGCGCGCATGAATTCGAAGCGCGCCTTGGGGATGGTCTTGCCGGCCGAGCAGGTCTGCAGCAGCACCGGCGAGGCCAGGTCGGCCAGCTTGGAGATGACGATATCCTTGTGCTCGCAGCGTTCGGCCGTGTGGCCGCCGCCCGTCGACGCGGTGGCGGACTTCGGCTGTTCGACGCTCCAGCTGACCGATTTGCACTCGATCCAGTCCTTGTGCTTGTCATCGGTGGACTCGCCCTTGATGCCGTCTATCTGCAGATATACATCGATTGCCATGGTGTGCTCCTGTGGTTGAAAGATGGGTGAATCAGGAATTGGTCGACTTCGGCAACTCCGCGACCAGTCGGAGCGAAACGGATAATTCATCGAGCTGGAAGTGCGGCCGCAGGAACGACACGGCGCGGTACACGCCGGGCCGGCCCGGCACTTCGTGCACCTGCACGGAAGCCTCGCGCAGCGGGAACTGCGCCTTCTGTTCCTGGCTGGCGTTATCGTCGAGCAGCACGTACTGCATCAGCCAGCGGTTCAAAAAATCTTCCACGTTGGAGGCGGCGGCAAAGCTGCCGATCTTGTCGCGCATCATGGCTTTCATGTAATGGGCGATGCGCGAGACGGCGAAGATGTACTGCAGCTGCGACGACAGCACCGCGTTCGCATTGGCCGCATCGCTGTTGTACTTGCGGCTTTTCTGCGCCGACTGTGCGCCGAAAAACGCCGCATATGCCGTGTTCTTGCAGTGCACCAGCGAGATGAAGCCCAGGTCCGACAATTCCTTTTCACGGCGGTCGGTGATCGCCACTTCGGCCGGGCATTTCAAGGCCACGTCGCCCTCGTCCGTCTTGAAGGTGTGGGTCGGCAGGTCGTCCACCAGGCCGCCGCCCTCCACGCCGCGGATGGCGGCGCACCAGCCGTAGTCGGCAAAGGCGCTTGTCAGCTTGCAGCCGAACGCATATGCGGCGTTACACCACAGGTATTTGTGATGGTCGCTGCCGTCGACTTCCTCGACAAAATTAAAACCTTCGACCGTGGTGCCATCGACGGGATTGAAGGGCAGCCGGCCCAGGAAGCGGGGCAAGGTCAGGCCGACGTAGCGCGCGTCTTCCGATTCGCGGAAGGCTTTCCATTTCGCGTATTCGATGGTGTCGAACACCTTGGCCAGGTCGCGCGGCTTGCCCAGGTCACCGTAGCTTTCCAGGCCAAACAGTTCCGGCGCGGCCGAGGCGATGAACGGCGCATGCGCGGCGGCCGCGACGTGCGACATCTGCTCGACGAAATAGATGTCTTCCGGCTGGCGCGAAATGGCGAAGTCGCCCAGCAGCGCGGCGAATGGCGCACCGCCGAAGGTGCCGAATTCCTCTTCATACACCTTCTTGAACATGCTGCTCTGGTCGAACTCCAGCGCGGCCTGGAAATCCTTCACCAGTTCGCGCTTGGTGGCGTTGAACATGCGGATCTGCAAACGCGTGCCCGTATCGGAATTGCCGACCAGGTAGCGCAGCCCCGTCCAGCTTTGTTCGAGCTGCTGGAACGGCGCCGCGTGCATGATTTCGCTGAGCTGGGCCGAGATCAGGCGGTCGATCTCCGCCACGCGCCCGTCCAGCGTCGCCGACAGGCTGCTGGACATCAGCACCGTGCCATCGAGCACCTGCGCCACCAGCTCGGAGATCAGGTCACGCGCGCGCGCATGTTCGGCGCCGGACTTGGCGACGCGGCTTTGCTCGACGATCTGGTCCAGCAAGTCGGTGGCGGCCGGCGCATTGGCGGCCGATACTGCAAGGGCTTCTGCCTGGGCGCTCATCTCAATCCTCCTGCGCTGGGAACTGCGGTTTCAGGGCGGCCAGGCTGTCCGTGTTGTTCAGCACTTCCGTCAGCAAGTCTTCCAGCTTGTCGTTGCCAGCCAGCTTGTTGCGCAGGTCGGCCAGCTTGGTGCGCGCTTCGAGCAGCTTGCGCAAGGGGTCGACCTGGCGCACCACCGATTCGGGGCGAAAGTCATCCATCGAGCGGAAATGCAGGTCGACGGCGAACGTGCCGCCCGCGTCGCTGAGGCGGTTCGGCACGGCGAAACGGGCCACCGGCTCCACGCCGGCCAGCACTTCATCGAAGTTGTCGCGGTCGATGGAAACGAACTTGCGGTCCTTCAGGCGTTTTTTCTCGCTGTCCGGATTACCGCCAAAGTCGCCCAGCACGCCGACCACGAAGGGCAGCTCCTTGTTTTCAATCGCGTCGCCAATCTCGACGTCGTAGGTCATTTGCACGCGCGGCGCGCGTATCTTCTGCAGGCGTTTTTGCACGCTATCGGACTTGGGCATGTCGCTTCCTTTGCAAGGGGATGGTGGGGATGCTCGCTTATTTCAGGCCGCTGAACGGGTCGGCCGTGCTGCCTGGCGCCGCCGCGCCCTTCGCCGCCGGCGAGCCGGAGCCGGATGTGGCTGCGCGCTTGCCGGCCGCTGGCGGGCGCTTGGCCGGCGGCACCAGCACGTCTTCGCCGATGCTCGCGCGCAGCAGCTTGGCCAGGTCCTGCGCTTCCGAACGCAGCGAGCCATTCAGATTGTTTTGCCGCGACAGGTCGGCCAGTGCCTTGCCGGACAGGCGCAAGCCGCTGACGGCGACAATGCTGTTGGCCACCTTGTCGTCCGGGTCGCGCTCCAGCGCTTCGAGCGCATGGCCAATGGCATCGCCGTACTGGCCGCGGTCGAACTTCATCTGCGCCATTTGCAGCCACGGCGCCTTGTCAGCCGGGTAGCTGACCCCGCCGCGCTGAAGCAGGGTCATGGCGCGTTCGTACTGGCCGGCGCGCGCGGCCGCATCGGCCTCGCTCATCACTTGCGCCAGGGTCGGCGCGGCAGGTTTTTGGGGCGCCGGCTGGTCTGGCGTGGCACAGGCGGCCAGCAGCAAGGCGCTGGCGAGGCAGGCAATACGGGGCAAGATGCTGACTGGCTTCATCGGGCACTCCTTCACGTGGAGGACGCTACCACTGGGAACAATGGGCGGCGCCTTGGTGGAGACTATTATTGATCGGCAATTTTTTGCCAAATTGAGATTAATCAGCAAAGAAGAAGTTCCACATCACAGCCGCGTACAGCGCCATGAATCCTGATCTGGCGCAGTAATTGTCTTGATCGCAGGCCGATCTTGCGCCAACGCAAGCAGGCCGCCAGTGCATGCGTTTAAATGACTGCAACACTTTTATTTCCACCCTTCAATTTACAAAGGTCGCCCATGCCACCTGACGCCCTGGTCCGCCCAGCCCGCGCCACCGCGCTACTGCTGATGGCCTTGCTGCTGGCCGGCTGTGCGGGCGGCGCCATCGGTACACTGGCCAACGCGGCGCTGCAAATGGCCGGCGTGGCCAAGCCGCCGCCGGAACTGCCCGACGCGCAAAAGCCGCCGCGCAATGTCAGCATCCGCCTGCGTGCGGCGCAGCGTCTCAACACCGATGCCGACGGCCGGCCGCTGGCGCTGGTGGCGCGCATCTACAAGCTGCGCCAGAGCGCCGCCTTCGAACAGGCGCCGTACGACAGCTTCCTCGACACGCAGCGCGAAAAGGCCGCGCTGGGCGCCGACCTGATGGAAGTGAAGGAAGTGCTGCTGGTGCCGGGCCAGCGCTACGAAGTACAGGAAAAAGTCAGCAAGGAAGCGTATTTCATCGGCGTAGTGGCCCTGTTCCGCGCGCCGGCAGCGCAGCGCTGGCGCGCCACCTTTGCCGCCGCCGATGCGGAACGCGGCGGCATCACCGTCGGCCTGCACGCCTGCGCGCTCAGCATCAGCGGGGTAGCCGCGCTGTCGGCCCCGCGCTGCCAGTAACACGAACAGACACGCCACACATTCAAGGAGAACCGAGATGGGCATGGCAGCGAAAGTCTTGTGGGGAGAAGGCCTGTTCCTGCGGCCGCAGCATTTCCAGCGCCAGGATCAATATCACGAAGCGCGCCTGCATCACACGGCCAGCGCGCTGCATCCCTACCTGTGGGGCGTGGCGCACATGGCGTGGGACCTGGCGGCGCTGAAGACGGGCAGCCTGCGCCTGCAAGCGCTGTCGGCGATCTTCCGCGACGGCGAAGTGTTCGAATCGCTGGGCGACGGTGCGCCGGGCAGCGATACCCTGCCCCCGCCCGTGGACCTGGAAGCGCTGCCGCCGGCCGTGCAGGAAGTGACGTATTACGCGGCGCTGCCCATACTCAACCGCGAAGGCATGAATTACACGGTGCAGGCAGCAACGGCAGGCACGCCGGCCAGCACCCGCTTTGCGCACGCCATGCGCGCCACGCCCGACCTGTTTACGGAGTCCGCCGTGGCCGACGTGGCCTACCTGAAGAAAACCGTGCGCCTGATTCCCGACAGCGAAGCGCGCGGCTCCTACGACTGCCTGCCGCTGATCGCCCTGCGGCGCACGGTGTCGGGCGGCTTCGAACCCGTGCCCTCGTTCATGGCGCCCAGCCTGGCGATCGCCGGCGCGCCGCGCCTGCAGGGCGTGCTGGAACACCTGCTCGACGCCTTGCAGGCGAAAGTGAGCGCGCTGCACGGCCACCACCGCGAACCGAGCCGCAACGTGATCGAGTTCCGCTCGGGCGACGTGTCCTCGTTCTGGCTGCTGCACACGGTCAGCACGGCCGCCGCCGCCCTGATGCACTATGTGCGCCATCCGGCCCTGCATCCGGAGCGCCTGTACGAGGCGCTGCTGGGCCTGGCGGGCGGCCTGCTCAGCTACTCCAAGCATTACACCCTGGCCAGCCTGCCCGCCTACGACCACGCGCAGCCGGGCGCCTGTTTCGACGCCATCGACGCGATCATCCGCGAACTGCTCGACACCGTCATCTCGTCGAAGTATTTTTCCATCGCCCTGCTCGAGGACAAGCCGTCGTACTACCTGGGCAAGCTCGATTCGGACAAGATCGACCAGCACACCACCTTGTACCTGGCGATTCGCGCCGCCATGCCCGCCATCGAACTGGTGGACGTGGTGCCGCTGCGCGTGAAAGTGGGCGCGCCCGACGACGTGGAAAAATGCGTGCTCACAGCCATGCCCGGCCTGAAGCTGTCGCATGCGCCGCAAGTGCCGGCCGCCATTCCCGTGCGCCCCGACACCTATTATTTTGCGATTGAAAACCGCGGCGTCCTGTATGAGCAGATGCTCAAGGCGCAGTCGATTTCCGTCTATGTGCCGGCCGGCATACGCGACCTGCAGCTGGAACTGATCGCGGTGACGGCATGAGCCAGCTCATCGAACGGCGCGCAGCACCCTCCCTGCTGGGACAACGCGGTTCCGCCCCCGGCGGCACGGCCAGCCGGCATGCCGGCAGCACCCTGCTGGATCTGATGCACGAAGGCTTTTATATGCTGTTCATGCTGAAGCACGGTTCGGCGCCCGGCGACGAACAAAGCTTCATGGACCGCATCACGGCCTTCCTCGACGACTTCGAGCGCGAAGCGAAAAAAATCCGCGCCGATGGCGACGATATCGAGGCGGCCAAGTATGCGTTCTGCGCGGCCGTCGATGAAATCATCCTGGCCTCGCCGTTCGCCCTGCGCAAACAGTGGGAGCGGCGCCCGCTGCAGCTGCTGATCTTTGGCGACCAGCTCGCCGGCGAACACTTCTTCGACCGCCTCGACGCCTTGCGCGGCAAGGGCGCCATGCGCGTGCAGGCGCTGCAGGTCTTCCACATGTGTTTATTACTGGGATTCCAGGGCAAGTATGCGATCGACGGCGGCGAAAAACTCAGCTACCTGACAGCGCGCCTGGGCGACGAGATCGCCCACATCAAGGGCAAGAGCCGTGGCTTCGCGCCGCGCGCGGATCGCCCCGACCAGGTGGTCAACAAGCGTGGCAGCGACGTGCCGCTGTGGGCGCTGTCGAGCTTTTTCGCCCTGCTGGCCATCTGCGCCTACCTGGGCCTGAAAACGCATCTGACGCGCGGCACGCAAACGACCCTGGCCGCGTATGCGGACCTGGTCAAGCTGGCGCCACGCCCAGCACACCTGACCATCACCCTGCCCTGAACACCTCACAAAACCTACTGCGCGTCGGTATGGGCGGCCTGCGATGCTCACCGTGCTCTGGCACGGTTGCGCTTCTCGACCGCCTCTCCCTTCCGCTCGCTACGGTTTTGTGAGGTGTCAACCCAATCTACTGCGCGATCCTGAACTCGATGCGCCGGTTTCTCGCCCGGCCATCGGCCGTGGCGTTGCTGGCCACGGGGCGGTCCGGTCCCTGGCCCGACACCAGCACGGAATCGGCCACGATGCCCTTGCTGGCCAGGTAGGCGCGCACGGCTTCGGCGCGCGCTTGGCTCAGCGCCACGTTGCTGGCGCGCAGGCCCGTGTCGTCCGTGTGGCCGATCACCTCGACCTTGCGTCCGCGCAGCTTGAGCATGACGGCCGCCATCTCGTCGAGGATGGCCAGGCCTGCCGGCGTGATGGTGGCCTTGCCGCTGTCGAATTCGATGATGCGTTTATCGAGCGCCGCATCGAGCAAGCCCTGCTCGGCCTCGGCCGCCTTGACCCGCAAGCCGTTGTTGACGATGTAGGTGGGATTGAGGCTGGTGGCGATGTCGCTGGCGATCTGCTGGCGCTGCGCCTCGTTCGCCACTTCGCCGCGCACGCTGACGTTGTTGCCGTCGACGGTGATCTGCCCCCGTGAAATGAGCTTCAGGTTCGGCGCGATCAGCTTGTGCACGTAGGCGTTCCAGTTGGCCGGCACGGCCACGTTGCCGATGGCGATCTGGTCGACCACGCGCTCGGTGCCGTACAGTTCGCGCAGGCGGGCCAGCACGGCCGCCTTGGCCGCCTCGTCGGCCAGGGTACCCGTGGCGAGGATCTGCCCCGGCATCGGCGTCTGGGGCGCTTGCGCTTGCGCGCGGCAGGGAACTGCCGCGGCAAGCAGCAGGAAAATGGCATACGATTTCATCGCGGTCCTTCAGGCAAAGGTGTCGGCAAACATGGCGCAGGCCGAGCGCAGCGACAGCTGCTCCTGCTGCAGGCAGACGGAAAACTGGCGCAGCGCAGCGTCGTGTCCCAGCTGCTCCTCGACCCAGTCCAGCTGGTCGAACACGATCAGCCGTTCGCTGCCGGCCTGCGGGTCGATCAGCGCGCGCAAGCCATCCGGGTCGGCGCCGCAAAAGCCGATCACCAGCACGGGCGCCTCGTCGAGGTGGGAAAAGAACAGCGCCAGTTCGAAATCGGCCTGGCGCAGGAAGGGTGCAATCAAATGCAGCCAGAAGCTGGCCACCACGTCGCGCAGCTGCGCGTCCTGCGGCAGCGGCAGCACCAGGCTTTTCTCCAGGCGCGGCAAGCCGCTCTGGAGCACCGGCCGCAGCAGCAGGCCCAGGCCCAGCAGCAATTCGCGCACCGTCACGGGGAACGCGGGCGACGCCAGCATCGTTTGCAGGCCATGCACGGTCTGCGCCTGCAGGAAGTCAGCCAGCCGCTCCGCATGGCACGCTGCGGCCGGTTCGACTTCGACCACGTTGCCGGCCAGCGCCAGCAGGGCCGGCCCCGGTTCGGCGCTGGCCACGATGCCTTGCGACAGCTGCTCCACCCGCTGCCACAGGGGCGCGAGCGCGAGCGGGCTGCAAGCGACAAAGGCCTCGGCGTCATCGACTTCGAGCGCGCCCATGGCCATGAAGGGAAAGCGCCGCAGCGACTGGTCGTTGCTCGCTTCCAGGCGCCCGGCGATGGCGCGCCGGCTGCGCGTGCCGACGAAGGCAAAACGCAGCGGCGGCAAGGCGTCGTAATTGAGCTTCCAGCGCGGTTCCACCGTCAGCGCGATCATGACCTGCGCCAGCCAGTCGTCGAGCAGCTGCACCAGCGCGTGATTGTCGCAAGCCTTGATGAAATCGCCGCGCGCGGGGATCTTGCCAAAATAGCCGAGGCGCACCTGCTGCGCCACGCGCATCATGGCGCCACCCCGGTCGCCGCAACTGCGGCCATGACCGGCGCGGGAACGCCCGGCATGCCGACGATCGTCTCGGGCAACTGCATGCCGCGAAAGCCCTGATCCTGCACCGCCGTGGCAGATCCGGCGCCTGTCGTCTCGGCGCTGCTGGTGATCTTCAGGTCGACCGCCACGGCCACCTCACCGCGCGCCCAGCGCAGTTCGAACACGCCGCCATCCTTGCGCTTCTTGGCCGCCGCGTCGATCATGCGCTTCAAGCCGAATTGCCCCGGTTCGTTGAACAGTTCCACCGTGCGCCCGTCGAACGTGACTGCCGTGATGCGCGCGCCTTGCTGGCCCGCCGCGCCTTGCGGCCCCGGATGGACCATGTTGGTCCACTGCGCCGGGGTATTGCGATAGCGCAGCTGCTGGCCGTCGATCTCCACCGTATATTCCAGGGTGCCGGGCGCGGGCGACGGCTGGATCTGGAACACGGTTTGCGCCGCCGTCGACGTGGCCGCCACGCCGCCCGCGCCCAGCGGCGCAATCCAGCCGGGGAAGCGCGCCACCACCTGCGGCGCCAGGCTGATACCCATGTCGGCCCAGGTGCGCGGCGCCAGCACGTCGCCGCGCCGCACCACCAGGGGCCCCATGGACGTCGTGACGAATTTCGCCACCAGGCCTTCGGGGCCGAAGAACTGGCCGATCTCCAGGTTGCTCGCCTCGATGCGCGCCGTGGGCGCAAACGGATATTTGTTGGCCAGCGATTTCTGGAACGGTTCGTACACCTGCGCCGCCCAGGTCTTGTTGATATCGAGTTCGGCCGGCGCGACGATGACGGCGAAGGTCTGCATCAGCGGGCGCACGAGGATGGGGCGTATCGCCTGCTTCTGCGCGTCGCTCATCCCCGTGAGCACCTGCTCGTCGACCAGCTTCAGGGCGTCGGCCAACTCGGAACCGCTGCCCTCCAGGGTCTGCTGCATGAACTGGCGCGCGCCCGGCCCCGCGTCGCCCTGGTTCTTCAGCTGGTTCAGGCGGCTGCGCAGTTTCGACAGCGCTTCCAGGTAGGCGCGCATCAGCGAGGCATTGTTGTCCCTGGCCGCCACCAGTTTGCCCACGCCGGCAAATTCGCGCCCCACGGGACCCATCGGTTTATCCAGGCGAGCCGGATCGAGCTGCGCATTCATGCCGGGGTTGGTCGTCAGCTGCGATGGCGCGCGGCGCAGCACGGTTTCCTTGAACCAGGCGATGATGCCCCGCTCGGCCTTGCGCAGTTGCGCATTTTGCAGCGCCGGATTGTCCCACGAGGTTTCCTCGTAAATGGTCGTCAGCAGCTTGGCGATCGGCGACGACTGCGGATCGCCCAGGCGGTTCATCGCCTGCACGGCGCCGTCAAAACCTTTCAGGTCGGCGACGGCCACGCCCTGCACGAATTTTTGCCACTCGCGCGCGTAATCGGCCTTGTACATGGCCACCAGATTTTTCTCGATCTGCTCCGGACTGCCTTCCAGGGTCAGGTCGTCGGTGGAGGCACTTTTCAGCACCCAGTCGGCGCTTTGCAGTTCGCGGTTGGCGGCGTCGCGAAACGCGCCCTCGACGAACTTTTCCCAGGCCTGGCGCGTAAAGGCGCCGGAGACGGCATAGCTGCCCGCCAGCAGGGCCTGATCCTGCTCGCCGACGATGCGCGCCACCGTCATGCCGGGAAAGCGCGTCGAGGCGCGCGCCTTGACGTCGGCATACACGCGCTCGCGCGCCGGCATGCCGCGCACCACGCGGCGCAGGTTTTCGCGCGTCTGGTCGACCAGCGCCAGCTTCTGTTCGATGCGCGGCCAGGACGGGTCGCCGATCTGCGCCAGGTAGAACGTCAGCAGCCGTTCGGCGCTGCGTATCATCTGCTCGCGCGGCATGGCGCCCCGGTTGCCCTCCAGCCAGCCGCGCCAGAAGCGCGTCATCTGGTCGTTCAGGTGGCTGCTTTCCGCATGCGTTTTATCGGCCAGCATCAGATAGGTTTTCAGCGCGTTGTAAGCGTCTTCCACATTCGTCGCGCTGGCCGCCTGGTACTGGACATTGCGCGGCGCGGCGGAAGGCGTTGCGGGTGCGGCGGCCGGCGTCTGCGGCGTGCGCGCCGTGGGCTGCAGCTGGTCGGCGCTGGCGTTCATCTCGAACAGCAAGGCTTCCAGCGCGCCCGCCACGGGGGCCAGCATGACCTGGCGCGCACCGGCAAAATACTCCTCGCGCAGCTTGCGTTCAAGTAACTCCCCCTGGTACAGGCCCAGGCGCAAGGACCACGGCCGTTGCGTGCGGTACGCGTCCAGCTGCTCGATGCGGTCCTGCAAGATCTCGAGCGCTTCCAGGCGCGACTGCAAGTCCAGGCGCCGCTCCTGCAGCTTGACCACTTTATTTAAATCGGCCTCGACATTGGCCACCAGTTGCCGGTTGCCCAGGTAGGACCAGCTCCAGCCACCGAGGCAGGCGCCCAGCGACACCGTGGCGGCAAAGAACACGGCATATTTGAAGCGCAGCTTGGCGCGGTTGGCATAGTTGGCCACCAGATGCTTGTCGGCAAAAATCACCTTGCGGAACAGCTCCAGCAGGAAATAGCCATGCTGGCGCGCGCCGGACGGCGCTGCGGCCGGAGCCGGCGCGAAGGCCAGGTCGAAGCGGCGCGCCACCTGCTGCGAGGAAGCGCTGACGGGCTCGCCTTCCTGCAGCGCGCTGGTGAAATAAAAGCCGCGGAACACGGGCTGGAACTGGAACGGGTTTTCCTCGAACAGGGTGGCGATGAAGGCACGCAAGGCCGGCTTGATGGCGGCGAACTCGAGCGGAAAGGTGAATACGCCGGGCGCCATCGTCTTGCGTTGCCGGTGCGCCATGTTGGCCAGGCTCAGCTCCGTCAAGCCATCGTGCAATTCATCGAAACTCTGGTCAAAAAACGCCAGCAAGTCGGCCGTGGGCAACTTGCGCTGGTAGGGCATGGTGGCGCCCCAGACGCGCTCGCGTTCGCTGCGCTCGGCATCGGCGAAAAACTCCGTGAAGCCGGCGATCAGGTCCGCCTTGGTAAACACGATGTACAGGGGCGCAAACACTTCCAGCCGTTCGATGACGTCCTGCACGCGCTTGCGCAGGCTGCGCGCCAGTTGCATGCCGACATCAGGATCGCCGCCCAGCTCGGCGATGCTGACGGCGATGAGGATGCCGTTGATGGGCGCCTTGCGCCGGTATTTTTTCAGCAGGTCGAGAAAGCCGAACCACTCGCCGCGGTGCTCGTCGACGACGGAGTAGCGCCCCGCCGTGTCGAGCACGATGCCGTCCGTCGTAAAAAACCAGTCGCAATTGCGCGTGCCGCCCACGCCTTGCACGATCTTGCCGTCAGCGAAGGGGAACTGCAGGCCAGAATGCAGGATGGCGCTGCTCTTGCCGGCGGCAGGATTGCCGATGATCATGTACCACGGCAATTCGTACAGGGCGGCGGCGCCCGACTTGAGGCCCAGCTTGGATGTCTTGATGGTCTCGATGGCGGCCAGCATGCCCGAGCGCACGGCGCCGAGTTCGCCCTGCTGCGTGCTGCCGGCCGTGGAGGCCGAGGCCGCCTGCGCGGCGGCGATCTCGGCCTCGTTGAGGATGGCCTGGCCCAGCGCCTGGGCATCGCGCCGTGCACGGCGCCGGCGCCACAGCCACACGCCCAGCCAGGTGGCAAAAGCCAGCAGCAGCAAGACCAGGGCCCATATCAGCGCCACTTCCAGCACCTCGGCGCCCAGGTACAGGAACACGGCCAGCGCCACGAAGCCGAGGATGGTCAGTTGGCGGCTGTCGGTGAGGAAATGCCAGAGTCGTCGCAGCATGATAAGCCCAGGGTGAGGTCGCAAAGCAAGGCGGATTCGGCCCATGCTGACAGCAATGGGGCGCGCCTTTGTTGACATACGACAAGTATCTGGCGCCAGCGCGCGGCAGGCACTGGCAGGCCATTGACGCTGCGCAATCAAGCTTGCAGCAGTGAAATTCGGGGCCGCACGCGGCGCTAGAATGGCTGGCGCGGCTTACTTGCCCAGCACGCGCGGTTGCGGCAATTCCGTGTGGCCAAAATCCATCATGGTCCAGCGTCCGCCCCAGCGCAGGCCCACCGATTCGGCCGTCACGCCATATAAACGGTAGCCGCGCATGGCCCAGGCATTTTTTTCAGAAATGATGAGCTTTCCTTCATGCATGAATGCGCAATCGGCCGCCAGGCCATACTGGTGATAGCTTTGAAACGCCCTCGCGTTCGTCACGTTCGGGCCGGCCGCCGCCAATTGATCCTGGCGCGCCGGGCTGCGATAGCCTTCCAGCAAGACCATATCGTAACCATGCACGTCCTTCATGATCTTGAAGACCAGCAGCAAGCGCTGCGCGAAATCGTGGTCGAGCAATTGCCAGTTACGGCTGGCGCCGCCCAGCAGCGGGCGCAGCTGCGTTACTTCGGCCGTGGAAAACAGCAGCGGCGGCAAGGTCGGTGGCGGCACCAGCTGCTCGCCCTTGAGCAAGTCGCTGACCTGGTCGTTGATAACGTGTTGCTGGTCGGCATAACCGCGCAGGGCGATGCGGTCGCTGGACAGCCAGGCCAGCAGCGGCGGCACGATGACCAGCACGCTGCCTGCCAGGCTCAGCCAGCGATGCCGCCACAGCAGTTGCCAGACGCGCGCCATGCCCGAGCCCGAGTGTTGCTGCACGCGCTGCCACTGCGCGCCGCCGCCCCGCTGCAACCCCTGTGCACGCCGCTGCATGCGCCAGCCCAGGTTGACGAGCGTGTGCAGCACGATGGCGCGGCCGCCGGGAAACAGCAGCAGCCAGCAGGCAAGACAGGCGAGCAAGAAATACATCAGGACCAGGGCGACGAACATGGGGCGCTCCGTGACGGGAATCGGCGGGGCCGGGCAATCCATTGCTCGGCGGTATCGCTAGATCGTAGGCGTCCGCGGCCCGCATGAGCGCGGTTTACATCAAGGTCAGTCGAATTTGATCCACTGCGGAGGTGATATTTTGTCTTTACTGAAAACCGGGGATGGCCAGGCGCGCGGTCCTGACCTGCTGAGCAAGGCCGGCACGGCTGGTGCGCGCATCGAAGGCAAGGGCATCCTGTCGCAGCTCGAGCACGGCGCCGCCGCGCCTGTGGCCAAGCCAGCCCTGCGCTGGCGCCCCGGCTGGCGGCACGGAGCCGCTGGCGCGCTGTGCCTGGCGGTGCTGGTCACGGCCGTGCTCGCCTACGACACGGACGCCACGCCACTGCCGCCGGCGCCCGCCATTGCCATGGCGGCGCCCACAATACCGGCGCCAACGGTGCTGCAACAGGCGGCCTCCCCGCCGCAGGCCGCCACTATCGTCAATACGGCGGGACCGCCCTTGACCGAGGTGGCAGCCGTGAGCGCGCCACGCAAGGTGCTAGCGCCCGTGCGCCAGGCGGCCGCCCGCCCACAAGGCGCGAAGCCGGCTGCCGCGCCCGGCGACAGCGACGTCGCCTTGCTGACGGCCATGGTGGCCCATGCGCACTGGCAAGCAGGCACGGCAGTGCCCGTGCGCGACGTGGTGCTGCGCAAACAGGACGAGGAAACGGCGGACCTGTTGCAGCGCTGTCAGCAGCTGGGGCTGATCGAAGGCATGCTGTGCCGTTCGCGCATCTGCTCGGGCCGCTGGGACAACGATCCCGCCTGCCATTGAGCGTCGGGGTGAACCTCAGGCGCGCTCGGACACTTCGATCAGATTGCGGTCCGGGTCGCGCAGATACACGGAGCGGATGGGCCAGTTGGCGCCCGTGCGGGCCACCGGTCCTTCCTCGATGGCAATCCCCAGCGCCGCCAAATGGGCGATGAACACGTCGAGCGGGACGGCGGCGATGAAGCACAGGTCCAGCGCGCCGGGCGTGGGCAAATCCGCTTTGGGCAGGAATTCCTTGCCGGCCTCATGCAGATTGATTTTTTGCGCGCCAAACTTGAAGGCATGGCGGCCGGCGCCAAACGTTTCGATCTGCATGCCCAGCACGCGCGTATAGAAATCGATGCAGGCAGCCTTGTCGCGGGTGGTCAATACCAGGTGGTCGAGGTGGTCTATCATGCCGTTCTCGGGTGAATGGCCGCGTCCATGCGGCCCTGTAAAAAGCCTTCCATCAGCGCCAGCAATGCCTGCGGCTGCTCCTGGTGCGGCGTATGGCCGCACTGCTCGACCATGGCGGGCATGGCGTTGAGCGCCTGCGCCACGATGGTGTCGACCTGGGCCGCGCTGCCGTACTGGTCCTCGCTGCCCTGCACCACCAGCGCCGGGCATTCGACGGAAGGCAGCAGATACTCGATGTTCCAGAATTGGAAGCCATAGCTGAGCCAGGTGTCCGACCAGGCCTTGAAAATGGTCTCCGTCTTTTCTCCATGGTATTTCGCCAGCGCGCGCAACTTGCCCGCGCCGAATGCCGCGTCCGCCTCGCGTATGCCATCGAGCGTGATGCCTTCGACAAACACGTGCGCCGCCTCGGTGATGATGCCGCGCAAGCGCGGCGGCTGCTGCGCCGCATAGATCAGGGCGATGCTGCCGCCATCGGAGTGGCCGACGAGAAAATGATCCTGTCCCGGCAGCAGTGCCGCCAGCACTTGCGGCAGCTCGCACAGCGCATAGTCGTGCAGATAATGGAGCTGGCGGCGCGCCGCCAGCGGCGACGACTGCCCATAGCCGTGGCGGTCGTACAGCAAGCCGCGGCATCCCGTCGCCTGGCATAGCTGCGCGGGAAAATCTTTCCACATCGCACAGCAACCGAGTCCCTCGTGCAGGAATACCAGGCAGGGCTTGGCGGGGTCGCCTTCGATCAATTCGTAATAGATATCGGTTTCGGCACTCAGGTTCAGTATCGGCATGGGCTAGGCTCGCAACGGGTTCCGTATCGGCAGGTCGGCTGGGCCTATTGTGCCATTGTCCTGCGCGGCATGCGTGGCGCCCCCATAAAAATAGCCTGTCGGAAAAGTTCTTGCCGCTTGCCTGCAAGGTATTTGCGCCAGCACAAGCGAGCGCCGCTTTTCCAGCGGCCCAGCGCGCTTTCTACGCCTGTGTATGCCTAGAATGAATTACTCCAACAGCATGGAGCAAGCGGCTACCTTATCAGCCTGGACGTGACACTGGCCGTCACGGCAACACAGATAGGGCGTCTTGCCGCACAACGACAGGCGCGGTGTCCAAACTATCGATGAGGAGTACATCATGGAAATGAAAGTAGAAAATCGCACGGGCAGCAACCTGGCCCCGGAAACCACCGACCTGCCGCTGGAGCAGGACGGCCAAGCCGCGCAAGGCGCAAGCGCACAGGACTTGAACCTGAGCGCCGCCGCCTTCACCACCTACTACACGTGGACGGCCAATGGCGTGCATCCTTCGGTCAACTTCGCCAATGCCAACGTGAAAGCCAATTCGCGCGTATTGCTCAACATCAGCGAATATGCCGCGACTCCCCAGGACCGTTTCATCGGCTCAGCCCGCATGGCCGTGTACAACATCGCACCATATAACGGCGGCTTCCGTGCCTGGGTGGATATCTCGTGGGGCAGCCCGCTCAAGGTGCGTTTCGACGTGTTTGTGGATCCCTGATCAGGGAACACCGCGCACGCCGTTGATGCGCTGAAGCGATAACTAGCGTGAACGGGAAACCGTGTGCGCATGACAAAAAAGGCCACGTGTTGCCACGTGGCCTTTTGCTGCTGCTTGTTCTGGCTCCCCGACCTGGACTCGAACCAGGGACCTGCGGATTAACAGTCCGTCGCTCTACCAACTGAGCTATCAGGGAAAGGAGGCCGAATTATATACGTCAAAATTTCTCATGTCCAGTTGTTGCTGCATGGCCAGCAAAACTGGCCGCCAGGGAGCAAGCCTCGCCGGCTGGCTGCGCCCGTCTGCGCGGCGCCATGCAAGATAGTAGAATAGCCAGGCCTTGCCGACACGCAAGGCGTACAACGGCATGCCGGCAGCGGGGCGTCAACCACGCCGTCGCGCGGACATGCGCTTGCGAGGTTCGCCTTGCCCCTGGCTTACTGCTCTCACCCGACATGACAGAATCAAGCGCAACCCTGGTGGACAATCCCGGCAGCGGCGACAGCTCGGCGGACATTGCCGCGCATATGGCGGCCGCCATCGTGGCACGCCAATTGCCGCCCGGCACGCGGCTGCGCGAAGAGGCGCTGTGCCGGTTGTACGGCGTCAGCCGCACCAAGATCCGCGCCGCCCTGCTCATCCTCTCCAAAGACAAACTGATCCGCATGGTGCCCGACAAGGGCGCCTTCGTCAGCCAGCCGACCGAAGCGGAGGCGCGCGACATCTTTGCCGCGCGGCGCATCATCGAAGCGGCCGTGGCGCGCGAATTCGTTGCGCGGGCCAAGCCTGCCGACTACAGGATGCTCGAGCGCCACCTGAAGGCGGAACGCCAGGCGCTGGCGCAAGCGACGCCGCTGCGCTCGCAACTGCTGGGCGATTTCCACGTCTTGCTGGCCGATATCGCCGGCAACGCCGTGCTGCGCGACATCGTGCGCGAACTGGTGGGCCGCAGCTCGCTCATCACCATGCTATACCAGTCGGGCCACGATGCCGCCTGCTCGTGCGACGAACACGGCCGCTTTCTCGAGGCTGCGCGCAGCGGCGATGCGGACCTGGCGGCGCGCCTGATGGTCGAGCACCTGGCGCACGTGGAAGCAGCCCTGCGCTTCGACGGCAGCGCCGGCGAGGCCAAAAAAGACCTGGTGGCGGCCCTGCTGATGTAGGCCGCGCCATCAAAAAAGGCCGCCGGTGCGGATGCACGGGCGGCCTTGTCATTGCGGCGGCAAACCCGCTATTCGCCCACGCTATTCGCCCAGGTAGATAAACTTGAACAGGAAGATGGCGGCGATGATGTACGCCACCACGGACACCTGCTTGCCCTTGCCCGTCAGCAGTTTCAATACGGCATAGGTGATGAAGCCGAACGCGACGCCGCTGGCAACCGAATACGTAAATGGCATCATCAGCGCCGTGATGGCGGCAGGAATGCTTTCCGTGCTGTCATCCCAGTCGATAAACGTCAGTTCGCGCAACATCAAACAAGCCACGTACAGCAGCGCTGGGGCCGTCGCATACGGCGGCACCGTGTGCGCCAGCGGGGCGAAGAACAGGCTGCCCAGGAACAGCAGCGCGACGGCCACGGCGGTCAAGCCCGTGCGTCCGCCCGCTTGCACGCCGGCCGCGCTTTCCACGAAGGCCGTCGTGCTCGACGTGCCCAGGCAGGCGCCGGCGGCGATCGCCGTGCTGTCGGCCAGCAAGGCCTTGTTCATGCGCTCCATCTTGCCGTCTTTCAGCAAGCCCGCACGGTTGGCCACACCCATCAGGGTGCCCGTCGCATCGAACAGTTCGACCAGGAAAAACACCAGCACCACGTTGATGATGCCGAACGACAGCGCGCCCATGATGTCGAGCTTGAACAAGGTCGGCTCGATGGCCGGTGGCGCCGAGACGATGCCGTTGAACTGGTTGCCGCCAAAGAAGAAGCTGGCAATCGTGATGGCGAGGATGCCGATCAGGATGGCGCCCGGCACTTTCAGGCGGTCCAGCGCGACGATGATGAAGAAACCGAGGATGGCCAGGATGGGCGCCGCCTGGTGCAAGTCGCCCAGCGCGATGATGGTGGCCGGGTTCGACACCACCACGCCCGCGCTTTTCAGGGAAATGATGGCCAGGAACAGGCCGATACCCACGGTGATCGCCGTGCGCAGCGCGGGCGGGATGCTGTTGATGATCATCTCGCGCACCTTGAACAGGCTCACCAGGATAAACAGGCAGCCGGAAATGAAGACGGCGCCCAGCGCCACTTCCCAGCTCATGCCCATGCCCTTGACCACCGTGTACGAGAAGTACGCATTCAAGCCCATGCCCGGCGCCAGCGCGATCGGGTAGTTCGCGTACAGGCCCATGATCAGGGTGCCGATGGCGGCCGCCAGGCAGGTGGCGACAAAGACGGAGTCTTTCGGCATGCCCGCATCGCCGAGGATGGACGGGTTGACGAAGATGATGTAGGCCATCGTCAGGAACGTGGTCAGGCCGGCCAGCAGCTCCGTGCGCACATTGGTCCCGTTGTCCTTCAGTTTGAAATAGCGTTCCAGGAACTGCATGATTAACCCCTTGTTTTGGTGAAACCGCGCGCCAGGTCTTGGCCTAGCGCATTTTTTCTTGCAACTATTTACTTGGTCGCTGCGCCAGCCGGTTTGAAGGCCCACCAGCGGCTGCCCGCAAAATTCCAGACCAGCCCGATGCCCGTCGCCAGCACCTGCGCCAGCCAGTAATACCAGCCCAACTGGTGTACCAGCAGCCACATCAGGCCCGTATTGATGCACCAGCCGATGCCCAGCAAAGTGAAATATTTGCTGGCCGCCTCGCCATGGCCCTTGTCGCTTTTAAACGTGAAAAAGTAATTGAGAAGGTAGTTGACGACGGAACCGAGGATGTAGCCGATGCCGGACGCGGCGGCGGCGCTGATGCCGGCCCATTCCACGCCGCCCCACAGCACGCTGTATTGCACGGCCGTGCCGGAAGCGCCGACAGCGGCGAAACGTAGAAATTGGTGATGCAGGGAATGGGACATTGTCACTTTTCAAATAGGGCGAACACTCTCGCCAGGATCGGGCCAGAATAAAAAATGGCTACGATTGCTCGTAACCATTTTTCAGCCTGCATTTTACTGCAAGTTGCGCCCAACGTTCATATTCGCCGCCGTTTCGACACTTATTCCTTGCGCTGGCGGCGCCGGCGCAGCCATACAAACAGCGCGATCAGCAGCAGGATGCCCACGATGCCGCCCGGCAGCATGAACGGTTGCGCCCGCGCCAGCACGGGTTTCTCGCCGCCGCTGCGCGCCTGCGCCACGTAGGCAGGCGTGACGGACACGTCCGGGTTGCCATACTGCTTCAGCACGTAATTGGCGATCGACGCGATCTGCTCGTCCGTCAAGGGCTGCACGTAGGAGCGCTGGTCGAAACGGGGCATGAACGCTTCGTGCTCTTCCCCTTCGATCTTGCGCTCGACGCCAAACAAGATGGCCGACACCAGGTTGGCCGGGGTGTTGCCGCCCGTCGCCGTATTGTTGAACAGCGCTGGATAGCTTTGTCCCGTGCTGCCGGCGCCGCTGGCCGAGTGGCAGCTGGCGCAGTAGCCGGAAAACAGCACGGCGCCGCTATTGAGCGAATGATGCTCGGTGGAAGCGGCCATGCCGCGCAGCAGCGGTTCTTCGCTGGCCGCGCTGCCATGGCTGAAGGCAGCCTTGGTCTGGCCCGGTGCGCGCACGGGCGGCACCGTGCGCAACCACGCGACGATGGCGGCCACGTCGTCGTCGCGCAAAAATTGCAGGCTGTTCTGGATGGCTTCGGCCATGCCGCCCGCCGCCTGCCCTTTGCCTTCCACATGGCCCGTCTTCAGGTAGGCGGCGATTTCCGCATCCGTCCACGCGCCGATGCCGCTGACCTTGTCGGACGTGATGTTCGGTGCATGCCAGGAACCGAGCGACGCGCCGGCCAGGGTCTGGCTGCCGATTTCCGCCATCAGCGCATTGCGCGGCGTATGGCAGGCGCTGCAGTGCGCCAGGCCTTCGGCCAGGTAGGCGCCGCGGTTGATCTGCGCGCTCTTCGTTGCGTCCGGCACGAAGCGCTTATTGTCGAGGAACAAGGTATTCCAGCCCAGCATCGACAGGCGCACATTGAACGGGAATGGCAATGCCGTCTGGCGCGCCGGCTCGTCGACGGGCTTGACGGCCTGCATGAAGTAGTAATACAGGTCGCCCACGTCCGCATCCGTCAGTTGCGCATAGCTGGTGTAGGGCATGGCCGGATACAGGTGGCTGCCATCGGCGCGCACGCCTTCGCGCAGGGCGCGCGCAAAGTCGGCTTCCGTGTAGTGGCCGATCCCGCCTTTTTTCGATGGCGTGATATTCGTTGCGTAGATCGTGCCCAGCGGCGAATCGATGGCGTAGCCGCCCGCATACGGCTTGCCGCCCGCTGCCGTATGGCAGGCCATGCAGTCGGCGGCGATGGCCAGGTAGCGGCCCCGTTCGAGGCGCGCATCGGGCTTGGCGGGCGCGGGCGTGGCCGGACGGTCCGGCGTCAGCGTGACGGGCGGCACCGGTGGTGCAGCGTGCGCGGCCAGCGGCAAGCCGGCCGCCAGGGTCAGGCTCAGCAATAAACGGCGCATCATGCGGCCTCCCTTGCCAGGGTGCGGGCGATGTCGTCGGCAGCGCGCAAACCGAGCGCGGCCATGCTGAGGGTGGTGTTCACGACGCTGGCCGACGGCATGGCGCCGCCGCCCGGCAGCCACAGGTTGGCGTGGTCGTGGGCGCGGCAATTGCCGTCGACCACGGAGTCAAGACGATTCGAACCCATGATGACGCCACCCATGATGTGGTTATTCGCGTTCAGGCTGTCGGTGATATGGAATTCCACGGCGCCGAACAGCTTGCCGATGTGCTTGAGCTGCGCATGCGCGGCCTTCGCGCCATCGCGCACGTAGTCGCCCACGTCATAGTAAATGTCGGGACAGGCCAGGCCCAGCGGGTCCTTGCGCGTCTTGCTCAGGGTCAGGCGGTTGTGCGCTTCGGGCAGCGGCTCCAGGCTGATCGACAAGTCCACGCCAAACGCGGCGCGGCGGCGGATCTCGTCGTCGAGGTCCTTGCCCACCAGGCCCAGCTTCAACGATTGCTGGGTAGCCGGTCCGACCCTCGTGATGTTATTGAGGATCATCTTGTTGGCCGAATACTGCGCACGGAAGGCGCCGTCGCGCGGGCCCACCAGGCAGCTGCTTTGCGCGGGGCCACGGCCCGTCCAGATCGGTTCATTGGCAAGGAAGGTACAGTGGAAACCCGAGTGGTCCATCATGTTGCGGCCCACCTGGTCGGAACTGTTGGCGATGCCGTTCGGATTGTTCTTGTTGGCCGCCAGCAATAGCAAACGCGGCGTTTCGATGCCGTTGCAGGCAATCACGAAAGCCTTGCCCGTCGCCATGTGCGACTGTTTCTTGGCGTCGTACCAGTGCACGGCTGTCACTCTGTTGTTGTGGTCCGTGTCGATGCGGTAGACGACGGCCTCGGCCAGCACGCCCGCGCCCTTCAGCTCGGCCCGTTCCACGTGGTGGATGCCGTTGTACATGGCGCCGATGGGGCAGATCGGCTGGCAATTGTTGTTGCCGCAGCAGGTGGGACGGCCCTGCCATGGGCGCGTCGAACGGCCTTGCGGAATCGGCACGGAACGGTAGCCGTGCGGGTTGACCACTTCGGCGAAGCGCTTGTCGCCATAGCCCCAGGGCACCATGTCCATCGGGTACGGCGCGCTGCGTTCGCTCGGCGATTGCAGGGCCGGATCGTTGGGGCCGGCCACGCCCATTTCCTGCTCGGCGCGGCAATAGTACGGTTCCAGTTCATCGTAGGAAATGGCCCAGTCGCGCCCTACCCCATAATCGCTTTTCATGCGCATGTCGGACGGCAGATGGCGCCAGCATGACGCGGCCCAGTGCCAGGTCGTGCCGCCCACCGTGCGCAGATAGCCCTGCTGGAAACTGCTGCCGTTGGGGCCGGACACTTCCACGTAGTTATTCTTCGGGAAATACAGGGGTGCGGGCGCGTTTTCCGCCTGCGGATACAGGCCCTGGAAATCGGAACCGACGCGGTTTTCGAACGGCATGTTGCGCCAGTTTTCCACGGCTTGGCCACGCTCGATGCGCAGGCCCGCTTCCAGCATGATCACGGAGTGACCCTGCGCGGCCAGCTGGTCGGCCATCATGGCGCCGACGACGCCCGTACCGACGATAACGACATCGGCGACGACGTCGCCATTACTCTTGAATTGGGGTGATTTCATTTTGCTTGCTTGCCTTTCGGTTCGGGGGTGCCGGTGGTGGCCGGCGCGGGCACGGGTTTCGGTTCCACGGGTGCGGAAACGCGCACGGCCGGCGGCGCCTTCAGCCACCACAGGGGACCGTAATTGCAGTAAGTCGGCACGACCTGACCATCGGCCACCGTGCGGTACATCAAGGCCTCGGCGTAGGCGACGACGATGGATTTCGTGCCCTGCGCCGCGTTGCCGGCAACAGTGCCCGTGTACCAGGCGGCGACGATGGCCAGCGCCAGTTCGCGCAGACGCGCATCGGCGGCGGTGGCGGCCGCCAGCAAGGTCTTCGCTTCCTGGCCCGTGACGAGCAGCGCGCCCAGTTGCGGCAAGCGCTCGGCAAAGCCGGGCACGTTCGTGCGCATGGCTTGCTCGATGCGCGCCGCCGTCGCGACGGACAGATCGCGGTGGCCCGTGATCGTTTGCGACAGGGTGTAGAACAGCATGGTGGCGGGCGCCAGGCCGGCAGCCGGCGCGCTGGCCGGCGCCTGCATGGCGGCGGACAGGGGATTGCTCCAGAAACCGGCTTGCGCCAGCAAGGCGGCCAGGCCGATCAGGGCGTGACGGCGGCTGATGCGGGGAAGGGATGACACGGATGTTGCAGATGGTTCGTTGCCTGGATGGTTCATGAGACTCCCGCAAGACTTGTTGTTTTATTGACTTCGATGATTGCGCCACATTGCATTTGCGCATATATGGAACCGGTTCCATATTATCCTACAGAAGTAAATAGTCTGCCAATGTAGTATTACTACTGAGATATTGGCTGGTGCAATTCCTGTTTTTCACGCAGGCAAAACGCCAGTCCTGGCTGGCCGCCCAGGCGGTAATGGAAGTCCAGCACGCTGCCGCCAGCCAACGAGGGCTTGTCCGGCAAAGGCAATGGCAGGTTCAGGCTGCACTCGTGGTCGCCCAGGACGATGTCGCCATACACGCGGATGCGCGTGAGCAAACGCGGCGCCTGCTCCAGCACGTCAGGCAGGCGGATGCTGGCGGCGGGCAGCGTGTCGCCCCGCTCCCCCTGCCAGGCGCGCATGGCGTCCGCATCGAGCGCAAACACGCGGCCCCAGTCCGTGCACGGCTCGCCGGGGCTGCGCCGGTCCAGGCCCAGGTGCACGGTGACGGCCGCCGGCAGCAGCGCCGCCGCGGGCGCTTGCGCGTGCAGGTTGCGCAGGATGGCCACCTGCGGCTCCTTGCCCAGCGCCGTATTCATGGTTTCGCTGACGATCACGTCCGGCATGGCGCCCGCAGGAATGCGGTAGGCTGCCGCGTCGGCGCAAAGGTATTCGGCGACGTGGCTATCCAGGCCCAGGGCGGCGATCAGTTCGCGCGCATAGTCCAGGGTCTCAACATGCACGTCGAGGATGGCAAACTGCACCTCGCTCGCGTCCAGCACGGCCATCACCGGCAGGGCCAGCAAGGCGAACGGACCGCAGCCCGCATACAGCACGCGCACGGGCCGGCCTCCGTTCACGTCCAGCCGCTCGCGCACGGCCTGCGCCAGGCCCTGGATAAAGGCGGCGCTGCGGTAGGGCTCGCGCGCGCACAGGCCCGCCTGCACGGGCGAGATGGCCCAGCCGCTGGGGAGAAAACTTTCGCCGTCGCGCAAGCCGTCCTGCCGGTCCATGGGCAGGCGCGAATGGCGCTCGACGAGCTGGCGCAGCTGCACCGTTTCGCCGACCAGGCTGGCCAGGGTACGCTGAGGATCGCACAGCGCGGCCGCCATGGCGGCCAGTTCCGCGCGCGCCGAAGTCACGCGCAACTCCACGGGCAACTCCACGGAAAAGGCGGGATAAAGACAGAATGCATGGTGGCTTCCTTGAAATGATTGCAAGTGAGCGGAAAAATTGGCAGCATAGCAAATAAATAAACGCCTGCGCATTTGGCACCATCGCCCCCATCGCCACCACCTACCGGAGCACCGATGCACGACTTGCCGCTTTCCGCCCCCTACCAGTTGCGCGTCCAGCGCGACGACGACGATGGCTTTGCCGCCGCGCTGTACAGCTCCACGCGCGACGACTTGCGCCAGATGCCGGCCGATCCCGCCGTCATCGAGCAGCTGATCACCATGCAGCAGCGCATGCAAAGCCACGGTTACCGGCAAGCGTATCCGCAGGCCATGTACCTGGTGCTGCAGCACGGCGACACGCCCATCGGCCGCCTGGTCCTGGACCGTCTGGATCAGGTGCTGCATCTGGTCGACATCGCCATCCTGCCCGCCGCGCAAGGCCAGGGCGCCGGCAGCGCCGTGCTGCGCGGCCTGCAAGCGCAAGCGGGCGCGCAGCAATGCCGGATCCAGCTTGCCGTCAACAAAAGCAACACCGCCGCGCGCGCGCTGTACCAGCGGCTGGGCTTTCGATTATGCGGGGAAAACGACGTCCAGGAACAACTGGAATGGAGCGCGCCATAGTGGGGGCGCCGATTCCGCCCAGCACCTGGCTGCGGCTGCCGCTGCGCTTTGACGTGGCGCGCATGCAGCGCGACAGCGACCAGTTCGCCGCCGGCGAGTGGCTCCCTCATTTCAATACGGGCGCCTACGACACGGGCTGGAGTTGCGTGCCGCTGCGCTCGCCCGGTGGAGCAGCCGGCGACATCATGCCCGTCGACGGCGCCGCCTATGCCAGCACACCGCAACTGGCGCGCTGCCCCTGCCTACGCGAGGTGCTCGCCAGCTTCGCCTGCGAGATCCGCGCCGCGCGCCTGATGGCTCTGGCGCCAGGCGCCATCATCCGCGCCCACCGCGACGCCGGCACGTCGCTGGCCGATGGCTTGATCCGCATCCACATTCCCATCCACACTACGCCCCAAGTGCTGTTCAGCATCGACGGCGAGAACGTGCACTTCGCGGCCGGCCATGCCTGGTACATGGACGCCAGCTGCCTGCATGCGGTGCGCAACGATGGCGCCGCGCCGCGCATCCACCTCGTGCTCGACTGCGTCACCAATGCCTGGCTCGAAACGCTGTTCGCCTCGGCCGGCTTCGCGCCGAAAGCAGCCAACAAATATGGCGACCCCAGCATCAACGATGGCAATGTGCGGGCCGTCATCGCCCAGCTGCGGCTGTCCCCCTCGCCCGCCAGCCTGGCGCTGGCCAGCCAACTGTCCGCCTTGGCAGAAGGGAGCGCGCCGTGAGCGCCGCGCATGGCCTGGCACAGCAGGAACGCCTGCTGGCCAAGGGCGAGACGGTGGCGTGGCACGAAGGCATGGACTTGCGCGGCTGGTATCCGCTGTATGTGGAGCGCGGCGAGGCGCTGGCGGACGCCGCCATGTGCTGGCGCGCGCTGGGGGACACGGCTTTCAGCGACGCCTTCTTTGTCAATACCCTGGCGCGCCAGCCGCATGAGGAGCGCCGCGTCTGCCGCACGCCGCTGGCCGCGCTAACCATGATGGCCACGCTGGGCGATGGCCTGGCGCCCGATGCCTTCATCTTCCACGTCTCGCGCTGCGGCTCAACCCTGCTGAGCCAGCTGCTGGCGTCCTTGCCGCAATGCATAGTCATGTCCGAGCCGCCCGTGATCGATTCGCTGCTGCGCATGTATCACGACAGCGATGCCCCAGCCGCCGGCATCGCCCTGTTGCGCCAGACCATCCTGGCACTGGGCCAGCGCCGCTCGGGCACAGAGACGCACTTCATCATCAAGTTCGACTGCTGGCACATCCACAGTCTGGACTTGCTGCTGCAAGCGTTTCCCGGCACGCCCTGCCTGTTCGTCTACCGCGAACCGCTGGCCGTGCTGGCCTCGCACCAGCGCCAGCGCGGCCCGCAAATGGTGCCCGGCATGCTGCACCAGGCACAGCTGCCGCTGCCCCCGCACCAGCTGGCGCCAGGCGATATCGATGGCTATACGGGCCTCGTACTGGCCAGCCTGTTCAAGGCCGCCCTGCCCCATGCTGCCGCCGGCCAGCTGCAATTAATTCACTACAAGCAATTGCCAGATATCGTGTTCAGCGATGTATTGACCCGCCTGGGCATCGCCCCCACGCCGGCACAGTTGCAAGCGATGCGCGCGCGCGGCGGCGTGCATGCAAAATACGGCACGGCCTACCACGGCGATCCGCCAGTGGCCGCAGCCAACGGCCTGGCCACCATCGCCGCGCAAGTACAGCCCGGCTATCTGGCGCTGGAAGCGTTGCGCACGGGGTAATAGTCACAGCGCGGCGGCATTGTCCTCGCGCCACTTGCGCACCATCTCGCTGCTGATTTCGCGCTCATAGCAGATGGGAGCGTAACCGCCCTTCCGGCTCCATGCGCTGCGCCCTCCGCAAGCGCTGCCATTCTTGGCGGCATTGTAGGGACAGGGGCAGCGGCCAGGATAGGCGGCAATCGACTCGGCGATGATCTGCTGTTTGACCTTCGCTTCGGATACCGGCTGGCGCCCTTGGCCGCCGGCAAGGGGCACGTAGGCCGTGCCGGCGGCCAGCATCAACAGCAGGGCGCAGAGATTCTTCATAGGAAAGGTTGTTTTCATCGAGAGGCAGCAAACGTGCCGAGCAAGTATGACAGATACTTTTTGGCAAATCAGCGTGAAATGTCACGAGAACCATGGCCGCAATGCAAAAAACCCAACCGTAAAGGCTGGGCTTTTCGATACTGCTGATGTTCTGGCTCCCCGACCTGGACTCGAACCAGGGACCTGCGGATTAACAGTCCGTCGCTCTACCAACTGAGCTATCAGGGAAAAGAGGCCGCATTCTATAGGGCAAATTTTCAGTTGTCCAGATTTACGCCAAAAAATTTACGCGCGGCGGCGATCAGCCCGGATTTTCCCGGGGCTGATAGTCAAACACCAGCACCCTTCCCAGCCATGGCTTGAGCAGATCGACAAAGGCCAGGTGGGCCGGATGGGCCAGGTACACGTCGCGCGCGCTGGCACCATCGAAGGTCAAGGTAAAGCAATCGGTAAAACCGTCATCGAGGCCTTCCGGGCTGACGTTCGGTCCCCATTCGAATTGCAGCACGCCGGGAATGCGGTATTTAAGCTGAGAAAATTCATAGACCAGCTCGGCATGCTTGGCCGGTGTGATGTCCTCGAGAAAGTCACACAGGACGATATGGCGCAACGGAATTGAACAGGTCATGGTGGCAGCTCTCCTATGGGGTTGCATTCAGGATAGCGCAAAACGAAAAAGCACACAGGCAGCGGCCCGCCACGCCACACATATTCTCTATATGCAACATGTTATTCGGATAATATCCCCCATGGACACCCCATACCCGCAGGCCACCATCGATATCCGCCCATGACTAAGCTACTGGCAGTGCTATTCATCACCCTGATGCCATTTTCCGCAAGCAAAGCGCAAGCGCTCGCCATCGATGCGCTGCTGACACCGGACATCGGCGGGATCAAGCAGTTTGTGGAAATCAAGACAGATAACTCAAAAAAACCTGTTCTGCTCTTTTTATCGGGCGGACCGGGAAGTTCGATGATGAAGAATGCGGATGCCTTCACCGCCATCCTGAAAAACAGATTTACGCTGGTGCAGTGGGATCAGCGCGATGCGGGAAAAACCCTGAAACTCAATCCGTCGCCTAGCCAGCCTTCCGTCGCGCAGATGAAGCAGGACACGTATCAGGTCATCACGTTTCTTCAAAAAGAGCTCAGGCAGGAAAAAATATACTTGCTGGGCAGCTCCTGGGGCAATGTGCTCGGTTTTCATATCGTCGAACAGCATCCGGAATTGCTGCATGCGTATTTCGCCGTCAATCCCGTCATCAGCCAGCTGGCCAGCGAAATGGCATTGCTGGCCAATTTGAAGACGCATTTCCGGGACGATGCCTTCGCCAGCAAGGAACTGGCGCAAGTGCATATCCCCTTTCAACAGGATGAAGACCTGTTTTACCTGCGCAAATGGCTTTTCCATAAAGAGGGGAAGGCTTTTGCTACCAGCGATGGCTTCAAGACCGGTTTTCTGCAATGGTCCAAAGCCTGGTCGCCCGTATGGAACGAGGTGATGCATATCGATTTGCCGAAAACCTTAAAGAAAGTCGACTGCCCGGTCTATTTCTTCGTTGGCAAGAACGACATCCAGACCTCCACCCGCATCACGCAAGACTATTTTGAGCAGCTGCAGGCGCCGAGGAAGGGGCTGTTTGTATTCGAACAGTCGGGCCATCAGATACACCAGGATGAACCGGAGAAATTCCAGCGATCGATCATCGAGACCCTGCCCGCACCCATCGCGGCGCGCTGAAATGCAAAAAGCCCAACCGGTGAAGGCTGGGCTTTCTGCTGCTACGTGTTCTGGCTCCCCGACCTGGACTCGAACCAGGGACCTGCGGATTAACAGTCCGTCGCTCTACCAACTGAGCTATCAGGGAAAAGAGGCCGTATTATATAGGCCAAACTTGGCGCTGTCCAGATTTCCATAGGGAAAATCTTATCGTGGCCCAAGCTATACGCGGGCGCCGCAAAAACAAAAAAGGCCACGTTTTTCAACGTGGCCTTTCGAATTCTGGCTCCCCGACCTGGACTCGAACCAGGGACCTGCGGATTAACAGTCCGTCGCTCTACCAACTGAGCTATCAGGGAAAAGAGGCAATATTATATGTCGCTTGTTCCATATTTGCAAGACCGACACTGCATCATCACAAACACGGCCATCGCCGACTTTCTACCGCCATCAGCGCCGCACTTGCATGCAGCGCCGAAGAAGCAAGATATTAAAGTACTTTGGCGATCGCGTCAATGACGATGTCGATATTGCGCGAATTCAATGCTGCCACGCAGATACGGCCCGTGTCGACGGCGTAGATCGATTGTTCGCGCAAAGACGCCACCTGCTCCTTGGTGAGGCCCGAGTACGAGAACATGCCGATTTGCTGGCGCACGAATTCGAAGTCGTGGCCTGGCGCCTTGGCTTTCAGCTTTTCCACGAAGGCATTGCGCATTTCGCGGATGCGCACGCGCATGCCGGCCAGTTCCTCTTCCCACAACTGGCGCAGTTCCGGCGTCGCCAGGACGGTGGCAACCACCTTGCCGCCGTGTACTGGCGGGTTCGAGTAGTTGGTGCGCACGACGCGCTTCAGCTGCGACAGCAGGCGTGCCGCTTCGTCGGCGCTCGAGGCGACGACGCTCAGGGCGCCCACGCGCTCGCCGTACAGCGAGAACGATTTCGAGAACGAGTTCGATACCAGCAGCGGGCCGCCCGCGTCGGCGAAGCGGCGCACCACGGCGCCGTCTTCGGCGATGCCGTTGGCGAAGCCTTGGTAGGCCATGTCCAGGAACGGCACCAGGCCGCGCGAGGTCACCACGCTGATGATCTGATCCCACTGGGCCACGCTCAGGTCGGCGCCGGTCGGGTTGTGGCAGCAGGCGTGCAGCACGACGATGGAGCCGGCTGGCATGGCGTTCAGGCTGGCCAGCATGCCGTCGAAGTTCACGCCATGGGTGGCGGCATCGTAGTAGGTGTAGTTATTGACGACGAAACCGGCGTTTTCGAACAGCGCACGGTGGTTTTCCCAGCTCGGGTCGCTGATGTAGACTTGGGCGCCCGGCGCGAAGCGCTGCAGGAAGTCGGCACCGATCTTCAGTGCGCCCGTGCCGCCGATGGCTTGCACGGTGACGGCGCGGCGCTCTTGAATTACGGCGCTGTCGGCGCCAAATACGAGTTCTTGCACAGCCTTGTCGTAGGCGGCAAGGCCTTCGATCGGCAGATAGGTGCGTGGCGCCGCCTGTTCGATCAGGATGGCTTCCGCCTTGCGTACGCAAGCTAACAGAGGCACTTTGCCGTTGTCGTCATAATAGACGCCAACGCCCAGATTGATTTTGGCGGGATTCTGGTCCGCGTTAAATGCTTCGGTGATGCCCAGGATCGGGTCGCGTGGGGCCATCTCGATGGCGCTAAACAGACTGGCAGAAACAGTTGGGTTCGTCATGATAAGATTGGATTCGATTGGAAGCAGGTTCACAGCGGAGTTGTAGACAGCGCCCCAAAATACAACGCCAGGGCCGCCAGCAGAGCACTATTCTAACAAAGGTCTGATTCACATGCCCGAATTATCTACCGCCAGCGAGACGGAAAGCGCAATTATCTCTTTCCCGGACTCCCCGTTCAAGCTGCACCAGCCCTTCCCTCCGGCCGGTGACCAGCCCACGGCAATCGACCAGTTATCAGAGGGGATTGCCGACGGACTGGCCTTCCAGACCCTGCTGGGCGTGACCGGTTCGGGCAAGACCTACACCATGGCCAACGTCATCGCGCGCATGGGCCGGCCCGCCATCGTCTTCGCGCCGAACAAGACCCTGGCCGCGCAGCTGTACAGCGAATTCCGCGACTTTTTCCCGCAAAACGCGGTCGAATACTTCGTCAGCTACTACGATTACTACCAGCCGGAAGCCTACGTGCCGCAGCGCGACCTGTTCATCGAAAAGGACTCGTCGATCAACGAGCATATCGAACAGATGCGCCTGTCGTGCACCAAATCGCTGATGGAACGGCGCGACGTCATCATCGTCGCCACCGTCTCGGCCATCTACGGTATCGGTAACCCGAACGAATACCACCAGATGATCCTGACGTTGCGCGTCAAAGACAAAGTCGCCCAGCGCGACGTCATCGCGCGCCTGATCCAGATGCAGTACACGCGCAACGAAGTCGATTTCGGCCGCGGCACCTTCCGCGTGCGCGGCGACACGATCGACATCTTCCCCGCCGAGCATGCGGAGCTGGCCGTGCGCCTGGAAATGTTCGACGACGAGATCGAATCGATCCAGCTGTTCGACCCGCTGACGGGCAGAGTGCGGCAAAAGATCCCCCGCTTCACCGTGTACCCGGGCTCGCACTATGTGACGCCCCGCTCCACCGTGCTGCGCGCCGTGGAAACCATCAAGGACGAGCTGCGCGAGCGCCTCGAGTTCTTCCGCAAGGAGAACAAGCTGATCGAGGAGCAGCGGCTCGAGCAGCGCACGCGCTTCGACCTGGAAATGATGGCGGAAATCGGTTTCACCAAGGGCATCGAGAACTACTCGCGCCACCTGTCCGGCGCGCTGCCGGGCGAGCCGCCGCCGACCCTGGTCGACTACCTGCCGCCCGACGCCATCATGTTCCTAGACGAGTCGCACGTACTGACGGGCCAGCTGAGCGCCATGTACAACGGCGACCGCTCGCGCAAGACGAACCTCGTCGACTACGGCTTCCGCCTGCCGTCGGCGCTCGACAACCGGCCCTTGAAATTCGAGGAATTCGAGCAGAAGATGCGCCAGACCGTATTCGTCTCGGCCACGCCGGCCGAATACGAAAAGAACCATTCCGACCAGGTGGTCGAACAGGTCGTGCGCCCCACGGGCCTGGTCGACCCGCAAATCATCGTGCGTCCCGCCAGCAGCCAGGTGGACGACCTGATGTCGGAAATCGTCGAGCGCATCAAGAAGGACGAGCGCGTGCTGGTGACGACCCTGACCAAGCGCATGTCCGAGCAATTGACGGAATACCTGGGCGACCATGGCATCAAGGTGCGCTACCTGCACAGCGATATCGAGACGGTGGAGCGCGTGGAAATCCTGCGCGACCTGCGTCTGGGCACCTTCGACGTGCTGGTGGGGATCAATCTGCTGCGCGAGGGCCTGGACTTGCCGGAAGTCTCCTTGGTCGCCATCCTCGACGCGGACAAGGAAGGCTTCTTGCGCTCCGAGCGCAGCCTGATCCAGACCATCGGCCGCGCCGCGCGTAACCTGAACGGCACGGCGATTTTGTACGGCGACCGCATCACGGACTCCATGCGCCGCGCCATCGACGAGACGGAACGCCGCCGCGCCAAGCAGATCGCCTTCAATACGGCCAACAACATCATCCCGATCGGCGTGAAGAAATCGATCCGCGAAATGATCGATGGCGTCTACAGCCCGCAGGAAGCGCGCGAAACCCTGCAAGTGGCGCAGGAAGCGGCCAAGTTCGAGGCCATGAGCGAGAAACAGGTCAGCAAGGAAATCAAGCGCCTGGAAAAACTGATGGTCGACCACGCCAAGAACCTCGAGTTCGAAAAAGCGGCGCAAGTGCGCGACCAGCTGCATATCCTCAAGCAGCAGCTGTTCGGCGCACCAGGTACCGACAATGTGACATCGATACTGGGTAGGTCGGATTAGGCCCTGCGGGCCGTAATCCGACAACATCGTTGGCGCTGGTGGCGGTGTCGGATTACGCGGCCTTGCCGCTAATCCGACCTACTTGAAAAGCCTTGACCGCACCAGCGCCTACAGGACCGCTGCCCATGGGCTTTGCCCTACTCCGGCAGCGAATAGTCGATGTCGTAGAAATGCTGGCCGTTTTCAATGCGGATGGCCAGCGTCCCGCTGATGCCCGTCAGTTGCCCCGTGCCGGAATGCGGCACGATGACGATGGACAGCTGCTGCTTGCCATCGGCCATGGTGCCCGCATGCTGCGCCACGAAGCTGCCTTCCCTGCCTTGCAGCACGCCCGTGATGGCTTCCATGGCGACATAGCCGGCCGCGCCCTTGGTGTCGGTGACGGCGCTGAGCATCTCCCCCTTGGCCGTGGCGACCAGGTCGCCGGCATAGACTTTGTCGAGCAATACCTTGCCCAAGGCCGTGCGCCCCGCACGCTGCGGCGCCGCAGATGGCGTCATGGTGATGCTGAAACTTCCCGTGGCGTGCACTGGCATGCGATGATCTCCCTCTGCAGATGAAGCGGCGCCGGCCGGCGCCACCGATAGACAACATGCGGCCAGCACCAGGCCGGACAAGCTGTGTGATTTCATGATTCCCTTTCAATCGATGCGAGAGAACCATCCTAGTACCGCTCAGGAGACAAATATTGGATAAAGCCGACAGCACGCGCAATGTGCTCGCCGCGCGCTGCCAGGCGCCGAAGGGCATCGTCGACCCGCAGGCGGCGGCGCGCCGCCTGCGGCTGGCGACCTATCCGCCGGACACCGCGCTGGCGCCGTTCGTCGAGTATTTCTGGGTGGTGGAATGGGACAGGCGAGGCTGTCCACCGGAGACGCAGCGTGTGCTGCCCTACCCGAACGCCCACCTGGTATTTGACCTTGGACGCACGGCCATCCATGGCGTCGTGCGCGGCGCCTTTGACAGGCCGTTGACCGGTGCGGGTAAGGTGCTGGGCGTGCGTTTCGCGCCGGGCGGCCTGCGCCCGTTCATCAGCCAGCCCCTGTCATCGTTCACCGACACGGCCATCGCCGCCGATGCCCTGCTGGGCATGCCGGCAGGGGAAGCCGAGGCGCTCGTGCTGCGGCAAGCCGGCGATACGGCCATGGTGGCGCAGGCGCAGGCGCTGCTGCTGGCCAGGCTGCCGCAGGTCGATGACGCGGCCCTGCTGGCCGCCAGGCTGACGGCCGCGGCGGCGGCCCACAACGGCCCGGCGAGCGTGGCGCAGCTGTGCGAAAAAATGGGCATCGGCGAACGCCGGCTGCAGCGCCTGTTCGCCAACTACGTGGGCGTGCCGCCGAAGTGGGTGATCCAGCGCTACCGCCTGCAGGAAGCGATCTGGCGCCTGGCGCAGCCTGATGCGCCCGACCTGGCCAGCCTGGCGCATGCACTGGGCTTTTTCGACCAGGCCCATTTCAGCCGCAGTTTTGCGGAACTGGTGGGCAGCACGCCGCTCGACTATCGCCGCTCGCAACTGCCGACAGCCGCCTAGCCGGCCGCTTTCACGTCGTCGATATACGCGCGGATGATGCTGGCGAAATCCGCATCGGCCGTCAAGCCCAGCGCTTCGGCGCGTTGGGTATCCCAGGCGCCGGGCCAGCTCTTGACGATGCGCTCGACGGCCGGATCGGGCGCATAGCTGATGCGCTTTGTTACTTCGCTGCCCGCCACTTCTTCGAGTGCGGCGATCATCTCGCCCACGCTCACGCTCAAACCCGGCAAGTTCACCGTGCGACTGGCACCGAACGCCTCGCCCGCCAGTTCATGGCCGGCGATCAGCGAGGCGATGGCGCCGCGCGGCGACAGCAGCCACAGACGCAAATCGGTGGACACGGGGCACACGGCCGCCTCGCCATTCAACGGTTCGCGGATGATGCCGCTGGCGAACGACGACGCGGCCTTGTTCGGTTTGCCGGGACGCACGCTGATGGTGGGCAAGCGCAGCACGCGGCCATCGACAAAGCCGCGTCGGCTGTAATCGTTGAGCAGCAATTCGCCGATGGCCTTTTGCGCGCCGTACGACGATTGCGGATTCAGGGCGGTGGTGTCCTGCACCACGTCCGGCAGCTTGCCGCCGTACACAGCCACGGAACTGGTAAACACGACCTTCGGCTTGTGTCCCAGTTCGCGGCAGATGTCGAGCAGCAGTCGCGAGGCGTCAAGGTTGATGCGCATGCCCAGCTCGAAATCGGCTTCCGCCTGGCCGCTGACGATGGCGGCCAGGTGGAAGATGGAGCTGGTCTGCGCATCGATGGTGGCGCGCATGAGAGCGCCGTCGGCGATGTCGCCCGTGACCACTTTGACGCGCGCATCGTTGAAGTCATGCGCGGCCACCACGTCGACCAGTACCAGCTCGCTGATCGTTTGCAACTGGCCGTGGCTGTCCGTCAGCTGGCCTTGCGCCAGCAACTGGCGCGCCAGGCGCTGCCCCAGGAATCCGGCGCCGCCGGTAATCAGTACTTTCATGTTCATGCTCCTTGTTTGTTGTTGTAAGCGGCCAGCCAGCCCAGGCCATCCTGAGTACGCCCGCGCGGACGGTATTCGCAGCCGATCCAGCCCTCGTAGCCGAGGTCATCGAGCAGTTTGAACAGATACGGGTAGTTGACTTCGCCATCGTCCGGCTCATTGCGCGCCGGGACGCTGGCGATCTGCACGTGGCCGATGCCGTCGAAGTTGTTCTTGAACGTCATGGCGATATCGCCCTCGACGATCTGCGTGTGGTAAAAATCCATCTGCACCTTGACGTTGGCCGCGCCCGACTCCAGGCGCAGCGCATGGCCCTGTGCCTGCGTGACGAGGAAGTAGCCGGGCATGTCGCGCCCGTTGATCGGTTCGATCAGCAGCTCAAGGCCATGCTCGCCCACGGCCTGGGCCGCGTACCGCAGGTTGGCCAGGTAGGTGGCGCGGTGCAGCTTGACGTCGGCGCCCAAGGGCAGCAGGCCCGCCATCATGTGCACGCGCGGCGTGCCCAGCGCCAGCGCATACTCGATGGCGCGCGCCACGCCGGCACGGAATTCTTCTTCGCGGCCCGGCAGCGAAGCGATGCCCCGCTCACCGGCCGCCCAGTCGCCCGGCGGCAGGTTGAACAGCACATTTATCAAACCGTGCTCGCGCAGCCAGCCGGCCACTTCCTGCGGCGCGTAATCGTAGGGGAACAGGAATTCGACGCCTTTAAAACCCGCTTGCGCGGCGGCGGCAAAGCGCTGCGGGAAAGGGACTTCGTTGAACATCATGGTCAAATTGGCGGCAAAGCGGGGCATGCGGTATCTCCTTGGGAATCTTATATGTCGAGTTTGAACGTGTGCTTCAGGTCCGCGATCTGCGCCGCGTCGAGCGGGCGCGTGGGCACGTCGCGCAGCAGCAGGAACAGCTTGGCCGTCTCTTCCAGTTCCTCGGCCGCATACACAGCCGCTTCCAGGCTCGTGCCCGAGACGACGGGACCGTGATTGGCCAGCAGCACGGCCGAGTGCTTGCGCGCCATGGCGCTGATCGCACCGGCCAGCGCCGGGTCACCGGGCCGGTGATACGGCACCAGCGGCAAGCGCCCCACCTTCATCACAAAGTAGGGCGTGAGCGGCGGAATGCAGTCGTCATGGTTCAAGCCGCACATGCACGACACGGCGGCCGAATGGGTCGAATGCAAGTGCACGATGGCGCCGGCGCTGCCCCGCTGTTCGTACATGGCGCGGTGCAGGAACGCCTCTTTTGACGGCGGCGCGCCGCTGATCAGATTGCCGTCCCAATCGAGCTTGGACAATTGCGCCGGATCGAGCCGGCCCAGGCTGGCGTTCGTCGGCGTGAGCAGCCAGCCGTCATCCAGGCGCACGCTCAGGTTGCCGCTGCTGCCAGCCGTCAAGCCCCGCTCGAACAGCGACTTGCCGAAGTCGACGATCAGCTCGCGCTGGCGCGATTCGGTGGCGCTCATGCCAGCACCTGCCAGGCCTTGCTGAAGAAATCGACCGTGCCGAAATTGCCGGACTTGAGGGCCAGCGCCAAGGGCGCCCGGCCATCGTCGCCCGGCGCAGGCAAGGCTTGCGTCCACGGCACGCCAGGGTCGATCTCGGGGCCGATGCGCAAGCCCGCCACTCCCAGCGCGTTCACCACTGCGCCCGAGGTTTCGCCGCCGGCGACGATCAGCTGGCCCACGCCGAGGCGCACGAGGCCTTGCGCGATGGCGGCCAAGGTTTCCTCGACGAGGGCGCCGGCACGCTCCACGCCCAGCTGCGCCTGCACGGCGCGCACGGCGTCCGGCGTGGCCGTGGCATAGATCAGCACCGGACCTTGCGCCAGGTGCGCGCCGGCCCAGGCCAAGGCCTGTTCCACCACGGCGTCGACCACTTCGCCGCCTGCGGCCAACTGCAGCGGATCGACGTGGAACGCCGGCGCCAGTTCACGCAAATGCGCCACCTGCTGCTGCGTGGCCACCGAGCAGCTGCCCGAGATCACGGCGCGCAGTCCTGTCGGCGGCGGCAAGTGTCCAGCCTGTCCCGCCGGCGATGGCGCCAGCTGGCCCCGCTGGCGGAAATTCTGCGGCAGTCCCAAGGCGATGCCGGAGCCGCCAGTGATCAGTTTCAAGTCCGCGCAGGCGGCGCCGATGGCTTCCAGGTCGCGGTTCGAGACGGCATCGACGACGGCGAAATGACAGCCCTGGCCGCGCAAGTCCGTAAAGCGCTGGGCGATGGCGGCCGCACCCTTCTCCACCACGGAGAAATCGGCCAGGCCTACCTTGGCTTGCACCTGCTGCTGCAGCACGCGCACCAGGTTCGAATCCGTCATCGGCGTCAGGGGATGCTCGCGCATGCCAGATTCGGCCAGCGGCACGTCGCCGACGAACAGGTTGCCCTTGTAGATGGTGCGGCCGTTGGCGGGGAATGCGGGACAGGCGATGGTGAAATCCGTGTCGAGCGCCCGCATCAGCGCTTCGGCCACGGGGCCGATATTGCCGCGCGGCGTGGAGTCGAACGTGGAGCAGTACTTGAAGTAGAACTGCTTGCATCCGGCTTGCTGCAGCCATGCCAGCGCGGCCAGCGATTCGGCCACGGCGTCCTCGGGCGCATTCGTGCGCGACTTGAGGGCGATGACGACGGCGTCGACATCGGCTGGCGGCGGCCCTTGCGGCACGCCGATCAGCTGCACCGTGCGCATGCCGGCCTTGACCAGCATGCCGGCCAGGTCGGTGCCACCCGTGAAGTCATCGGCGATACATCCCAGTAGTACGGTCATGATGGTTCCTCTTGATTCAGTGACTCCTTCGCCGGCAAAGTAATTCCCGGGAAAGTCTTGATGACGGCCGAGTCGTCCTCGCCGCCAAAGCCGGCCGCCGATGCCTGCATGAACATCTGGTGCGCCGTGGCGGACAGCGGTAATGGAAACACGCTTTTCTTCGCGTAATCGAGCACGATGCCCAAATCCTTGACGAAGATATTCACGGCCGACAGCGGCGTGTAGTCGCCCTTCAGGATGTGCGGCACGCGGTTCTGGAACATCCAGGAACTGCCGGCGCTGTTCGAAATGACTTCGTACAGGGCGTCCGGGTCGCAGCCCGCGCGCAAGCCCAGCGCCATCGCTTCGGCGGCGGCGGCGATGTGCACGCCGGCCAGCAACTGGTTGATCATCTTGACCTTCGAGCCCTGCCCCGGCTGTTCGCCCAGGCGGTACAGCCTGGCGCAGATGGCGTCGAAAATGCCGGCGCAGGCGTCGAACGCATCGGGCGCGCCGGCCGCCATCACCGACATCTCGCCGGCAGCCGCCTTGGCCGCGCCGCCGGAAATGGGCGCATCGATGAAGCGCAGGCCCATGGCCGCCAGGCGCGCGCCGAGCGCCTCGGCAAACTCGGGCGCCACGGTGGCACAGGCGATCACCACGCTGCCCGGCGCCAGGCTGGCAGCCGCACCGTGTTCGCCAAACAGCACGGCTTCCGTCTGCTGCGCATTGACGACGACGATCAGCATCGCTTGCACCTGCGCCGCCAGCGCGGCCGGAGACCGCGCCGCATGGGCGCCCTGGCCGGCCAGCGCTTGCACGGTGTCGGCGCGCACGTCGCAGGCATGTACTTCAAAGCCGGCGCGCAGCAACGATTGCGCGATGCCCATGCCCATGGCGCCCAGGCCGATCACGCCCACTTTTTTCATTTCTACGTTCATCTGCTACTCCAGTTTTATTTGTTCACCAGCTTGGCCGGCACGCGCATGATGATGATGGCACCGATCACCAGGATGCCGGCCAGCAGGTAGATGGCGATGTCGGTCGACTGCGTCAGGTCCTTGATCGAGCCGATCATGTACGGCGCCGCGAAGCCGGCCAGGTTGCCCACCGAGTTGATGGCGGCGATGCCGGCGGCGGCCGAGACGCCGCCGAGGAAAGCCGTCGGCAGGCTCCAGAACATTGGCGAGGCGGCCAGGATGCCGCCGGCGGCGATCGTCAGGAAGAAGATGGCCCAGCCCGTGTTATGGGCGCCGGCCAGCGCGCTGCAGACGATGGCGGCGGCGCCGACGACCAGCGGGATGGCCATGTGCCAGCGGCGTTCGCGGTACTTGTCCGAGCTGCGGCCCAGCAAAATCATCGACGCCACGGCCACCGAGTACGGGATCGCCGTGAACAGGCCGATATTGAGCACGCCCGTCACGCCGGCCGCCTTGATCAGGCTGGGCAACCAGAAGGTCAGCGAATACTGGCCCATCACGCAGCAGAAATAAATCAGGGCCATGACCCAGATGCGCGGGTCGGCGAACATGGCGCGGATCGATGGGTGCGATACCTTGCCCTGCGCTTCCGTGGCGATGCGCTGTTCGAGGATGACTTTTTCGTCTTCCGTCAGCCACTTCGCGGCGCGGATGCTGTTATCGAGGTAGAACAGCACGGCCACGCCCATCAGCGCGGCGGGAATCGCTTCGAGCACGAACATCCACTGCCAACCCGCATAACCATGCCAGCCGGCGAAGGTTTCCATGATCCAGCCCGACAGGGGGCCGCCGATCAGGCCCGCCACGGGAATGGCGGCCATGAAGGTGCACACCATGCGCGCGCGGCGCTCGGACGGATACCAGTAGGTCAAATAAAGAATGATGCCGGGGAAGAAACCCGCCTCGGCGATGCCGAGCAGGAAGCGCATGACGTAGAACTGGGTCGGCGTCGTGACGAACATGAAGGCGCCCGAGATGACGGCCCACGTGATCATGATGCGGGCGATCCACACGCGCGCGCCGATCTTGTGCAGCATCACGTTGCTGGGCACTTCGAACAGGAAGTAGCCGAGGAAGAACACGCCCGCGCCCAGGCCGTATACGGTTTCGGAAAACTGCAGATCGGCCAGCATTTGCAGCTTGGCGAAGCCCACGTTCACACGGTCGAGGTAAGCGACGATGTAGCACAGCATGAGGAAGGGAATGATGCGCCAGGTCACCTTGCGGTAGACGGCGTCGTCGATGGTTTTCTGGCTTGCGGCGGCGCCGGCCGGCTGTCCGGGCAATGCTTGTGATACGTCCATGCTTGTCTCCTGATCGCTGGGGGATCGACCGTGCCGGGTTTTTATGGTCCACCGGAGGTGGCTGGCAACTTGTCTAAAATTTGTATGGATGTATATTATGTGTGTGTTTTGTGTGTGTCAAGCTGTATATTCCATATAATGGCAAGCAGGCAAGCCCCATGAGAACCGCTAGCACAAGGATGCACCCGATGGACCGCACGTTCCGCTTTACCCTTCCCCCGCCGGAGCCCGCCGCGGGCAGTTTCACCACCGGCACCCTGGGTGCGCGGGTGGCGGCACGGCTGCGCCAGCAAATCCACAACGATGGCCTGGCCGGCGGCACGCGTTTGCCGTCGGAGCAGGCGATGGCCAGCCACTTCGGCGTGAGCCGCACGGTGCTGCGCGAAGCCATCGCCCTGCTGCAGGCCGACGGCATCCTCGTTACGCGCAAGGGCAGCGGCACCTTCGTGTGCGCGCAGGATGGCGCGAAGACGGGCGAACGGGGCGACGCGCTGACGGAGCAGTCCGTGCAATCGCTGCTGAACCTGATCGAGGTGCGGCAGGGACTGGAGGCGGAAATCGCCGCGCTGGCGGCCGTGCGGCGCACGCCGGGCCAGCTGGCCGACATCGAGCATGCGTTGCACCGGATCGAGGAAGCCGTGGCGGCCGGCGTCGACGGCGTGGAAGAAGACGTGCGCCTGCACCTGTCGATCGCTGAAGCGACGGGCAACCCCTATTGGCCGAAATTCGTTGCCATGTTTGCCGACCCGATCCGCTCGGCCGTGAAGGTGACGCGCGCGAATGAAGCGCGGCGCACGGACTTTTCCATCGAAGTGCGGCACGAACATGAAAAGATCGTCCAGGCGATCGCCGACGGCGACCCGCAACGGGCGCGCCAGGCGGCCATGGAACACATGCAGCATGCGGCCGAGCGCGTGCGCCTGGCCGACCGCGAATTCTGGCGCGGCGACGGCGGCGCGCTGGCGCGTACACTGGGGCGCGATCCCATCATGCAAAAATAAGACCGCTCACGCCCGCCGCCCCTGCTTGCCTATGCTCGCGCTCATCATGTCGAACAGGGTGCGCGACGCGGGCGGCATCGCGTGCTGATGCCGGCTGATCAGGCCCAATGTCCGTTTCACGGCGGGATTGACGAGCGGCACGCCGACCACCGTGCCCTGCCGCTCCGGCAAAATCGACAGCCCTGGCACCGCCGCCACGCCCAAACCCGACTCCACCAGCGCCAAGATGCCTGACACGTGGTTGATCTCGCACGAGATCCACGGATGCTTTTCCACGCCGGCCAGCGCCGCATCGAGCACGCTGCGGTTGCCGCTCGACTTGGACACCGAGATATAGCGTTCGTCGACGGTATCCTTCCAGCTCAGCTTCTTGCGCCTGGCCAGCCGGTGGTCGTGCCGCATCGCCAGCACGTAGGTCTCGACATAGATGGGCTGGAAAAGAATCTCCGGATTTTCCGCGCCTGTAAAACTGATGCCGAAATCCGCCTCGCCCGTCAGCACGAGGTTGAGCACGTCCTGCGCGCTTTCGTCATGCACGCGCACGCGGATCTTCGGAAACTGCGCGCTGAAGCGCTTGAGCACGTCCGGCAGGAAGTGCCACACGGCCGACGGCACGCAGGCGAACGTCACCATCCCGGTACGGTGCGCGGCCAGGTCGGCGACACCGAGCACGGCATCCTCGAGACCGTTGAGCGCATCGCGCACGTTCACCAGAAACACCTGCCCCACATTGGTCAGCTGCACGCGCCGGGTGGTGCGCTCGAACAGCTTGACCCCCAGCGCATCCTCGAGTTTTTCAATGCGGCGACTCAGTGCCGGCTGCGACAGGAACAGGTCGGCCGCGGCCTGGCGAAAGCTGTTGCGCTCCGCCACGGCCACGAAGGCCTGCAAATCATGAAGTTCGTAATTGATGCGCTGCATGCATGAATCCCCGGAAAAATTGCAATTATCAAATTATGCCATTTCAACGATGATGGGGTCTTAATGCTGAGCCTCGCCAAGAAGGCATCAAGAAGGCATCCCCCAAAAAAAATGGAGACACCATGCGACATTGTTCCACGTTCGCGCTGTTGTTCGCGGCCAGCGGCACCTGCCTGGCCCAGAGCGGCGCGGTCTTGTATGGCATCGCGGATGCCGGCATCCGCTATGGCAAAGGCTTGAACGCCGCCAATGCGCCCACGCCAGGCGGCACCACGCCCGCCATCAGCAGCGGCATCAACAACACGAGCCGCTGGGGCCTGCGCGGCCAGGAAGACCTCGGCGGCGGCTGGCAGGCGCTGTACCGCCTCGAGGGTGGCCTGAATCTGGATACGGGCAGCGCGGCCAAATCCGACAAGCTGTTCGACCGGCAAGCGTGGGTGGGCCTGAAGTCACCGCTGGGCTCCCTGACCATGGGGCGCCAGGCGACCTTGCTGGCCGACGCCATCGCACCGGTGGACCCGCTGGGCATCCGCTACGCCTCGTTCAATCCGAACGTGAACATCACGGGCTTGAGCAATACGGCTTTTGGCCGCCACTCGTTCGGCCAGCAATACGGCAGCAGCGGCTATGCCGACAACTTCTACCGTCTCGACAACATGGTGAAAGCCAGCGCCAGCCTCGGGCCGGTGGTGGCGCGCGCCGCCTACTCGTTCGGCGAGGTGGCGGGCGGCACGTCGCCATTGTCGACCTGGGGCGGCGCCCTGACGTACCAGCAGGCGGGGCTGGCCGTGTGCGGGGCTGCGATGCGCTTTCGCAATCGCGACAACCGCAGCCTCGACGCCGCCACCGTGGGCGCCGCCTACAAGGTGGACGCCTGGCAGTTCAAGGCCAACCTGGGCGTCAACCGCGCCGACGTGGGCGCCGGCAAGTCGGTCCGGCAGAGCGTGATATCGGCCGGCGTAAGCCGGCAAATGGCGCCGGACGTGCTGCTCACGACCGCCTACTACAAGGTACGGCGCAGCGCCACGGGCCACGTCGACGACGGCTTCCAGCGCGCTTTCGCCTATCTGGAAAAAACGCTCTCGCCGCGCTCGACCCTGTATCTCGAATCGGACTACACCACGTGGCAAGGCGATGCGGCCGGCGTCACGGGAACGCGGGCCAACGACCGCAAAGGCATGGGCTTGACGCTCGGCCTCATGCATAAATTTTAACGACAGGAGAAACAACCATGCTTCAACATATCCTCGTGCGGCGCTCCGCCCCCCTACTGGCCGGCTTCATGCTGCTCGCCGCCGGCGCGGCCCATGCCGCCGACATCCGCGTGGTCAGCTCGGGCGGTTTCGCCCAGGCCTACAAAAACCTCGGGCCCGCCTACGAGCGCGCCAGCGGCGACCATCTGGTTTCCGAATGGGGGCCGTCGATGGGCACGACCAAGAATGCGATCCCGGCACGCCTGGCGCGCGGCGAGCCGATCGACGTCGTCATCATGGTGGGCGACGCGCTCGACAAGCTGATGCAGGAAGGCCGCCTGGTCCCCGGCAGCAAGGTGGTCCTGGCCAATTCACCGATTGCCTGCGCCGTGCGGCGCGGTGCGGCCAAGCCCGACATCAGCACCACCGAGGGCTTGCGCAGCGCCTTTCTGAAGGCGGACAAGGTCGCCTATTCGGACAGCGCCAGCGGCGTCTACATCGAGACGCAGCTGATGAACAAGCTGCAGATTTCGGAGCAGATGCAGGGCAAGGCCGCAAAAATTCCCGCCACCCCCGTCGGTGAAATCATCGCGCATGGCCAGGCCGATTTCGGCTGCCAGCAGCGCAGCGAGCTGCTGCCGGTCGAGGGTATCGACATCGTCGGCCTGCTGCCGCCGGAAGTGCAGAAGATGACGCAGTTTTCGGCGGCGCTGGTCCCGGGCGGCAAGGAACCGGAAGCCGGCCGCTCCTTGCTGCGCTTCCTCGCCGCCCCTGCCAACGCGGGCGCGATCGAAGCGACCGGACTGGAACCGGCGGCGGCGCCAGCGACAACGGCGCACTAGGCGACGTCACTCATCTTTCATCAATAGGTAAATCATGGACATTCCCTCCACCGCCGCACCCATCGCCAAGGCCGCAACGCCGCGCGCGCAAGTGCGTCCGCCCTCGCGCATCGCCACCGTCATCCGGGTGACGAGCGGGAACTTCATCGAAATGTACGATTTTTTCCTGTTCGGCTTTTACGCCACGTACATTGCCAAGGCCTTCTTCCCCGCCACCAGCGAATACGCGGCCCTGATGATGACGTTCGCCACCTTCGGCGCGGGGTTTTTCATGCGGCCGCTGGGCGCCATCATCCTCGGCAGCTATATCGACCGCATCGGCCGCCGCAAGGGCCTGGTGCTGACCCTGGCCATCATGGCTTCCGGCACGGCGCTGATCGCCTTCGTGCCCGGCTATGCCACAATCGGGCTACTGGCGCCATTCCTCGTGCTGATCGGGCGTTTGCTGCAAGGCTTTTCCGCCGGCGTGGAGCTGGGCGGCGTGTCCGTCTACCTGTCCGAGATGGCGACACCCGGCAACAAGGGATACTACGTCAGCTGGCAATCGGCCAGCCAGCAGGTGGCCATCATCTTTTCCGCCGCGCTCGGCTACTATCTCAACGAAACCTTGAGCAAGGAATTCATCGCGGACTGGGGCTGGCGCATCCCGTTCTTCATCGGCTGCTCCATCATCCCCGTGGTGTTCTACATCCGCCGTTCGCTGCAGGAGACCGAGGCCTACCTGACGCGCAAATCGCATCCCACGTTCCGGCAAATGCTCAAGACGATCGCCCTCAACTGGCCGCTGGTGGTCACCGGAACGATGCTGATCGTGCTGACGACGGTCGCGTTCTACCTGATCACCGTCTACACGCCGACCTTCGGCAAGAACGTGCTCAAGCTGAGCACCGAGGAAAGCCTGCTTGTCACCTTGTGCATCGGCCTGTCGAACTTCATCTGGCTGCCCGTCATGGGTGCGCTGTCCGACCGGATCGGCCGCTGGCCCATCATGGCCGTATGCTCGGCGCTGACGGTGCTGACCGCGTATCCTGCCCTGTCGTGGCTGGTCGCCCATCCCAGTTTCGACCACATGCTGATGGTGGAGCTGTGGCTGTCCTTCCTCTACGGCAGCTACAACGGGGCCACCATCGTCGCGCTGACGGAAATCATCCCGGCCAGCGTCAGGACCACGGGCTTTTCGCTGGCCTACAGCCTGGCCACCGCGCTGTTCGGCGGCATGACACCGCTGGTATCGACCCTGCTGATCGAGAGCACCGGCGACAAGGCGGCGCCAGGCTACTGGATGGCCGGCGCCGGCGCCATCAGCCTGGTGGCGACGTGGCTGATCTATCGCGGCATCGTCAGGGAGCGCCATCCGCTCCCTGCATGATGTTACGGCCAGGCGGGCCGGCGCATGTGGAACAGGCTGTCCGGCCCGATCTCGAAATAATCGGCCGGACCGCCGCCGCGCAAGATCGGCGCGGCGGCCGCCGTGTCGTACACGCCATCGTTGAGCAGGTGGCGCGCGATGTGCACGCCCACCACTTCCCCCAGCACCAGCCAGCTGCCGACACCGTCGCCATTGACGCCTTGCAGCTCGATGATCTGCGTGCGCCGGCATTCGAAGGAGACGGGACTTTCCGCCACGCGCGGCACATTGACGATGCGCGAGGCGGCCGGCGTCAGGCCGGCCAGCGCGAATTCGTCGACTTCGGGCGGCGCCGGCGCGCAGCTGGTATTCATCGCGTCGGCCAGTGGGCGGGTGGCCAGGTTCCACACGAATTCGCCCGTCTGTTCGATATTGCGCAGGGTATCCTTGCTGCCGATACTGGAAAAACCGATCAGCGGCGGATGGTAATTGAAGGCGTTGAAAAAGCTGTACGGCGCCAGATTGAGCACGCCCTCGCTGCTCTGCGTGGCGATCCAGCCGATGGGCCGCGGCCCCACGATGGCATTGAAAGGGTCATGCGGCAAGCCATGGCCCTGTGCAGGTTCATAAAAGTGAATATTGTCGGCCACGCGCGTTCCTGAAGTCAAAGTCAACAGCGCCCGGGATGGAACGCCTGGAACGACAGCTTACTGGAATTGCCGCCACCGCGCTGTCAGACCGCCGGCGCCAGGTGCGCTCGCGCACGCATCGAGACAATTGTATGGCGCGCCGCACCATGCCTCGCTTATGATGGGACAACTCAACCCTTATCATTCCGCTACCGCCCATGCCTACCCTCACGCTGCACCAGAAAGTGTTCCTACTCCTCCTGAGCATCGTCACCATCGGCTTCGGCTGGATACTGGCGCCGTATGCGGGCGCCATCTTCTGGGGCGTCATCCTGGCGATCCTGTTCGCGCCCGTGTACCGCTGGCTGCTGCTGAAAACCAAGGGACGCGCCGGCCTGGCGTCGCTGCTGACCTTGCTGCTGATCATCGTCATCGTGATCCTGCCGCTGTCGCTCATTTCCGTCTCGCTCGTGAACCAGGCGGCCAGCGTCGTGGAAATGGTGCGTTCGGGCGAAATCACGGTTGCCATGTTCTTCAATAAAATCATGGCGGTGCTGCCGCAATGGCTGATCAACTTGCTCGACCGTTTCAACCTGACCAGCCTGGCCAGCCTGCAGGACAAGCTGGCCGAGGGCGCCACGCAGGTGAGCCAGGTGGTGGCGGTGAAAGCCATCAACGTGGGCCTGTACACCTTCGAATTTCTCACCAGCCTGTGCATCATGCTGTACCTGCTGTTTTTCCTCATGCGCGATGGCTCGACCCTGTCGGCCCGCATCAAGGGTGCCGTGCCGCTGAGCCGCAAGTACAAGCAGCGCCTGTTCACCAATTTCACCACCGTGATCCGTGCCACGGTGAAAGGCAACATCCTCGTGGCGATCGCCCAAGGCGCCCTCGGCGGCCTGGCGTTCTGGTTCCTCGACGTGCCGGCACCCCTGCTGTGGGCCGTGCTGATGGCCTTCCTGTCGCTGCTGCCGGCCGTCGGCGCCGCCCTCGTCTGGGCGCCCGTGGCCGTCTACTTCCTGGCCACGGGCGCCATCTGGCAAGGCGCGGGCCTGGCCGCCTTCGGCGTCTTCGTCATCGGCCTGGTCGACAACGTGCTGCGCCCTATCCTGGTGGGCAAGGACACCAAGATGCCCGACTACGTGGTGCTGCTGTCGACCGTGGGCGGCATGGCCCTGTTTGGCCTGAACGGCTTTGTCATCGGCCCCGTGGTCGCGGCCCTGTTCATCGCCTCGTGGGACCTGTTCGTCTCGGCCAGCGAGTTCCAGGCCGAGGATTGAGGCGCCGTCCCAGCCTGCAAAAATAAACCATCCGGAACCCGGCCTGCGGGCGGCGCCACTTGCGCTTCCAGAATCAGGCAAGAACCGCCTGGCGGCAGAGTGTCCGCCGGCGCCGGCCAGCCTCGGCAACTATCCACATGAGACCACATTTCATAGCAACTATCATGTTGCAATAGTATACATTTAGCAACAAATGCAAAAATATAGTTTTTGACGCAGCAGGAGCCGCGGCGTAGTGTCGGTCGTCCCGACAACCACGTAATGAGGAGCCTTCCATGGCAAATCCACTGTGCTTAATGATGCCGGTACTACCCGGCACCAATCCGATCTCCATCGCCGCAGCATTGCAGGAATACCAGACGAAGATCAATACCGCCCTCACCAACATCGGTACCGTGCACTTTGCCCGCTTCGTCCTGTTTGACCGCTCGCAGGCCAATCTCTTGCCCAACATTGGCAAGACGGGCACTTCCGATACCCTGATCATCGGCGTCATCACCGAGTATGACGGCAGCTTCAACGGCTACATCGAGGATTTCGTGGCCCAGCTGGGCGAAGTATTCGACGCGCTGCTGCAGTTTGTCGTGGGCGGCAAGGCGCTGATGCCCGTTGCCGACCATGTGGCCGCATTCGAAGCCTTCATCACCGCCAACGACGCCGCGCAGCACGTGCCCAACACGGGCCTGTATAACGCCTATCCGCAGACCGTCCAGCAAATCCTCGCTTCCGTCTAAAGAAAACGCCACGCCGGGGCTGCGCAAGCGGCCCCATCACCCCAGCCCCCGGAGAAACAGCATGGCCGATCCCACCATCGATTACGACGACGTGCAAGGCACGATCCTGCGCGGCTACCGCGTCAACCTGGCGCGCCATTTCATCTTCAGCATCACGGATGCGGCGCAGGCGCGGCGCACTATCGCGGCCCTGCTCGACGGCAGCGACGGGCTGCCGTCCATTACCACCGCGCGCCATATCCACCCCAAGCCGCCCTGCTTCCTGAACCTCAGCTTTACCGCTCCCGGCCTGTCGGCTCTGGGGATAACCGCGGCCGACCTGGCCACCTTTGACCAGGCATTTCAACGGGGTGCGGTCGATCCGGCCAGCGTCGCCGCCGTGGGCGACGTGGGCGACAGCGCCCCCGAACACTGGCTCGGCAACCTGGGGCCGGCCACCACAGCCGGCCAGGTGCATGCGATGCTGAGCCTGTGGGTCAGCGAATCGGAGGAAGTGCTGCAGGCAACGTCGGCCAAGCTGCGTGGCGCCTTTGCCGCCGGCTGGCATGAACTGTATGCGCACGACGGCGTGGCCCTGCCAGGCAACCGCGTGCATTTCGGCTACCGCGACAATATCGCCCAGCCCGACGTCGACGGCGCCCCGCCGCGCAAGCACGAACGCGCATACGACCCGGACCCGCTCAACAGCGTCAAGACGGGCGAATTCCTGCTTGGCTATCCGAATGAAAACGGCGGCACCTACCAGGTGCAGCCGCCACAACTGTCCACCAATGGCAGCTATGCCGCCTTCCGCATCCTGGAGCAGGACGTACCCCTGTTCGACAGTATTCTGAGCCAGGGCGCGGCCAGCTCCGGACTCAGTACCGAGATGGTGGCCGCCAAGATGTGCGGGCGCTGGCGCAACGGCAATCCGCTCGTGCTCGCGCCGGACGAACCGGGGCCCGTGCTGCCGAACGCCAGCCTGAACCGCTTTCACTATGTCGATGCGCAGCCGGAACGGGACGACACGCTGGGCTTGAAATGCCCGGTCGGCGCGCATATCCGGCGCAACAACCCGCGCGACGAAGGCGTCGTGGGCACTTCGGCCCGCCACCACCGCATCGTGCGGCGGGCCATGCCCTACGGCAGCGAATACGATCCGGTGACACCCATTGCAGAGCAGCGGGGACTGGTCGGCTATTTCATCAACGCCAACCTGCGCAATCAGTTCGAATTCCTGATGCAGCAATGGAACGATGACGCTACCTTCGTCAAATCGGCCGTCGGCCCGGCCGGTCCCGAGGCGGGCAATGCCACGCTCAACATCAGCGGCCAGGACGTGTTCCTGGGAATCAACGACCCGAGCGTCAGTTCCTTCACCTTGCCCGGCGTGGGCGCCAAGGGCAGCGGCAATACGAAACTGCAGCATTTTTCGCGCAGCGTCATCACGCGCGGCGGCGTGTATTGCTTCTTCCCAAGCATCACGGGATTGCGCTACCTGGCAAACCTGAGTTAGGCGGCGGGCGGGCAGCAGATGCAAGCGGAACGGCCCGGACCGCTTGCATTGATCCTGTCATTGCACTATCGTTGCCACACGCGCGTGTTGCCAACCTTGCACAGGAGATCCCACCGTGTCGCTGATCCTCTACGGCCATCCCTTTTCCTCGTACACGCAAAAGGTACTCATCGCCCTGTACGAAAACGCCATACCGTTCGATTTCCGCTGCCTGGCGCCGGACATGCCCGAGCACCTGCAGCAATGGCTGGAGCGCTGGCCGCTGCGCAAATTCCCGCTGCTGGTGGACGGCGAGCGCAACGTCGCCGAGACCAGCATCATCATCGAATACCTGCAACTGGCCCATTCGGCCCCCCTGCGCCTGCTGCCGGACGACGCCATGCAGGCGCTGGACGTGCGTTTTCTCGACCGCTATTTCGACTTGCACGTCATGACACCGGTGCAGCATGCCGTCGGTGCCGCCTTGAGCGGCGACTCGGCGAAGACCGAGGAAGGCCGCGCGTTCGCCAGCGACAAGCTGGACCTCGCCTACGCCTGGCTGGAAACCCACCTGGCCGGCAAGACGTGGGCCGCCGGTGACCACTTTACGCTGGCCGACTGCGCCGCCGCGCCCTCGCTGTTCTATGCGGACTGGACGCAGCCGATTCCCGCGGCGCTGCCCCTGTTGCGCGCCTACCGCGCGCGCCTGCTGGCCCGCCCGTCGTTCGCCCGCGCGGTGGACGAGGCGCGACCGTACCGCCACCTCTTCCCACTGGGCGCGCCGCAGCGCGATTGACCTTGTTCAGTGAGCCCGTTCAGGCAAACACGGGCCGGAAAAAACTGCGCTCATAGCTGACGATGCAGCGCGTCTCTTCCGCATAGCGGAAGGCGGCCTGGCATTCGGCGTCCTGCATCGAGTCGCTGCGGTACTGCTCGTACAGGGCCAGGCTGGGAAACGAGAACATGGCCAGCGCCACGTTGCTGGCGCCTTCCGATGGCAAAAAGTAGCCGTGGTGCTGGCCGCCGAAGCGTTCGACCAGCGGTATCCACAGCTTGCCGTAGGCTTCGAATTCCCGCAATTTATACGGGTCGATGATGTAACGCAGGTAACAGGTGATCATGTATTTTCCTTGTGAACGTTCAGATCCATCAGCATGCCAGATTCCCAGGAACCGATGGCGGCCAATGGCGAGCCAGGCAAAAAGTCCAGTGCGCAGGGATACGTAAAATCTTCCTGCGCCACGACGCCGAGCCCCGGCCAGGCATAGAACAGCAGCTTGCCCTTGCCGATGCGTCCCAGCGCGCTGCAGTCGGGCAGCCAGCGCAGGGCGTCGCCCGTGCCGCCGCCCGCTTCCACGGGCGCCGTGGCCAGACAGCGGCCATCGTCCATCGCATGCACCGATAAGAATTCCTCGCTGCCTGCGTAATGCAGCACGGCCAGACGCGCGCCATCGGGCGATGGTACGCACGACGCCAGCTTGGGCAGCGACAGCACCACGCGGCCGCCTCTCGCTTGCAGCGGCCAGTCCCACACGCTGCAATAGTCGGGCGGCTGCACCTGTCCTTCCTCCACCGACTTGATGCCATGCAGGACCAGCAAACGCCGCCCGCCATCGATGGCGTAGATTGCACGCAGCATTTCACCAGGGTGCTCGTGCATGAACAGCACTTCGCCCGTTTGCGTGTCGCGCACGCGCAGGCGGCCATCCCAGCCACCGTCGGCAAGATATTGGCCGCACGGCGACCACGCGGGACCGCAGCCTTCGCCATCCTTTTTGTTCTGAAAGTTCAGCAGCACCTGGCCCGCCAGCGCATCCACCACGGCCTGCTGGCCCGTCGTGCTCTTGATGGCCAGCCGGCTGCCGTCAGGCGAGAACGCCATGCTGGAACAATGGGCGATGAATTTGCCGCGCCACAGTTTCTGGCGTGCCGCCACGTCCCACAGGACCAGGTCGCGCCCCAGCACGGCCAGGCGCGTGCCATCGGGCGAAAACCGCACGCCGTAGGCGCAGCCCAGCTTCAGGGGCTTGCGCGTTACCTTCATGGGCGTGCCAGACGGTACACGACGCTATCGATATCGTAATGGCGCTCCATGCCCGCGTACTGCATGCCCAGACGCGTCATGACCTTGATCGAGGCCGCGTTGTCCGGGTGCGCCACGGCCACCACTTCGGGCGCGCCGACGACTTTGAACGCATGCGCGACGATGGCGGCTGCCGCTTCGCTGGCATAGCCCTGGCCCCAGCCCGTGCGGGCCAGACGCCAGCCGATTTCGTGCGGCTTGCTCTTGTCGCCATCGAGATGCTGCAGGCAGGCCATGCCCACCATCTCGCCATCATCGAGGCGTATCAGCGCCCACCACGAATAGCCCCACTCGGCCCAGCGGCCCGTGACGCGCTTGACGGCGGCGCGCGTGTCCTCTTCCTTTTCGGGCTGGCCCGCGTTCAGGTAGGTCATCACCTCGGGATCGGTGTTGAGCGTGCGCATGCGCTCGTAATGGTTTTCCATGATCGGTTCCAGGCGCAGGCGCGCCGTCGTGAGTATGGTCATCGCATTTCCTTGGACGAAAAAAAAGACGATACACGATCGTCTTTTTTTTGCAAGCGCGCACGCAATTACTTGCCTGCTTCGCCCTTCTTGATCCACGCCGCCAGCTGGTGCGGACGCAGGCCGTCGTAGTCTTCGAATGGCTGGTGGATCCACGGATTGTGCGGCAATTCGTCGAGGAAGTAGTCGGGACGCACGACGGAGCAGCCCTTCAGCCAGATCACGGCCGATTTGACTTCGGTCACGTCAGGGAAGTTTTCCTTCAGGTGACGCGTGACCTTGTCCAGCGTGACGCCCGAATCGGCCAGGTCGTCGACCAGCAGGATGCGGCCGGCCAGCGGGCCCTTGGTCATGGTCATGTACTTGGCGATATCGAGGTCGCCGCGCACCGTGCCCGCGTCTTCGCGGTAGGAGCTGGTCGACAGGATGGCCAGTGGCAAATCAAAAATGCGCGAGAATACGTCGCCGGGACGCACGCCGCCGCGCGCCAGGCACAATACCTGGTCGAATTTCCAGCCCGATTCGTAGACCTTGAGCGCCAGGCGCTCGATCAGGCGGTGGTATTCTTCCCAGTTGACCCAGAGGTGTTGATCGTTCGATTGTGGGGTAGTCATGATAGTGGAATCTTATTATTAGCGTGATTAAAAAAATCCGCCTTGCGGCGGATTGTGTCCAGCAGCTTACTCGAATGGGTGACGCAGCACGATCGTTTCTTCACGATCCGGACCGGTCGAAACCATGTCCACCGGTACGCCGACCAGTTCTTCGATGCGCTTGATGTAGGCGCGCGCCGTTGCCGGCAGCGCCGCCAGCGATTTCGCGCCGACCGTGCTTTCCGTCCAGCCTGGCATCTCTTCGTACACCGGCACGCAACGGGCGGCTTCTTCGGCGCCCGATGGGAAGATGTCCGTGGCTACGCCATCGATGGTGTAGCCGGTGCACAGTTTCAGCGTTTCGATACCATCCAGCACGTCCAGCTTGGTCAGGCACATGCCCGTCACGCCGTTGATCTGCACGGAGCGGCGCAGCAAGGCGGCGTCGAACCAGCCGCAGCGGCGGGCACGGCCCGTCACGGTGCCGAATTCATGACCGACTTGCGCCAGGTGGTGGCCGACGCCCGCATCCGTTGGCAGTTCCGAAGGGAACGGGCCGGAACCGACGCGCGTCGTGTAAGCCTTGGTGATGCCCATGATGTAGTGCAGCATGCCAGGACCGACACCCGAACCGGCGGCGGCATTGCCGGCCACGCAGTTCGACGAGGTGACGAACGGGTAGGTGCCGTGGTCGACGTCGAGCAGGGAGCCCTGCGCGCCTTCGAACAGCAGGTTCGCGCCGGCCTTGTGCGCCTTGTACAGCGCGCTCGACACGTCGGTCACCATCGGACGCAGACGCGGCACATAGGCCAGCGCGTCGTCGAGGGTCTTCTGATAGTCGACTTTCGGCGCCTTCAGGTAGTTTTCCAGCACGAAGTTGTGGTAATCGAGGTTTTCAGCCAGCTTTTCGGCAAAGCGCTTCTCGTTCAGCAGGTCGGCGATACGGATCGCGCGGCGCGCCACTTTGTCTTCATAGGCCGGGCCGATGCCCTTGCCGGTGGTGCCGATCTTCGCATCGCCACGCTTGGCTTCACGCGCCAGGTCGATCGCGGTGTGGTAAGGCAGGATCACGGGCGCCGCGTCCGACACTTTCAGGCGCGAGGCGACTTCGACGCCGACGGCTTCGAGCTTGTCGATTTCGCGCAGCACGTCCGGCACGGAAACGACCACGCCGTTACCGATGTAGCAGGCGACGCCTGGACGCATGATGCCCGACGGGATCAGTTGCAGCGCGGTTTTGACGCCGCCGATGACCAGCGTGTGGCCTGCATTGTGGCCGCCCTGGAAGCGCACCACACCTTGGGCGTGATCGGTCAACCAATCGACGATCTTGCCTTTACCTTCATCGCCCCATTGGGTGCCGATGACAACGACGTTCTTTGCCATAATTTTCTTTGACATCACTTAACCTAAGTTTTTAAGAATCCAGCTACTACCATTATCGGCAAGTACCAGCACGCGATCGCACTCGAACTCGTCTTGTTCATTACTGTGACCCGGCATACTCTGGATCACGACCTCGCCCGCCTTGCGCAACTCGGCGATTTTTTCCTTCAATTCTGGCGCACTGCCCCACGGCGCGCGGATCGAATGCTTCCGTTCCGCGGTCGGCAACAGGCGCGCCAGTTCGCGCAAATCGAGCGAGAAGCCGGTCGCGGGACGTGCCCGGCCGAACGCTTCGCCGACGTGGTCATAACGGCCGCCGCGCGCAACCGCGTTCGGCAAGCCAGGTACATACAGCGCAAACATCGCGCCACTTTCATATTGGTAGCCGCGCAGGTCGGCCAGGTCGATCGCCACTTCGGCGCGGCCCAGGGCAGATCCTGCCAGCGCGGCCAGTTCGGCCAGCGCCTTCAACACGCCCGGCAACGGCGGCAGCACTTCGCGCGCACGCGCCAGCACGTCGATGTCGCCATACAGATTCGGCAAGGCCAGCAGCGCATCGCGCGTGACGGCATCGTAGGATGCCGTCAGGGCGCGCAGGCCCGGCGCATCTTTCGCGCGCAGCAAGGCGTACAGCGCAGCTTCGTCGCGCTCGGCGGCGGCGTCTTGCGCAATGATAGCGCGCAACAGGCCGACGTGCGACAAATCCAGGCGGACGCTATCGAAACCGGCCAGTGCCAGCGAAGCGAGCGCCAGTTCCTGGATCTCGGCATCGGCTTCCAGGCCGGCGTGGCCATAGATTTCGGCGCCGATCTGCAGCGGTTCGCGGGTGGCGTGCAAGCCCGACGGACGGGTATGCAGCACGCTGCCGGCGTAGCACAGGCGGGTGACGGTGGCGCGGTTCAGCAGATGGGCGTCGATGCGCGCCACTTGCGTCGTCATGTCGGCGCGCAGGCCGAGCATGCGGCCCGACAGCTGGTCGACCAGTTTGAACGTGCGCAGGTCGGTATCCTTGCCAGCGCCGGTCATCAGCGATTCCAGATACTCGAGCAGCGGCGGCATCACCAGTTCATATCCGTACAGACGGAAATTATCCAGCATGAGGCGGCGCAGCTCTTCGATCTTGCGCGCTTCCGACGGCAGAACATCGGCAATATTTTCGGGCAAAAGCCAATTCGGCATGAGGGAGCGAGATACGGAAGAAAGTTGAAAAAATGCATCATGCGAGGCAGCGGCGGGCGCGCCAGGCAAGAGGCCGAACCTGATATTTTACGCGAAAACACGGGCCTTTAGGGATAAGTTGTCCGAAACGCTGCCGCGCAGCCCTAAAAACAGGGAATTTTACGCCTTCCCGCAACAGCCTGGCGGGCACAAAAAAACGGGGCCGGCAATGATGCCGGCCCCGCTGCTACTGCCCCGTCGTTGCGGACGGGGGCAGTCCCGATGCTGTCTTACTTCTTGGCCGAACCGGCTGCGCCGCCGCCCTTGAAGTACTTGAAGAATTCCGAACTCGGATCGACTACCATCACGTCGCCCTTGTCCTTGAACGTGGCGCGGTAGGCTTCAAGGCTGCGGTAAAACTTGTAGAACTCCGGATTCTTGCCAAACGCTTCCGCATAGATCTGCGATGCCTTGGCGTCGCCCTCGCCGCGGATCTTCTCGGCTTCGCGGTACGCTTCGGCCAGGATCACCGTGCGCTGCTTGTCGGCGTCGGCGCGGATCTTCTCGGAGTCGGCCGAACCGGTCGAACGCAGCTCGTTGGCCACGCGCACGCGCTCGGACTTCATGCGCTCGTACACGGAGTTGTTGATCTGCTCGACGTAATCGACGCGCTTCAGGCGCACGTCGACGATGCCCACGCCGATGGCCTCGGCCTCGGCCGCCACCTTGGCCTTGATCGCCTGCATCACCTTGCCACGCTCGCCCGAGATCACTTCGCGCACCGTGCGCTTGGTGATTTCATCATTCAGCGCGGCCTTGACGATTTGCGACATGCGGTTGCGGGCGCGGCTTTCATCGCCGCCAAAGCTGCGGAAATAAGTCTTCGGATTGACGATACGCCACTTCACATACGCGTCGACGAGGATATTCTTCTTCTCGGCCGTGATGAAGCGCTCCGGCTCCGGCGTGTCGAGCGTCAGGATGCGCTTGTCCAGGTAGATGACGTTCTGGAACGGCGGCGGCAGCTTGAAGTACAAGCCTGGTTTGCTGATCTCGTCCTTGACTTCACCCAGGGCGAAGACGATGGCGTATTTACGCTGATCGACCACGAACACGGTCGAGGAAAGGAGCATGATCGCGATAAAGCCCGCGATCAGGGCGGCGACGATACGGTTCATTAGCGGCTCTCCCGTTCACGCGAAGAGCGGCTGTCGCGACGCGAATTGACTTCTACTGTCTGCATGGCTTCCTGTGGCATTACGGTATTGGCTGCGGGTGCGGCCGCTGTGGCGCGCGCTGCCGCGGCCGAGGCGTCCGACGCCGCCTGCTGGGCGATCAACTTGTCGAGCGGCAGATACAGCAGATTGCTGCCCGTCTTGGCGTCAACCATGACCTTGCTGGCACTGCTGAACACTTGCTGCATCGTTTCCAGGTACATGCGGTCGCGCGTGACGGCCGGCGCCTTCTGGTACTCGACCAGCACCTGCTTGAAGCGCGACGCATTACCTTCGGAGTTCTCGGTCACCATGGCCCGGTAGGCCTCTGCTTCCTGCACCAGGCGGAATGCCGCGCCGCGTGCTTTCGGAATGACGTCATTGGCGTAGGCCTGGCCTTCATTCTTCTGGCGTTCACGGTCCTGGCCTGCCTTGACGGCATCGTCGAAGGCGGCTTGCACCTGCTCCGGCGGCTGCACGGCCTGCATCGTCACGTTGTTGATCAACACGCCAGACTTGTAATCTTCAAGAATCTGCTGCATCAATTTTTGCGTGTCGAAGGCCACTTTTTCACGGCCTTCATACAGCACGAAGTCCATCTTGCTGCGGCCGACCACTTCGCGGATCGCCGTTTCGGCAACCTGCCGCAAGGTGTCTTCCTGGTCGCGCAGGCTGAACAGCCATTCCACCGGATCTTTCAAGGTGTACTGCACCGCGAACTGGATGTCGATGATGTTTTCATCGTCCGTCAGCATCAGCGACTCGCTGGCCTGCTTGTTGCGCAGCGACGTGCGATACCCGACTTCCACCGTGCGCACCTGCGACACGTTGACGGTTTCATCGGTCTGGAACGGATACGGCCAGCGCCAGTTGAGACCGGCCGGCGCCGTGCGCGTGTATTGGCCAAACGTCAGCACGACGCCGCTCTGGCCCTCTTGCACGATGAAGGCGCCGCTGGCGAGCCAGATGAAGACGGCGATCACGCCGACCACGCCTGCGGTGATGCCGGCGCCCTTCATGTCTGGGCGCGGACCACCGCCACCGCCGTTGTTATTGCCGCCATTGTCGGGACGGTTCTTCTGTCCGAAAAAGGCGTTCAGGCGCTGATTGAAATCGCGCCACAACTGATCGAGGTCCGGCGGACCTTCGCCGGGCTTTTTGCCTTCTTGGGCTTTCTTGCCGTCGTCCTTGCGATTGCCCCAGCGGGGATCGTTCAGGGACAACTTCAAGCCTGTTTTTTTGAGTAGGGAGACAAGCATAACTATCGTGTTCCGACTTGGGAGTGGGTGGAAATCCTATCGTCCTCGCCAGGCTCTTCGTCCTGGTCCGGGGCGGCGCCATCGTGCTGGTCGTACTGACCGTCAAACTGATCTTCCTGCGGTGCCTCGTCGTTCTGATACAGGTGGGCCGAACCGGGCGCCTTCCTGGCCATCTCGACGATCGCATCGCGCAGCAGGTCGAGCCCGCTGCCCTTCTGCGCACTGACGAACACGCGACTGATCGTAGCATATTCGTCGCGCTCCACCGAAGGCTCCAGCCCGGCCGCATCGATCTTGTTCCACACGAGGATTTGCGGAATATGATCGGCGCCGATCTCTTTCAAGACCAGGTTGACCTGCTCGATCTGCTCCATGCGCACCGGCGACGCGGCGTCGACGACGTGCAGCAGCAAATCGGCATGGATGGTTTCTTCGAGCGTGGCGCGGAATGCGGCCACCAGCTGATGCGGCAATTCGCGCACGAAGCCGACCGTGTCGGAGATCACCACGTTGCCCACTTCCTGCCCCAGGTAAACCCGGCGCGAGGTGGTGTCGAGCGTGGCGAACAACTGGTCGGCGACGTACACGCCGGCCTTGGTCACGGCATTGAACAGGGTCGACTTGCCGGCATTGGTATAGCCGACCAGGGACACGGAGAATGTGTGATTGCGGCCGCGCGCACGGCGCTGCGTTTCGCGCTGCTTGTGCAGCTTTTCCAGACGGGCGCGCAAGGCCTTGACGCGGTCGCCGATCAGCCGGCGGTCGGTCTCGAGCTGCGTCTCGCCGGGACCGCGCAAGCCGATACCGCCCTTTTGCCGCTCAAGGTGGGTCCAGCCGCGGATCAGGCGCGTGGCCAGATGCTGCAGCTGGGCCAGTTCGACTTGCAGCTTGCCCTCGTGGCTCTTGGCGCGCTGCGCGAAGATGTCGAGGATCAGGCTGGTACGGTCGAGCACGCGCACATTCAGGCGCTTTTCCAGATTGCGCTGCTGGGCAGGCGAGAGGGCATGATTGAAGATGACGATTTCCAGGCCATCGTTGACGACGACGTCGCCAATTTCATCAGCCTTGCCGCTGCCGACGAAATATGCGGAATCGGGACTCGAACGCTTGGCCGTGATGGTGGAAATCGGGTCGGCGCCAGCCGAACGCGACAACAGCATGAGTTCCTCCATGCTGGCGGCGAAGTCGCTGTGACCGAAGTCAACTCCGACTAGTGCCGCGCGCATGATGGCATCTGATAAGTTGTGGCGGACGCCGACGCCGATGCAAACGCATCAGCGCCGCTGGCGCGGACGGGGGCGATGGACGGTGAAAGGCGCTGGGCCGTCAAGCTCAACGCTTTACTCCGCTTCAGATTCAATATTGAGATTGACGGCACGGGCCGGCACCACTGTCGAGATGGCATGCTTGTACACCATCTGTGTCACTGTATTGCGCAGCAATACGACATATTGATCGAACGATTCGATATGGCCCTGCAATTTAATGCCATTGACCAGATAGATCGAGACAGGAACATGCTCTTTGCGTAATGCATTGAGGAATGGGTCTTGTAACAGTTGCCCTTTGTTGCTCATAACAGCTCCGTTGTTTATGTTGTTGTGTAAGAATTGGAGGCGACTCGCTTGATTTCAAGTGCTCTCACACCTTTCAAAGAAAGAAAGATGCGTCATAGCTACTGTAACCTGTTTTCGCGATCGCTGTCGCGCATGGCGCATTAACACTTTATTATTTTCGTGCAAACAGCCATTAAATGACTGTCGGCGCCGCATTATCTCCGCGGCGCCTTAATATGCACTTAATTCAGCATTTAAAACATTACTTGCTTGGCGTGCGTGCAAACGGGTTTTTACCCGTACGCAATTCGATACGCAGCGGCGTGCCGACCAGGGCAAACGTATCGCGGAAATGTTTTTCCAGATAACGCTTGTACGGGTCGCCGACGGCGTCGAGCGCATTGCCGTGAATAACGATCACAGGCGGGTTCATGCCGCCCTGATGCGCATAGCGCAGCTTCGGACGGATCGAACCCTTGCGGCGCGGCTCCTGCTTCTCCACCGCTTCGATCAGGGCGCGCGTCAGCTTCGGCGTCGACAAATCGCACATGGCGGCCGCATACGCGGCGTTGAGCGACTTCATCAATGGACCGATGTTGGTGCCTTTCAGCGCGGAAATGAAATGCATCTGCGCGAACGACAGGAAATCGAGCTTGCGGTCGATATCGATCTTGATTTCATCGCGCTCGTGCGATTGCAAGCCATCCCATTTATTCACGGCCACGACCAGCGCGCGGCCCGATTCCAGGATGAAGCCGGCGATATGCGCGTCTTGCTCCGAGATATCCTGCTGCGCGTCGAGCATCAGCACGACCACGTTGGCTTCGGAAATCGACTGCAGCGTTTTCACGACAGAGAATTTCTCGATCGCTTCGAACACCTTGCCGCGGCGGCGGATACCGGCCGTGTCGATCAAGGTGTATTGCTGGCCATCGCGCTCGAACGGGATTTCGATCGAATCGCGCGTCGTGCCCGGCATGTCGAAGGCGATCACGCGCTCTTCGCCCAGCAAGGTATTGATCAAGGTCGACTTGCCCACGTTCGGACGGCCGACGAGGGCGATCTTGATGCCGCGGTCGGTCTTTTCCAGCTCTTCAGGCTCATCCGGACGCTGCGCGAACGCCAGGTCCAGCATCACTTCGACGAGGTCGTTGACGCCGTCGCCATGCGCCGACGAGATCGCATACGGATCGCCCATGCCCAATTCATAGAATTCGGACACGACGGCCGTGTAGCGCATGCCTTCGCTTTTGTTGACTACCAGCAAGACCGGACGGCCGCTCTTGCGCAGGAAGTCGACGATGGTCTTGTCATGCGGGGTCAGGCCCTGACGGCCGTCCACGATGAATACCACCACGTCGGCCTCGGCCACGGCCTGCTTGGTCTGCAGTGCCATCTGGTGCATGATGCCTTCCTTGGCGACGGGTTCGAAACCACCCGTATCGATGACGAGGAAGGGACGTTCGCCGACACGGCCTTCGCCATAGTGACGATCGCGCGTCAACCCAGGCAAATCCGCCACCAGCGCATCGCGCGAGCGGGTCAGACGATTGAATAAAGTCGATTTCCCAACATTGGGTCGACCTACTAGTGCAATTACCGGCTTCATTGTATTACTCGACCGCGAGAGCGGTCACTGTCCCTGATTGGGTTTGAAAAATCAAATTCGAACCGGCAACAACGGGAGCCGAAACAATCGGGCTACCGTCGGTGCTGACACGACCTATTAATGCACCATCTTCCCGTGACAGGAAGTGGATGTAACCTTGATAATCGCCAACGGCGACGCTGCGGCCGTAGGAGGCCGGCGTCGACAGGCGGCGGCGCGCCAGCGCGTCATTCTTCCAGGCGCTCTGGCCGCCTTCGCGGCTGAACGCCACGACGGCGCCCTGGTCATCGGCGGTGAACACGAAACGCTGGTCGACGGCCACGCCCACATCGGACGAGATCGGCTTGGTCCAGCGCGGCACGCCCGTGGCGGCATCGAAACAACCCGCCTTGCCCTGGTATGTGACAGCGCACACTTCGCCTTCGTACACCACCGGCGTGCCGGCGATGTCGGAGACGCGCTCCAGTTCGGTGGCGCCGCGCGGTTCGCTGACGACGACCTCCCAGCGTACCACACCGGTGGCCGCCGTCAGTGCCAGCAGCTTGCCGCCCGGCTGGGCCACGTAGATGTTCGCGCCGCCCAGCGCCATGCCCGGCGCATTGCGCAAGGTCAATGCCGGCGTGACGCGCTGCACCGTCCACTTGCGCTCGCCCGTCTTGGCGTCGAAGCCGACGATGCGGTTATCCACGCTGCGCACCACGACCACGCCCTGTCCCACGACGGGCGCCGTCAATACTTCGCTGGACGCCTGCGCCTTCCACAGCTGCTTGCCATCGGCGTCAAACGCCAGCACGGCGCCCTTGGCGGCGCCGACGGCCACGACCGTGCCATCGCTGCCGGGGCTCGACGTGATGTCGCTGCCGGCCTTGACGCGCCACGTTTCACGGCCGCTGGCCGCATCGAGGCGCGCCAGCGCGCCATCGGCACTGACCACGTACAGGCTGCTGCCAGCCAGCGCAGGCGTAAACGCGTACACGCCAGCCTTGCCGATCGAATACTTCCAGGCGTCGCGCACGGCGATGCTCGATTTTAACTCGACCAGCTTGGCCGGCTCGGTTTTCGGATCTTTCGAGGCGAACGGGTTCCAGGACGAGCAACCGGCCATCAGGGCCAACAGACTTGCAGCTACCAGCTTTTCAGTGACACGCATAAGTGTTATCCAACCTTTTTCTTGTACTTGTAAGGGCAAGGCGGGCGGCGCACAACGCCACCCGGCCCTGCCATCAGTGTTCCTGTCAGGCGGCGGCCTTGTCAGCCTTGGCCTTGTCTTCCGGTACCGTACCGCCGATCGCTTCCAGTTTGACCTGGATCAGCTGACGGCCTGGATTGTTTTTGTCCGTCGCGGCCAGAGCGGCCAGGTAAGCCGTGCGGGCGTCGGCCAGCTTGTTTTGCGCCACCAGGATGTCGCCCTTGCGGTCGGCCACGGCGCCGGCAAATTGCGCCACGGAAGCCGTTGCCAGCACTTTCAGCGCTTCATCGTAGGCTTTTTCATCCAGCAGAACACCGGCCAGGCGCAGCTTGGCGATGGCCTTGTACTCTTCCGTGCCATGCTCGGCCACCCATTGCAGCTGGGTCTTGGCCGTTTTCAGGTCGTTCGCGTCGAACGCCACCTTGGCCGCGGCCAGGGCGCTCATCTGCGCGTATGCCGTGCCGCTGAAACGCGATTGCATGTCGCCAGCCGCGCGCATCACCTTGGCCGTGTCCTTGGCGGCGATGGCGTTCTGCAGTTCGTCGTATAACTGGCCCGCTTGCGCAGCCTGCGTGCGCTGGTAGTACTGCCAGCCAGCCCAGCCGCTGTAGCCTGCCAGCGCCACGATCAGGACCCAGGAGGTCAGATTGCCATTGCGCTGCCACCAGGCTTTGAGGGTTGCCAGTTGTTCTTGTTCTTCGTGATCGTATGCCATGGGTCGTCAGTTTTAATGAGTAGTTGATCGAGGGTAGAACGGTCTTGCGTCAAATCAGTGGTGATGATGCACGTGGCCGCCAGGACCGTGGTCATGGCCGCAATCGTGGTCGCCGATGATCTGGTCTACCACGTAATCGACGACATCGTCGAACGGCACCGTGTTCTGCTGTGCGCCCGCATCGGCTTCGCGCATGGCTTTCACCGTCGCGACATGGTTGGCGATTTCATCGTCGCCCATGATCACGGCAAATGCCGCACCGCTGGCGTCCGCCTTTTTCATTTGCGTCTTGAAGCTGCCGCCACCGTTGCTCGCTGCGCAATGTAGCACAACGTCCAGGCCGGCATCGCGAATCCGCTCGGCCAGCACGAACGCTTGCAAGCCTGCCTGCTCGCCCTGGTGCACCAGGTAGACGTCGCACTGGGCCGGCTGCTCCGGCTCGGCCGCGTCCTTCATCAGCAGCACCAGGCGTTCGACGCCCATGCCGAAACCGACGGCGGGCGTCGATTTGCCGCCAAACATTTCCACCATGCCGTCATAGCGGCCGCCGGCGCAGACCGTGCCTTGCGCGCCCAGCTTGTCGCTGACCCACTCGAACACCGTGCGGTTGTAGTAATCGAGGCCGCGCACCAGGCGTGGATTGATGATGAATGGAATATTGTTGTGGTTCAGAATCTTCTGCACGCCGTGGAAATGGGCCAGCGATTCCTCGCCCAAGTACTCGAGCAGCTTCGGCGCGCCATTGACCAGATCCTGCATGGCAGGGTTCTTGGTATCGAGGATGCGCAGCGGATTGCTGTGCAGGCGGCGCTTGGCTTCTTCGTCGAGCAGCTCGCTGTGGCTTTCCAGGTAGGCGATCAGGTCGGCGCGGTGGCGCAGGCGCTCGGCCGCGTCGCCGATCGAGTTCAGTTCCAGGCGGATGCCTTCCAGGCCCAGGTCATCCCACAGGCGGCGCGTCATCATGATCAGCTCGGCGTCGATGTCCGGGCCCGTGAAGCCGATGGCTTCCGCGCCGAACTGGTGAAACTGGCGGTAGCGGCCCTTTTGCGGACGCTCGTGGCGGAACATCTGGCCCTTGTACCACAGGCGTTTCGGGCCTTCGTAGACGAGGTTGTGCTCGACGACGGCGCGCACCACGCCGGCCGTGCCTTCAGGACGCAGGGTCAGGTTGTCGCCGTTCATCGAATCGGTGAACGAATACATTTCCTTTTCCACGATATCGGTCACGGCGCCGATGGCGCGCGCGAACAATTTCGTTTCTTCCACGATCGGCGTGCGGATCTGCTGGAAGCCATAGCTTTGCAGTACGGATTGCGCCGTGTTTTCAAACAATTCCCACAGCGGGGCGTCAGCTGGCAGGATATCGTTCATGCCTTTGACAGCGGTGATTTTGTCGAGCTTTTTATTTTCGGACATAGTGTTCTTCTTTGCTTTAACTTGATTGCCGGATGACGCGCGTAGCGCTAATCCGACCTACCTGACCTACGCCGTTGCCGTGGCGGCGGCGCCGTAATGGCTTTTAACATAATTGAGGACGATGTCCTGGAATTCCTCGACGATGCGTTCGCCGCGCAGGGTGACGACTTTTTCGCCGTCGACGAACACGGGCGCGGCCGGCGACTCGCCCGTGCCGGGCAGGCTGATGCCGATGTTCGCATGCTTCGATTCGCCGGGCCCGTTGACGATGCAGCCCATGACGGCCACGTTCATCGCTTCCACGCCCGGATACGATTTCTTCCACTCCGGCATCTGCTCGCGCAGATACGTCTGGATGTTGTCGGCCAGCTCCTGGAAGGTGGTCGACGTCGTGCGGCCGCAACCGGGACAGGCGATGACCATGGGCGCGAACTTGCGCAAGCCCATGGTTTGCAAAATTTCCTGGCCGACGATGACTTCACGCGTGCGGTCGCCGCCCGGTTCGGGCGTCAGCGAAATGCGGATGGTGTCGCCGATGCCTTCCTGCAGCAGCACGGCCAGGGCCGCCGTCGAAGCGACGATGCCCTTGCTGCCCATGCCCGCTTCCGTCAGGCCCAGGTGCAGCGGATAATCGCAGCGCTGCGCCAGTTCGCGGTACACGGCGATCAGGTCCTGCACGCCCGAGACCTTGCACGACAGGATGATCTTGTCGCGCGCCAGGCCCAGTTCTTCGGCGCGCACGGCGTTTTCAATCGCCGACGTCACCAGCGCTTCATACATGACGGCTTGCGCCGGCCACGGTTCGGCGCGGCCCGCGTTTTCATCCATGATGCGTGCCAGCAAGGCTTGATCGAGGCTGCCCCAGTTCACGCCGATGCGCACCGGCTTGTCGTAGCGGCAAGCCGCTTCGATCATTTGCGCAAATTGCGTGTCGCGCTTGGCGCCCTTGCCCACGTTGCCCGGATTGATGCGGTACTTCGACAGCGCGCGCGCGCAATCGGGGTAGTCGTTGAGCAGGGTATGGCCGTTATAGTGGAAATCGCCGACCAGCGGCACGTCGATATCCATCTTGTCGAGCTGCTCGCGGATGTAGGGCACGGCCGCAGCCGCTTCCGGACGGTCCACCGTCAGGCGCACCAGTTCCGAACCGGCACGCGCCAGTTCCTTGATCTGGATCGCCGTGCCGATGGCGTCGGCCGTATCCGTGTTCGTCATCGACTGCACCACCACGGGGGCGTCGCCGCCCACCCAGATCTGGCGCTGGCCGTGCGCGATCAGCACCTTGCGGCTGTCGCGCCGGCCGGATGGACCGGAGCCGATCGCTGTTTTCGAGGTAGCCATAATATTATCTTCTGAGTTTGCTTGAACGGTTACTGCAATTATTTGATGCTGACGCGCGAGATCGTGCCGCCGGCAACGGTCGGCAGCTCCAGCTTGGCGCCGCGCAAGGTTGCCTGCACCACACCGGGCTTGCCCACCACCAGGGTGGCCGGGCCCGTGATATCGAACGTTTCCGTGCTGCCCGCCTTGACCATGCGCGAAATCAGCGGCGTGCTGCCAGGGCGGCGGATTTCCACCCAGGAATCCTGCTCCACTTTCAGCACCAGCGCATTCGCGCCCACGGCAGGGGCAGCCACGGGCGGCGTGGCGGAGGCCGTCGCGGCTGTCGCAGGGGCTGGCACGGCGGCTGGCGGCACGGCGGCGGCCGGCGCCGAAGCGATGGCGGAAGCCGGAGCGCCCGTCTGCGTATCGTTGCCTGGTGGCGGCGGTACGGAAATCAGGGGCACGGATGGTGACTGCACGGGCGTCAAGTCCTGGCCCGGCTTGATCAGGGTCGTTTCCACGGGGCCCACTTGCGATGTTTCCTTCCCGGCCTGCGAAGACAGCAGGCTGGCCGGCACGTAGCCGAGTTTATACGCGCCAAAGGCGGCCGCCACGACGACGGCCACGGCGCCGGCGATCCACAGGGGCGTCTGGTTCGACGAGCGCTGCGTCATCGACGGGAAGCGCGATTCGGAAAACGTGGCGGAAATCTCGCGCCGTACGGGCGCGGCCGGGTCTTGCGCCGGCGCCGGGTGGACTTCGATCATGGCCACCAGCGGTGCCGCGTCGAGACGCACGACCTTGGCGTAGGCGCGCACGAAACCGCGCACCACGGCCAGGTTCGGCAAGGCCGCCATGTCGCCCTCTTCCAGCGCGATCACCTGGCGCGGCGCCAGCTTGAGCTGGTCGGCCACCTGCTCCACCGGCCAGCCCAGCGCTTCGCGCTGCGCCTTCAACTGCGCGCCTGCCAACGCCAGATTGCCCTGGGGCTGCTGCTGAGGCGTTTCTGCCCACTCTGAATTCATTGGTATCCCTGTCTCACTCATCAAACGCCCCATTTTGATAAGCAGCATATTCGGGGGAGCCGGCATGGTGGTTGCGCAAATGCGCCCCCAGGCCAGCTTCCGCACCCGCATCCCCGAGCTTATGCTGCACCTTGATCCCGAGCCACAGCACATCGGCCGTCTGGCTCTCCATTGTTACTATCTTACCGAGCCGCTGCAAATAATAAGCCGCCTGCCGGTAGTCTTGCTGTTGGTAATACACGCGCACCAGGCCGGCGTTCGTCACTGCCACGTCCGGTGCGATGCGTACGGCGCGCATCCAATACGCGCCCGCACGCGGGTAATCGTTCAGGGCCAGGCTGCAAGCGCCCCCATTGTTGAGCGCCTTTTCCGGCGATACATACGCCGCGTCCGCCAATGCCGCATCGAAATACGCCAGCGATTGCGCGGCGCGTCCCGTCTGGCACAAAAACAGGCCGTAATTATTGCTCAACTCAGGATTGTGGGGCGCAAGGCGCAAAGCGTAAAGGAAATCTTTCTCGGCAGACGCAGTTTGCCGCTGGGCCGCGAGGATCAGGGCGCGCACGCCATACGCTTGCGCATCGTTCGGCGCCAGTTGCACGGCTTGCTGCGCTTCGGCCAGGGCCACGTCGAGCTGGCCTTGCGCATAGTACGCGCTGGCCAGCTGCAAGCGCAGCGCGGCACGCTCCGGCGCGCCCGCCTGCACGTCCCTGGCGACAGTCTGCGGCGTGGAAGAGGCACAGCCGACCAGCAGCACGGCCAGGCAAACAGCGGCCACAGCGAGCGAGCGTTGGTAAGCCATGCCTTCCCTCATCAGGAGCGGATCTCCACGATCTTGCCGAAATTGGCACCAAATTTCTGTTGATACTCAGTCATCTTTTCCATGCGTTCCTGCACCCGGGTGCGGTCCTTGACTTCGCCGGCCAGCTGGCCGCAGGCCGCGTCGATATCGTCGCCGCGTGTCTTGCGCACGGTGGTGATGATGCCGCCGTCCATCAGCACCTGGGCGAAGGCCTTGATGCGCGGGTTTTTCGAGCGGAACAGGCCCGACTCGGGGAAGGGGTTGAATGGAATCAGGTTGAACTTGCAGTTCACGCCGAACTCGCGGTCTTGCACCAGCGCCAGCAGTTCGCGCGCGTGCTCGTCGCTGTCGTTGACGCCGTCGAGCATGCAGTATTCGAACGTGATGAAATCGCGCGGGGCGAATTCCAGGTAGCGCTTGCAGGCCGCCATCAATTCCTTCAGCGGGTATTTCTTGTTCAGTGGAATCAAGCCGTCGCGCAAGGCATCGTTCGAGGCGTGCAGCGAGACGGCCAGGGCCACCGGCACTTCCTGCGACAGCTTATCCATCATCGGCACGACGCCCGACGTCGACAGGGTCACGCGGCGGCGCGACAGGCCGTAGGCGTTGTCGTCGAGCATCAATTTCAGGGCCGTGACGGTCGGTTCAAAGTTCAGCAGGGGCTCGCCCATGCCCATCATGACCACGTTGGTGATCTGGCGCTCGCCTTTCGGACCCGGTTCGATGCCCTTGGTGCGGCGCAATTCAAATTCCGCCATCCACAGCTGGCCGATGATTTCGCCGACACTGAGGTTGCGGTTGAAGCCTTGCTTGCCCGTCGAGCAGAAACGGCAGTTCACGGCGCAGCCGGCCTGGGTCGAGATGCACAGGGTGCCGCGGTTTTCTTCCGGGATGAACACGGTTTCCACGGCATTGCCATTGCCCACGTCGACCAGCCACTTGCGCGTGCCATCCGTCGACGTGTGGTCGCTGATGATGGCCGGGGCGCGCACTTCGGCGCGCGTGGCCAGCTTGTCGCGCAGCGACTTGGCCAGGTCCGTCATGGCGTCGAAATCAGAGGCGCCAAACTGGTGTATCCAACGTTGCAATTGTTTCGCACGAAACGGTTTCTCTCCCAACTCGGCGCAGTAAGCGATGAGTTGCGCGGGATCGAGGTCCAGCAAGTTGGTGAGGGTCGTCGTATTCATGATCTTGTCTATTCTAAAAATCCGTCCCCGCGCGCATCCGGAGCGAAAACTCCACAGCGCAGCGGGAACAGGGGGTGATAAGTTATTTCACAGATAACGCCAGGAAATAACGTTATCTAAGGCAATTAAGCCTTCAGTTCTGGGAAGAAGTAAGCGATTTCCACTTTAGCAGCTTCGACAGCGTCGGAACCGTGTACGGCGTTTGCGTCGATCGAATCGGCGAAATCGGCGCGGATCGTGCCTTTTTCTGCTTTCTTCGGATCGGTCGCGCCCATCAGGTCACGGTGGGCCAGAACGGCGTTTTCGCCTTCCAGGGCTTGAATCATGACTGGACCGGAAACCATGAAGTCGACCAGATCCTTGAAGAAGCCGCGTTCTTTGTGCGCTGCGTAGAAGCCTTCAGCTTGTTCGCGCGACAGTTGGGTCATGCGTGCTGCAACGATTTTCAGGCCAGCGTTTTCAAAACGCGAGTAGATTTGACCGATTACGTTTTTTGCAACTGCGTCTGGTTTGATGATCGACAGGGTGCGTTCGATTGCCATGTGTGAAAACTCCAATAAAAAGTAAGGTTTAAAACGGTAAATTGAGAACTCAATCAACCTTTGATTTTACCATACTCCACCCCATATCACCCAGACAGGCAGGGGGCATCTTGCCGCCCTCCCCCTGTTTAATGAAATCTTAAGCTGCTTTTTTGGCAAATTCCGGCCCTCATGCTATCCTTGAGTAAAGCAGTAATTTGAATTGACAACACGGAGGCACTATGAATCAGAACATGCAACGCACCTTTGACCTGTCGGGGGGCATGCAGCAAGTCCGCCATCAGGTCTTGCGCAACACTTACTGGCTGCTGGCGCTGTCCATGATCCCGACCGTGCTGGGCGCCTTCATCGGCGTGCAAATGCATTTGCCGATGCTGACCGGCGGCATGGGCTTCATCATCTTCATGGCCGTCGCATTCGGCTTCATGTACGCGATTGAAAAGACGAAGAACTCGGGCCTCGGCGTCGCCGTCCTGCTGGGCTTCACCTTCTTCATGGGCCTGATGCTCACGCCTATCCTGACGCGCACGCTCGGCTACTCGAACGGCGGCATGCTGATCATGACGGCATTCGGCGGCACGGCCACCATCCTGGCCGTGATGGCGACGATCGCCACGGTCTCGAAGCGCGACTTCTCGGCCATGGGCAAATGGCTGTTCGCCGGCGTGATCGTGCTGATCCTCGCATCGGTGGCGAATATTTTCCTGGGCCTGTCGGCACTGTCGATCGTGATCTCCATGGTCGCCATCGCCATCTTCTCAGCCTACATCCTGTATGACGTGCAGCAAATCATCAACGGCGGCGAGACCAACTACATCTCGGCCACCCTGCGCATCTACCTGGACGTGTACAACATCTTCACCAGCCTGTTGTCGCTTTTAGGTTTCGCTGGCGGCAGCCGCGACTAAGCATTGCGCTTAAACAAAAAGCCGACCCTCGGGTCGGCTTTTTTTACGTCTGTCGCATCTACTTGATTCTCTCCGCCACCTCGAGCAGGCAGGCGCGGGCACGGTCCAGGGTCGGGTTGCCGCGCTGGGCCGCGTAGACGGCGTAGGCGGAATGCGAGAATTCGGGCGCGTCGCGCACGCGGTGCAGCAAACCGGCATCGAGATAGGGTCGCGCGCTGCCGATACGGAAATAGCTGGCGCCACCCACGTCCAGCAGATAGACGAGGGCCAGCGGCCCCAGCGAGATCGACACGGGCGGACTGCTCAGCTCCGGGTACGCGGCCTGGTGGTTCGCGGCAAACGCCGGCCCCCAATCCACGTACACATAGGCATCGGCATGCATCTGCCCGTCGGCGCGCGTGGTCACCATCACCAGCTTTTCCTCGGCCAGCAATTCGCTGGCCAAGCCCGGACGCTGCGGCGGGTTGTACAGCACGGCCAGGTCGAGCGAGCCGTCATGCACGGCGTCGAGCAGACGCGCGGAACTGTCGACTTCCGCGCGCAGGGCGATCTCGGGGCAATCGCGCGCCATGCGGATCAGCCAGTCGCCCAGCAGCGGCTGCCACAGACTCAGTTCGCAGCCGATGCTGATGGCGTCATCGCGCCCCGGCGGCAAGGCCACCTGGTGGCGCGCCCGCTCCCACACCTGCACCATGGTGGCCGCATGGCGCATGAAGCGCTCGCCGGCCGACGTCAGCCGTGCGCCGGCCTTGTTGCGCACGAACAGCTGGCGCCCCAGTTGCTGCTCCAGGGTGCGGATGCGGGCGCTGACGGCCGTCTGCGTCACGTGCATGCGTTCGGCGGCCATGATGAAGCTGCCGCAGGACGCCACTTCGAGGAAGGTACGCGCTTGATTGATATCCATCAATCCATCATATCAGCTGCCGAGCATCTCAACTGACACGCTCGTAGCCGCCCAGCACGCCCTGCTTCGACAAGACCCATTGCCACAGCTGCAGGTCGCGCGCGCGGAAGGCGCCGGCGCAGGACAGCAGATAGTAGGACCACATGCGGTGGAAGCGCCCGCCCAGCTGGGCGGCAAAGCGCGGCCACGCCATCTCAAAATTTGCATGCCAGGCCATCAGGGTCTTGTCATAGTCGGCGCCGAAGTTGTGCAAGTCCTCGGCCACGAACAGATCGTCCATGGCGTCGCCGATCTGGCCGACCGATGGCAGGTCGCCATTCGGGAAGATGTATTTGTCGATCCACGGATCGCATGTGGAATGGCGCTTGTTTTTGCCGATAGTGTGCAGCAGGAACAGGCCGTCGTCTTCCAGGCAGCGGTGCGCCACTTCCATGAAGGTGCGGTGATTCTTGTGGCCCACGTGCTCGAACATGCCGATGCTGACGATGCGGTCGAATTTTTCATCGGTGTCGCGGTAATCCTGCAGGCGGATGTCCAGGTGCTCGCCGCCCGGCATGGCGCGCGAATACGCGGCCTGCTCTTGCGAAATCGTCACGCCCACGCACCGCACCTGGTATTTTTCCGCCGCATAGCGCATGAAACTGCCCCAGCCGCAGCCGATGTCGAGCACGCGCATGCCCGGCTCCAGGCGCAGCTTGCGGCAGACCAGATCGAGCTTGGCTTCCTGCGCCTCGGCAAGATTGGCCGCATCCTTCCAGTAACCACACGTGTACGTCATGCGCGGATCGAGCATGGCCGCATAGAAGGCGTTGCCCAGGTCGTAGTGTTCCTTGCCCACCATCCAGGCGCGGCGCTCCGTCTGCAGGTTGAACAGGCGCGCGGTCAGGGCGTGGAAGGCCAGGCGCATGGGGCGCACGTCATCGGCCGCCCTGGCGCGCAGCAAATGGCAAAAGAATTCATCGAGCTGCTGCGCATCCCAGTCACCATCCATGTAGGCTTCGCCCAGGCCCAGGTTGCCGCTGGCGAAGGCGCGCTCGGGCACGCCCGGCTTGCGCAGCTGCATGTCCCAGGCGGCGCGGCCATTCAAATGGATATCGGCCCTGGCCAGCAGCTCGGCCGCTTCGCGGGTCAGCCTTGTATCGAGCCGAAGTTCAGTACGATCTGCTGGTGCTTGCTGTAACTGTGTCATGTGCTGCGTGTTCATGCCCTGCCGCCTCCAGATGGTTGGTACTGGCGCCGCGCCAGCCATCAAATTATCCGCCCGCCACCGCTATCTGGATAATGAAACATCATGGCCATTCATATCAAAATAATTGCTGCAAAATGACTTGAATCAATTATTTTATGGAAATATCTTATACAAGAAGCGCACCGTAGCATGAAAAAAGCCGCCCATAAGGCGGCTGTTCGCGGCATCTTGGCCCCGCCATCAGAAGTCGTGATTCGATGGATACTTGCTGTAAAAATCGTTATCCCATTTGAAATTGGTAAACGCCACCGTCATCGATACGTCGAGCGCTTCGACGAAATGCCAGCAGCCGACGGGTAAAAACAGGATCTCGCCCGGCGCCAGCACGCATTCGCGCACCTGCACGTCGGCCATCAGCGGGTAGCGCCGCAGGTCGATGTCGCGCCCGTCGACGGGCGTAAAACAGTGGCGCTGGTTGTACACGCGCGCCACCTCGCAGGCGGCCATGATGCGCAGGCGCTTGCGCCCTTTGACCTGCGCCATGAAGTTGTTCGTCAGGTCGTGGTGGAATGGCGTCACCGTGCCGGCCGGGCCGAACCACAGAAAGCCCGTGGGGCCGCCATCTTGCTTCAGGTATTCGGGCAGCTGGCCAATATCGTCCCACAGCTCGCGCAAGGCTTGCCGGTTCTGCGAATTGTTATTTGCCGTCATGTAGAAATCGTTGGTCGCGCCGCTGCCCTCGACCAGGCTCGCATACTCGCCGAACGCCATCTTGCGCTTGTGGGCCACGCTGTTCATCTCGTACTGATCGTCCGCCTCGCGGCCGAACTGCACTTCCACTTCGCGCTGCGCGTAATGCTCGCGGAAATAGGCGGGGCTCCACTTGGCCATGGCGGACCAGTCGTCCATCATGCCCGTGATGATGACGGGCTGGTTGGTGCAGTAGTATTCATCCAGGAATTCCTGCGCGGAGAGCTTGTCGCGGCGGGGGATCTCGGGGTCGCGCAGCTGGTTCAGCTTGCGCTGGATATCGATCACCCAGTCGCGCTTGGCCAGGCGGTTCGACAGGCGCACGGCGCCGGCAAGATAGGGGCTTTGCAGCGCCAGCTCGATTTCGCGGCGCGCCAGGGGCTCCGCGATGCCGGCCTGTTGCAGCACCGGCATCAGCGCCGACGGGTGGCTGCCCAGCATGAGGTTTTCCGCAATCCAGCTGCGCCACTCGCGGCTCAGTTCCTGTTCCGGATGTTTTACTCCGAATGTCGATACCGCCGCCATCGCCCGTCTCCTGTTTTTTATGTGAACAAGCGGCCGGGCAGCAATGCCGCCCGGCCGCGTCTTACTCTACTCCAGTGTTACCGCACTTTCCACACCTCGGTCGCCAGCACGCCATTCGCGTCGCCATCGAGTTCCCACGAGAACGCGCCGCGCAAGCCCTGGTCCTTCACGTATTTCACCTTGGTGCCGATGACGGTCGGATCGTCATAGCTCCACCACTGGCCGCCCGCACCCGTGTACAGGTACAGCTGCTTGGTCACGGGATGGTAGTAGCGCGTGCCAGCCTTGGCCACGAGGATTTTGTAGTCCTCGATGCCCGACTCGTAGGTGCCCGGCGCCGTGCCCGTGGCCGCCTGGTACAGGCCATCGCCGTTCGGCCCTGGCGCCACGCCCGTCCAGCCGCGGCCATAGAACGGTATGCCCAGCAGCAGTTTGTCGCGCGGCACGCCGGCGGCAATCATGTACTGTACCGCCTTGTCGCCCACGTATTCGCGCGCCATGCCCGTCGACGGATCGGCAGGGTCGGCAAACAGCTGGGCGTTGAAGTTGGTGCTCGTTTCCCAGCCGCCGTGGAAGTCGTAGGTCATCAGGTTGATCCAATCCATGTACTGCGAGTACAGGGCCGGTTCCGTGTTGTCGATCTTGTCCTTGCCGGCGCCGACCGCCGCCGTCAACAGGTAGCGCTTGCCGTTGGCCGCACCGAGCGCATCGAGCTGGCTGCGGAATTCCGCCATCAGCAAGGTGAAGTTGCGCTTGTCATTGGGGCTGACCGTGTTGTACGGCTGGCCGCCGCCGACCGGATATTCCCAATCGATGTCGATGCCGTCAAAGATGTTGGCCGCCGCGCCCACGCCGCCGCGACCGCCCTGCACCGGCAGGTTGCCCTTGATGTAGATGTCGATGCACGAGCGCACCATCTGCTTGCGCAGCGCATCCGTGGCCGAACCGACGGAGAAGTTCTTCGACCAGCTCCAGCCGCCCAGCGAAATGAACAGCTTCAGGTTCGGGTGCGCCGCCTTCAGCTTTTTCAGCTGCAGGAAGTTGCCCGACAATGGAGCGTCCCATGGAATGACCTGCCCATCGACGGTGCGCTTCGGCGTGCGGATGTAGTCGGCCTCGGCATCGCCGCCCGTGCCCGCATCGGGCGAATTCGGATTTGTCGCGCCCGGCTCGGCCTTGGTGATCATGCCGCATTCATAACCGCCGTTTTTCGGGTAGATATTGCCGAAGGCGTAGTTGATGAAGGTCAGCTTGTCAGCCACGCCGCTCGTGTGCACGTTCGCCACTTCATAGTCGCGGCCATACACGCCCCACTGCGCGAAATAGGAACCGACTTCGCGGCCCGTTGGCGTTGGCGTTGGCGTTGGCGTTGGAGTAGGTGTCGGCGTTGGGGTTGGCGTAGGTGTCGGAGTAGGCGTCGGAGTCGGAGTCGGAGTCGGAGTCGGAGTTGGCGTTGGAGTCGGAGTCGGCGTGGTGCTGCAGATCTCCTGGCTGGTCCATGGCTTGCCCGTGCCGGCGCCGCCGCTGCTGGTCGACGGGTTGTCGCCCTGCGTCCAGTAATTGGCGCGGTAGTTCGTGCCCGCGTAGCTGACGGTGGCGCCCGCGCTGTAAGCCGTGCCGGCCACCCACGCCAGGGCGCAGGTGCCGCCGGTTGGCGTCGGCGTCGGAGTCGGTGTTGGAGTCGGCGTAGGCTCCGGTGTCGGGGTGGGCGTCGGTGTCGGGGTGGGCGTCGGTGTCGGGGTCGGCGTGGTGCCGCCGTCGCAGGTGCCGCCGGCGCTCCACAGGCTCGGCGTGGAAACGGGATTCCAACCCGAGCCCACGTGATCGGTCTGCGTCACCAGGGCCGTATAGTTGGCGCCCAGATAAGTGACCACCGTGCCCGCGTTATACGTACCGCCCTCTTGCCACGGCACGCAAGCGACCACCGTGCTGGCCGCCAGCAATTGCGAGCCGCCGGACGTGCTGGCGTCGCCGCCACCGCCGCATGCCGCCAGCACGCCACCGCTGGCCAGACATACCATCATGTTCCTGATTGTTTTTTTGATTATTAAATTTTCCACGTTGTCTCCTGTTCAGGTTTGCAGAAATGCCACTCTGCTTCGTAAATAACTACCCTGTGATCTTGTTTTTTTGCAGTTGCAAGAACAGCATGCTGCTGAAAAAATAGGCGGTCAAGTGGTTTTGAAGTGGCATCAAAGTGAGCAATACCACTTCGAACAGAAAGCGCAGCGGAGGGTGCAAACGGCGTGTTGTCCTACTGGACAATCAAAAAACGGCAGAGGGAGGATGAAAAAAGACGCTGGATCGGGAAAAGACAGACCAGTTTTATAACACGGTGTAAGTGGTATTGGGGTGGAAGCAGAACAAAGGGTGGAATCTGTGCAAGCGGCCGGGATACCCTCGGCGCGCCTGAAAAACGTTCAGAGCAAGGCGCCTTGCCGAAGACAGTACGAATAGTACGGCTAGGCAAGGCAACGCAGCTATGGACGTTTTCTCAGGTGTGCCATCAGAGCAGATCAAATACGGCCATCGACTCTACATGGGAAGTATGGGGGAACATGTTGACCACGCCCGCCTTGCTCAGCACATAACCCGCTTCCAGCGCCAGGATGCCGGCGTCGCGCGCCAGAGTCGATGGGCTGCACGAGACGTAGACGATGCGTTTCGGCAGCAGGTCAGGACGCACTTGCGACAGGCCGACCAGCGCCTGGCACAGGGCCATGGCGCCGTCGCGCGGCGGGTCGACGAGGATGCGGTCGAACTTGCCCAGCGCGATCAGATCATCCGTCGTCACTTCGAACAGGTTGCGCGTCGAGAACGAGGTTTTTTCCGCCAGGCCATTGGCCAGCGCGTTTTCCAGCGCCCGCTCCGTCAGGGTGGTGCTGCCTTCGATGCCGACCACTTCGCTGCCTTGCGTGGCCAGCGGCAAGGTGAAATTGCCCAGACCACAGAACAGGTCGGCCACGCGGTCCGTCGGCTGCACTTCCAGCAGGCGCAGTGCTTTCGATACCAGCACGCGGTTGATGTGGTGGTTCACCTGCGTGAAATCGACGGGCTTGAACGGCATCTTGACGCCGAATTCCGGCAGCAGGTAGTGCAATTGCTTGTCGAGCGGGTAGAACGGCACGGCCGTTTCCGGGCCTTTCACCTGCAACCACCATTGCACGCCATACTCGTCGGCAAAGGCCTTCAATTTCGTTTCGTCATCCGCCGTCAACGGCGCCATGATGCGCAAGACCATGGCGGTGACGTCTTCGCCCACGGCCAGCTCGATCTGCGGCATCTGGTCGAAAATCGACAGCGAACCGATCAGCGCACGCAGGGGCAGCAGCATGGCGGAGATATGCGGCGGCAGGATTTCGCAGCTATCCATGTCGGCGACAAACGCCGATTTCTTTTCATGGAAACCCACCAGCACAGCGTCTTTCTTCTTGACGTGGCGCACGGACAGGCGCGCGCGGTAGCGGTAGCCCCAGGTCGGGCCATACATGGGGCGCATGATGCTTTGCGGACGCACCTTGCCGATATGCCACAGATTGTCTTCCAGCACGCGCTGCTTGATCGCCACCTGCGCCGACGGTTCCAGGTGCTGCATCGAGCAGCCGCCGCAATTGTCGAAATGCTTGCATTTGGGCGTCACGCGCATAGCCGATTCGCGGTGCAGCGCCGTCATGCGGGCCATTTCCCAGTTCTTCTTTTTCTTGAACGTCACAAAGCTGACGCGCTCGCCCGGCAATGCGCCTTCGACAAACACGACCTTGCCCGGCGAGCCGTCTTCGTTCTCAATATGGCCAACGCCACGGGCGTCCATGTCGAGCGATTTGATTTCGATGATATTTTCTTGCATAGCGATCAATAGGTAAGAGTGGGCCAGGACGCAGGGCCGCGCTGGAACTTGAAAGAATGGGGGAAAGGTCAGGCGCCGCGAGCGGGGCGTATGATAGCAGATGCGGCCCCGGAAATACCGGGACCGGGCGTCCTACAATAATGAGTCGCGCACGACGCCGCGTGCCGCCATGGCGCGTTTCAGTTTAATCAGCGCTTCCTGCTGGATCTGGCGCACGCGCTCGCGCGTCACGCCCATTTCCTCGGCCAGGGTTTCCAGCGTAGCCGGATCGTCGTTATCGAGGCCGAAACGGCGCATGATGACGACACGCTGCTTGTCGGGCAGCTTGGTCAGCCAGTCGCGCACGAGCACCGTCATTTCATGGTGTTCGGCGCGCGCGTCGGGGCTGTCTTCGCTGGCGCCGGGCAGCATGTCCATCAAGGACGACTGCGGGTCGTTGTCGAGCGGCGCGTCGAGCGAGGTGGCATGCTCGGACAGGGCCAGGATATCCTGCACCTCTTCCACGGGACGGCCCACCAGATGGGCGATGTCTTCCGCCGTGGCATCCTTGCCGTCGTGGTGCTGGGCTTCCAGGTGGTATTTGCCGCGCAGGATCTGGTTCAGTTCGCGCACCATGTGCACGGGCAGGCGCACCGTGCGCGCCTGATTCATGATGGCGCGCTCGATGCTCTGGCGTATCCACCAGGTGGCGTAGGTAGAGAAACGGAAACCGCGTTCGGGCTCGAACTTGTCGATGGCGCGCATCAGGCCGATATTGCCCTCCTCGATCATGTCGAGCAAGACCACGCCGCGGTTGATGTAATGCTTGGCGATCGACACGACGAGGCGCAGGTTGTGCTCGATCATGGTTTGCCGGGCTTCGAAATTGCCCTGCTTGGCAAGGGTGGCGTAATGCACCTCTTGCGGCGCCGTCAGCAGGGGCCGCGTGCCGATCTGGTTCAGATAGTGCTGCGTGGTATCGGTCGACAGCTCGGCCGCCAGCACTTTTTTCAATTCATCGACACTTTCGACCACCACGCTGACGCTGGCCACCTCGCCGCCCTCGCCCGCGTCGACGGCGTCAATGCCGTCGAGCTCGCCGATATCGTCCGTCACGACTTCGTCTGCCCCGTCTTCCGGCAGTTCCGGGTCATCGTCCAGCTGATCGTGCGGCGCGTGTGTCATTGCTTTACCTAACGGTTAGGCAGGAATTTCGAAGGATCGACGGGCTTGCCCTGCTGTCGGATTTCAAAGTGCAGCTTCACGCGGTCGGCATCGGAATCGCCCATTTCAGCGATGGCCTGGCCTTTATTGACGTTCTGCCCTTCCTTCACCAGGATGCTGCGGTTATGCGCATACGCCGACAATAAACTATTACTGTGCTTCACGATGACAAGATTACCATAACCACGGATTCCGCTCCCGGCATACATGACTTTTCCCGCGCCGGCGGCCACCACTTGCTGGCCCGCCTTGCCAGCGATATCGACGCCCTTGTTCTTGCCTTCGTCGAAAGTGCCGATGACCTTGCCTTCGGAAGGCCACATCCAGCTGATCTTGTCTTCGCCAGGCGCCGATGCCGCAGGGGCTGCCGCGGCGGCGGCGGCCGGTGCAGCGGCGACAGTTGCCGCCGGCGCTGGCGCCGGTTTGGCGTCGCTGGTGCCGCCATCGGCGCGCAGCTCGGCCAGGGTGGCGTCGGAATACGCGCGCTTCTCGCCGCGCGGACCCGTTTTCTTCGGCACGACAGGCGCGGCCAGCTTGATTTCCGTCGACGGCGGCATGACGATGGCCGACGTTTGCGCGCCGCCCGTGTCGCCAGTTGGCGGCAGCACGCGCAGCACCTGGTCGACCTTGATGTCGTTCGGGTTGCTCAAGTCGTTCCAGGTCACCAGGTCGCGGTAATTCTGGCCGTGCTCGAGGGCGATGCGCAGCAGGGTGTCGCCGCGCTTGACCGTGTAATAGGCCGGGTCGCGGTCGCGCGGATCGCTGGCGGCGGCGCTGCTGCTCGATGGGTGGCGCTCCACGACGGGCGCCTGGACGCCCGTCGTGCCGCAACCGCTCAACAGCGCGGCCAAGGTGATGCTACATAGAAGTATGTTACTTTTCTTAATCATTCGCATGTAATTGTATGTCCTGCTTGCTAGCTGATCCGGGGATCATATGGTGCCCGGGCGCAAAGGCACGAAATGGCAGTCTTCCAGGGTCTGGCTGGTCCATTCCATTTTCCCCACCCGGGTAATGAGTTGTAAGTGTTGCAATTTAGCCCCCACCGGCGCAACCAGACGCCCGCCGGGCGCCAGCTGTTCCAGCAGGGCTTGCGGGACTTCCAGGCCGGCTGCGGCAAGGATGATCCCGTCGAAGGGCGCCGCCTGCGGCAGGCCAAGCATACCATCTCCGTACTGCAAGCGCAGATTCGACACGCGTAGCGGGCGCAAATTGGCCTTCGCCAGCTCGTGCAGAGGCCGGATGCGCTCGATCGAATACACCTCGTTCGCCACCAGCGACAGCACCGCGGCCTGGTAGCCGCAACCGGTGCCGATTTCCAGCACGCGCTGCAGCTTGCCGCCCTGGCGCATCACTTCGATCATGCGCGCCACGATGTACGGCTGCGAAATGGTCTGGTGGTGGCCGATGGGCAAGGAGGCGTCGATATACGCCTGCGACGCCAGCGCCTCGTCCATGAACATATGGCGCGGCACGGCTTGCAGCGCGTCGAGCACGAACTGGTCCTTGACGCCCTGCTTCGCCACGCGGGCCACCATGGCCCGGCGCACAGCTTCCGAGACGAGCGGGTTTTGCCGCGGCGGCGACACCACGGCCGGCTGCGCCCGCTCATTGGCGATCGCTTGCGCGCGCGACGGCGCGATGGCCGCATGCGCGCCATACGGCTGCGCCACGCCGCGCGCCGCGTTCTGCGCCGCATTCTGCGTGGCCGTCTGCGGCGTGGCGATCCGGGACTGGGCCAGCGACTGCCCCCCGCCCTGCCTGGCGGGCTTGCCGGCCAGCGAATCGAGGGAAAGGGGGAAGGTACGCGGCTTGTCAGTCATAGTGAGCGGTCATGCCAGGCCTTTTGCCAGCGCATCGAGTTGGGTGGTATGGGTCAGGTCGATCTGCAACGGCGTGATCGATACTTTTCCATGTTCAACGGCATGGAAGTCCGTGCCCGGACCGCCTTCCTTGGCCGCGCCGGCCGGGCCGATCCAGAAGATTTCACGGCCACGGGGGTCGAGCGCGCGGATGACGGGCTCGGCCGAATGGCGCTTGCCCAGGCGCGTGGCCACCACGCCTTGCAATTGCTCATAAGGGATGGCCGGGATGTTCACGTTCAGCAGATACGGTTTTTGCAGGGCGTCAAACTGGCGCTCGACGATTTCCCTGGCCACGCGGGCGGCCGCGTCCAGATTGGCCCAGCCGAACTGCGACTGGGAAAAGGCGATGGCGGGAATGCCGAACAGATAGCCTTCCGTGGCGGCCGCGACGGTGCCCGAGTACAGGGTGTCGTCGCCCATGTTGGGGCCGTTGTTGATGCCGGAGACCACCAGGTCCGGGCGCTCGATGAGCATGCCCGTCAGCGCCACGTGCACGCAGTCGGTGGGCGTGCCGTTGACAAAGTAAAAGCCGTTGGCGGCCTTGTGCACGGACAAGGGCCGGTCCAGGGACAGCGAATTGGACGCGCCCGAACGGTTGCTGTCGGGCGCCACCACGACGATGTCGGCGATGGGTGCGAGCGCGTCGGCCAATGCCTCCAGGCCGGGCGCCAGGTAACCGTCGTCGTTACTGATAAGAATTCTCATAACGAGATTTTACCTGAAGCAATGCCCACACTGCGCATGCCGCACGCCGATAGGCAGCATTTTTTGTGCCGCCGCGCGAAGATGGCGCACCCAGGTCAGCGCTGCTCGATGCGCGCTTCCGACAACGCCCCTTCCAGCGCCTGCACTTCATCTTCCTGCAAGGCCAGCAAGGCATTCAGGTCGCCTTGCAACTTGTACATCCTTTTCAACTGCGCCATGCCGCGCCGGCGCAGCTTGCCTGGCACGCCAGGGCGCAGCAGGCAAGACTTCAAATGTTCGGCCAGTTCGCCCGCCTGCGCATACTGTTCCCGCTCGATCATGCCTTGCAACATCGAGATCATGCTGGCCAGGGTGTCCGGCTCGGCCCCTTCGTGGCCGTTGGCGCGGCCGGCCAGGATGGTTTCCTGCAAATGCCGCGCGCCGTCGAGCACGCTGTCCGCATGCCCGGTGACGGGGGCGTTCAACAGCCGGTCGCTACCGCTGAGCACGGCGTCTTCGAGCAGGCGCGCCGCCTCGCTGTCGCCCTGCTGCTGCAGGGTGCCGGCCAATTGCGTCTTGCTGTGCAAGGTGTCGAGGTGGTCTTCGCCCAGCAGGCGCGCATGCACTTCCAGCACCTGCTCCTGCACGCTGCGCGCCGCATCGAGCTCGCCGCGCCGCAGCAGCGCCTCGGCCAGCTTGCGCTGGCTCATCAGGGTTTCCGGATGGTCGAGCCCGCGCGTGCGCTCGCGCGCCGCCACCTGGTCTTCGTGCAGCTGGCGCGCGCCGGCCCAGTCGCCCTGCCCGGCCACGACGTCGGCCAGCAAGTCGCGCGTGGACAAGGTGGCCGCATGGTCGCTGCCCAGGCGCCGCTCCTGTACCTGCAGCACGGCGGCGAGCAGGCGCCGCGCACCCTCCAGGTCGCCTTCGCGCCCCAGCGCCTGCGCCAGGGCCAGCTTGCTGCGCAAGGTATCGCCATGTTCGGCGCCAAACAGGCGCTCGCGCGCCGCCACCACCGTGGCCAGCACTTGCTGCGCCTGCGCCAGCCGACCCATGCGCAGCAAGGTGGCGGCGCGGCCATCCATCGCATCGAGGGTCAGCGGATGCTCGCCGCCCAGCTGGCGCGCATAGGTGGCCAGCACCGTATCCTGCAGCAGCAGCGCCGCCGCCAGTTCGCCCTGCAGCAACAGGGTTTGCGCCAGGAAGGCCCGGGCGGCCAGAGTGTCGGGATGTTCGCTGCCCAGCACGCGCTCGCGCACGTCGAGCACGTCTTCTTCCAGGAAGCGGGCTTCATCGAACTTGCCCAGCTGGCGCAGCAGGCGCGCCATGCCGCTCTTGCACGCCAGGCTGTCGGGATGCTCCTCGCCCAACAGGCGCACGCGGATCTCGACGCTCTGGCGAAAGGCGTCGAGCGCCTGCGCGCTGCGCCCATCCTTGCGGTACAGCTCGCCCAAACGGGCCAGGTCGCGCGCCAGCGGCAAGGCCACGGCGCGGCCCGGCTCGGCCAGCAAGGCCTGGCGCGCTTCGCTGATGGCGCCCAGCAAGGCGATTTCACGGCTCGACTGCCAGGGGAAGTAGCCGCCCGTCAGCCACTGCAAAAAGGCTTCGAAGGTGCGCGTGAGGGAAAAGCGGTCGCCGCCCTGGTCGATGCGCACGGCCAGCTGCTCGCCATAGGCAAAGGTTTTCGTCTGCTGCAGCTGGACTTCGTCGAAATAGCTGTCGAGGGCGATCTGCGGCAAGCCGTAGGAGGTGCGCAGCAGGCGCTCGAACATGGGCTGGAAGCCGGCGATGCCCTTGTGCGCGTCGCCGCGGCGCCACTCGGCGCGCTGCGCGCCATCGCCCATTTCTATGCGCGAGGGCAAGGGATACACGAGCAGCGGGCGCTGTTCGTCTTCATGGCTGCGGCGGTACTCGATGGCCCGCGTGACGAGCGCGTCGACGCCTTCCAGGCTTTGCCGGTTCGGCGTGAAGACCACCACAAGCTTTTTCGGCAGCAAGGTGGTGCAGATGCCGGCGCTGTCCGTGCGGCCCGTGCGCGAATCGACGAGCACATAGCGGAAATGCTGGGCCAGGGTATCGGCGAAGCAGCGGAACAGGGCCGGGCACGTGTCGAACAATTGATCCCAGCGCATCTGCGCCAGTCGCTCGCTGTAGCTGGCGTCGAAGCGTCCCGCGCGCATCAGGTACAGCGGACTGCCCTGGTCGACGCGCACCACGTACTGCTGCCAGTCGATGGCGTCGAGCACGCGCTGGGCCAGCGCCGCGTCCTCGCGTCCTGTGCCCTGTCCGCCGGCGCGCCCGCCCGCCGTTTCCAGGCTGATGCGTTCGAGCTGCTGGCGGCACGCTTCGAAGAACTCGAGCACGCCCGGCCGCTCTTCGTGCTGCTCGAAATAATGGTGCAGGCCCGGCGCTTCCATGTCCCAGTCCAGCATCAGCACGGGCACGCTGGCGTTTTCACGGCGCGCCAGCAGGACGGCGATGTTCGACAGGGCCATGGTGCGGCCGGTACCGCCCTTGTAGGAATAGAAGGTGACGACTTCGCCAGGGGCGCTCAAAGGCGGCAGGGAGAGGCGTTGGCATTCCATGACAGGACCTTTTACGTGATTAACGTGGAAAGTGGGGAGGCGGAATGGCGCGCCATTCCGGTGGAATATCGGGCAACACGAAACGGCTGCAATCGTGGCCGGGCGGTGTTGACCGCTTGAGCAAGTGGTAATGCGTGGCGATGCGCTGCACGATGCGTTCGATGTCGGGCAGGTATTGGGGGTTTGACTTCAGGTCGCCGCTGGCCAGTGTGTAGCCGGAAAAATCGACGTACAGGCCCGACTCCGTGATTTGCGGCGGCAAGCCGTCCGGATGGCGCGTCATGATGATGGGGATGATCAGGTGGCTGGGCAGTTCATACCAGGCGCGCCGCTCCTGTTCGATCAGCTGCATGGCGGCAAATTCACGCCGCGTATAGCCGTGCGCTTCATATTTGGGCGTGTACAGCACGATCATGCAGACGCTCTGGCACATGGCGCGCGCCACGCGCAGGTCGATATCGTCGCCGCCGCCCAACTGCTCGCTGTCGATGAACAGGACCTCCTCGCGGTCCAGGTGCGGCTCCAGATAGCACGCCAGCGCCTCGATGAGGTCATTCTTGAACTTGTTCATGAACGCATATTGGCCGTGTGCATAACTCAAGAAACAGCCGTAGCGGATCTCCATGGCATCCCCCTGTTCCCCGTGCGGCCCTGCCATCGCCGCGCCTTGCCCCTGTAAGGCATGGGCTCACTGTAGACCGCTCAGCAACAACCTTTTTGCGCTGGCGCAAAGATGTGTCTGGCGTCCTGGACATGCGTCACAATGCCAGAAACTGGCGTGATCGCGCCGCTTTCTGGCATACCAGGCGCGCAAGCGGGCGCCGCACGGAAAACGCTACTCGCTTGATAACAAAGGGAAATAAGCCGGCGCGCGGATGGCGCCGGCAAGCGGAACTTAAGCGCCCTTGGCGGGCAGGTTGCGAAAGAACTCCACCACTTCGGCGGTATCGCGCGTGCGCTTGAACGGCGGCAGGCTTTGCCAGATGCGCTTGCCATATGGCTTGGAAATGAGGCGCGGATCGCAAATCATCAGCACGCCCCGGTCGCCCTCGTCGCGGATCAGGCGGCCCGCGCCCTGCTTCAGGTTGATGATGGCTTCCGGCAGCGAGTGGTGCATGAAACCATTCTTGCCCTGCTTTTCCATCACTTCGATGCGCGCGGCCAGCACGGGGTCGTCGGGCGGCGCGAACGGCAGCTTGTCGATGATCACGAGGGACAGCGCATCGCCGCGCACGTCGACGCCTTCCCAGAAGCTCTGGCTACCGATCAGCACGCCATTGCCGGCCGCGCGGAACTGGTCGAGCAATTCCGTGCGGCCCTTTTCTCCCTGCACGAACAGGGGGAAGTTCAGGCCCCGCTGCCTGAATTCGTCGGCCAGGCGCTCGGCGGCCCGTTTCACGGCGCGCAAGGTGGTGCACAGGAAGAAGGTGCGCCCGCCCGCCGCCTCGATGATGGGCAAGGCGCAGTCGATGACGGCGTCCGTGTAGCCGAGCGAGTTCGGTTGCGGCAGGTTTTGCGGCACGAACAGCAAGCCCTGCTGGCCATAGTCGAACGGCGACGGCCACGTATGCGACGGCTCGCCCGTCAAGCCCATCTGTTCGGAAAAATGCTTGAAATCGTTTTTCACGGCCAGGGTGGCGGACGTGAAAATCCAGCTGCGCGGCGTGCCTTCGCGCTGGTTGTTGAAGATCGGCGCGATCGACAATGGCGTTTTATGCAACTGCAAGGAGCTGGAAAACGCTTCCACCCAGAACACGGCTTCCTCGCCAGCCGCCACTTTCGCTTTCGGATCGAACTTCCAGCCGCTCAGCTGCTGCGCCAGCTCGACGCCGCGCACTCTGCACTGCTCCAGCGTTTCCGCCCGTTCCGCCTGGGTTTCCAGCACGGCCACCATGCCGTCGAGCTCATCCTTGAGGGTATCGAGCGCGGGGAAAAAGTCGCTCGACGGGGCGATCTGCGGCAAGGACAGGCGCACGATATCCTGCGGGAAGGTCAGGCGCAGGTCGCGCGCCGCCTTTTCCACCACCGTGACGGTCTTGGCCCAGTCGATGCCGCGCGCGTGCGCGAGGCCCTCGGCCAGCACGTCGCGGCACAGCTCGAGGATTTGCGAGGTCGACACCGTGTTACCGAAGAACAAGGTCGCCGTATCGGGCAACTGGTGCGCCTCATCGAAGATGATGGTATTGGCCGACGGCAGCAATTCCGCCACGCCCGTGTCCTTCAGGGCCACGTCGGCAAAGAACAAATGATGGTTGACCACCACCACGTCAGCCTGCTGGGCTTCCTTGCGGGCCTTCATCACGAAGCAATCCTGGTAGTACTGGCACTCGGCGCCCATGCAGGTATCGCGCGTGGACGTCACCAGGTTCCAGATCATGGCGTTTTCCGGCACCTTGGCCAGCTCGGCCTTGTCGCCGGAACTGGTCATCTTGATGAAGCGCGAGATTTCGCGCAGATGGCCCACGTCGTCGCGCGACGTCATGCGGCCGTTCTGCAGCGTGCGTTCCAAATGATAGTGGCAGACGTAGTTCGAGCGGCCCTTGAGCAAGGCAACGGAAACGGGCGCCTGCAGCGCGGCGCGCACGGTGGGGATATCGCGCAGGAACAATTGATCCTGCAAGTTCTTCGTGCCCGTGGATACGATGGTCTTGCCGCCCCACATCAGGGCCGGCACCAGATAAGCGAAGGTTTTGCCGGTGCCCGTGCCCGCCTCGGCGATCAGGGTCGTCTGGCTGTCGATGGCGCTGGCGATGGCTTTCGCCATTTCCGTTTGCGAACGGCGCGGCTTGTAGCTGCCCACGGCGGGGCCGAGCGGGCCGCCGGCGCCAAACAGGCGCTCGATGTCGGCATCGTGCTTGCCAGGCGCCGCCTGCGGTTCGGCTGGCAGACTGGCTTGCAGATCGGCCGGCTGGCCATCTGGGCTTACTGGCAATGAATTGTGATCGGTCAAAATATACTTAGGTGAAGGCTGGACTGGACGCTACTGGCGCCCCTCAGGCGGGAACGTCGGGCACCAACTGCATTTTCAGCAAGGTGATGTGATCCTTCAATTGCAATTTGCGCTTTTTCAGGCGGCGCAGCTGCAGCTCGTCATGGTGGCCATCGAGTATCAGCAACTCGATGACGGCATCGAGGTCGCGGTGTTCCACGTTGAGTTCAATCAGGCGCCGCTCTATTTGCTGTGCATCGCTCATGTGTTGCGTTCCAGGCAGTGTTAGTAACAATGTTGGGAAACCGGCGCGCGCAGGCAGCCATGGTGCGTAGTTTAACCTGCCGCGCGCCTTAGGGCACGCCATTTCCGGCGCACCCTTGCACGGCAGTCTTAATTGGCCGGCGGCACAGGCACAACGGCCGGCGCGCTGGCAGCGGCGGCCGCCGCCTTGGCAGCCTTGGCCTGCGCTTCGGCCTGGCGCTCGGCCAGGCGTTGCGCCACCCGTTTCTGGCGCTCCACGGCATCCGCCTGTTTTTTCGCATAGGCGGCTTCACGGGCCGCGCGGCGCGGTGCTTCGGCCGCATCGTCGGCAGCCTGTTTCGCCACCTTCGCCGCTTGCTCGGCCTCGCGTTCGGCAAGGCTCTTGCCTTGCGGCTTGGGCGGCGCCGGCTCGGGCGTAACCACTTTCACGGGCTTGGGCACGGCGGCGGCTCGCTGCTCGGCGTCGAGGCGCGCACTTTCCTGCGTCCTGGCCAGGTCGATATCGCGCAGGCGCACGGATTCGGCCCGCTTGAAATAGTTCGCTTCCGCATCGACGGCGCGCAGGCGCACGAGGATCAGGCGGCGCTTTTCCTTGGCCTTGTCCAGGCAGTTATTCACGAAAAACTTGTCGTAGCACGCGAGTTCGCGCGCGGCAAACTCGTTTTCCGCCGCTTCGCGCTCGCTGGCCGACTGCTTCAGTTTGGCGTCCGCTTCTTCCACGGACAGGGTGGCGGGCACCTGCGGTGCACCGACCTCATCCAATGCCGCGGCGCCCTGGTGCGCGCAGGCGGACAACGCCAGGACCAGGCCCAGCGCCGCACCCAGCTTGTATAGTGTATTTGCCATCATGTTCATTATCCCTGCCTCAAACGATCGCGTCGGCCGCGCCGCGCTGTTCTTTTTCCATGTATTCGCGCGATTGCATCTCGATGATACGCGAAACGGTGCGGTGAAACTCGTTGGCCAGCATGCCGTTCGTGTACAGCTGGTCCGGCGGCACTTCGGCCGACATGATCAGCTTGACCTTCTGGTCATAAAACACGTCGATCAGCCACGTGAAGCGGCGCGCCTCGGACGACTGCGCCGCCGACATGGCCGGTATGCCGGACAATATCACCGTATGGAAGCGGCTGGCGATTTCCAGGTAATCATTTTGCGAACGGGGGCCGCCGCACAAGGTGGCGAAATCGAACCAGATGATGCCGCCGGCGCGGCGCAGGCAATGGATTTCGCGGCTCTCGATGCGGATGCGCGCGTCTTCGTCGGCCGTCTCGGCGATGCGCGTGTAGGCGTCGCGCAGGGCCTTGTCGGTCTCCGCGCCCAGCGGGGTATAGTAGCTTTCCACCTGTTCCAGCGCGCGGCCGCGGTAATCGACGCCGGCGTCGACGTTCATCACGTCGAGCTTGTCCTTGAGCAGCGCGATGGTCGGCAGCATGCGGTCGCGGTGCAGGCCGTCCGGATACAGCAGGTCCGGATCGTAATTCGACGTCATGATGAAGGACACGCCATTGGCGAACAGGGCCGACAGCAGGTTGTACAGGATCATCGCGTCGGCGATGTCGGAAACGTGGAATTCATCGAAACAGATGAGGCGGTATTTCTTGGCGATGCGCTTGGCCACCTCGTCGAGCGGGTCGGCCACGCCTTTCAATTCATCGAGCTGCTGGTGCACGCCGCGCATGAATTCGTGGAAGTGCAAACGCGTCTTGCGCACGAGGGGCACGACCGAGTAAAAACTGTCCATCAGGAACGATTTACCGCGCCCCACCCCGCCCCACATATACACGCCTTTCGGCACGGCAGGACGGTTCAGCAGGCGCTTGAAGGTGCTCGAGCGCTGGCCCTTGTAGGCCACCCACTCGTCATAGCACAGCTGCAGGCGGTCGACCGCGCGCCGTTGGGCGGCATCGGCCTTGAAATCACGCTTCTGCAGCGCGTGCTGGTAAAACTCTTCTACGTTCATGGGATTCGCTTTAACGCACAAGGGCGCCGGCGGAAAAAATCCGCGAGCGCCCCTGCAGGACTAACTACAATTAAAAGTTCAACGTACGCTTGTCAACAGCCAATGCCGCTTCCTTGGTCGCTTCCGACAGGGATGGGTGAGCGTGGCAGATGCGCGCGATGTCTTCGGCCGAGGCCTTGAATTCCATCGCCACGACGGCTTCGGAAATCAGTTCGGACGCCATCGGGCCGACGATGTGCACGCCGAGGATTTCATCGGTCGTCGCATCGGCCAGGAATTTCACCATGCCCGAGGTGTCGCCCAGCGCGCGCGCACGGCCGTTGGCCATGAACGGGAAGGTGCCGGCCTTGTAGGCGATGCCTTCGGCCTTCAGGGTTTGCTCGGTCTTGCCGACCCACGCGATTTCCGGCGAGGTGTAGATCACCCACGGAATCGTGTTGAAGTTGGTGTGGCCATGCTGGCCGGCGATACGCTCGGCCACAGCGACGCCTTCTTCTTCGGCCTTGTGCGCCAGCATCGGGCCGCGCACGACGTCGCCCACCGCCCAGACGTTCGGCAGGTTGGTCTTGCAGTCGCCGTCGACGGCGATGAAGCCGCGCTCGTCCAGCTGCAGGCCGACTTTGTCAGCGCCCAGGCCATTCGTGTTCGGCGTACGGCCGATCGAGATGATCAGCTTGTCGAACACGGCTTTTTGCGCTTCGCCCTTGGCGTCCACGAATTCCACGGTGACGTCTTTCTTGCCTGGCGTGATCGCACCGATCTTGCAACCGAGGTTGATCTTCAAGCCTTGCTTGGTGAACAGCTTCGACGCTTCCTTGGCGATCTGCTCGTCGACGGCGCCCAGGAAGACCGGCAGGCCTTCGAGCACGGTGACGTCGGAACCCAGGCGGCGCCATACGCTGCCCATTTCCAGGCCGATCACGCCGGCACCGATGACGCCCAGCTTGGCTGGTACGGCGTCGATGGCCAGTGCGCCCGTGTTCGACAGGATCAGTTTCTCGTCGAATGGTGCGCCCGGCAGTTCGCGCGCGTTCGAACCCGTGGCGATGACCACGTGCTTGGCCGTCAGGGTTTCGTTGGCTTCGCCCGTCACGCTGATGTCATACGTGCCAGCGGCGGCAGCGGCGAAAGCGGCGCGGCCGTGGAAGAAGGCGATCTTGTTCTTCTTGAACAGGTACAGGATGCCGTCGTTGTTTTGCTTGACGACGGTGTCCTTGCGCTTGAGCATCTGGCCCAGGTTCAGCTTCAGGCCGGCGACGTCGATGCCGTGCTCGGCGAAGCTGTGGCCCGCGTGTTCGAAGTGCTCGGACGATTGCAGCAGCGCTTTCGACGGGATGCAGCCGACGTTGGTGCAGGTACCGCCAGGAGCGGCGCCGCCCTTGGCGTTCGACCACTCGTCGACGCAAGCGACGGAAAAGCCCAGCTGCGCTGCGCGGATGGCGGCGATGTAGCCGCCAGGGCCCGCACCGATGACAACTACGTCAAATTGTTTAGTACTCATGTTTTGTTATTCCAATCTCTTCGTCTGGTACGAAAATCCACAATAGAAGGTAAATCACCACGCCGAAGCCGAAGGTCAATGTAAACAGGACGAAGACGAGACGCCAGATCCACGCTTCCATGCCGGAAGCGCGACCCAGGCCGCCGCAGACGCCGCCGAGCCAGCGGTCGTTGCGCGAACGGCGCAGGCGGTTGAATTCCTGCACCAGGTCGTTCGCCGGACCGGCCGCCGCATCGGCGCCGGCGCCGGACGTGCTGCCCGGCTTGTCCAGGTTGATATTGCTCAGGAGCTTGGCTTTCGCTTGCGCGAATTCCGCGTCGCTCAGAGCGCCCGCCAGGTGCAACTCGTGCAGACGCTTGATTTCTTCAGAGATGTTCATAGGAATCCTCTTTCATTGAGATCAGCCAGCTGCGTCTTCTGGCAAGGGGTATCAGCTACATTGCCCCGGCGGCTACGCCGGGGGACTACAGTGCTTACAGGTCCAGCAGCAGGCGTGCAGGATCTTCCAGCGCTTCTTTCATCGCCACCAGGCCCAGGACGGCTTCGCGGCCGTCGATGATGCGGTGGTCGTAGGACATGGCCAGGTAGTTCATCGGACGTACCACGATCTGGCCGTTTTCGACAACAGCGCGGTCCTTGGTCGCATGCACGCCCAGGATGGCCGATTGTGGCGGGTTGATGATCGGGGTCGACAGCATGGAGCCGAAGGTACCGCCGTTCGAGATCGAGAACGTGCCGCCCGTCAGGTCGTCCAGGGTCAGCTTGCCTTCCTTGGCTTTCGCGCCGAATTCACCGATTTTTTTCTCGATGTCGGCGATCGACAGCTGGTCCGCGTTGCGGATGATAGGCACGACCAGGCCGCGTGGCGAACCGACAGCGATACCGATGTCGAAGTAGCCGTGGTAGACGATGTCGTTGCCGTCAACGGAGGCATTGATGATCGGGTACTTTTTCAGGGCGGCGACGGCGGCCTTGACGAAGAAGGACATGAAGCCCAGCTTGACGCCGTGCTCTTTCTCGAACTTGTCCTTGTACTTGTTGCGCAGGTCGATGACCGGCTGCATGTTCACTTCATTGAACGTGGTCAGGATGGCGTTCGTCGATTGCGATTGCAGCAGGCGCTCGGCGATACGTGCGCGCAGGCGGCTCATCGGCACGCGCTCTTCAGGACGGTCACCCAGGTTGGCGGCCGATGGCGTGGCAACTTGTTGCAGCGCTGGCTTGGCAGCGGCTGGCGCCAGCGGCGCGACAGCTGGCTTGGCGGAAGCGGCCAGGGCGTCGCCCTTGGTCACGCGGCCGTCTTTGCCCGAACCGGCGACGTCGCCAGCGGACAGGCCTTTTTCGGACAGGATCTTGGCAGCGGCAGGCATGGCGACATCGCCTTTGGTCGCGACGGCTGGCGCCGAAGCGCTAGCGGTATCTTGGGCGGCGGCAGCCAGGGCTGGCGCAGGCACGGCCGACACTTCCATCGGGCTGACCTTGGCCGAGCCGTCGGTGTCGATGATGGCGATGACTTCGCCGGCGACAACGGTGGCGCCGTCAGCCTTGATGATTTGAACGATCACGCCAGCGGCTGGCGCCGGCAGTTCCAGCACGACTTTATCGGTTTCGATATCGATCATGTTTTCGTCGCGCGCAACTGCTTCGCCGACTTTCTTGTGCCATGCCAGCAGGGTCGCTTCTGCAACCGATTCCGACAACTGGGGAACCTTGACTTCGATTTGTGCCATGTAAAACTCCGTTTATTTTGTTATTGCGGCGCCGCCCCTGCGTAGCAAGGACGGCGCTCCGTCATGATGTATGCAAGCAGGCGCCATGCAATCGCATGGCGCCCCTTATCCTGCCACTTACTTGGTCAGGATAAAACCCTTCAGCTTCGAGAATGCCGTTTCCAGCAGATCTTTTTGCTGGGCGTAGTGCTTGTCATAGTAACCGACAGCAGGCGACGCCGAAGCAGGACGGCCGGCGTAGGCCAGACGCTGACCCGATTCCAGGCCTTCGAAGATGTTGTGCTGGATCTGGAACCAGGCGCCCTGGTTTTGCGGCTCGTCCTGTGCCCAGACGACTTCGACCAGGTTCGGGAACTTCTTCAGTTCAGCAGCGAACGACTTGTGCGGGAACGGATACAACTGTTCCAGCCGCACGATGGCCGTGTCGGTCTGGCCGCGGGTCTTGCGTGCGTTGACCAGGTCGTAATAGACCTTGCCCGAGCAGGCGACCACGCGCTTGACTTTCTTGGCGTCGATTTTGTCGTCGACTTCGCCGATGACGGTCTGGAAACCGCCCTTGGCCAGGTCGGTCAGCGGCGAACCGGCATCCTTGTTGCGCAACAGCGACTTCGGCGTCAGGATGACCAGCGGCTTGCGGAACTGGCGCACCATCTGGCGGCGCAGCAAATGGAAGATCTGCGAAGCCGTCGTCGGCTGCACCACTTGCATGTTGTTGTCTGCGCACAGCTGCAGGAAACGTTCAGGACGTGCGGACGAGTGCTCAGGACCCTGGCCTTCGTAACCGTGCGGCAGCATCATGACCAGGCCCGAAGCGCGGCCCCACTTCACTTCGCCGGAGCTGATGAATTGGTCGATCACCACTTGCGCGCCGTTGGCGAAGTCGCCGAACTGGGCTTCCCAGATCGTCAGCGTGTTCGGTTCAGCGGTCGAGTAGCCGTATTCGAAGGCCAGTACGGCTTCTTCGGACAGGACCGAGTCTATGACGGTAAACGGCGCCTGGTTGTCCGACACGTTTTGCAGCGGAATGTAGGTACCTGCATCCCAACGCTCGCGGTTCTGGTCATGCAGCACGGCGTGGCGGTGCACGAAGGTGCCGCGGCCGGCATCCTGTCCGGTCAGGCGGATGGCATAGCCGGACGATACCAGCGAAGCGTAGGCCAGGTGTTCGCCCATGCCCCAGTCCAGGTTCATTTCGCCACGGCCCATGGTGCCACGGTCGCCCAGTACTTTTTCAACCAGCGAGTGGACCTTGAAGTCTTCCGGCACGGTGGTGATGCGGGTGGCCAGGCGTTTCAGTTCCGTCATCGGCACGGCGGTGTCGGCCGAATCGGTCCATTTCTTGTTCAGGAAGGGCAGCCAGTCGACGGCGTACTTGTTCTTGAAGTTCGAGATGACCGGATCGACGGTATGCTTGCCGGCGTCCATGGCGTCGCGGAATGCGGCCACCATCTTGTCGCCGCCATCGGCAGGGATCACGCCTTGCGCTACCAGCTTGTCCGCGTACAGCTTGCGGGTGCCTGGATGCTGGCCGATCTTCTTGTACATCAGTGGCTGCGTCAGTGCCGGCGTATCTTGCTCGTTGTGGCCAAGCTTGCGGTAGCAGATAATGTCGAGGACGATGTCCTTCTTGAATTCCATGCGGTAGTCGAGCGCGATCTGCGTCGCCAGCACCACGGCTTCCGGATCATCGGCGTTGATGTGCAGGACCGGTGCTTCGATCATCTTGACGACGTCCGAGCAGTACAGGGTCGAGCGGGCATCGCGCGGATCCGAGGTGGTGAAACCTATCTGGTTGTTGATCACGATATGCACCGTGCCGCCGGTATGGTAGCCGCGGGTTTGCGCCAGATTCAGCGTTTCCATGACCACGCCCTGGCCGGCGAAAGCGGCATCGCCGTGCACCAGGATAGGCAGCACTTGCGCGCCCTGCGCGTCGCCGCGGCGATCCATGCGGGCCTTGACGGAACCTTCGACCACAGGGTTGACGATTTCCAGGTGCGACGGGTTGAACGCCAGCGACAGGTGGACCGGGCCGCCTGCGGTGGAGATGTCCGACGAGAAGCCTTGATGGTACTTCACGTCGCCGGCAGGCAGGTCGTCGCCATGCTTGCCTTCGAATTCTTCGAACAGTTCCTGCGGCGCTTTGCCCAGGGTGTTGACCAGCACGTTCAGGCGGCCGCGGTGGGCCATGCCGATGACGATTTCCTGCACGCCTTTTTCGCCGGCGCGCTGGATGGTTTCATCCATCGAGGCGATGAAGGTTTCGCCGCCTTCCAGGGAGAAGCGCTTCTGGCCCACGTAGCGGGTGTGCAGATAGCGTTCCAGGCCTTCAGCCGCGGTCAGGCGGTCGAGGATGTGAATTTTTTTCTCTGGGGTGAAATTCGGGGTCGAGCGGATCGATTCCAGTTTCTCTTGCAGCCAGCGCTTTTCGGCCGGGTCGGAGATGTACATGAATTCGGCGCCGATCGAACGCGTGTAGGTATCGCGCAGATAGTTGAGCAGATCGCGCAGGGTGGCGGTCTCGGGGCCAAAATAGGTATTGCTGATGTTGAACACGGTGTCCATGTCAGCGTCGGTGAAACCGTAGAAGCTCGGCTCGAGCTCAGGGATCATCGGACGTTCCTGGCGTTGCAGCGGATCCAAGTTGGCCCAGTGCGAACCGAGGTAGCGGTAAGCGGCGATCAGCTGCGTGGCGGCGACGCGCTTGCGGCCCATTTCAGCATCGAAGGAAGCGGTCACTGTGCGGATCGGACCAGCTTTTGCGCGCTCGGCGAACGAGGCGACGACGGAGGCATGCGCCACGTCAGGCTTGTTGGTGCCATCGACGGCAGGCACGTGCTGCATTGCGTCGAAGTAGGAACGCCAGTTATCGGGTACCGAGCCTGGGTTGTTCAGATACGCCTCGTACAGGTCTTCCACGTACGGAGCATTCCCACCGAACAGGTAGGAGTTGGTCGTTAATTGCTGCATATATTGCTCACCTTTCTTCGCGCTTCGCGAGGAATTAGCGGGTTAATCTAACCTTCCGCGACACGGCCTGACCGGTTAGCGGATTGCACATCAAGTTGTGGGGAAGGGCTTTTTTATTGCACCAGCATTCTGCATACCGTCATTTAGAATAGCACGCGGTATTGTAACGCAACAACGACTAGTTGAATTTTATTTGGCAAGCAAATGTAAGCTGTGTTGTTGATTTTCCCGGGCTTGCAAGCCTGTCACTGTTGTGCTTACGGCACATCGGCGGCCCTGCCGGCGTGCCGCTTGCGGCCAACTGGTCTGCCCGGCGAAGGCGGCGCCGCGATGGCGGCCAGCCACTCGGCATCGCCGGCAAACCACTGCACCAGGAAGTCGAGCATGGTGCGCAGCAGGGGCGACATGTGCTGGCGCGAGGTGTAGACGCCGTAGATGCCCATGTCTTGCGGCTGGTACGCGGGCAGCAGCTCCACCAGCTGTCCGCTGGCGATCAGCGGCGCGGCCGAAAAGCGCGGCTGCAAGGCGATGCCCGCCCCCGCCACCGTGGCTACCAGCAGGACCAGCGACTCATTCGCCGACAGGCGGCCGCTGACGGGGACAGTGAGCGCTTCCCCGTCATGCGTAAATTGCCACAGGCTCTTGCCGAAATACGTGTACGTCAGGCAGTTGTGCAGGGCCAGGTCTTGCGCCCGGCGCGGCGTGCCGTGCGCTGCGAGGTACGATGGTGCGGCGCACACCACCGAGGCGCAGCTGGCCAGCTGGCGCGCAATCAGGTTCGGCTCGAGCGCGTTCGTGATGCGGATCGCCAGGTCGATGCGCTGCTCCACCAGGTTGACGGCGCGGTTCTCCATCTGCAGGTCGACGGCGGCGCGCGGGTAGCGTCGCAGGTAAGCGGTTACTGCGCCAGCGAGCGCCGTCTGCGCCAGCGATTGCGAGCAGGTGATGCGCAGCAAACCGTGCGGCGTATCGAGACCCTCGGGCGAGGTGACGGCCATGGCGCCGGCCACTTCCAGCATCTGGCGGCAGCGCGCCAGAGTGGTTTCGCCCGCATCCGTCAGGCTCAGACGGCGCGTGGTGCGATGCAACAGGCGCGCCCCCGCCCACTCTTCCATCTCGGCCAGATAGCGCGTCACCATGGCGCGCGACATATCGAGCGTCTCGCTGGCGGCCACCATGCTGCCCCGCTCGGCGATGGCGACGAATACTTGTGCGGCGGTGATACGGTCCATGCGGTGATACTCCCTTGATTCATCCGATCCATGCAACTAATACCGCAATCTACCCTATTTGCCGCGCCTGGTCGAAAGACGGGAGAGCATCCAGCACAGAAAGAACAAAATGCTTGCCGCCCCTCCCGCACCCTGGAAACCGTTCCGGTGCGGCGCAGTTAGCGCACACCATCGCCGCCAGCGGCAAGCGCCCGAGCATCACCTGCTTGCACTGCGACTGGACCAGCGCTCTTACAAGGCGGCCAGGAAGCGCTCATACTCTTGCGCACTGCGTGCCAGCCGCCCGGCATAGTCCGGCTCCTTCGGCCCGTCTTCCGCGCCATAGAAGGCAAAGAAGCGGCGGTTGTCGGCGCCGATATACGCCAGGGTGACATCGAACGGCGCCAGCAGCTGCGCCAGGGTAACGTTCCACTTGCCTTCCGGCGTGAAGTCTTCCTGGCGGATGCCTGCCGTCACGGCCAGCGCCACTTTTCTCCCCTTGAAGGCATCGCCGCCCGTGCCGTAGGCCCAGCCATACGCCAGTACCTCGTCGAGCCATTGCTTGAGCAAGGGCGGACAGTTGAACCAGTACAAGGGGAACTGCAAGACCACATTGGCGTGCGCTTCCACCAGCGCCTGCTCGCGCGCCACGTCGATGATGCCGTCGGGGCAAGCCTGGTGCACATCGTGGATGGTGTAGCGGTCGGGATACTGCGCCAGCTCCTGCAGCCAGCGCTTGTTGGCCACCGACGTGTCGATGGACGGATGGAAGACGATAACGAGGGTTTTCAACATGCTGTTTTTCCTGAAATGGGATGGATGCACCGGCCCCGCGTTCACAGAAAAGCAGGCAAGCCGGTACCCTGCCCCGTAGCGCGTGGTTGCGCCCGCAGAGGCAAAAACAGCATAACCATGCTGAGTACTTTTCACAAGTACGCACATTTACTGCTTATACCATACAAAAAGTAAGTTACTTAGCTGTAGAAAAGCGCCTTGCCATGCACATCAGGATCAGGCTGGCTGGTGCCGTTCGCCCCACTCGCACAGGGTGTGGAGCACGGGGATCAGCGAGGCGCCCTTGCCTGAGAGCGAATACTCCACCTTGGGTGGCACTTGCGGATATTCCTTGCGGACGATCAGCGCGTCCGCTTCCAACTCCTTCAGCACGACGCTGAGGGTCTTGAAGGCGATGCCGCCGAGATGGCGCTTGAGTTCGTTATGCCGCAGCACCGTGTTTTCCGCCAGCGCATACAGGATCAGCATCTTGTACTTGCCGCCGATCAGCGACAAGGTATAGCCGAATGCCGTATCGCCAAGGGCCACGCCGCCGGGGGCGCAGGTTTCTTCATTCATCGCGTTGTGTTTCCTGTTAAACCAGGGCCCGAGCATAACAGCACGGCATAAAAAAACGGGCCGAAGCCCGTTTTTTTGTTCGCTAGATACCGCTCTGGATTAACGCTTGTCCAGTGGCAGTACTTCACGCGTGGTCGAACCGACGAACAGCTGGCGCGGACGGCCGATTTTTTGCTCTGGGTCGGCGATCATTTCGTTCCACTGGGCGATCCAGCCGATCGTACGGGCCATAGCGAAGATACCGGTGAACAGCGACACAGGGATGCCCAGCGCCGATTGCACGATACCCGAGTAGAAGTCGACGTTCGGGTACAGTTTGCGCGAAACGAAGTATTCGTCGTTCAGTGCAATCTTTTCCAGTTCCATCGCCAGCTTGAACAGCGGGTCGTCTTGCAGACCCAGTTCTTGCAGCACTTCGTAGCACGTTTCACGCATCAGCTTGGCGCGTGGATCGAAGTTCTTGTACACGCGGTGGCCAAAGCCCATCAGCTTGACGCCGGAGTTCTTGTCCTTGACTTGCGCGATGAAGGCAGGGATGTTCTCGACGGTGCCGATTTCTTTCAGCATGTTCAGTGCCGCTTCGTTGGCGCCGCCGTGGGCAGGGCCCCACAGGCAGGCGATACCGGCAGCGATACAGGCGAACGGGTTGGCGCCCGACGAACCGGCCAGACGGACGGTCGATGTCGATGCGTTTTGCTCGTGGTCCGCGTGCAGGATCAGGATGCGGTCCAGGGCGCGCACCAGCACGTCGTTGACCTTGTACTCTTCGCACGGGTTGGCGAACATCATGTGCATGAAGTTGGCGCTGTACGACAGATCGTTGCGTGGGTACACGAACGGCTGGCCGACCGAGTACTTGTAGGTCATGGCGACCAGGGTTGGCATCTTGGCGATCAGGCGGATGGCCGACACTTCGCGGTGACGCGGGTCGTTGATGTCCAGCGAGTCATGGTAGAACGATGCCAGCGCGCCGACGGTGCCCACGAGGACCGACATCGGATGCGCGTCGCGGCGGAAGCCACGGAAGAAGAATTGCATCTGTTCGTGCACCATCGTGTGCTTGGTGACGGTGTCGACGAACTTGGCTTTCTGCGCCGCGTTCGGCAGTTCGCCGTTCAGCAGCAGGTAGCACGATTCCATGAAGTCGGCGTTGACGGCCAACTGTTCGATCGGGTAACCACGGTACAGCAGCTCGCCCTTGTCGCCGTCGATGTAGGTGATCGACGAGTTACAGGCGGCCGTCGACATAAAGCCTGGGTCGTAGGTGAACTTGCCGCTACCGGCGTACAGTTTGCGGATGTCGATGACGTCCGGGCCAACCGTGCCTTTGTAGATTGGAAATTCAAGCGATGGGCTGCCATCGGAGAACGACAGGGTAGCTTTTGTGTCAGAGATATTCATGGGCTCTTCCTTCTCGGGAGTGAGTCGAAATTAAAATCAAAAATTCTGGCTGCAATTCGCACCGCAATTCGGCAGTGCTACAGCGCGCCACTCGCACCGTTTGCAATATATCGCCCAGGCGTCTAGGCAATGCGCAGTCGTTGCAGCAGTGCGCGCACATGCGGCAGATCGACTTCGCCTTCCGGCTCTTTACGGGCCAGTACCAGATCCATTAACGCATTGTCCGATAAATCCAGCAAACGCGTCAGCGCGTCAACTTCTTCATCGGTCAATTCGGTTTCATACGCATCGAGAAAACGGGTCAGGATAATATCGTTTTCCAGCAGGCCACGGCGTGAACGCCAGCGCAGGCGGGCGCGGTTGGCCGGGTCGGCCTGATGCGAGGACAAAATTGATTCTGTCATTTGGTTTACCACTTTACGTGTGCCTTGCGGCACGGTGCTGCTTTGCAGGCGCCGCCTGCAGGCAAGAGAGGATACCCTCTTCCCGCAAACGGTGCCCGGCGGATGCGATCAGGGGGATCAGATCGCGCGGCGGACCATCAATTCCTTGATCTTGCCGATCGCCTTGTTCGGGTTCAACCCTTTCGGGCAGACGTCGACACAGTTCATGATCGAATGGCAGCGGAACAGGCGGTACGGGTCTTCCAGGTTGTCCAGACGCGCGCCAGTGGCTTCGTCGCGCGAATCGGCGATGAAGCGGTAGGCTTGCAGCAGGCCGGCCGGGCCGACGAATTTATCCGGATTCCACCAGAACGACGGGCACGACGTGGAGCAGCATGCGCACAGGATGCACTCGTACAGGCCATCGAGTTCTTCGCGCTGTTCCGGCGATTGCAGGCGTTCTTTTTCAGGCGGGATCGAATCGTTGATCAGGAAAGGCTTGATCGAATCGTACTGCTTGAAAAATTGCGTCATGTCGACGATCAGGTCGCGGATGACCGGCAAACCTGGCAACGGACGCAGTACGATAGGCTCCGACAGTTCGTTCAGGTTGGTCGTGCATGCCAGGCCGTTCTTGCCGTTGATGTTCATCGCGTCCGAACCGCACACGCCTTCGCGGCACGAGCGGCGCAGGGCCAGCGAGTCATCGACGTCCGCCTTGATGCGCTGCAGTGCGTCGAGCAGCATCTTGTCGGTGTCTTTCAGTTCGACCGTCAGGTCTTGCATGTACGGCTTGGCATCCTGGTCAGGATCGTAGCGGTAGATTTTGAATTTAAGAGTGCGTGCCATGGTATAGCCTTAGAAAGTACGTGGTTTCGGTTTGAAGGTATCAACCGTCAGCGGCTTGGTCACGACTGGCTTGTATTCCAGTCGGTTGCCTTCCGAATACCACAGAGTGTGCTTCATCCAGTTGTCGTCGTCACGTTGCGGATGGTCGTCCTGGGCGTGGGCGCCGCGCGATTCCTTGCGCGCTGCCGCCGAAACGATGGTCGCTTTCGCCGTTTCGATCAGGTTGTCCAGCTCCAGCGCTTCCACGCGGGCCGTGTTGAAGACCATCGATTTATCCTTGAAGGAGACGTGCTTGCGGCGCTCGTCGAGCTTCATGATTTCTTCGACGCCCTTGTTCAGCATCTCGTCGGTACGGAACACGCCGCAGTACTTCTGCATCGTTGCGCGGATGTCGTTCGCCACGCCCTGCACGGTTTCCGTGCCGGTCGAGTTTTCCAGGCGCGCCAGGCGGCCCATGGCAAATTCGGCTGCATCGGCTGGCAAAGGCTTGTTTTCCTTGGCTTTCAGGCCGCTGTTGACGATGTGGTTGCCGGCCGCGCGGCCGAAGACCACGAGGTCGAGCAGCGAGTTCGTGCCCAGGCGGTTGGCGCCGTGCACAGACACGCAGGCGCATTCGCCGATCGCGTACAGGCCGTTGACAACCTTGGCCGAATTATCCGGACCGGTCGGGGTGACGACCTGGCCGTGGATGTTCGTCGGGATGCCGCCCATCTGGTAGTGAATCGTCGGCACGACAGGAATCGGTTCCTTGGTCGCGTCGACGTTGGCGAACTTGTGGCCGATTTCCAGGATCGACGGCAGGCGCTTGGCGATGGTGTCGGCGCCGATATGGCGCAGGTCCAGCATCACGTGGTCCTTGTTCGGACCGCAGCCGCGGCCTTCCTTGATTTCCTGGTCCATCGAACGCGAGACGAAGTCGCGCGGCGCCAGATCCTTCAGGGTCGGCGCATAGCGCTCCATGAAGCGTTCGCCTTCGCTATTGATCAGGATGCCGCCTTCGCCGCGCACGCCTTCGGTGATCAATACGCCCGCGCCGGCCACGCCGGTCGGGTGGAACTGCCAGAATTCCATGTCCTGCAGCGGCAGGCCGGCGCGTGCCGCCATGCCCATGCCGTCGCCGGTATTAATGAACGCATTCGTCGACGCGGCGAAGATGCGGCCTGCGCCGCCCGTTGCCATGACCGTCGTTTTTGCTTCCAGGATCATACATTCGCCGGTTTCCATTTCCAGCGCGACAACACCGATCACGTCGCCTTCGGCGTCACGGATCAGGTCGAGTGCCATCCATTCGACGAAGAAGTGCGTACGCGCACGCACGTTGCGCTGGTACAGCGTGTGCAACAGCGCGTGACCGGTACGGTCGGCTGCCGCGCAAGCGCGCTGCACCGGCTTTTCGCCGAAGTGGGCCGTGTGGCCGCCGAATGGACGCTGATAGATGGTGCCGTCAGGGTTGCGGTCGAATGGCATGCCGAAGTGTTCCAGTTCGTACACGACCTTCGGTGCTTCGCGGCACATGAATTCGATGGCATCCTGGTCGCCCAGATAGTCGCCACCCTTGACGGTGTCGAACATGTGCCAGAACCAGTTGTCTTCGGCCATGTTGCCGAGCGACGCGCCGATACCGCCCTGCGCCGCAACGGTGTGCGAGCGGGTCGGGAAGACTTTCGACAGAACTGCGACGTTCAGGCCGGCTTCAGCCAGCTGCAACGACGCGCGCATGCCGGAACCGCCGGCGCCAACGATAACCGCATCAAAGCGGCGGGTAGGGATTGCAGATTTATATGCTGCCACGATTACACACTCCAGAGTATCTGTACCGTCCAGCCGGCACAAGCGATCAACCACAGCATGGTGGCAATTTGCAGGGTCAGACGGAGGCCAGCGCTTTTCACGTAGTCCATCCAGATGTCGCGTACGCCGACCCATGCGTGGTAGAACAGGGCGACGAAGGTCACCAGGCTGAACAATTTAAACCACTGCTGTGCGAACAGACCAGCCCAGCCTTCATAGCTGAAGTTGCTACCGGTCAGGAAAGAAATAAGCAGGATGGCCACATAGGCCACCATGACGATGGCGGTAACGCGTTGCGCCAGCCAGTCGCGCAAGCCGTAATGGGCACCGACGACGAGGCGTTTCGGTCCGATATTATTGTCTGCCATGTTTAAAATACTCCAAACAGTTTCAAAGCGACCAGGGCCGTCAACACCAGGCTCACGACCAGCACGGACGACGCGGTCTTGCGTGCCGAATCTTTTTCGATGGCAACGTGCACATCCATGAACAGGTGACGGATACCGGCGCAGAAGTGGTGCAGGAAGGCCCAGACCAGACCCAGGGTGATCAGCTTGACGAACCAGTGCGAGGCGATGCCCTGGAAGTAGGCGTAGGACATTTCGGAACGCAGGCTCAGTTCCAGCATGTACAGGATACATGGCAGCAAGGCGAAAATGATGAAACCGCTGATGCGATGCAGGATCGAGACGATGGCGCCGACAGCCATGCGGTAGTTCGACAATTCGGTAACATGAATGTTACGGAATTGCGGCCGTTCTTTTTTTGGTACTTCTCTTACGGCTTCAGACATAACAAAAACCTCCCCTTTGAATTTCAACTAAATATTGAAGCCGCGATTTTCGCCGATTTTCGCAACCCATACCAATATCTATTGTTACATATAACCAAAATGGTTTTTTACTACAAAATACCGCGCTACTTTCCGTAGTTCACGTAATTTAATTACAGAATCGCCGGCAAAACACGGCCCGCCGGGGCGGGCCATGCTGTCGCTGCGCTTTCCGTTGTCTCCGTTGCCCGCCTTGCGGCAGGCATCTTGCAAGCGATGCACTTCAGCCTTGCTGCTTGTTCGGACGCCCGCAGGCGCCCCGCCGCTTCAGCTGAGTTCATTCTGATAATGATGGCGACTGGTCAGGTACAAGCCCCGACGCAGTTCGACCGGCTTGTCGCCGTAGGTAAACGACACGCGCTCGGAACTGAGCAAGGGCGTGCCGAGGTCGATATTTAACAATTGCGCGGCGCCCGCGTCGGCACACACGGCGCGGATCTGTTCGGACGCGCGTATCATGCGCGTGCCAAATTCCGTTTCGAACAGGCCGTACATGGGGCCCTTGTATTCCACCAGGCGCTCGGCCGTGAGCCCCTTGAAGATCAGGCCGGGCAGCCACAGCTCTTCGACGATGGTCGGCACGCCGTCGAAATACTGCACGCGCTTGATGAAGATGACGGCGTCGCCGGACTTCAGGTCCATCAGGCGCGCCACGTCGGCCGGCGCGCGCACGCGCTTGACTTCGATAAACTTACTTTCGGGATAATGCGGCACGCCTTCGTCCGGCACCAGGCGCAGGAAGCGGAAATGCGCGCGCGCCTCATGGTGGGTGGAAACGAAAGTACCCTTGCCCTGGCGGCGCATGACGAGATTCTCGGCGGCCAGTTCATCGATGGCCTTGCGCACCGTGCCCTGGCTGACCTTGAAGCGGCCTGCCAGTTCGACTTCGCTGGGAATCAGCTCGCCCGGCTTCCATTCGCCCGATTGCAGGCTCTGCGTGATGAGCGCCTTGATCTGCTGGTACAGGGGACTGAAGGTGGGAGAAGCGGTCGCGGCAGGCGCGGACACGGCGGCGGTAGTGGCATTGACGCTGGCGACAGGGGTGGCGGCGGTGCTGGACGCAGTGGCGACAGGCGTGGCCGGGGTGCCCGCGGTCGGGCTGACCGCCCCGCTTGCAGCAGTGGCATTGTTGGTCAGATTGGACGAGGCGGAATTCATAGTCCGACATTTCAACACAAATCACTGCCCACGTCCAGTAAAACAGACGTAGTTATCTGTCTTATATAAGACATAAGATATGATTGACAGATAGGGATCAGAGGCCTAAACTGCCCTCGATAAAACTTGTGAGCCAGCGTTTTATGTTGTCGGCCAGCCACTCTGGCCTCGTGCAGCACAAGCGTGACGGCAGCGTACACCAGCAATTCGGTGGCGCGGGCCGGTTTTGGTATCATTACAGTTTTTCCGGATAAGCGTAAGCCCAGCTTCAAGCCCGTTTTCTTTCCCATTTTTGGAGATTCATCATGGCTAAAACCCCAATGCGTGTTGCAGTGACCGGCGCCGCCGGCCAGATCGGCTACGCCCTGTTGTTCCGCATCGCCAATGGCGACATGCTCGGCAAAGACCAGCCTGTCATCTTGCAACTGCTTGAAATCCCGGACGAAAAAGCCCAGAAGGCGCTCAAGGGCGTGATGATGGAAATCGACGACTGCGCCTTCCCGCTGCTGACGGAAATGACCGCCCACTCCGATCCGCTGACCGCATTCAAGGATGTCGACGTGGCCGTACTGGTTGGCGCGCGTCCACGCGGCCCAGGCATGGAACGCAAGGACCTGCTGGAAGCGAACGCCCAGATCTTCACGGTACAAGGCAAGGCGCTCGACGCCGTCGCTTCGCGCAATGTCAAAGTGCTGGTGGTCGGCAACCCTGCCAACACCAACGCCTACATCGCCATGAAATCGGCACCATCGCTGCCAGCGAAAAACTTCACCGCCATGCTGCGCCTGGACCACAACCGCGCGCTGTCGCAAGTCGCTGCCAAGACCGGCACCGCCGTGAAAGACATCGAGAAGCTGACCGTCTGGGGCAACCACTCGCCTACGATGTACGCCGACTACCGCTTCGCCACCGTGAACGGCAAGGCTGTCAAAGACCTGATCAACGACCAGGAATGGAACGCCAACGTGTTCCTGCCTACCGTCGGCAAGCGCGGCGCGGCCATCATCGAAGCGCGCGGCCTGTCGTCGGCAGCGTCGGCAGCGAACGCCGCCATCGACCACATCCATGACTGGATGCTGGGCACGGCCGGCAAGTGGACCACCATGGGCGTTCCTTCGGATGGCTCGTATGGCATCCCTGAAGGCACCGTGTTCGGCTTCCCGGTCACCACCGACAACGGTGAGTACACCATCGTTCAAGGTCTGGAAATCGATGCATTCTCGCAAGAGCGCATCAACCTGACCCTGAAAGAACTGACCGAAGAGCGCGAAGGCGTGAAACACCTGCTGGCCTAAGCCCAGTTTTGGCGGCGCGGCAATGCGCCGCCCGCCAAAGAAGGCCGCCCCGCGCATGTCGCGGCGCGGCTGTTTTATCAAGTAGTCTTTACCTGCAGAAATGCCTTAAGCATGCACCCTTCCGAGGTTTTATTCCAAGGCAAACGCCAGCCGCTGTTGCTCGCCGCTTGCGACCACTACGCCGGCTCTGAAAAGCTGATGCGTAAATCGATTGCTTTGCAACAAGAGCTTGGCCCCCTGTTCGACATCACGTTCGACTGCGAAGACGGCGCCAGCGCCGGCAACGAAGAAGCCCACGCGCTGATGATCGCCGGCCTGCTGGCCAGCGGCGAAAACCAGTTCAACCGTATCGGCGTGCGCGTGCACGACGTCGACAGCCCGTTTTTCGCGCGCGACGTGGAAATCATCTGCAGCGCCGCGTCCCGCCTGGCCTATATCGCCGTGCCCAAGGTGGCCGGCGTGCAGGATGCCATGCTGGCCATCGACCTGATCAACCTGCACGCGCGCCGCGCCGGCCGCGACAACCTGCCCGTGCACATCCTGATCGAAACGCATGGCGCGCTGCGCGACGCCTACGCGATCGCCGCCCTGCCCCAGGTCGAATGCCTGTCCTTCGGCATCATGGATTTCGTTTCGGCCCACTACGGCGCCATTCCCGCCGCCGCCATGCGCACGCCGGGCCAGTTCACGCACCCGCTGGTGGTGCGCGCCAAGCTGGAAGTGGCGGCCGCCTGCCACGCGCACGGCAAGGTGGCGTCGCACAACGTGACGACGGACGTGCGCGATTCGGCCGTGGTGGCGAATGACGCCCAGCGCGCGACAGCCGAGTTCGGCTACACGCGCATGTGGAGCATCCATCCGGACCAGATCAAGCCCATCATCAAGGCCTTTACGCCGCGCCTGTCCGAAGTCAACGAAGCGAGCAACATCCTCAATGAGGCGCTGCGCGCCAACTGGGGACCGATTGCACAAAATGGCCGCTTGCACGACCGCGCCAGCTACCGATATTATTGGACCGTTTTGCAACGCGCCAAACTGGCAGGCCTCGGCCTGCCCGAGGCGGCCGCCGCATTACTCAACACCCCCTCTTCCAGCACCACTGAAAACTGACAGGAATTACACGATGTCCCTCTCCAAATTAGCAATTGCCTGCAGCGTCGCGCTGGGCGCCATGACACTCACGCTGGCGCCAGCCAGCTTCGCCGCCACGGCAGAGGCAAATCCCAAGGCCGTCAAGGCTGTCAAGGCCAAGCCAAAGGCCAAGACCACCAAGGCCAAGGCAGCCGCCAAGGAAGCCCATCCACTCGCCATGTCGGTCGCCGACAAGGAAGAATCCGACGAACCGGACACCGCTGGCTCGGCTTCCACCGATTTCAATTGCGAACTTGGTAACAAAATTACCATTTACACCAATGCTACTGACGACAAACACATCGCCCTGCGCTGGAAGAAGCGCCTGCACCGCCTGAGCCGCGTTGGCACCACCACCGGCGCGAACCGCTTCGAGAACCGTCTGTACGGCCTCGTGTGGATCGGCATCCCGGCCAAAGGCATGCTGCTCGATTCCAAGCAGGGCCGCCAGCTGGCCAATGAATGCAAGGATGCGGAGCAAGCCAAGCCGACGGCAGTGGTGGAAGCCGCGCCATCGCTGGGCGTCTTGCCAGCCACCGGCGGCTGATGTGCGTAGCAAGGGCCTCTTCGGGGGCTCAGTCATGTTTTGTAATTTGAATAATCAATAAATAGACGATACCCAACAAGGAGAGGTCATGTCCCGCAACACTCTGAACACGCTCAAGGACTTTAATATTTCGGATAGCAAGAAGGGCAAGCTGTACTCCCTGCCTGCGCTGGAAAAAAGCCTGGGCATCAATGTCTCCCGCCTGCCAGTGTCGATTCGTATCGTGCTCGAATCGGTATTGCGCAACTGCGACGGCAAAAAAGTCACCGAAGAACACGTCAAGCAATTGGCGAGCTGGGGCCCGACCGCCGAGCGCACCGACGAGATCCCGTTCGTAGTGGCGCGCGTCGTGCTGCAAGACTTCACCGGCGTACCGCTGCTGGCCGACCTGGCAGCGATGCGCAACGTGGCCGCCAAGATGGGCATCAACGCCAAGAAGATCGAACCGCTGGTACCGGTCGACCTGGTGGTCGACCACTCGGTGACCATCGATCACTACCGCGAAAAGAAAGCGCTGGACCTGAACATGAAACTGGAATTCTCGCGTAACAACGAGCGTTACCAGTTCATGAAATGGGGCATGCAGGCATTCGACACCTTCGGCGTCGTGCCACCAGGCTTCGGCATCGTCCACCAGGTCAACCTGGAATACCTGGCACGCGGCGTGCACCACGCAGGCAAGAAAGCCGGCGACGTGTACTACCCTGACACCCTGGTCGGCACCGACTCGCACACCACCATGATCAACGGCATCGGCGTGGTCGGCTGGGGCGTGGGCGGCATCGAGGCGGAAGCCGGCATGCTGGGCCAACCGGTCTACTTCCTGACGCCTGACGTCATCGGCGTGAACCTGTCGGGCGCGCTGCGCGAAGGCTGCACCGCCACCGACCTGGTACTGACCATCACCGAACTGCTGCGCAAAGAGAAAGTCGTCGGCAAGTTCGTCGAATTCTTCGGCGAAGGTACCGAATCGCTGACCCTGACGGACCGCGCGACGATCGCCAACATGGCACCGGAATACGGCGCGACCATGGGCTTCTTCCCGGTCGATGAAGCCACCATCGATTACTTCAAGGGCACCGGCCGCAGCAAGGCTGAAATCGCCGCGTTCGAAGGCTACTTCAAGGCGCAAAACCTGTTCGGTGTGCCAAAAGCCGGCGACATCGACTACACCCGCGTGGTGGAACTGGACCTGGCATCGGTCGCTCCGTCGCTGGCCGGCCCGAAACGCCCGCAAGACCGTATCGAAATCGGCAACGTCAAGGCCAACTTCGCCGAGCTGTTCGCCAAGCCAACCACGGAAAACGGCTTCAACAAGAATCCGGCCGACCTGGCTGCCGTGTACGAAACGACGAACGGCGTGAAAGTGTCGAACGGCGACGTGCTGATCGCCGCGATCACCTCGTGCACCAACACCTCGAACCCGAGCGTGATGCTGGCTGCCGGCCTGCTGGCCAAGAAAGCCGTGGAAGCCGGCCTGAAAGTCGCTCCGCACATCAAGACCTCGCTGGCCCCTGGCTCGCGCGTCGTGACCGAGTACCTGACCGCTGCCGGCCTGCTGCCATACCTGGAAAAACTGGGCTTCGGCGTCACCGCCTACGGCTGCACCACCTGTATCGGCAACGCGGGCGACCTGACGCCTGAGCTGAACGCAGCCATTGCCACGCACGACATCGTCGCGTCGGCCGTGCTGTCGGGCAACCGCAACTTCGAAGCGCGTATTCATCCGAACATCCGCTCGAACTTCCTCGCTTCGCCACCGCTGGTCGTCGCTTACGCCATCGCCGGCAACATGACGCGCGACCTGATGACGGAACCTGTCGGCAAAGGCAAGGGCGGCAAGGATATCTACCTGGGCGACATCTGGCCGACCTCGGCTGAAGTCTCGGCCATGATGAAGTTCGCCATGAACGCCAAGGTGTTCAAGGACAACTACGCGGACGTCAAGGGCGCGCCAGGCAAGCTGTGGGAAAAAGTCACGACCGTGTCCGGTCAAGTCTACAACTGGCCGAAATCGACCTACATCGCGGAACCTCCGTTCTTCGACAACTTCTCGATGACGCCAGCGGCCGTGGCCACCGGCATCGAAGGCGCGCGCGCACTGGGCGTGTTCGGCGATTCCATCACCACCGACCACATCTCGCCAGCCGGCTCGATCCAGGAAAACGGTCCTGCAGGCAAATGGCTGAAGGAAAACGGCGTCCTGAAAGCGGACTTCAACTCCTACGGCTCGCGTCGCGGCAACCATGAAATCATGATGCGCGGCACGTTCGCCAACGTGCGTATCAAAAACCGCATGATCCCTGCCAAGGCGGACGGTTCGGCGGTCGAAGGCGGCATCACGATCCACCAGCCTTCCGGCGAAGAAATGTCGATCTACGACGCAGCAATGAAATATGTTGCTGAAGGCACGCCAACCATGGTCTTCGGCGGCGAAGAGTATGGTACGGGCTCGTCGCGCGACTGGGCAGCCAAAGGTACGCAACTGCTGGGCGTGAAAGCCGTGATCACCCGTTCGTTCGAGCGTATCCACCGCTCGAACCTGGTGGGCATGGGCGTGCTGCCGCTGCAATTCATCGGCGACGACAGCGTGCAAACCCTGGGCATCACCGGCATGGAAACCTTCGACCTGAAAGGCCTCGAAGGCGAAATCAAGCCACAGCAACTGGCTACCCTGGTGATCCACCGCGCCGACGGCTCCAGCCAGGAAGTCAAAGTCCTGCTGCGCATCGATACGCCGATCGAAGTCGATTACTACAAGCATGGCGGTATCCTGCCATTCGTGCTGCGTCAACTGCTGGCCGAGTAATCACCCCAGCTGTGATGCAAGATCAAAGCGCCGGTTTCGACCGGCGCTTTTTTTCGTCCCTGCATCCCGTTCCGACTTGAAATTTCGACTATTGGCATGATCTAAGGACAGCTTACGTATTGCGTGCGGCTGAATCCTCTACAATACGGTTATAAGGGTTTATCATTGTTTGACTGATCCATTTTTTTCACTTTCCGAGACTCTTATCCCGCTATGCGTCGTCCTTCCAAAGATTCATCCCATAAACTGACTGCCGACAGCCAGCGCCTGGTCACCTTTGCCCAGGCGATCGTACAGGCAGCCAGCCGTCTCGAAGAGCGGTCCTGGGAACACAGCCTGGATACGCAGCTCCAGAAATTACTCAAAACCGGCCACCAGGACACCATCGACAACACCCTGGGCAGCCTGTTCAAGGATGACTTGAACGCCTATGACGTGCTGATGGACTGCGTTGAAGCCGTCAGCGAATCGGCCGTCGTCACGCATGAAGACGTACGCTACGACGCCCTGCTCGTCGCCGTGCCCATCCTCGCGTGGACGCGCTTTTCCATCGCTTCCGGCCCCATGGCCGGCGACGCGCACGGTGTGCTGTCGGCGCATTTCGCCGCCCACCTGCTGGCCGACGGCACCAAGATGGCCATGGCGCCAACGCTGTACTCGATCGACCAGTTGCCGCGCAGCCATGTCGAAACCTATGCCAAGACGCAAAAGCTGGCCCTGGCCGCCCTGAAAGGCACGGCCGTCAAGCCCTCGGGCAAAGAAGCGGAAACGGCGCCCTTCCTGGCCGACACGCGCTACCTGCTGGTGGCCGTGGTGGCCCCTGCCGGCGCGCCGCTGTTCCGCTGGCAGACGCCTTCGAGCCAGCTCGACTTCATCGCCGAACGCAGCGCCGCCCTGGAGCAATGGCGCACGCAGGCGACGCCGACATTCGCCCGCCTGCTGCCCGGCTGCGGCCTGGAATTGCTGCTGCCGGAGGCGTATTACGTGGCCTGCCGCGAAGCGGACAAGCTGATACGTCCCGTCTCCGTGCGCGCCGCCGTGCACTACCTGACGCATACCTTGGCCATCGAGCCGTCGGAACTGCGCGCCGTCATCGCCGGCTTCGGCGAGGAAGCGGCCGACGGCCAGGTGGACGAGTACCGCATCGCCTTCACCCTGCGCCAGGCGCCGGACGTCATCTACGGCATCGTCTGGCCTTTGTACGGCCAGGAAGACGAGGATGGCACGCCGATCGAAGGCCTGATCCAGGTCGGCATCGCCGCGCTGGACAAGCAAAAGACACCGGTCGATGAAATCATCGAGCACCTGAACGCCGCCGGCGTGACGCAGATCAAGCGCCACGCGGAACGTTTTGTCGGTGAATACTGCGACGATTGCGGCGCGCCCCTGTTTGCCGACCCTGTCGGCGAGCTGGCGCATGCGGAGATGCCGGAAGATACGCCGCAAGGTACGGAACACTTCCATTAATACAGGCTTGTCGGATTACGCGCTGCGCGCTAATCCGACCTACGCTGCCGGTATGGGCCGTAGGTCGGATTAGCCGGCACGGCGTAATCCGACAACAGCGTTGGCGCATAAAAAAGGCGGAACCTCGGTTCCGCCTTTTTCATTGCAACGTCATTTACAACACCATCACCACTGCGAAAACGGATGGCGGATCAAATTCGCGTTGTAATAGCGCGCGTCGCCCGACACTTCCGCGCCGATCCATTCCGGCTTGTCGAAGGGCTGGTCTTCCGATGCCAGCTCGATCTCGGCCACCAGCAGGCCCGCATTGGCGCCGAGGAACTCGTCGACTTCCCATACCATGCCCGCGTGTTCGATGCGGTGGCGAACCTTTTCGATCAGCGGCTGTTCGCACAGGCCGTCGAGCAGTTCGACGGCGTCGGCCAGCGGAATCGGATACTCCCACTCGCCGCGCGTGGCGCCCACGTTGGCGCCCTTGATGGTCAGCATCGCCTGTTCGCCCTCGATGCGCACGCGCACCACGCGCTCGCGCGCGGACGACAGATAGCCCTGGCGCAGCAGCACCGGCTGGCCCAGGCCGCGCCAGGCATCGCCGGCCAGCAGGAATTTACGCTCGATCTCGACGCCCATGATCAACGCCGTTCAATCGAGCGACAGCAGGATAGGCTGCAGCATGGCCGCGCCCAGTGCCGCGCTGCGCGCGCCGTTCCAGCCCACGCTTGGATCCGGCAAGTCGGCGTTTTCCTTGAACGGCATTTCCAGGGTCAGCGCCAGGCAGCCGAAGTGATGGCCGATGTATTTCGACGCCAGGGTCAGCATGTCGGACTTGTACTTGCTGGCCGCATAGCCGAACTTGTCCTGGAAGTCGGGGCTGGCCTGCTTGTAGCGCTCGATGAAGGCCTTCTGGTGCGCCGCCTGGACGGGCGTGAAGTTTTCCAGCATTTCATTGCCGGCCACAAAGTTGTACGGCAGCGCTTCATCGCCGTGGATGTCGAAGAACATGTCGACGCCCGTTTCGTGGATCTTGTTTTTCACGCACAGCACTTCCGGGCTCGATTCCAGCGAAGGCGTCATCCATTCGCGGTTCAGGTTGGCACCGGCCGCATTCGTGCGCAGGTTGCCGCGGATGGAGCCGTCCGGGTTCATGTTCGGCACGATGTGGAACACGGCGCGCTGCAGCAGTTTGCGCGCGATCGGGTTGGCGTCGTCGAGCAGCGAGTCGATCAAGCCTTCGACGAACCATTCGGCCATCGATTCGCCAGGATGCTGGCGCGCGATGACCCATATCTTCTTTTCCGCCTGCGGATTGCCGATGGTGACCATGTTCATGTCGCGGCCATCGACCGTGCTGCCCAGGTCGGACACGCGCGCCAGCGGATGCTCGGCCACTTCGCCCAGCAGGCGCAAATGGCGTTCCCATGAGTACGGTTCGAAGTAGGCGTAGTACACGCTGTCGAGTTCAGGCGTGTGCGAGATCGTCATGACCTGGCCGTCGAACGTGGTCGGCACGCGGAACCAGTTTTCGCTGTCGTAGCTGGCCACGGCCTGGTAGTCTTCATAGCCGGCCGGATAGGTGGCCTGGCCCGCGTTCAGGAAGCGCATCGTGCATGCCTGGCCGCGCGCGCCCTGCAGGCGGAAGTGGAACCACTGATGGATGTCGGCGTGGCTATCCTTGCGCAAGTTCAGGTCGATGGCGCCGGCGCTGGTGGCGCTCACCACGTCGATGGCGCCCGAGTCGAAGTTCTGGCTGATTTTAATGGTCATGTAATGATCCCGTCCGAATGTAAGTGTTCCGGCGTTGCCTCGTGGGCTAGCGCCGTTGCGCTAAAAAACGCAGTGTAAGCTATCCTGCTATTTTCCGCCCTTTGGCCCCGTTCGCAAAGCCTGGCCCGGAGATTTATGCACCATTCCGGGGCATCGTTGGAAAAGCGCCGGGCAAAAGCGCGAAAAAACGGTCCGCTGTCGCATCTACCGGACAAAAAACTGAATTGTAACAATGCCGGAAACATTGGCGGCCCCTCGTCCCCCTATAATTCCTGCTTTCATAGAGTCGCCAGGAAAGAGTCGTGGACAAGAAGCTGACCAATATTCAGGAAAGAAAATTACGCGAGGCGCAGGCGCGGCGCGAGCACATCATCGACGTCGTCAAAGACCTCATCAAGAAGGGCGGCGCGCGCGCCGTCTCCATCCGCAAGGTGGCCGAAGCGGCCGGCTTTTCCACCACCGTCGTGTACGCCCTGTTCCGCGACAAGGCCACCCTGATCGCCCAGGCCATGGACAAGGACTTGCTGGAACTGGTGCGCGCCATGCGCACGGCCTGCGACACCAGCACTGACCCATGGGAACGCGTCAGCCTGGTCGGCCGCGCCTACATCGAATACGGCTTCCAGCATCCCGACGAGTATTCGCTGATCTTCATGGAGCTGCGCCCGCACGCGGAAGTCGACGCCGTCGACGTCGAACACGGCAATATCGAGCAAGACCCGTATGCCTACGCGCTGCACCTGTTCGGCGAGCTGGCGCAAACGGGCCAGGTACGCCAGGACGAGCCGGCACTGCACACGATGACGCAAATCTTCTGGCAATCGCTGCACGGCCTCGTGTCGCTGCGCATCGTCATGGATGCGGGCGACCCATGGACGCCGCACCCGGAAATGAACGCGCATATCGACGACTTGCTCGCCGTCGTCACGACAGGCATACGCCTGCGCTTTGCACCGCCTTCCTGACGTTTGATCCAGCGCAAACCAGGCGGACGGAAAAGGCGGACAGTGGAGTGAAGCCGCCTGCGCCGATGCAGCGCGGCTTGCGCGAAGGAGTGCGAGATGAACGAAGCCTATTCCACGGACCGGCTTGACAAACAGCAAAGCGCGAACAATGCTGTACGCATGGAAGGGCGCCTGACAAAACTGGAAACGGACAGGGAACATGACCGGCTATGGTTCACGACCCTGGAACAGCGTCTTGGCGAAGGCCTCGATAAGGTACGCACGGAATTGCACAACGAATCACAGCTGCTGCGTGCCGACCTGACGCAATTTCGCGGCGACTTGCGCGGCGACTGCCACGCCCTGCGCACGGAACTGGGCGACATCCGCAAGCACATGCACACCCACTTCCTGTGGTTCATGGGCATACAGGCCACCACCACGTTTGCCCTGCTGGGCTTGGGCGCCAAGGCGCTGCATATGTACTGAGGAAAGTAAAAAGGCAGCGCGGTGCCGCACCGCCCTGCCCTGTCTTTGCGCTGACGAGGATTTACTGCGCTGCCAGCATGCTCTGCGTTTCCTGGTAGCGCACATGCCAGGCCAGGGCCTCTTGCAGGATGTGTGGCGTGTGGCCGCCGCGCTGGCATGCCGCGTCATAATAGGCACGCAGCTGCGCGCGGTAATCGGGATGTGTGCAGCGCTCGATGATCAACGGCGCCCTTTCACGCGGCGCCAGGCCGCGCAAGTCCGCAAAACCCCACTCCGTCACCAGCACGTCGACGTCATGCTCCGTATGGTCCACATGCGAGACCATCGGCACGACGCTGGAAATGCGTCCGCCCTTGGCCGCCGATTTCGACACGAACATCGACACTTGCCCGTTGCGCGCGAAGTCGCCCGAGCCGCCGATGCCGTTCATCATGTGCGTGCCGCATACGTGCGTGGAATTGACGTTGCCGTAGATATCGAACTCGAGCGCCGTGTTCAGCGCGATGATGCCCAGGCGGCGCACGATCTCGGGATGGTTGCTGATCTCTTGCGGGCGCAGCACGATCTTCGAGCGGTAATGGTCGATATTGTCCATCAGCTTTTGATGCACGGCGGCAGACAGGGTAATCGACGAGGCCGAGGCAAACGCCAGCTGGCCCGAATCGAGCAGCTCAATGGCGCTGTCCTGCAGCACTTCCGAATACATCGTCATGTTGCGGAAAGGCGATCCGATCAGGCCATGCAGCACGGCGTTGGCGATGGTGCCGATGCCCGCCTGCAGCGGCAGCAATTCCGGCCCCATGCGCCCGGCCGCCACTTCGCCTTGCAGGAAGGCAATCACATTGCCGGCGATCGCCTGCGTTTCCGCATCGGGCGGCAAGGCGTTCGACGGGCTGTCGGGGCTGTCCGTGATGACGATGGCGGCAATGCGGGCCGGGTCGATGGCGATGGCCGTGCTGCCCAGGCGCTGGTCCACGCGCGTGAGGGGAATCGGCTCGCGGCCCGGCAAGGTGTGCGGTATATAGATGTCGTGCAAGCCTTCCAGCGCCAGCGGCGTGGACAGGTTGATCTCGATGATCACCTGCGTGGCCTGCTGGGCAAAGGCGGCGGAGTTGCCCACCGACATGGTTGGGATGATGGCGCCGGCCGCCGTGATGGCTGTCGCTTCGATGACGGCGATATCGACGGCTGCCAGGTTGCCCGAACGCAGCTGCTCGGCCGTTTCCGACAGATGCTGGTCGATGAACATGACTTCGCCGTTGTTGATCTTGCCACGCAAGACCGGGTCGACCTGGAACGGCATGCGGCGCGCCAGCACGCCCGCCTCGGCCATCAAGCCGTCGCTGCCATTGCCCAGCGAAGCGCCCGTGATCAGGGTCAGGCTTAATGGATCTTGCAGGGCGCGTTCGGCCAGTGCGCGCGGCAGAGCCTTGGCGTCGCCGGCACGGGTAAAACCGCTCATGCCGACACGCATGCCGTTGTGGAACAATTTGGCTGCCTCATCGGCGCTCATGATTTTGCCGAGCAAGCCTGGGTGGCGGATACGGTCCTCGTACATCTGATGCTCCTGATCTTCTTCATATTCTCAAACTGGATGGCTGTCATACACCAGCCCCATAAGTGGAATCAGTATAAAATCGCGGTCACATGCATGGCATGAATTAATTTCGCCACATCCAGTCGATATTTTCATGCCTTGCCAACGCCGATCACCCTCGTGGATATCCGTTCCCTGCGCTATTTCGTCGAAACCGTGCGCCTGTCGAGCTTTACGCAGGCGGCCGAATCGCTGCACCTGACCCAGTCCACCATCAGCAAGATGGTGCGCCAGCTGGAAGACGAGGTGGGCGCCCAGCTGCTGGTGCGCGACGGGCGCAAGCTGACCCTGACGGACACGGGCCGCATCGTCTACCAGCACGGCCAGGAAATGCTGGCGAACATGCGCCAGCTGACCCTGGAAGTGCGCGACACTCAGGCCTTGCAGCGCGGCAGCCTGACGGTCGGCATCCCGCCCATGATCAATGTGCTGTTCACACCTGTGTTAAAAGCCTTCCGCGCGCGCCACCCGCACATCAGCCTGACGCTGCAGGAAGACACGGGCCAGCAGATCGAGCGCCAGGTGGCGGCCGGCGAACTGGAAATCGGCATGACGGTGCTGCCGGCCGACCCGGAACTCGATCTCGTGGCCGTGGAAGTGGCCAACTATCCGATCTGGGCCCTGGCCGAGCCGGGCACGTTCCAGAAAAACCGCACGACCCTGCCCTTCAAGGCGCTGGCCGACTTGCCGCTGGTGCTGTTAAAGGATGATTTCGCCCTCACGCGCAGCCTGCGCCAGCATTTCGCGCAAGCGGGCTTTGCGCCAATGATCGCGGCCCAGAGCGGGCAATGGGACTGGCTGGTGGCGATGGCCTCGGCAGGCCTGGGCGTGGCCCTGCTGCCCGAGCCGTTCATCCACCGCCTGGCTGGCGAACCGCTGGAGGCCGTGCGCATCGTCGAGCCGGAGGTGGCGTGGCAGGTGGCGCATATCTGGAGCGGGCGCTATCTGTCGCACGCGGCGCGCGCCTGGCTCGAGGTATGCCAGGACGTGCTGGGCACGCAGTTCGCGCACTGACGTAAAAAAGGGTGGCCGAGGCCACCCTTTTGCTTGATCACGCCACCTTGCTTACTTGGCGCTGTCGTTGTACATGCTGGCGTACTTCCAGCCGAAGTACAGAATGAAGGTGTAGCACACGGCCGGCACGAGGAAGGACAGTTGCAGGTTGATGTGGTCGGCCAGGAAGCCCTGGATGAACGGCACGATGGCGCCGCCGACGATAGCCATGCAGAGGATGCCCGAACCTTGTCCCGTTTGCGCACCCAGCTTGTTCAAGGCCATGCTGAAGATGGTCGGGAACATGATGGAGTTGAACAGGCCGACGGCGATCAAGGCCCACATGGCTGTGTGACCGCTGGAGAACACGGCAACGAGGATCAGCGCGATGACGACGGCGGCGTTGAAGGCCAGGGTCTTGCCCGGGCTGACATAGCGCATCACAGCAAAGCCGACGAAGCGGCCCAGCATGGCGCCACCCCAGTAATAGCTGACGAAATAGGCGGCATCGGCGTGGCTGAGGCCAGCGATATGGCTCTCGCCCAGGAAGTTGATCAGGAAGCTGCCGATACTGACTTCACCGCCCACGTACAGGAAGATGGCCAGCGCGCCCAGCACCAGGTGGCGGTGCGACCAGATCGAGACCTTGTGGCCATCGTGCGCCAGGGCGGCCGCATCGTCGGCATGCGAAATCTTCGGCAATTTTGCCAGCGCGAACAGCACGGCCAGGATCACCAGGGTAGCGGCCAGCACCAGGTACGGGCCTTGCACGGAGGCCGCTTCCTTGGCGCGGTAAGCCAGCTGCTCGGCCGCCGGCAGCAGGTCGAACTGCTGCACCGTCAGCACGGTGCCCGACAAGATCAGCATGCCGCCCAGCGCAGGCGCCACCGTGGTGCCCAGCGCGTTGAACGCTTGCGTCAGGGTCAAACGGCTCGATGCCGTCTGCGGGTCGCCCAGTTCCGTCACGTACGGGTTGGCCGCCACCTGCAGCACGGTGATGCCGGCCGCCAGGATGAAGAAGGACAACAGGAACAGCGCATAGCTGCCGGTCGACGCCGGGTAGAACATGGCGCAGCCGGCGGCCGCGATCAGCAGGCCGGCGACGACGCCGCGCTGGTAGCCGATCTTCTTGATCAGCATGCCGGCGGGCAGCGAAACGATGGCGTAGGCGCCAAAGAAGCAGAACTGCACCAGCATCGCCTGCACATACGTCAGGGTGTAGATCGAGCGCAGATGGGGAATCAGCACATCATTGAGCGATGTCAGCAGTCCCCACATGAAAAACAGCACCGTGACAATGATCAGGGCGCCTGTATTGTTTTGCGTGCCGGCCTGTGCGGACGGTACGCCCTGGCCTTGCTTTACGTATTCCATACCTTCTCCATTTTTCAATTCCAAGTTGATCTTGCCTGGCATGGAAGCGTTTCCACCCGGGCAGCACCAGGACGCGCAAGCGCCACGCAGATATCAGCGTGGGCCATGACTGCCATCAGCAAAACAGGGGCAGGCATGGCGCTGCTTGCGCGCGGCAGGCGCACGGCCGACCGTTTCTCGCCAAAATGATGTCTTGTAGGCGCGGCACGCCTGCGGGCCGCGTCAGAAAACAACATTCAGGAGAAAACAGTCTTGTAGTAAAACTACGATACTGCGCCCGCATTATGCCTTAAAGCCCCGTATTGCGCAGCTTTCCCGCCTGTTATTCTAAAAATGAATAGCCGACATTTGAAATCAAAAGTAGCCTTATAACTTGGAATCGCTATACTTATATTGCAGTGCAGCACAACGCGGCACGCCACATAAGGAGTCTGCCATGTCTACCGCATTTACTTACCACACCACGCAAAACAGCAATATCGTCGCTACCCTGGTCCACGCCGCCAAACGTGTTGGCGCCTGGCTGAACCAAAGCAGCGACCGCCGCGAACGCGCTTACGAAGAAGCCTACCTGGCCGAATCGACGGATCGTTACGACCTGGAATACCGCATGCGCGAACTGGCCCGTGCCAACCCGCAGCCAAGCTGGATGAGCGGCCTGAGCCGTTAAGAGTGACGCAGTACCCAGTCGCTCACCGGCTGTTGCAACATCGATAGCGCCATCCTGCTCGCCTTGCGCTTGAGCACAGGATGGGCTATACAGGCGGGATGCACACGCCCATTACCATTCTCGCCATCGCCGGCAGCCTGCGCGCCGCCTCGCTGAACACCGCCCTGCTGCGCGCCATCGCCGGGCTTGCGCCACGGCCATTCGACATCCGCATCTATTCGGGACTCGGTGAGTTACCGCTATTCAATCCCGACCTCGATGCCGACAGCCTGCCGGCCGTGACCGGTCTGCGCGACGCCATCCTGGCGGCCGACGTGCTGATGCTGGCCAGCCCCGAATACGCGCACGGCGTGAGCGGCCCCATGAAAAACGCGCTGGACTGGATGGTGGGAAATGAATCGTTCATCGACAAGCCGCTGGTGCTGCTGAACGCCTCGCCGCGCGCCACGCATGCGCAGGCGGCCCTGCGCGAAACGGTAGTCACCATGTCGGCGCGCCTGATCGACGACGCCTGCATCAGCTTGCCCCTGCTGGGGTCGGGTCTCGATGCCGAGGGCATCGCTGCGGACCCGGTATTGCGCCGGGCCATCCTCGATATGTTGCAGTGCATCAGGTCATTTTCATGACCTTCTGCACGTTTTACTATCAATTCATCTAGTTTTACTACGTACTTCTACGGACCGCTCAATGCGGAATCATGCCCGTGAACACGTACGCCTGCAGCATGGTGATGATGCCGATGATGACGGCAAACAACAGGCTGTGCTTCAAGGTGAAGCGGAACAGGTCCGATTCCTTGCCCACCAGGCCAGTCGCCGCGCAGGCGACGGCGATCGACTGGGGCGAGATCATCTTCGCCGTCACGCCGCCCGTCGTATTGGCCGCCACCATCAAGGTGTCGGACACGCCGATCTGGTGCGCCGTCGTGTTTTGCAGGGAGCAGAACAAGGCGTTCGACGAGGTGTCGGACCCCGTCAGGAAGACGCCCAGCCAGCCCAGGAACGGCGAGAAGAACGGGAAGGCGGCGCCGCTGCCGGCCAGCAGCAGGGCCAGGGTGGACGACATGCCCGAGTAATTGGCGACAAAGGCAAAGGCCAGCACGAGCCCGATCGAAAGCACGGGACGGCGCAACTCCACGATCGTTTCCACGAACGCCTTCAGACCATCGCGCGGCTTCATGCGCAGCATCAGCATCGACAGCACGGCCGTCAGCAAGATCGCCGTACCCACGGCCGACAGCAGATCGAGCTTGAACACGGCGTCATACGCCTTCGGCTCTGCCACGATGGGCATCGTCTTCATCACCAGCTTGTCGAGGTAAGGCACGTGGATCTTGATGACCAGGCTGGACAAGGCGCCGCCGGCGGCAAACAGTGCCTTGAAGCTGGGCAGGCTCCACACGGTAACGATGGCCGTCAACAGGCCGAACGGCGCCCAGGCGTGCATGGTCTGCGCCATCGTGTAGGGCGAGGCGGCGCGGTTGCCACCGCCGCGCACGGCCGCAGCACCGCCCGCACCGCCAAAGCCGGACAGCGCTGCCGTGCCGCCGCCGACGGCATGCGCCACTTTCGCATTCTTCGGCTGCCACACTTTCAGGAACAGGGTCAGCGACACCAGGCTGACGAGGGCCGAGGTGATGTCCGGCAGTTCAGGGCCGATATGGTTCGACGTGAAATACTGGGTGACGGCAAAGCTCAAACCCGTCACCAGCGCGGCTGGCCACACTTCGCGCACGCCGCGGAATCCATCCATCATGAAGACCAGCCAGAACGGCACCAGCAGCGACAGCAGCGGCAACTGGCGGCCCGCCATGGCGCCGATCAGGAACGGGTCGATGCCCGTCACCTGCCCCGCCACGATGATGGGGATGCCCATGGCGCCGAAGGCCACGGGCGCCGTGTTGGCGATCAGGCACAGGCCCGCCGCATACAGCGGATTGAAGCCCAGGCCAACCAGTAAGGCCGAGGTAATCGCCACGGGCGCGCCGAAGCCGGCCGCCCCTTCCAGAAAAGCGCCGAAGGCAAAGCCGATCAACAGCACCTGCAGGCGCTGGTCGTCCGTGACGGACAGCACGGACGCGCGGATGATGTCGATCTGCCCTGTTTTCACGACGATCTTGTACAGGAAGACGGCCGTGACGATGATCCAGGCGATCGGCCACAAGCCGTACGCAAAACCGTAGCCGGCCGCCGCCAGCGCCTGCGGCACGGGCATGCCATACGCGAAGATGGCGACGGCCAGCGCCAGCGCCAGGGTGACGGCGGCCGCCACATGTCCCTTGATGCGCAGCGCCGCCAGGGCGATGAAGAAGAAAATGATGGGGATGGCTGCCGCCAGCGACGACAGCCACAAGCTGCCGAGCGGTGTATAAAGTTGGGTCCAGGTTTGCATGTCGGGTCTCCTCCGGTGGATGCGGGTTAAGTGAAAAAACGGCTTTTGATGTAATTGTGTGTAGCGTGTTTTTTGCGGTGCTCCGGGAACGGGCTATTCTTCCTGCCCCCGTGCATTGAGCAGGTCGGCCAGGCTGCGCGGCGCCGGCGTCAATGGCTTGCGGTGCTGCGTCCAGCCCAGCTGCGCGCGCGGCGTCAGCATGCGCAGCCGCGTGGCGGCCCAGCGGAACAGCCGGTAGCTGGCGGGGCGCGCGAAGGCGCCGCTCCAGAAGCGCCAGATCAGGCTTTCGCCGCGGCTGAACTTGGCGCCCTGCCCACGCAGCGGATGGCTGACTTCCTCGTTCGGATTGCGGTTGGCTTCCGTGCGCAGGCGCACCAGCAGCTGTGGAATCGGAATGCGTACGGGACATACTTCGCCGCAGGCGCCGCACAGGCTCGATGCGGTGGCCAGATCCGCCGTCGCAGCTAGTCCCAGCAAATGCGGCGAGATGATCTTGCCGATCGGCCCCGGATACGTGGTGCCGTAGGCGTGGCCGCCGATGCGCGTGTAGACGGGACAGTGGTTCATGCAGGCGCCGCAGCGTATGCATTGCAAGGTGGCGCGCAGCTGCTCGTCGGCGTAGGCCTGGCTGCGGCCGTTGTCGAGCAAGACCAGGTGCACTTCGCGCGGCCCATCTTTTTCACCGGCGCGGCGCGGGCCGGAAATCAGGTTGAAATACGTGGTGATGGCCTGGCCCGTGGCCGAGCGCGTCAGGAGGCTGGTCAGTGGCACGATATGTTCGAGCTTGGCCACCACTTTTTCCATGCCCATGATGGCGATGTGCACGTCCGGCACAGACGTCGTCAAGCGGCCATTGCCCTCGTTTTCCACCAGCCACAAGGTGCCCGTGTCGGCCGCCGCGAAGTTCACGCCCGACAGGCCGATATCGGCGTCGACGAAGGCCTGGCGCAGGGCGCGCCGCCCCGTCTGGATCAGGCTGTCGACATCTTCCGTGTAGGGCGCGTCGGGGATATGCTCGGCGAACAGGCCGGCGATGTCGGCCTTCGTCTTGTGAATGGCCGGCATGACGATATGCGACGGCTTTTCGCCGGCCAGCTGCACGATGTACTCGCCCATGTCCGATTCCAGGCACGTCATGCCGCGCGCTTCCAGGTAGTGATTGAGCTCGATTTCCTCGCTGGCCATCGACTTGCCCTTGATGAAGCGCGTCGCCCGGTTCCTTTCGGCGATGGCGTGGATGATGGCATTGGCCTGCTCGCCATCTTCGGCCCAGTGCACCTGCACGCCGGCCGCCGTCAGCTTGTCTTCCAGCTGCACCAGCAAATCGGGCAGGCGCGCCAGCGCGTGCTGGCGCACGGCTTCGCCGATGTCGCGCAGGCGTTCCAGTTCGTCGCCGTCGGGGAATTGCGTCTTGCGCTTGTCCTGTAAAAAATCCATGGCGCCGCGAAAGCTCTGGCGCAGTTTCGGGTCGTCCAGCGCGGCGCGGGCGCGCGCATGGAAGTCGGCCGGCTTGACGAATTGCAGGGGCTTGGCGTTCATGGCTGGCCTCCTTCATGGGCGGACAAATCATCGATGATCAGCACCCACAGCCAGCGCGGGCCGTGCGCGCCATAGGCCAGCGTCTGCTGGATATCCGAGGTTTTCGAGGGACCGGACACCAGCACCAGGTTGGCCGGCATGCCGTCCGCCCAGCGCTCGGCGCGCGCCGCCGCGTGCAAGTCCACGTGCAAGGTGCTCGCATACACGAGGCAGACATGCAGCGGCGGCGCCAGCGACACCGTGCGCGGCGTGGCCGCATCGGGTGCGATGACCAGGGTGCCCGTGGCGGCGATGCCGGAACGGGCGATGGTGAAACCCGCATCGACGGTGTCGAACAGTTCACTTTTCCACTGCGCCAGCGGACGCGTGAATGACAGCGTCTCCACCGCAGGTGGCAAGGCGGCGCGCAAGGCCCGCCCTTCGGCGCTGCCGGTATCGAGCAGCAAACGGCGCACGCCGTGGTCACCGAGGCGCTGCGCCAGCAGGGCGGGCCAGGTGTCCACGCTCACACAGTCGACTTGCGCGTGCGAAGCGCGCAAGGCGGCCTGCATGGCGGCGATCCTGTCCCGTGCCGGCAGCGGCGCCGCGGCGCGGCGCGCCAGGTAGTGCTGGTCGATCGCCGTATCGATGGCATCCACCGCTTCCGGTGCGGCGGGCGCAGCGGCGCGCAGGCGTCCCAGCATGCGTTCGCGGGCGGTCAGGATCGCGCTCATGCCGCGCCTCCCGTGCGGCGCCACAAAAAGCTGGCCATATGCTCGACGGGTAGCGGCGCGCCCTGGTGCTGCGCGGCGTGGCCGATATTGAGCAGGCAGCCGCAGTCGGCCGAGACGAGCCGGTCGCAGCCTGTGGCGCAGGCCGAGGCGATCTTGTCGCTGACCATGGCGCCGGAAATATCGGGGTGCTTCAATGAAAACGTGCCGCCAAAGCCGCAGCATTCCGATTCGCGCTGGTGTTCGATGCGCGTCACGCCGGGCAAGGCGTCGACCAGGGCCATGCCGTGGGTGCGCGTACCCATTTCGCGGCGCGCGCCGCACGAGGTATGCAGCACCACGTTTTCATCGGCCTGCGCGGCGGCGCCCATGCCGGCCAGGTCGAGCTGCAGCACGCAGACGAGAAATTCGCTCAGTTCATACACGCGTTCGGCCAGTTCTATCGCCTTGGGGCCGGCGACGGGGTCGTCCTGGAACAGCTGCGGCCAATGGTGGCGCATCATGCCGGCGCAGGAACCGGACGGCACGATCACGGGCCACGGCTGCGCGAACAGATCGAGTTGGGCGCGGGCCACGGCGCGCGCCTGTTCCGGATTGCCGCTACTGTAAGCGGGCTGGCCGCAGCAGCTCTGGCCGCGCGGATAATGCACGAGCAAGCCTTCCCGCTCCAGCAGGCGTACGGCATCAAGGCCCGCCTGCGGCACGAACAGGTCGACCAGGCAGGTGGCGAACAGGTACACCTGCGGCGGTGGCGATGGATAGTGGCGTGGCTGGCGCGGGTCTGGCTGCATGCGTTGTCTCCCCGGCGCTCTGTGTGTTGCTGCGGCGCCGCTGTGTGTTGTTAAGAATGACCGGTTCACGCATAATTCCAGCTTCCGCAAGCCACTTCAAATTGCTCGGACCACTTTAAAACAACACCGGAAGACATCGATGGCGACAGGCATGCAAACGCGGGGCAGGGTCGAGATGGTGATGCGCAGGCTGGAAACGGCCCTGCTGGACGGCAGCTTGCCAGCGGGGGCGCAGCTGCCGGCAGAACGCCTGCTGGCGCAGCAATATGCAGTCTCGCGCAACACCGTGCGCGAAGCGGTGCAGCGGCTGGCGGCGCGGGGCCTCGTGCGCAGCCGGCGCGGTGCCGGCGTGTTCGTGACCGATCAATTGCGCACCGGCATGGCTTCGCCGTGGAGCCAGCTGGTGGCCGACCACCCCGCCCTGCGCGACGACATCCTGGAATTTCGCCGCGTGCTGGAAGGGGCGACCGCCTACTTTGCTGCGCAGCGGGCCAGCGGGGACGAGCGCGCGCAGATCATGGCGCTGCTGGCCGAGCTGGAACAGGCGCGCGCCAGCGACGACAAGCACGGCGAGGCGCAGGCCGACGCGCGGCTGCATGAAGTCATCGCGCAGGCGTCGCACAACACCATGTTTTTACACTTGCACACCAGCATCATCGGCATGCTGCGCGAACACATCACCATCAATGGCACGGGCTTGCGCCAGCAGGACGAGGCCACCTCGCTGCACCTGCTGTCGCAGCACCGCACCCTGTGCGTAGCAATCTGCGCCAGCCAGCCCGAGGAAGCGCGTACGGCCATGCAAAGCCACATCGATTTCGTGCGCACGCGCGTCACCAGCGATGACGATTGAGGCCACTGGTAGGACCAGTACCTGCGCACAGCGGACGCAAAAACTGCTACCATCGCGCGCCGCCAACTGATCCCTCCTGCCATGACCGTCCTCGCCCACACCCATCCGCTGGTGCTCCAGCTGGAAAACGACTTGCTGCCCCTGTTTCGCGCCGCCCTATCGCCACTAGCGGCCGCCGCGCCACGGGCGCTCGCCTCTGTCTTCGCCTTTTCCAGCGGCACGGCCAGCGCCTTCCAGGATTATCACTTCGGCATTTCCTGCCTGCTCGCAGACGTGCCCGACGATGCCCCGGAAGAAGTCGCCCTGCTGGTCGGCGTCACGGGCCTCGATGCCGGCGCCCGGCTCAGCGCCCAGGTCGTTTGGGGCCAGCCATCGGGCCAGGTGGAAATGCAGGTGGAAATGCAGGCAGATGACTTGCCAACCCTGCATGCCGCCCTGCCCGGCTTGCTGGCCGGCTTGCAACAGGCAGCCAGCCGGGGCGCACCAGCAAGATGACAGGTGCATGAAAAAGTGCCAGGAAACAACAACTTACGCTTTCCTCTACGCAACTTTGTTGACTTCCACTAGCCCCAGCCCCTATCCTTTCAGTTACGTTTGGTGAGAATGTGTGCGTGTTCATGCGAGCATGCAGGCGGCATCGCCTTGCCTCCCAAAAAGTCCATTCCGCATTTTTATTGCAACCATCAGGGCAACGCGCCTGAACGGCCGCTGCCAGCAAATACGGAGCTGACTGCCATGCCATCGCACCACCATTTTCCTGCCACACCCTTGCTCGGCTGTCTGTTCCTGCTGGCCACCCTGCCCGTGCAGGCGCAAACCACGGACATCCCGGCCGCCACCTTTACCGCCAATGCCAGTCTCACGTCGCAATACATTTCGCGCGGCTTTCGCCAGACCTGGGGCAAGCCGGCGCTGCAGGCGGGGGCCGACTACGCGCACCCGAGCGGCTGGTCGCTGGGCACGTGGGCGTCCACCGTCAGCGACCGCTATATCGAGGATGCGAGCATCGAATGGGACGTGTACGGCGGCTACAGCGGCACGGTCGGTGAACTCGGCTACAGCGTGCTGGCCTACTATTACAAATATCCGGGCGCCGTCTACCGCGCCACGGGCGTGAAGTACGACTATGGCGAACTGTCGCTGGGCCTCAGCTACAAGATGCTGTACGCCAAGTACAACCGCACGGTCACGCCGGACTTCTTCGGCATCACCAATGCGCGCGGCACGGGTTACCTGGACGTGGGCGCGAATGTCGACCTGGGCAATGCCTGGACCTTGAACCTGCACGCCGGCAATGGCCGGGTGGCGGGCACGGGCAACGCCATGTGGAACTGGCGCGACGCCAAGATCGGTGTCACCCGGACCTTCGACGGCGGCTGGAGCGCCAGCGCCGCCGTCACGCGCGCCTGGGGCGCCACCGATGCCTACGACCATTACACCTTGGGCATCCCGAATGCGGCCGGCCAGTTCGACACGTCGAATCCCGCCGCGACCACCTTGGTCGTGGCCATCAGCAAGACGTTCTAGGCGCGCCACCCGCGACGCCCATGACACCAATACCCCTCCCCATCAAGGAACAGCATCATGCAACTCTCACTGAACAGTAAAATCTGCGTCGCCGCCACCGCGCTCGCCATCCTCAGCCTCGGCGTCACGGCGGCCGTGATCGGCTACAAGAGCAGCGCCAGCGCCGAAGCGGCCGCGCTGGACCTGGCGCGCACGTCGGCGCGCGAAGTGGCGGGTGCATTGCAGGCGCGCATCGCCAGCAACCTGTCCAGCGTGTCCAGCCTGGCCGGCGCCATGCGCGGCACCAAAAGCGCCAGCCTGCCCCTGCAGCGCGAACAGATCAATGAACTGACCAAGGCAACATTGACCAGTTCGGAAGACTTGCTGGGCTCGGCCGTGACGTGGGAGCCGAACGCGCTCGACGGCAAGGATGCGGAGTTCGCCAACCAGAAGCCGAACTACGACGCCAGCGGCCGCTTCATGCCCTACTGGACACGGGGCGCCGGCGGCAAGCTGCAAGTCGAACCCATCGTCTTCGACCCGAAACCGGGCGCCAACGACTGGTATGACGTGCCCAAGCGCACCGGCAAGACCTACTTTACGGAACCGTACATCTACCCCGTCGATGGCAAGAATGTACTGATGGCTTCGCTGGTGGCGCCCATCATGATCGACGGCAGCTTCAAGGGCGTGGCCAGCGCCGACTTCATGCTTACGCGCCTGGCGAAAATCCTCGCCGACCTGAAAGTGATCGAGGGCGGCAAGCTGGCCCTGATCTCGAACGGCGGCCTGTACGCGAGCCACCCCGTGCCCGAGCGGCTGGGCAAGAAGGCCGACGACGTGCCTGCCGCCGGCCTGGAAAAAGTGCGCCAGGGCCAGGCGTATGAATACGAGGACGACAACGGTTACATCCATTTGCTGCAGCCGCTGCAGATCCACCCCGATATCGCGCCCTGGAGCGTGGAGCTGAATTTCCCGAAAAGCGTGGCCACGGCCTCTGCGCGCGACCTGATGATCTACACCCTGATCGTCGCCCTGCTGTGCGCGGCGGCCACGGCCGGCATTCTGATTCTGGTCGTCAACCAGTTGACGCGTCCCCTGCGCACCCTGGGTCGCACCATGACGGACCTGTCGAGCGGCGACGCCGACCTGCGCGTCAAGCTGGAAGTCAAGGGCACGGACGAGCTGGCCGTGATCGGCAAGGGTTTCAACGCCTTCGTGGAAAAGATCCACGCCGTGCTGCTGCAAGTGCAGGCCAGTGCCGACAACGTGGCGCGTGCCAGCGCGGAAATTGCGCAAGGCAATAACGACCTGTCGGCCCGCACGGAACAGCAAGCCAGTTCACTGGAAGAAACGGCCGCTTCGGTGGAAGAGCTGACGGGCACGGTCAAGGAAAACGCCGACCATGCGCGCCAGGCGAATCAACTGGCCGCATCCGCCTCCAGCGTGGCGCAAAAGAGCGGCGAAGTGGTCGGCAAGGTGATTGAAACGATGACCTCGATTAACGACTCGTCGAACAAGATCGTCGATATCATTTCCGTCATCGACGGAATCGCTTTCCAGACGAACATCCTGGCCTTGAACGCGGCCGTGGAAGCGGCGCGCGCGGGCGAACAGGGCCGCGGTTTCGCCGTCGTCGCCACGGAAGTGCGCAACCTGGCGCAACGCTCGGCGGCGGCCGCCAAGGAAATCAAGCTGCTGATCGACGACTCCGTCGGCAAGGTGGCGGCCGGCAGCAAGCTCGTCGACGAAGCCGGCGCCACCATGGAACAGGTGGTCGACAGCGTGCGCAAGGTCACCGCCATCATGGCCGACATCAGCGTCGCCACCACCGAGCAAAGCGACGGCATCGCCCAGGTCAACCAGGCGCTGGCGCAAATGGATGGCGTGACGCAGCAGAACGCGGCCCTGGTCGAGGAAGCGGCAGCCGCCGCCGAAAGCCTGCAAGACCAGGCCAGCCATCTGGCCGAGGTGGTCAGCGTGTTCAAGCTGGGTGCACAGCAGCAAACGACGCCGCAGGCAATGCCGGCGGTGAAAAAATCAGCGCCGCTGCCAGCCAAGCGCCTGAGCGTTGCCAAGCCGGCGCCCGCGGAAAGAGCGCAGGCCAAGGCGCCGGCCGGCGATGATTGGGAAGAGTTTTAAGCCTGTCTTGCCAGGCGGCTGCGAGTGCCCTTGATCTATATCAAGTCACGAATACATTCGGTGAGAATTGCCCCTGATCCATCCTTTTATACTGTTGCCGCGTCTACGGCACGCATGCTTGCCGGAATAAAAGGATGGAGCATGAAAAAATTCGTGGCAATATTCCTGACATCAAGCACGGCACTGCTGGCTGGCTGCGGCGGTGGCGGCAGCAGTGATCCAGGCAATTCCAATGCAGGCTCGACCCTGGCACCCTACGTCGGTACCTGGCAAGCGCCGTGCGACGAACATGAACGCCAGACCATGGTGGTCGCAGCCAAGGCCGATGGCAGCGGCGCGATGGAACTGACCTCCACCATCGAAACCTATCTCAAGACCGGCTGCAGCGGCACCTTGCTGGGCACGGAAACCATGACCGCAAAGATGAGCGCGACACCGGATGGCGTGGCCGATGTTCTCGTCAAGCTGACGGAGAATGGAGCCGCCAGCAATGTGCGCATCGACAAGCTGAACCTGTCCATGCCCGCCTATACCTTCAACGTCACGGGACCTGGCGTGCAATACGTGAAGAAAGATGGCAAACAGCAATGGTGCATCGAATATGAAGGCGGCTCCACCTGCCTGCTCGACGAAGGCATGCGCCCGGCGCAAACCATTAAAGGCGGCATCCTCTTGCGCGACAACAAGCTCTACACCTTATCGCATAACGGCAGCAGTTATGAGCCCGACATGCTGTACGTGAAAAAATAAGCGCGTGACTGGCTGCGGGGCCCACGGCCCTGCTGCTTCATGGCCTCGAGCCCGTCAGCGAGGGTAGGTGTAGAATCGAACAGACATTGCAAAAGCAGAAAGCTATCCTGTTAAAAAAGGAGCTTGCCATGTCGACCAACGCTTTCTCCCTGCCGTCCGACGCCGCGCTGGCCACCCTCTTGCCGCCGCAGGACAGCGCCTTCACCCCCATCGACGGCTTGCGGCGCCTGCGCGACGCGGGCCTGGACCAGCTGCCGCTGCCCGGCCACGGCGCCACCCTGCGGCGCTGGCAAATGCTGGCCGCCATCGCCGCCATCGACCTGTCCCTGCTCAAGCTGTACGAAGGCCATACGGATGCGCTGGCCATCCTAGCGGAACTCGGCGGCCCCGGCGCGCCGGCCGGCAGCAGCTGGGGCGTCTGGAGCGCGGACATGCCGGACGCGCGCGTGCGCTTGCGGCAGATGGCCGATGGCCGCCATGTGCTCGACGGGCGCAAGGCCTGGTGTGCCGGCGCACATGGCCTCAGCCATGCCTTGATCAGCTGCTGGAACGACGCTCACCAGGCTTGCCTGGCCACCGTAGACCTGTCGCAGCCCGGCGTGCGCGTCACGGACGAAGGCTGGCAAGCCATCGGCATGCGCGCCTGCGCCAGCGTCGACGTGACCTTTTCCGCTGCGCGCGTCTTTCCCGTCGGCGCGCCAGGCGCCTATCTTGAGCGGCCCGGCTACTGGCATGGCAGCGCCGGCATCGCGGCCGCGTGGTATGGCGCCGCCTGCGCCATCGCCAGCCACCTGCATGCGCGCGCGCAGCACGCCGCCCCCGATCCCGTGCGCCTGGCCCAACTGGGCCAGATCGACTGCGCCCTGCGCGCGGCCGGCGCCCTGCTGCGCGAAGGCGCTGCCGAGATCGACGCGCATCCGCAACGCGACGCCATGGCCCTGGCGCTGCGCCTGCGCCTGGCCGTGGAAGACGCGGCCACCCTGGTGCTGCACCTGGCCACGCGCGCGCTGGGTGCCGGTCCCCTGTGCCGCGATGCCCATTTCGCGCGCCTGGCGGCCGACCTGCCAGTCTTCCTGCGCCAGAGCCATGCGGAACGCGACCAGGCCGTGCTGGGCGGCATCGTCGCCGGCGCGGAAGAACATCCGTGGACGCTGTGAGGGCGCGCAGACAAAAAAATCGCCGGACCGGATGGACTCCGGGCCGGCGATCAGGACTAGTCTGACTGGATGATTACTTGAGCGGCATCGCGATACCGAACATCACCGACTGGGTACGTCCGCTATCGATATTCAGATTGCTGTTGTAGTCGAGGGTGATGGTCATGCCGTTCGACAGCAGTAGTTTGACGCCCAGCCCCGCCGCCCAGTTGCCCGTCTGCTGCGGCACCGTGCGGATCACGTACACGGGGCCTTCGGCCACCAGGTCGGCATATGCCAGGCGCGCATCATCGGCGCCCTGGAACTGGTGCCGGTACTCGAGCCGTGCGCGCGGGAACCACGTGCCCAGGCCGCCCACATAGATGCCCTCGGCCCGCACACCGAGCGCGCCGATGCGCGAACGCACGGTCTGCTTGAAGTAGCTCAGAGCGTTGATGCCCGCCGCCTTTTCCGTGTACGGATCGAGCTTGGCCGACATCAGTTCCACGCGGCCGTATGGCGACCACATCCAGGTGTCCTGGCGCATCTCGATACCGCCCACCAGCGCGCCGAACACTTGCTTGCCGTCGCGTTCGCCGGTGGCGAAACCGCTGCCATCGGCGAGGTAGCGCGACGCGTCGTATTGCAAGGTGCCGTAGCCGAGCACGCCGTCAAGGAAGACGCCCTTGCTCGGACGCAGGCTGCCATACACGGCCGCCACCGCGCTGTCGGCCGTGCTGCGGCTGCCATTCTGGCCCACGTCGCTGCGGTCATGGCTGAAGCCGGCGCCCACGCCCAGGGTGGCCAGGTCGCTGAGGCGGTAATCGCCCCCCACGCTCACGCCGTTGGTGCGGAAACGGAAGCCCGTATCGCGGCCGTTCACATAGTGCTGGCCAAAGTCCACTGCGCCACCGAGCCACAGAGCCAGCGCCTGCTTCTGCGTGTCGGGCTTTTGCGGCATGTCCGGCAAGCCGTTCGTGGCGCCGCTGACATCGACCTGCTGCCGTTCATCGCTGCTGAAACCGGCGCCTGGCTGGCGCAAGGCCGCCTTGCGCATGAACGGTTTGACGGCCGTGCCGAACACGCGGTCCGCTTCGTCCGCCTGCCAGCGCGCCAGCGCCGCCGTCGGGTTGCCGCTGTCGTTCGGCGGCGTCAGGCTCAGGCCAAAGCTGGAACGTCCCCAGCCATCGCCATGCAGGCTTTCCAGGCGCTGCGTGAAGTTCGACAGCTGTGCGCTGGCGAAACGCCGCGCCGCATCCGCTTGCGCCGCCTGCAGGCCGATCACTTCCGGATCGACCGACGGATCGCGCCGCGCCGTCACCGTCACGTTGACGACACCCGGCTTCGAGGTGGCATACGCATTGCTCAGGGTGTAGCTGACGACGGCCGCGCCGGCGAACTTGCCCGAGGCCGCAAAGCTCAGCTGGTACGACGGCTTGCCGGCCGTGCCGATATCGCGCACCACCACCTTGCCCGCTTCCGCCGGCGCCACGCTCAGGATATTCGCCGCCGTGAACGGGCCACCCGTGGCGCCCGCCGTCAGGTCCACAGTGACCGTCAAGCCGGCCACCACCGTGACGCTCTGGCTGAGCACTTGCGGCATCGGATTGACGGTAATCGTCGAGGTCACCGGCGCCGAGGTGCCGAAGGCGTTCGACAAGGTATAGCCGATGCGGATCTCGCCGCTGGTATTGATGCCTGGCGTGTAGACGATGTCCATGCCATTGACCACCGCCGTGCCGCTGGCAGGTTGCGTCGTGATGGCCACGGCCGTGAACGGCCCGCCCGTGGCGCCGTCCGTCACCGGCAGGGTCACCGGCGTGCCGGCCAGGACCGTGGCCGTCTTCGCCACCGGTACGGGCACGGGCCGCGGCGCCACCGTCACGCTGATTGTCGCGGGGGCGGAGGTGCCGCCCGGGCCCGTCGCCGTGTAGCTGAAGGCGTCCGGACCGAAGTAGTTGGCATTCGGCACATACATCACCTTGAAGGCGCGATTGCCGCCCCCCGCCGCGCCGCTCGACACCACCGTGACGGTGCCATGCTGCGGCGGCGTGACGATGGTCACTGCCGTGATCGGGCTGCCATCCGTGGAAGCGATGGTCAAACTCACTTCCTGGTTGGCCGACGTCGTCGCCGTTTCATTGGCCACCGGCGGCGGCGCCTGGTTCACCAGCAGGGTCAAGGCTTGCTGCACCGTGAACTGGTGCGTGTCCTTCGCTTGCAAGGTGAAGTTGTAGCTGCCCGCCACCGTCGGCGTACCGCTCAACACACCGGTCGCCGCATCGAGCGCCAGGCCCGTCGGCAAGGCGCCGCCGCTCACGGCATACGCATACGGCGCCACGCCGCCGCCAGCCGTGAATGGCTGGCTGTACGCGTCGCCGGCACGGATCGCCGCCAAACTGGCCGGCGTCAGGCTCAAGGTGGGTGCCGCGACGGCCAGGGTGTAGCTGTTGGTCGTGCTGAACGGCGCCCCCACGCCCGTGCTGCTGTCCGTGACCTTGATGCTGAACGGGAAACTACCCGCCACATTCGTCGTGCCGGACAGCACGCCGGTGGATGCGTTCAGGCTCAGGCCCGCTGGCAGCGAACCAATCACGGCGAAGCTGTAGGGTGCCGTGCCGCCCGTCGCCGTCAGGGTCGTGCTGTAGGCCGCTTCCGCCGTCGGGTTGGGCAGGCTGGCCGGGGTCAGGGCCAGTGTTGCCGACGCCACAGGCAAGACATAGTTTTTCGTTACCGTGAACTGACGTGTATCCGTCACTGTAACGCTCAGCGCAAAACTGCCGGCTGCTGTTGGCGTACCGCTCAGTGCACCGCTGGTACTCAGCGTCATGCCGGCTGGAACGGTACCGGTGACCGCAAACGCGTATGGCCCGATACCGCCATTGGCCGTCAGTTGCTGGCTGTAAGCCGTACCAACAGTAGCGCCCGGCAAGCTGGCTGGCGAGATGCCCATCGCGGCCGTCACCGTCAAGATATAGCTTTGCGCTGCCTGGGTATTCACGCCAGCCACTGCGGCCTGCGTCGCGGTGATGTTGCTGGTCCCTGCGGCCACGGTCGTGATGACGCCAGAGCTGCTGACGGTGGCCACGCCAGCATTTGAGCTGGTATAGCTGATGGCGCCATAACTGCCGCCCGCGAGGCTGGAAGTCGCCACGTTGGTCAAGCTATTTCCCAATGGGACCGATGCCGCAGTCGGTGTTGCAAACGTGATGACGCCGGTCGGAATATACGTAAATTGATCCGCAGCGTTGCTGGCACTGGTACCACCAACCGTGGTGACTTTCACGTCTACCACGCCCAGGCTGCCCGATGGACTGGTGGCCGTGATCTGCGTAGCACTGTTGACCGTGAAGCTGGTGGCATTGGCGCCACCGAATCGCACCGCCGTGGCACCGCCAAATCCCGTGCCGGTGACGATCACGCTGGTGCCGCCGGCAATGGGACCGAAAGCGGGCGCAACACCGGCAACTGCCGGTAACGTCACATAGGTGAACTGGTCCGCCGCACCGGTGGCGCTGGTGCCACCGGTCGTGGTGACACGCACATCGACCGTGCCGGAGCCGCTTGGCGCCGTGGCCGTGATCTGCGTGGCGCTGTTGACCGTGAAGCTGCTCGCCGCCGTGGCGCCAAACGTCACTGCCGTCGCGCCGGTAAAACCCGTGCCGGTGATCGTGACGCTGGTGCCGCCCGCCGTTGGACCAGCTGCGGGCGACAGACCGCTCACCACCGGGGCGCCCACATACGTGAACTGATCCGCAGCAACGGCAGCACTGGTGCCGCCAACCGTCGTGATGCGCACATCGACCGTGCCGGAACCGGCCGGTGCCGTTGCCGTGATCTGTGTGGCGCTGTTGACGGTGAAGCCGGTCGCCGCCGTGGCGCCGAAAGTCACCGCCGTGGCGCCGGCAAAGCCGGTGCCGGTAATGGTGACGCTGGTGCTACCCGTCGTAGGACCGGCCGTGGGCGACAAAGCGCTCACCACCGGTGCAGCGACATACGTAAATTGATCGGCGGCGTTGGTGGCGCTGATACCGCCAATGGCCGTGACGCGCACATCGACCGTGCCAGAGCCACTTGGCGCCGTCGCCGTGATCTGCGTAGCGCTGTTCACAGTAAAACTAGTGGCCGCCGTGCCGCCAAAGGTGACCGCCGTGGCACCGGTAAAGCCGGAGCCGTTAATGGTGACGCTGGTGCCGCCCGTGGCCGGTCCGTTGACAGGAGAAATACTGGCGACCGCCGGTGCCAGCACGTACGTGAACTGGTCCGCCGCACCGGTGGCGCTGGTGCCACCGGTCGTGGTGACACGCACATCGACCGTGCCGGAGCCGCTTGGCGCCGTGGCCGTGATCTGCGTGGCGCTGTTGACCGTGAAGCTGCTCGCCGCCGTGGCGCCAAACGTCACTGCCGTCGCGCCGGTAAAACCCGTGCCGGTGATCATGACGCTGGTGCCGCCTGCCGTTGGACCGGCCGCGGGCGACAAGCCGCTTACCACCGGTGCCCCCACATACGTGAACTGGTCCGCCGCGCTGGTGGCGCTAGTGCCGCCAACCGTGGTGATGCGTACATCGACCGTACCCGTGCCGGCAGGCGCCGTCGCAGTGATCTGCGTGGCGCTGTTGACCGTAAAGCCGGTCGCCGCGGTGGCGCCAAACGTCACCGCCGTCGTGCCGCTGAAATTCGAACCGCTGATGGTGACCGTGGTGCCGCCCGTCGTGGGACCTGCCGTCGGAGAAATGCTGCTGATCGCCGGTGCCGCTACGTACGTAAACTGATCCGCCGCGCTGGTGGCGCTGGTGCCACCCGTCGTGGTGACGCGCACATCCACCGTGCCGGTGCCGCTGGGCGTCGTGGCCGTGATCTGCGTGGCACTGTTGACCGTGAAGCCGGTCGCCGCCATGGCGCCGAAGGTCACCGCCGTCGTCCCGCTAAAACCCGTGCCCGTGATGGTGACCGTGGTACCGCCGGTGGCCGGACCGGCAGTCGGCGAAATGCTCGTCACTGCCGGCACCGCCGCATAGGTAAATTGATCATTTGCACTGGTATTGCTCGTGCCGCCCGCCGTGGTCACGCGCACGTCGACCGTGCCTGCACTACCGGCAGGCGCCGTCGCCGTGATCTGCGTGGCGCTGTTGACTGTAAAGCCGGTGGCTGCCGTGGCACCGAAGGTCACAGCCGTCGTGCCGCTAAACCCCGTGCCGGTGATGATAACCGTGGTGCCGCCGGTGGTAGGACCCGAGGTGGGTGAAATACCGCTCACCACCGGTGCACCCACATACGTGAACTGGTCCGCCGCGCTGGTGGCACTGGTGCCTCCAACCGTGGTGATGCGCACATCCACGGTACCCGTGCCGGCCGGCGCCGTTGCCGTGATCTGCGAGGCGCTGTTGACGGTAAAGCCCGTGGCCGCCGTGGCGCCAAAGGTCACCGCCGTCGTACTGGCAAAACCCGTGCCGGTGATGATGACCGTGGTGCCGCCCGTCGTGGGCCCCGCCGTCGGCGAAATGCCGCTGACCACCGGTGCCGCCACGTACGTGAACTGGTCCGCCGCGCTGGTCGCGCTGGTGCCACCCGTCGTCGTGACGCGCACGTCGACCGTGCCGGCGCTGCCGGCTGGCGCCGTGGCCGTGATCTGCGTGGCGCTGTTGACCGTGTAGCCAGTCGCCGCCGTGGCGCCAAAGGTCACGGCCGTGGCGCCCGTAAAGCCCGAGCCCGTGATGGTGACGCTCGTGCCGCCGGTAACCGGACCGGCAGCGGGCGAAATGCTCGTCACCGCCGGCACCGCCGCATAGGTGTACTGATTCCCGGCGCCGGTGGCGCTGGTGCCGCCGGCCGAAGTGACGCGCACGTTGACCGTGCCGGCGCTGCCCGCCGGCGCCGTCGCCGTGATCTGCGTGGCGCTGTTGACCGTGTAGCCGGTCGCTGCCGTGGCGCCGAAGGTCACGGCCGTCGTGCCGCTAAAGCCCGTGCCTGTAATGATGACCGTGGTGCCGCCGGCAGTTGTGCCGGCGGTGGGCGAAATGCTGCTCACCACTGGTGCGGCCACATAGGTAAATTGATCGGCGGCGCTGGTGGCGCTGGTGCCGCCCGCCGTGGTCACGCGTACATCCACGGTACCCGTGCCCGCTGGCGCCGTCGCCGTGATCTGCGTGGCGCTGTTGACGGTAAAGCCCGTCGCCGACGTGGCGCCGAAGGTCACCGCCGTCGTGCCGCTAAAGCCCGTACCGGTGATGGTGACCGTGCCGCCGCCAGTGGCCGGGCCGGCCGTGGGCGAAATGCTCGTCACCGTCGGCGCCGCCACATAGGTAAACTGGTCCGCCGCGCTGGTGGCGCTGGTGCCGCCCGTCGTGGTCACGCGTACGTCGACCGTGCCGCTGCCACTCGGTGCCGTCGCCGTGATCTGCGTGGCGCTGTTGACCGTAAAGCCGGTCGCTGCCGTGGCGCCGAAGGTCACGGCCGTGGCGCCCGTAAAGCCCGTGCCCGTGATGGTGACGCTGGTGCCGCCGGCGGTAGGACCTGCCGTGGGTGAAATGCTGGTGACCGTCGGCGCAGGAATATACGTGAACTGGTTGGCGGCGCCGGTGGCGCTGGTGCCGCCGCTGGCGGTGACGGTGACGTTCACGGTGCCGGCGCTGCCGGCTGGCGACGTGGCGGTCATGGTCGTGGCGTTGACGACGGTAATGGCGACGCCATTGTTGGCGCCAAACTTCAGCGCCGTGACGCCCGTAAAGCCGGTACCGGTAATGGTGACGGCCGTGCCGCCAGTGCTGGGGCCGGACGCAGGCGTCACGCCTGTGATGGTCGGCGGCGGCTGGGCATTGATCACAAGGGAATAGCTTCTGGACGTGTTGTACGGTCCATTGCCGCCCGTGACATCGGTGGATTTGATCACAAAGTTATAGGTACCCAGGGCGGTGGGCGTGCCCGAAAGCAGGCCGCTGCTCGACATGTTCAGGCCCGTGGGCAAGGCACCCGACTCCACCACATAGGTATAGGGCGCGGTGCCATTCGCGGTCGACATCTGCTGGCTATAGGGCGTCGCCAAGCCTCCCGCCGTCAGGGTGGTGGGGGTGATGGACAAGATCGGTACGGCGATCGACACGGAATAGTTCTTGATGACCACCTGCGGCGTGCCCGGGGTCGAGTCGGTAACCTTGACGCCGAACACATAGGCGCCGGTAGCCGTCACGGTGCCGGAAATCACGCCGCTCGGCGATACGCTGATACCGGGTGGCAAGGTGCCGGAATCGAGCACATAGGTGTATGGAGCGATGCCGCCACTCGACGACATTGTCTGGCTGTAAGGTGTGCCGATCACGGGCGCGGTCAAACTGCCCGGCAACACCGTAAAGGCGGCCGCCGCGGGCGCGACTGTCACGGTGAAAGTCACCTCCTTGCTATCCTCGTCGAGCAGGATAAAACTGTCGGACAGCGCCCCGTCGCCATTGTTGATATAGGTGGCGATGCCATCGCTGTTATTGACGAGGCCTGTAATCGTGCCGTGCAAGGGCGTCGCGTTATTGTCAATCAGGCCGAATCCGCTGCAGGACGACAGGTCGATGATATGCGAGCCGCCCGAGGCGACTGAAAAACTCTGGCTGGCCGTACATTTCACGCTCGGCACGGCCTGCGCAGGATTGGCGACGAACGCAAGCATCAGCAGGCACAGCGCAGCGAACCACTGCCCGAGACGGCAAGCTAACAACGTCCCGCTGGCGCCGCGATCCGACATTCGTTTCCGATTTCCAGCAAACAAGGCGAGCAGAAAAGAAAGTGCCGGACGGCCGATGATGTCGTTGCAAATACGCGACATAGTTTCTCCAATACAGAGTTTTTCAGACAAAAATGAAGGTGATTTCAGGCCGTCAGCGCTGCCCATTCCGGGCTCTTCTACAGTGCCAACATATGTTGACGCTTGCCATATGACAACGTATGCTACTCCGAGATTTCAATAAAGTAACTATAACAAAAAGGGTTTTTTAAAACGCAACATTGATTGCAAATGGAAAATATTATTCGTTTGCCATTGAGCTGCATTCCAACCGTGGGAGAACGATGATGGCTGATGTGTATCTAGGACAAATCATGATGGGCGGCTTCAATTTTGCGCCGCGTGGCTTTGCAGCATGTAACGGGCAATTGCTGCCCATTGCGCAGAATCAGGCGCTGTTTGCACTGCTGGGTACCGCTTACGGGGGGAACGGCAGTAACACCTTTGCCTTGCCTAACTTGCAAGGCTGTACCCCGGTTGGCGCGGGTGCTTCGGTCGATGGCGCGTGGCAACCATCGCCATACCAGACCGGTACGCGGGCGGGGCAGGAGGCTGTCACCTTGCTACCGACCCAAATTCCGCCGCACACGCATGCGGCCAATGCGGTGACGACGCCGGGCACCTCGAAAAACCCCACCAATACCCTGTTTGGCGGCAGTGGCGCGGAATCCATCTACGGTTCGGCGGGACCGCAAGTGACCCTGTCCAGCCAGACCTTGGCGTTGGCCGGCGGCAACCAGGCGCATCCCAACATGCAGCCGTTCTCGGTCATCAACTTCAATATCGCTTTGAGCGGTATCTTCCCGTCGCGCAACTAACGAATCCGCCACCTCTTACGGAGCATAGTCATGACCACACCCTATGTCGGCGAAATTCGCCTGTTTGCCTTTTCCCGCATTCCCAGCGGCTGGTTCGCCTGCGACGGCAGCCTGAAATCGATCGCCGAGAATGAAGTCCTGTTCGTCCTGCTGGGCACCACCTACGGCGGCGACGGGGTCAACACCTTTGCCGTGCCCGACCTGCGCGGCCAGGTTCCCCTGCACATGGGTACCGGCCCCGGCCTGAGCAACCGTCCCCTCGGGCAACGAAGCGGCAGCGAATCGGTGACCCTGCTGCCGACCCAGCTTCCTTTGCATACGCACCCGTTCAGTGTGAACAGCACCCTGGCGACGTCGAACGTGCCGGCGGCCAACCTGCTGCTGACTGCCCCGTCGAATAACGACAAGATGTACACGAGCGATCTGACCGGCCTGACCGCCTATGCACTGGCACCGGCCTCCACGGGCGCGACAGGCGGCAACCTGCCGCACGAGAACACCATGCCAACCCTGACAGCGTCCTTTTGCATCGCATGGGCAGGCATTTTCCCATCGCCGCAATAACAGCCGGCACGCAAGCGCAGCCCCTAAAATCGATCAGGAGAACCTACCGTGACCTCACCATACCTTGGCGAAATACAAGTCTTCGGCTTCAATTTCACACCCTACGGATGGGCCAGCTGCAATGGCGCCACCCTGCAGATACAGCAATATTCAGCCCTGTTTTCCTTGATCGGCACGCAGTATGGCGGCAATGGCACCACCACCTTCCAGTTGCCCAACTTCACGGGACGCGCGCCGTGCAGCCAGGGCCAGGGGCCGGGCCTGACACCGCGCGTGATGGGCGAGACCTTCGGCACCAACAGCGTCACGTTGAACACCACGGAAATGCCGAACCACGCCCACCAACTCAATGTGTACCGCCAGCCCACCGCCGCCCTGCAGCACAACACACCGCTTCCGGGCGATGGCTTGATTGCGCTTGGCGGCACGTCCGCGTTCGTGCCGGCAACGCCACCCAATGTATCGCTGTCCCCGACCGCGATCGGTAGTGCCGGTGGCGGCCAGGCGCACGAAAACCGCCAGCCGATGCTGGCGTTGAATTTCTGCATCGCGCTGCAAGGCGAATTCCCGTCATTCGACTAAGTTGGATTCATCCAGGCAGGCGGCGCCAGCGCGGTGCCGCCCTGCCCTTCTCGCGTACCGGCCTCAGTTGAATACTGCCTGGTACAGAAAGCCGTGGCTGTCACGCGCCACCGGCACCAAAAAGATACCCACCTCGCCAAACGCCTCATGCTGCATCTGGAAGATTTTCTGGCTGAACAGGATGGGGGAGCTATGGTGAAACAGCAGACTGAACGGCTTGCGCATCAAGCCCTCCAGGGTCGCTGACGGCAGCGGCTGCACTTCCTTCAGGACAAAGGCGGCATTGCCGTCACTGGCCGCAATAAACGTCTCGTTGATGCGCGCGGCAAAATGTTCAAGGGTCAGGACAGTCATCATTCCAGGCATTCCATTCCGTAAGCAGTGTGGTGAAGACGATGCCTGATTCTAATGGAATCATTGCTGTCCCGGCACGGCAATGACATGAAAAACCAGGCGCCACATGCGCCGCGGGGCGGAAGCACCGGCTCCCGCCCCGCGGCGTCACTTCCTTGATTCACAACGCTACTTGAGCGGCATCGCGATACCGAACATCACGGACTGGGTACGTCCGCTATCGATATTCAGATTGCTGTTGTAGTCCAGCGTGATGGTCATGCCGTTCGACAGCAGCAGCTTGACGCCCAGGCCCGCCGCCCAGTTGCCCGTCTGCTGCGGCACCGTGCGGATCACGTACACGGGACCGTCGGCCACCAGGTCGGCATACGCCAGGCGCGCATCGTCGGCGCCCTGGAACTGGTGCCGGTACTCGAGCCGCGCGCGCGGGAACCACGTGCCCAGGCCGCCCACATAGATGCCCTCGGCCCGCACACCGAGCGCGCCGATGCGCGAACGCACGGTCTGCTTGAAGTAGCTCAGGGCGTTGATGCCCCCCGCCTTTTCCGTGTACGGATCGAGCTTGGCCGACATCAGTTCCACGCGGCCGTACGGCGACCACATCCAGGTGTCATGGCGCATCTCGATGCCGCCGACGACTGCGCCGAACACCTGCTTGCCGTCGCGCTCGCCCGTGGCGAAACCGCTGCCATCGGCGAGGTAGCGCGATGCGTCGTATTGCAAGGTGCCGTAGCCGAGCACACCGTCAAGGAAGACGCCCTTGCTCGGACGCAGGCTGCCATACACGGCCGCCACGGCGCTGTCGGCCGTGCTGCGGCTGCCGTTCTGGCCCACGTCGCTGCGGTCATGGCTGAAACCGGCGCCCACGCCCAGGGTCACCAGGTCGCTGAGGCGGTAATCGCCGCCCACGCTCACGCCGTTGGTGCGGAAGCGGAAGCCCGTGTCGCGGCCATTCACATAGTGCTGGCCGAAATCGACCGCGCCACCGAGCCATAGCGCTAAGGCCTGCTTCTGCGTATCGGGCTTTTGCGGCATGTCCGGCAAGCCGCTGGCAGCGCCGCTGACGTCCATCTGTTGCCGCTCGCCGCTGAAACCGGCGTCATGCTGGCGTAAGGCCGCCTTGCGCATGAATGGTTTGACGGCCGTGCCGAACACGCGGTCCGCTTCGTCCGCCTGCCAGCGCGCCAGCGCCGCCGTCGGATTGCCGCTGTCGTTCGGCGGCGTCAGGCTCAGGCCAAAGCTCGAGCGTCCCCAGCCATCGCCATGCAGGCTTTCCAGGCGCTGCGTGAAGTTCGACAGCTGCGCACTGGCGAAACGCCGCGCCGCATCGGCTTGCGCCGCCTGCAGGCCGATCACTTCCGGATCGACCGACGGGTCGCGCCGCGCCGTCACGGTGACGTTGACTACGCCCGGCTTCGAGGTGGCAAAGGCATTGCTCAGGGTGTAGCTGACGACGGCCGCGCCGGCGAACTTGCCCGAGGCCGCAAAACTCAGCTGGTACGACGGCTTGCCGGCCGTGCCGATATCGCGCACCACCACCTTGCCCGCTTCCGCCGGCGCCACGCTCAGGATATTGGCCGCTGTAAACGGTCCGCCCGTGGCGCCCGCCGTCAGATCGACAGTGACCGTCAGGCCGGCCACCACGGTGACGCTCTGGCTGAGCACTTGCGGCATCGGATTGACGGTAATGGTCGACGTCACCGGCGCCGAGGTGCCGAACGCGTTCGACACGGTGTAGCCGATGCGGATCTCGCCGCTGGTATTGATGCCTGGTGTGTAGACGATGTCCATGCCATTGACCACCGCCGTGCCGCTGGCCGGCTGCGTCGTGATGGCCACCGCCGTGAACGGCCCGCCCGTGGCGCCTTGCGTCACGTTCAAGGTCACTGGCGTGCCGGCCAGGACCGTCGCCGTCTTGGCGACAGGTACGGGCACCGGCTGCGGCGCCACCGTCACGCTGACCGTGGCGGGCGCGGAGGTGCCGCCCGGGCCCGTCGCCGTGTAGCTGAAGGCGTCAGGACCGAAATAGTTGGCATTCGGCACATACGTCACCTTGAAAGAGCGGCCGCTGCCGCCGCCCGCCGCGCCACTCGACACCACCGTGACGGTGCCATGCTGCGGCGGCGTGACGATGGTCACCGCCGTGATCGGGCTGCCATCGGTGGAAGCGATGGTCAAGCTCACTTCCTGGTTGGCCGAGGTGGTTGCCGTTTCATTCGGTACCGGTGGCGGCGCCTGGTTCACCTGCAGGGTCAGCGCTTGCTGCACCGTGAACTGGTGCACATCCTTGGCCTGCAAGGTAAAGGCAAAGCTGCCCGCCACCGTCGGCGTGCCACTGACGATGCCGGTGGCCGCATCGAGCGCCAGGCCGGTCGGCAAAGCGCCGCCGCTCACGGCATACGCATACGGCGCCACGCCGCCGCCGGCCGTGAAGGTCTGGCTATACGCATCGCCGGCGCGGATCGCCGCCAGGCTGGCCGGCGTCAGTGTCAGGATCGGCGCCGCGACGGCCAAGGTATAGCTGTTGGTCGCGCTGAACGGCGCCCCCACGCCCGTGCTGCTGTCCGTGACCTTGATGCTGAACGGGAAGCTGCCCGCCACATTCGTCGTGCCGGACAGCACGCCAGTCGTCGTATTCAAACTCAGGCCGACGGGCAAGGTACCCACCACGGCATAGCTGTAGGGCGCCGTGCCGCCCGTCCCCGTCAGGGTCGCGCTGTAGGCCGCTTCGGCCGTCGGGTTGGGCAGACTGGCCGGGGTCAGGCTGACCGAGGCTGACGCGACCGTCAGCGTATAGCTTTGCGTGCCGGTGAACTGGTGCGCATCTTCCGCCTGCACGGTCAACGTAAAACTGCCGGCCGCCGTTGGCGTACCGCTGAGCAAGCCGCTGCCGCTCAGAGTCAGGCCCGCCGGCAGGCTGCCGCTCGACACCGTATAGGCATACGGAGCGACGCCGCCATTGGCCGTCAGTTGCCGGCTGTACGCCGTGGCCGCTGTCGCTGCCGGCAAGGTGGATGGCGTGACCGTGATGGTTGGCGCGCCGACGCTCAGGGTGTAGCTGTTGGTGGCGCTGAACGGCGCCCCTGCCCCCGTGCTGCTGTCCGTGACCTTGATACTGAACGGGAAACTGCCCGCCACATTCGTCGTGCCGGACAGTACGCCGGTCGATGCATTCAGGGTCAAGCCGGCCGGCAGGCTGCCGCTGGTCACGCTGTAGGTATAGGGCGCCATGCCGCCCGTCGCCGTGACGCTGACACTGTAGGGGGATTCCGCCACGGGATTGGGCAAGGTGGCCGGGATCAGGCTGACCGCGGGCGCGCCCACGGTGACCGTCACGGTGGCCGGTGCCGAGGTGCCGCTGCCATTCGTGGCCGTATAGGTAAAACTGTCGCTGCCGCCGTAGCCGGTCGTCGGCGTATACGTGATGCCGGTACCGCTGGCCGTCGCCGTGCCATGTGCGGGTGGCGATGCCACGGCCACCGAGGCCGCAGTGCCGCCGCCCAGGTTCAATGGAACCGGGTTGGCGCTGCTGCCGTAGGCCACCGTCGTGGTGACGGCGCCGGCGACAGGCACGGCGACCGCCACCGTGCCGGTGTAGGCACGGACACCGGTATATGGTCCGCTGCCGCTGCTGCTGTCTGTGGCCGTGATGCTGAAGCTGTACGCACCCGCCACCGTCGGCGTGCCGGACAGGGTCCCGTTCGCCGCCAGGCTCAAGCCCATCGGCAGGCTGCCAGCCGTCACGGCATAGCTGTACGCTGCCGTGCCGCCCGTGGCGCTGACGCCCTGGTTGAAGGCCACGCCGGCCGTCATGGCCGGCAAGGCCGCCGGCGCGATGCTGATCGCCGGTACCGCCACCGTCAGCGAATAAGCCCGCGAGCCAGCATAGGGACCGCTGCCCGTCGAACTGTCCGTGGCGAGCACGGTAAAGTTGAAGGTACCGCCCGCCGTCGGCGTACCCGCCAGCAGACCGGCATTGGACAAGGTCACGCCGGCCGGCAAGGCGCCGGCGCTGACGGCATAGGTGTAGGGTGCAAGACCGTTCGCGGCCGTCAGGGTCTGGCTGTAGGCCGCACCGACTGTGGCACTAGCGATGCTGGTTTGCACAATCGTCACCGTCGGCGTGCCCACGGTGATCGTCACGGTGGCCGCCGTCGAGGTGCCGATGCCGTTGCTGGCCGTGTAGGTAAAGCTGTCTGACCCGCCGTAACCGGCCGTCGGCGTATAGCTGATGCTGGTGCCGCTGGCCGTCGCCGTGCCATGGCTGGCGGCGGATGCCACCGCCACCGAGCTTGCCGCGCCGCCGCTCAGGCTCAAGGTGATCGGATTGGCGCTGCTGCCGTAGGCCACCGTGGCGCTGACGGCGCCGGCAATGGGTGCACCCGGTGCCACGCTGCCGGAATAGGCGCGCGAGCCAGAGAAGGGAGCGCCTGCGCCAGTGCTGCTGTCGGTAGCGGTGATGGTGAAGCTGTATGCGCCCGCCGCCGCCGGCGTACCGGACAGGGTGCCGTCCGCCGCCAGGGTCAAGCCGGTGGGCAAGCTGCCGGCGGTAACGGCATAGCTATACGCTGCCGTGCCGCCGGTGGCGCTGACGCCCTGGCTGAAGGCAACGCCGGCAGTCATGGCCGGCAAGGCAGACGGCGCGATGCTGATCGTTGGCGCAGCCACCGTCAGCGAGTACGCACGCGCGCCAGTATATGGGCCGCTGCCCATCGAACTGTCCGTGGCAAGCACGGTAAAGTTGAAGGTGCCAACAGCAGTCGGTGTGCCCGACAGCAAACCGGCATTGGACAAGGTCACGCCGGCAGGCAAGGCGCCAGCACTGATGGAGTAGCTGTATGGCGTGGCACCGTTCGCGGCGCTCACGTTCTGGCTGTAAGCAGTACCCACCGTGGCCGCGGGCACGCTGCCTGGCGCAATCGTGATGGTGGGCACGCTGACCGTGATCGTCACGGTGGCCGCCGTCGAGGTGCCGATGCCGTTCGTGGCCGTATAGGTAAAGCTGTCTGGCCCGCCATAACCGGCAGTCGGCGTGTAGGTAATGCTGGTGCCGCTGGCCGTCGCCGTGCCATGGCTGGCGGCAGATGCCACCGCCACCGAGGTTGCCGCGCCACCGCTCAGGCTCAAGGTGATCGGGTTGGCGCTGCTGCCGTAGGCTACCGTGGCGCTGACATTGCCGGCAATGGGCGCACCCGGTGCCACGCTGCCGGAATAGGCGCGTGAGCCAGAGAAGGGAGCGCCTGTGCCGGTGCTGCTGTCGGTGGCGGTAATGGTGAAGCTGTAAGCGCCCGCTGCCGCCGGCGTGCCGGACAGAGTACCGTCCGCCGCCAGGGTCAAGCCGGCGGGCAGGCTACCAGCGGTAACGGCATAGTTATAGGCTGCCGTACCGCCCGTGGCGGTGATAGCCTGGCTGAAGGCGACGCCTGCCGTCATGGCCGGCAGGGTCGACGGCGCGATGCTGATCGTTGGTGCCGCCACCGTCAGCGAATAGGAACGCGCACCAGCATACGGGCCGCTGCCCGTCGAACTGTCCTCGGCGCGCACGGTGAAATTGAACGTGCCTGCCGCCGTCGGCGTGCCCGAGAGCAAACCTGTGGACGTATTCAGGCTCACCCCGGACGGCAAGGCGCCAGCGCTGATCGCATAGGTGTAGGGCGCGGCGCCATTCGCGGCGGTCACGTTCTCGCTATACGCCGTCCCCACAGTTGCTGCGGGCACGGTGCTTGGCGTAATCGTGATCGTGGGTCCGCCAACCGTGATCGTCACGGTGGCCGGCGCCGAGGTGCCGATGCCGTTGCTGGCCGTGTAGCTAAAGCTGTCCGGCCCGCCGTAGCCTGGCGTCGGCGTATAGGTGATGCTGGTGCCGTTGGATGTCGCCGTGCCATGGCTGGCGGCGGATGCCACGGCCACCGAAGTTGCCGCACCCCCACTCAGGTTCAGGGTGATCGGGTTGGCGCTGCTGCCGTAGGCCACTGTGGCGCTGACAGCACCGGCCGTCGGCGCACCGGCCGCTACCGTGCCGGAATACGCACGCGCACCCGTATAGGGTCCGACGCCGCCACTGCTGTCGGTCGCGGTGACCGTAAAGCTGTAGGCACCAGCAGTTGTGGGCGTGCCGGACAAGGTACCGTTCGCCGCCAGGGTCAAGCCCGCAGGCACGCTGCCGGCGGTGACGGCATAGCTGTACGCTGCCGTGCCGCCGCTGGCGGTAATGCCCTGGCTGTAGACCACGCCCACTGTCGGCACCGGCAGGGTCGACGGGGCGACGCCGAGCGTCGGCGACGCCACCGTCAGCGAGTAGCCGCGCGCACCGGAATACGGGCCGCTGCCAGTCGAGCTGTCCGTGGCCCGCACGGTAAAGTTGAAGACGCCGCCAGCCGTCGGCGTGCCCGACAGCAAACCGGTGGCGGTATTCAGACTCAACCCGGCTGGCAAGGCGCCGGCGCTGATCGCGTAAGTATATGGCGCGCCGCCGTTCGCGGCGGTCACGCTCTGGCTGTAGGCCGTCCCCACAGTTGCCGCCGGCACGGTGCTTGGCGCAAGCGTGATGGTCGGTCCGCTGACCGTGATCGTCACGGTGGCCGGCGTCGAGGTGCCGATGCCGTTCGATGCCGTGTAGGTAAAGCTGTCCGGCCCGCCGTAACCTGCCGTCGGTGTATAGGTGATGCTGGTGCCGCTGGCACTTGCCGTGCCGTTGCTGGCGGCGGACGCCACCGCCACGGACGTCGCCGCACCGCCGCCCAGGTTCAGGGTGATCGGGTTGGCGCTGCTGCCGTAGGCCACTGTGGCGCTGACAGCACCGGCCGTCGGCGCACCGGCAGCCACCGTGCCGGAATAGGCGCGTGCGCCGGAGTATGGTCCGGCGCCGGTGCTGCTGTCGGTGGCGGTGACGGTAAAACTGTAGGCACCGGCCGCCGTGGGCGTGCCGGACAGGGTGCCGTTCGATGCCAGGGTCAAGCCTGCGGGCAGGCTGCCGGCCGTTCTGGCATAGGTGTACGTGCCGGTGCCGCCGCTGGCGGCTATCGTCTGGCTGTAGGCGAGACCGGCTGTCATTGCCGGCAGGGTCGTCGGCAGGATGGCGATGGTGGGCGCGGAGACCGTCAAGGTATAGGCGCGCGTGCCATTGACGGCCAGCGAGTCGGTGGCGCGCACGGTGAAGTTGAAGGTGCCGCCCGCTGTCGGCGTACCCGACAGCACACCGCTACCACTCAAGCTCATGCCAGCCGGCAAGGCGCCAGCGCTGATGGCATAGGTGTACGGCGCCGCGCCACCCGTCGCCGTCACGGTTGTTGTGGAGTAAGGCTGGGCCACCGTGGCATTCGGCGCGGTGGCCGGCGCCAGCACGATGGCGGAGGTGATCGTGACGTTGTACACGATGGGCTGCCCCACATCGTCCCTGACGGTAAACGTGTCCGAGGTCGCGCTGAGATTGGTATTCCGGTAGCGCACGGCATTCGTGGCATTCGAATCTTCCAGCGTGCCATACAGCGGCGCCACCAGAGTGCCCGTCAGGCCGAACTGAGAGCAAGGCGCATTGGTGTAATCCTCGTAATACTCGCCCCCCGCGACGATGCTGACGGCGCGCGGGCTCGGGCAGGTGCTGGCGGCGGAAGCCTGGCTGGATAAGAGGGACAGCAAAAGAAACAGCAGGGTTCCCGCCAGGCGCATCAGCCACGATGGCCCCAAGCCTTGAGCTGGCGGCGCGCCATGGATCCCGGCAATGCAGCCGTCAACACCGCGGACAGGCGTGAACAGCCATCCAAATTTCGTGAAATTTAGAAACATTTGTCTTCCCTCGATACATTTATCTTGACGCTGGACCTTGTACGGATAACGGTCATGGCAAACCTGCACGCCGATAACAGCAACCTTCAACAGGCCTGAAGATGGCTTCCCAGCATGATTGAACCTTGCTTTACGTCAATCTATGCTACTACGACTTACAAGGAAAGTAACTGCGAGATATTATCAAATAGGGAAGTTTTTTAACGAAAAACAATTATTGTTGAAATGGTGTATTTATCTGGCAACAGAATTGAAAGAGAATGCCTCATGGAGGGCTGGATTGACCAACTCGCCGTGTGTCATGCCAGTGGTTCATCGGGCGTGGGGGCAGCGAACCGGCGTTGCGCACCCCAAAGTCAGTTGTACGCACGCAACGCCGGAGACTGTCATCTTGCAAGCCACCCGCCCATAATTCTTGCCGGCGGGCGGCATGGCCTGCCAGGCAGTTTGCCCGGCAGGCCGCACCACCTGGTGGCCGCTTACTGCATGGCTTGCTGCAAGCCCGGCGCAAACTCGGCGCCATGCTTGATCTGCGCCGTGGACGCCTTCAGGGTGGCGCCGATCGGCTCGGCGCGGCCAGCCAGGCATTGCCCCAGGAAGTTCTCCGTCACGGCATTGAAGGCGATGTTGTTGACGGGCCGGGCAAAGCCATGGCCTTCATCGGGGAACAGCACATACGTGACGGGGATATTCTTCGCTGCCATGGCCGCCACGATCTGGTCCGATTCAGCCACGTTGACGCGTGGATCGTTGGCGCCCTGGCCGATCAGCAGCGGACGCTGGATGTTCTGCGCAAAGTTCAGCGGCGAGCGCTCCTTCAGCAGCGCCTTGCCCTCTTCCGTGGTCGGGTCGCCCATGCGCTTGTAGAACTGCTGCTTGCCCGCTTCCCAGTACGGCGGGATGGTTTGCAGCAAGGTAAACAGGTTCGACGGGCCGACGATGTCGACGCCGCAGGCAAACGTCGTCGGCGTGAACGCCATGCCGGCCAGGGTGGCGTAGCCGCCGTACGATCCGCCCATGATGGCCACCTTGTCGGCCGTGGTCACGCCGCTCTTGACGGCCCACTGCACGGCGTCGAGCAAGTCGTCATGCATCTTGCGGCCCCACTGCAGGTCGCCGGCCGAGATGAACTGCTTGCCGAAGCCCGTCGAGCCGCGGAAGTTCACGGACAACACAGCGTAGCCGCGGTTGGCCAGCCACTGGTGGTAGCCGTTGTAGCCATAGGTGTCGCGCGCCCAAGGGCCGCCATGCACCAGCAGCACCATCGGCACCGCCTGCGTGGCCTTGCCGCCAGCCGTCGCCTTCGATGCCTGCGGCAAGGTCAGATAGGACACCAGGGTCAGGCCGTCGCGCGCCTTGAGTTGCTGCGGATACATGGGCACCAGCGGCGCGCCTTCCAGTTCCGGACGCGTCACATATAAACGCGTGAGCTTTTTGGTCTTGCGCTCGTACAGCCAGCTCGATGGCGGCGCCGTGACGGCATCGACGGACACCAGCCACTTGTCGTCGGCATCCGTGCGCGACGTCACTGTGAACTGGCCCTTCGTGTTTTTCTTCAGGAAGGCCAGGTCGGCTTTCAGGTCGTTCGTCAGCGGCAGATATTCCTGCTGCAGATAATTGACCGTATAGGCCTGCACCTGGCCCGTGCGCGTGTCGTACAGCGCATCGGCGATGTCGGAGCGCGGGTCTTGCGCCACGACCGTGCTCTTGCCGCTGGCCACGTCCTGCGCCAGCAGCGCCGAAGTATTACGGCCGCGCGAATCGGTCCAGTACAGGGTCTTGCCATCGACCGTGAAGGCCAGCGGCGCCGTCGTCTGCGAGTCTTCCAGGCCGACTTCAGCCAGCGGCGTGCTCTCGACCTTGCCGTCCGCCAGGCGGAAATACTGCATGCCGCCATCGGCGCGTGCCTTGCTGGCGATGCGTAGATTGAGCAGTTCATCGGCCAGGTAGCCGCCATAGCCATCGTTCTGCTGCACCAGGGTCAGCTTGCCGCTGGCCAGGTCCAGGCTGTACACGTCGTGCCAGCGCGCATCGCGGTTATTGATGCCGACGAGGATGCGGTCCTTCACCTTGCTGCTGATCTGGACGATCCGCACGCGCGTCTTCTCGAACGGCGTGTAGTTGATCTGCTTGCCGCTCGCCACGTTCACGCCGTACAGCAGGAAATTCTCGTCGCCGCCCTTGTCCTGGATGAACAACAGGGTTTTCGAATCGGGCGACCAGAAGCTGCTGCGGATGGGCCGCACCTTTTCTTCCGTCAACGGACGCGCCTGCGCCAAGTCGCCTGCCGGCGCCACCCATACATTGAGCACCCCATCGCGCGGCGCGATCCACGACAGCCACTGCCCATCGGGACTGAGCTTGCCGCCGGACTTGCTGGGATTGCCAAACAGCTTGGCCCGCTCGATCAGCGGCGTTTCCTTGACAGGGGCTTGGGCGTGCGCCGGCAGTGCGCTGGCGAACAACAGGACAGGCAGGACATAGCGAATCATGGACACCTCATGGTTGTGGATGAAGGAAAACATGCTAATTGTGCATGTGCCAGCACATCATAGGCCAAAGCCATGCCATCCAGTTGATGACAGTGATGAAGAACGCAAATCGGGGGATGGAATGCAGGAAAGAGAGAATGGACCGCGACGCAGGCGAACATCGCAACGCTGGGCCGCGCTTGATCGGCTAGGTCTGCGCTCCAAGCATCGTTGTGTTCTTCGCCTCGGCCAGTATCCATTGCGCAAAGGCCTGGACCGATTTTCCGCTCAAGCCGATGGGCCCGGGAAGGACAATGCAAAAGGTCTTGGAGATGGTTTTTCCATCGGGCCATGGAGCGGCCAAGCGGCCTTGCGCCAACTCGGTTTCCACGTAAAGGCGCGGCACCAGGGCAACGCCAAGGCCGGCCAATGCCGCCTCGATCAGCATGGCATGCAGATCGTAGCGCGCACCGATCGCAGGATTGCTCAGCGCGACCCCGGTTTCCCGGGAATAACGTTCCCAGGCATCCGGGTTCTGCCGCCGATGCAGCCGCGGCAGCGTGTCCAGTGCCGTTGCTCCTTTGCCCTCTTTCAGAAGTGCGGGATGGCAAACTGGCACCAGCACCTCATGCAGCAACGGATACGTACGCATTCCTGTCCAGGCCGGATGATCGAAATGGATGGCGGCATCGAAGCCGCTGCCGGCAAGAGCGAAGGGTTCCATCCGCTCTGCAAGATGCACGCAAATGTGCGGATGCTGCTGCTGGAATTGTGGCAAGCGGGGAATCAGCCACCGCATCGCGAACGTCGGGATGACGGCAATGTCGAGACTTGCACCATCGATGGGCTGTCCCATCAGATACTGGCTGTCTCGCTCCAGCCGGTCGAGCGACTCGCGCACTTGCGCCGCATAACGCTCCCCGTTCGGCAATAGCCGGACACGATTGCCGACTCGTTCAAACAAGGTAACGCCAAGAAAGACTTCCAGCCGGCCAATCTGCCGGCTGATGGCCCCTTCCGTCAGCGACAACTCCGCCGCCGCCCGGGCGAAACTGCCATGGCGGGCAGCGGCCTCGAAGGCCATCAGTGCGGCGTTGCTGGGGATCTTGCGGCGCATGAGAGTTCCTGATACAGAGCCAGGCAAGCGGCTCAACTTGATGTTTGATCATGGAAGGATACCAAAAAATCGATTTATACGGTGAAATTCAAGGCGCACAATGACTGAACATCAACAAGGAAGGCCGGTGCGCACAGCGTCCGGTCACGAGCGATCTCATGATATATACCGTCGAATGCAGCTTTGCCGATCCAGCCAGTGAAGCGCAGTGGAATCATTTCTATAGCCTGGAAAAACTGCCCGCCCTCATTTCGGTGAGCGGCTTCCATACCTCGCAGCGCTTCAAGGCCTTGAGCGCCGGTTGCCCTGTCTATCTCGCCATGCATACGATCGACAGTCTCGATGTGCTTCAGGGAGAAGAGTATCGGCAGAAAGGCGGCGGCAATTTCGCGCGCTGGCAGCAACACATCAGCGACTGGCACCGCAATCTGTATGCCGGCCTTGAGCGCGCACCGGCCATCGGCGCAGACGACTATCTGGTGACGAGTACGGTCGGCCCGGAGCCGCTTATCGACATGGGCCTCGCTCCCTGTCGGATGCAGGCTGTCGCGTTGGAAAGGTTTCCTGAATATCGATGGGTGGCGAAGATGGGGCGCGCCACTGGCCCCGGCATGCATCAGCTGCCGGAGGGCGTCCATCTGTATGCGCCCATGACCGGTCAGTTGACGAGCGGCAGCGACATCGCCGCGCACATTTCGCGGTAGAGCCCACATGCCCAACGTGACGATTTTCATGCCAACAGAAAAGATGCCGCCGGATGCAAATCTGGCGGCACTCACCGACCAATGTACCGAACTCTGCACAGGGATGCTTGAAGCTGCGCTGGTGAACGTGCACATCATCTATGTCGGTGTCCATCATGGCCGGGGGAATCCGGCCTATGCGGAAATCCAATACCGGCTTGTACCGTTCAGGACGAAAGCAGTCATGGATGTGTTCATGGAAAGGCTGGAGGGCATCATCAAAGCAAATACCGGCCTTGCCGCACGCATCCGCTGTTTTGGCTATGCGACCCAGGCCATTCATGCACGCAATTGATTATCAGATAGGAATACGGCAATGAACCACATACCATTTCCCAGCCAGCAGATAGGCGAGTTTTCGATCACGGCCATCAGTGACGGCCACCTGTCCGCCAGTCTGGATTTGCTCTCCAATATCGATGTGATGCATGCGTCAAAATTGCAGCAAGACGCGGGGGTGAACGATCCCTCTTCCATCCATATCAACTGCTACCTGGTGCGCGGCCGTGGCCGCACAATCCTGATTGATGCGGGTGCAGGCGGATTCAAGCAATGGGGCGGCAAGCTGAAAGTCAATCTTGCGCTGGCTGGCGTACAACCTTCCGACATCGACACGATACTGCTGACGCATGCGCATCCCGATCATGTCGGCGGGCTGCTTTATGCGTCAGGAGAAGCCGCCTTTCCCGACGCGCAGCTGGTGGTTCACCAGCATGAGGTTTCTTTCTGGGAGGACGATGGCAATCTCAGCCGGGCAAGTGATCGCGCTCGCGGCAACTTTCTGTTTGCCCGGAAGGTGTTTGAAAAGTACCGGGAAAAGATGCGCTTGTTCACTGAAAACGAAGTTCTCCCGGGCATTAGTGCGATGCCGCTTCCCGGACATACCGCAGGGCATTCCGGTTATCGCATCGAATCCGGTGGCCGCAGTCTGTTGATTTGGGGGGATATTGTGCATTTCCCCCAAATCCAGATTGCGCGTCCCGATGTATCCATTGCCTTCGACCAGGATCCCCTGCTGTCGGCCGCAACACGCTCAACACTGCTCGATGTGGTCAGCGCCGACAACATCCTCATCGCCGGCATGCACCTTGGCGAACTCGGCTTCGCGCGCATCCGGCGCAAAGGCAATCTCTACAAGATAGTCTACGAAGCCTAGCGGCTGCCCGCGCGCAGTCAGGTCAAGGCCTGCCGGCGAGTTGCTTCGTCCGGGGAAGCGACCCGGCGCCCTCACAGTCGTAGCTTGCCTGCGCGCAGATCTCCCAGCCGCCGCCCAGCGCCTTGTAGATGCTGACAACGGCAAGCCGCTGGTTGGTGCGCGCGACGGCCAGCGCGCGCCGGCTGGCAAAGTCGGCCCGTTCCGCTTCGAGCACGTCCAGGTAGAGGCCTGCGCCTGCGGAAAACTGTAGCCTGGCAAGACGCGCAGCCTCGCGGTTTGCCGCCGCTTCAAGCAGCCGCAAGCCTAGCGTGCTGCCTGCCGTGCCGTGGGCTTTGAAGGCATCGTCCGTTTCCTGGAGTGCGCGCAAGACGGTCTGGTCGTAGACGAGCAGAGCTGCCTGGGCGCGTGCCTCGCTGGCGGCGATGCGGGCGCGCACGCGCCCCGTATCGAGCAGATTCCAGCGGATGACGGGGCCGAGGAAGCTCGACTGCATGCCAGCGTCGCCCATCGCATCGAGACTGCCCGCGACGAGTCCGATGGAGCCCGTTACCTGGACCTCGGGATACAGGCCTGCCGTCTCCACCCCGATGCGGGCGGTCGCGGCGGCCAGGTTACGTTCTGCCGCCGCAATATCGGCGCGCCGCGCGAGAAGCCCGGCAGGATCGCCCACGGCAATCGTCCGCACCGTCAGCGCTTCACTTGCCGGCGCGACAGCGGGAAGGCTGAACGTCTGCGGCACTTCGCCAAGCAGGACGGCCAGCGCGTTGACGGAGGCCGCGCGGCGGCGCTCCAGTTCGGGCGCGGCCACCTCCACCGAGCGCAGCAAGGCCTCGGCGCGAAGGCGGTTGAACTCGCTGGCAGAGCCTGCGCTCACCATGCGCTCGACCAGCGCCAGGCTGTCGCGCTGGCTTTGCCGGATGCTGGCAACAACATCGAGTTCAGCTTCGATGCCGCCCAGCTCGAACCAGGTGGCCGCCACCGTTGCGGCAACACCCGCCTGCACGCCGCGCAGCAAGGCCTCGCGCGAGCCCGCCTGCGCTTGGCCCGCCTCCACGGACCGCCGCACGCGGCCGAACAGGTCGATCTCCCAGGACGCATCGACGGTGCCGCGATAGCTTTCGCTCTGGCGCGGCTGGCCGGGCAGCGTTTCGGCCTTGCTCAGGCGGCGCTTCTCATACCCGAGCGCGGCGCCACCTTGCGGCAGGAAGCCCTGCCGGTCTTCGCGCAGCAAGGCTTTTGCCTCCGCGAGCCGGGCGGCAGCGATGCCGACGTCGTGGTTGGCCGCCAGCGCCCGCTGGATCAGGGTGACCAGCGCCGGGTCGTCGAAGCTGCGCCACCACTCCACCTCGACCGCTCCCGGCACAAGACCGGCTTGGGCCTGGCCTGCGCTGCCGGAAAACTGCGCTGCGGACAGCGGCGGCGGCAAAGGCGTCGCATAATCGGGGCCGACCGCGCAGCCGGCCAGCAACGTGAGCCCACTCAATGAGACTAAAATTGTTTGATACGGGCGATTCATGTCGTGCTCCTGTCCATACTTGTCTTGGTAATTGGCGTGTGGCGTTCGAAGCGGACCGCCAGGGCGCGCATCACCACATAAAACACGGGCGTGAGGAACAGTCCGAACAGTGTCACACCCAGCATGCCGGCGAACACCGCGATGCCCATGGCCTGGCGCATCTCGGAGCCGGCGCCACTGGCAAAAACCAGCGGCACGACGCCAGCGATGAAGGCAAGCGAGGTCATCAGGATGGGCCGCAGCCGCAACCGGCAAGCCTCGATGACCGCATCGAGCGCGCTCGCCCCTTCCATTTCCAGGCTACGGGCGAACTCGACAATGAGGATGGCGTTCTTGGCCGCCAGTCCGACAAGCACGATGAGCCCGATCTGCACGAAAATGTTGTTGTCGCCACCCGCCAGCCACACGCCGATGATCGCGCTCAACAAGCACATCGGTACGATCAGCAGGACGGCCAGCGGCAGCAGCCAGCTGTTGTACTGTGCGGCCAGGATCAGATAGGCGAGCAGCACACACAGCGGGAAGATGAACAGCGCCGAATCGCCGGCCAGCTTTTGCTGGTAGGTAAGGTCGGTCCATTCAAAGCTCATGCCTTCAGGCAGCACCTCCTTCGCCAGCCGTTCCATGACAGCCACGGCCTGCCCCGAACTGACGCCTGGCATCGCGCCGCCCGAGATGTCGGCCGAGGGATAGCCATTGTAGTGAACCACGCGGTCCGGACCGGAACTGGGCGTGACGGTGACAAACGACGACAAAGGCAGCATGTCGCCGGCCGCATTGCGTACCTGCAAGCGGCCGATGGCCTCGGCCTGCATGCGATGCTCGGCATCGGCCTGGGCCGTCACCTTGTAGGTCCGGCCGAAGCGGTTGAAGTCGTTGACGTAGAGGGAACCGAGGTAGATCTGCAACGATTCGAACACGTCGGCCAGGCGCACTCCCTGGCTCTTGACCTGGGTACGGTCGATGGCGACCTCGAGCTGCGGGGCATTGACGTCCAGGCTGGTCATGAGGCCGGCCACCTGTCCCGACTCGCTGGCCTTGGTCATCAGGATATGCGTCTGCTGCACCAGGGCATCGAGCCCGGCGCTGCCACGGTCCTCGACCAGCATCTTGAAACCGCCGGTCGCGCCAAGGCCGGGGACCGGCGGCGGCGGGAACACGCCGAGGAAACCGTCGGGAATGCCAGCGAACTTCGCCTGCAGGCGCCCGGCGATCGCATTCGCGGTGAGGTCGGGCGTCGTGCGCGCCTTGAACGGGTCGAGCATGACGAACATAACGGCCGCGTTCGGCACGTTGACGAAGCCGTTGATCGACAAGCCGGGGAAGGCGACGACGCTTTCAACGCCAGGCTCGGCCAGCGCAATCTTCGACATTTCCTTGGCGACCGCGTCGGTCCGGTCCAGCGATGACGAGTTGGGCAGCTGAGCGATCGCCACCAGATAGTATTTGTCCTGCATCGGCACGAAGCCCGGCGGCACGGCCTTGAAGCCGAAGAAGGTCAGCGCGAGCAGGCCGCCGTACACGAGCAAGGCCACGCCGCTGACCCTGACGACTTTGCGCACGGTGTTGCCATACGCATCCGGCGCGCGCTGGAACGGCCGGCCCAGCATCTGCAACAGGCGCTCGGCGCGGCCACGCAGGCTGCGTGGATCATGCACGGCCTCGGCCCCGGCCTTGACCTTGCCTGGCTTGAGCAGAATGCCGGCAAGCGCCGGGCTGAGCGTGAGCGAATTGACGGCCGACAGGATGGTCGAGATGGCGATCGTCAGCGCGAACTGGCGGTAGAACTCGCCCTGCAAGCCGCTCAGGAAGGCGGTCGGAATGAACACGGCGGCAAGCACCGAAGTGATCGCGATGATGGGGCCCGTGACCTCATCCATGGCGCGCCTTGCCGCTTGCCTGGGCTCCTCGCCATTTTCGATGTGGCGCTCGACGTTCTCGACCACCACGATGGCGTCATCGACGACGATGCCGATCGACAGCACCAGACCGAACAGAGACAGAGTGTTGAGCGAAAAGCCCATCAAATGCATGACGGCGAAGGTGCCGATCAGCGACACCGGCACCGCCATGAGAGGAATCAGCGACGCGCGCCAGTTGCGCAGGAACAGCACCACCACGATGACGACGAGAATGATCGCCTCGAGCAAGGTCGTTGCCACCGATTCCAGCGAGGCACGCACAAAGACCGTCGGGTCATAGGCGATGCGCGAGCTCAGTCCCGCCGGGAAATTTTCCTCCAGCCGCTGCATGGTATCGCGTACCGCCTGCGCAACATCGAGCGCATTGGCGCCTGGGCTTTGAATGATCTGCAGGGCGACGGCCGGCTCGCCGTCCAGCAGACTGCGCAGCGCATACGCGTCGGCACCCATTTCGATGCGGGCCACGTCGCGCAAACGCGTCACCTGGCCTTCGGCGCCCGTGCGGATGATGATGTCGCCGAACTGTTCCTCGTCGGTCAAGCGTCCGAGCGTGTTGACCGTCACCTGGAAGGCGGCGCTGGAGTCGGGAGACTGGCCGACGGAACCGGCGGCCACCTGTACGTTCTGTTCGCGCACGGCGGCAATCACCTCGCCGGCCGTCAGGCCGCGTGCGGCGATCAGGTTCGGATCGAGCCACAGCCGCATGCTGTATTCGCCCGCGCCCCAGACGAGGACGTCGCTGATGCCGGGAATGCGGGACAGCTCGTCGCGCACCTGGAGGTAGGCGTAATTCGATATGTACAGGGGATCGTAGCGCTTGTCGGGCGACAGCAGGTGCACCACCATCAGGATGTCCGGCGACGTTTTCTGCGTGACGACGCCCTGGCGCTGCACTTCTTCAGGCAAACGCGGCAGCGCGCGCGCGACCCGGTTCTGCACCTGGACCTGCGCCATGTCGGCGTTCGTCCCCTGCGCGAAAGTGACGGTCAAGGTCATGCGGCCGTCGGTTGCCGATTGCGACGACATGTACTGCATGCCCTCGACTCCGGTGATGGCCTGCTCGAGCGGCGCCGCCACCGTTTCGGCGATCACCTTGGGATTGGCGCCAGGATAGGCAGCGCTCACCTGCACGGTCGGCGGCGTCACGGCCGGATATTCGCTGAGCGGCATCTGGAAGAAAGCAACGATGCCGGCGAGCACCATCAGGACCGAGAGGACGATGGCAAAGATCGGACGGTCGATGAAGAAACGTGGGAAGGACATTACGCGGCCCCCGAGGTTTTCGGCACGGCGATGGGCGTGCCGTCAATCGCGGCCGACTGCGGCGTCACCTGCATGCCAGGGCGCACGAGGCCCTTGACGACGATGCGCTCGCCGGGCTGCAGCCCCTGCTCGATCACGCGCAAACCGTCGACCATCGGGCCGAGTTCGACGGGCCGGAACTCCGTCTTGTCGCCTTTGCCGACCACGAGCACATAGCGGCGCCCCTGGTCCGTGCCTATCGATTGATCGGAAACGAGCACTCTGGCTTGCTGTGCCCCTGTCTCCAGCCTGACCTTGGCAAACAGGCCGGGCGTGAGTTTTCCATCGGGATTGTCGACCACGGCGCGGACACGCACCGTTCCCGTGCCGCGGTCAGCGGCGTTGGCCAGGAAATCGACACGGCCGGGACGTGAGTATGTCTTGTCCGTGGCCAGCGCCACCATGACCTTGGCCGCCTGCGCCCCACGCGCGGTGGCGCTGGCCCGGCCGGCGGCGAGCGAGCGCAAATAGGTGCGTTCATCGACATCGAAATAGACGTGCAGGGGATCGATGGAAACGATGGTCGTCAGAGGCGTCACGCCGCTGGCCACGTAGTTGCCCTCGGTGACGAGAACCTGGCCGACACGTCCGCTGATCGGTGCCGTGACGCGCGTGAAACCGAGCTCCAGTTGCGCAGTGTCGAGCGCGGCCCTGGCGGCGTCGACCTGTGCCTTGCCCGCATGCAGCGCCGCCGTTGCCACGTCGAGACGGTCGCGCGCGACAATCTTCGTGGCGAACAGCTGTTCGGCGCGTGCATGCTCGGTCTGCGCCAGCATCGACGCCGCCTCAGCCTCGCGCAAGCGCGCCGTGGCGGCATGCACCGCCGCCTGGAACACGCGTGGATCTATCACGAAGAGCTTGCTGCCCTTCTCGACAAAGCGGCCTTCCGGCACGCTCACGTCCTGCAGGTAGCCGGCCACCTGCGGGCGCAACTCAACCCGCTTGACGGCGGTCAGCGAGCCGTTGAACTCGACGTACGGTGTTGCCTGGCGAACGATCACTTCGGCAACGGGAACGCCGGGCGGCTTGGCCGCAGCGGCAGGCGATGCCGTCTGCTTGCATCCGCTGACGGCAAGCGCGGTGCCCAGCACCGCGGTGATCAGGGTTATTGGTGTGACTTTCATCATTGTGCCTTTCGCGACTGGAGTCGACATGGTTTTGTTGAGCTGAAACAACTCCCATTGCCTTTATCCGACCTGACACACTTGGAAGGTCAAGCTTTTTTATCGATGTGAGGACTGGGGCGGCTCGGCGCGGTGATGCGCACCGTGTCGAAACTTCCTTGGCGCGTATGGCCGCCGCCATCTCCGCCCTGCAGCGCAACCATGACCGCCTGCTGGTCTTCGCCGACGAGGGCAATGTGGTGGCCCTGATCGCCTGGCTGAAAGTCCACCAGCTCGACCTGATGGCCAACGAGGAAACCCGCAAGCACGGCATTGCCTTCGAAGTAGACTTCAACAACCACGAAACGGTCGATATTTCCATCAAGCTGGACCTGACCGAACGCGTGGCCGTCAAGACCGGCGAGGTGGGCCGCCTCGACATCAAACACCTGGCCGAGATACAGCACATGCCGGCCTACGCGGACGAGTTCTGGAAACTGTATGACGGCGAGACACTTCTGCCCGAATGGCGCACGCCCGAGGCAACGCCATGAGCGGCAACCTGCACACTTTGGCAACCTTGGCCAGCGCCCTGCTGGCCAAGCTGCAACCGGCCCAGCGTCGCGCCATCAATCACAAGGTCGCCATCGACCTGCGCCGCAGCCAGACGCAGCGCATCAAGGCACAGCAGGGGCCTGATGGCGCCGCGTATCCGACACGCAAGCGGCGCAAGGAATTCAAGAGGAAGAATGGGCGGATCAAGCGGCAGAAAGCGGCCATGTTCGCCAAAATTCGCACAGCCAAATACCTGAAAGTGAAGGCGACAGGCGACCAGATCGACGTCGGCTTCTTTGGCTGGGTGGCGCGCGTGGCGCATGTGCATCAATTTGGCCAGCCCGACCGCGTTACCAAAAAAAGGGGCCCGTCTACAAGTACCCGGAGCGGCCGTTTCTGGGCTTGAGTGAACCGGATAGGACGTTGATACGCGAATCGCTGCTGCGTCACATGGAAAAAAACTAAGATGCTTCAATGCAAACTTCAACTGACATCAGTTATCAAATGAGTTAGAGTCGCGTGATATTGGCCGGTACCGGCCAAACGCAGCCACATTTACAGTTATCCTTAGTACCCAACTATGAAAAAAAATATCGTTATTTTACTCGCCACGTTGTGTTGCGGATGTGCGAGCAATAAGCCACCTATCAGCATGCATGCAACCACACCGCCAGGAACAGAAAAACTCTTGGCGAACGCCTACCGGTTAATTGATGCCTATCAGCAAGATGACGCCAAGACTTGGAACAACCTTGTTTGCATGGCGTTATCACACGAGAATGTGATTGGTCTGGCAGCAGTCAAATCTTGGGGGAAAATTCAATCCCCTCGCCTTGTGTCTGTTTCCGCCGTCTCCGATGCGGCAAACGCATTGCCCGGACATGAACGGCCGATGGTCGCTATTGAAGTCCAGGCAGAGAACTACCCTTCCAGAGAATATGAGATCAGGTTTTATGAAAGCAGTGACAGAGAATGTGTCCTTGTAACTTTTTAGATTTGGCACTTTAACTGCAACTACTCATCGGAAATTTCAACTGGCGAATGTTGCCCTAACCTTCCGACTGGACATCCAGCACCTGGCCGAGATACAGCACATGCCCGCCTATGCGGACGAGTTCTGGAAGCTGTATGACGGCGAGACCCTGCTGGCCGAATGGCGCACGCCCGAGGCGACAGCATGAGTGACGACCTGCATGCACTGGAAGCCTGGGCCGGCGCCTTGCTGGCCAAGCTGCAGCCAGCCCAGCGCCGCGCCATCAATCACAAGGTGGCCATCGACCTGCGCCGCAGCCAGGCGCAGCGCATCAAGGCGCAGCAGGCGCCGGACGGTACCGCCTACCCGGCACGCAAGCGGCGCAAGGAATTCAAGGGCAAGAATGGGCGGATCAAGCGGCAGAAGGCGGCGATGTTTGCCAAGATTCGTACCGCCAAGCACTTGAAATAAAGGCGACCAGCGACCAGATCGAAGTTGGTTTCTTTGGCTGGGTGGCGCGGGTGGCGCGCGTGCATCAGTTCGGCCAGCACGAGCGAGTAGACAAGAAGGAAGTCATCTACCAATACCCGAGGCGACCGCTACTAGGACTGAATATGTTGGAATGGAAGTTGGTACGCCATTCTTTGCTGCATCACCTGCAAAGTTCTTAGGGAAAATTGAAAATGGCAGATTTTCATCTACCTGATCAGATCATATGCATAGCGAGCATCGCACTACCTGAACAACACACACACAATTTTATTAAGAAATTCACAATAAAACAACAGAAGGCGAGATGAAAAATAGTTATACGAACTATAAAATAATTGCCATAAAACAACCAAGTTGATACACTGAAATATCATCAACTCGGAATTTTCACTATGACTGCCAAAAAACACGCACAAATTAGCACTCCTCAAGATATTGAGGAAACTTCCTTACCAGAAGAATGTTTTGTAATTATGCCAATATCAGATCAATTGGGATATGATTCCGGACATTTCGCCAAAGTTTATGAAGATATTTTCAAACCAGCATGCCAAATCGCTGGTTATAAGGCAACTAGAGCTGACGATGTTAAAGAAAGCAATTTAATACATCTTGATATTTTGAAGAGGGTTGTTCACTCGCCTATGGCTATATGTGATCTTAGCAGTCGAAATCCGAACGTATTGTTTGAACTTGGTTTGCGCCAAGCATTTGATAAACCAACAATTCTGGTTAAAGATGCAGATACACAAGATATTTTCGACATCGCTCCGATTCGCTATACAACCTATCATAAGACACTACGATACAGAGAAGTTTTAGAAGATCAGAAATCGATCTCTGATGCCATACGCTCTACTCGAGATGCAGCCGGGAAACCGTACAATGTGAATTCCTTAATAAAATTACTTGAACTCTCAAGCCCAGCAAAAATAATAGAAAACGGCCAGCCCGATCCACAAGGGTATTTTCAAGTATTGATGGCAGAGATCACACAATTAAGACGTGATTTCAGAAGCGAAAAGTTAGAAACGGGAGAAATGAAAAATTCAACAATGAATTACAACGATGAAATTAGAGGAAAAGCAGAAATATTAAGAAAAAAAGTTCAAAGGATTCAAAACTCTATAGCAACAGGATCGAAAGTCGAAAGCCTAGAAGAAAATATTGTCGAATGCATAGAATTGGGAAAAGAAGCTATTATTTATTACAATAGTAATTCCAAATTCAGGGCGGGACCTCGCCAAAAATCAGTAGAAAACGATTTAATAATATTGGAAAACTTACACATTCAGTGCCTCTTATAAATTACACCAATAAAATCCGATTCATTCTGAAAAAATCCGAAGGACTATTACGTACCTTCATCGGCATTAACTCGCTTATCAACCCGCCCCCGTCGTGCATCCGCACGCGGACTTCGGCAACATGCACTGCATGAACGCCGACCTTTCCGACCTCACCCGGTCGCTGTAAAACTTGATCCGCTTGGGCACCATTGCCGAGGTCAAAGGGGTCAAGGCGCGCGTGCGGCTCGGGCCGACACTCACCACGGAATGGCTGAGATGGGCCACGGGCAGCACGCGCACTTGGTCGGCGCCCACCGTGGGCGAACAGGTCATCGTCTTTGCCACAGGCTGTGGCCTGTCGCGCGGCCTCATCTTGCCGGTGCTGTACTCGCAGGAATTTGACGTAGCCGAATCGAGCGACAGCATCCACACCACGCACTATCCTGACGGCGCCGTGGTGCAGTACGGCCATGCGGCACACGCGCTGACGGCCACGCTGCCAGGCAGCACCGCCACCAGCTTGGGCCTTGGTTCGATGTGGGAGCGCGCAAAGGAGTGCGTTGGTATGAAGGATGACGTGGTATTCCGTGATATCCGGGCCTTGGCGGCCAAGGATGCGGCACGGCACGGCGAGAACCGCAGCGACATTCAAAAGCGCCGGGTGCACACGTCAGGCAAGACCACGGAATCTACATCAAGGAAGTGATTGCGGATGTTTCCGAGATCCCGATAACATTACCCTGGCTTGAATAAAACCCGACCTTCGCAAGTAGTCGCGGCTGCTTCCGCTCCGCAGCAGACATAGTTCTGACGCATTCGGCATATGTCGCCGCTGCCGATCAAGCGTCGTGATAAACAACGCCGTATGTGTCGAACATCGCTCCAGCCAGCTCGATCATGCTGAGGCCGCTGCGCTCCCAAAACGTCAGAAAGTATGTCAACTTGTCGCAAGGAGCTTCAGCATCCATGCCATGCAGCGCACAAATCGTGGCTCTGATACGCAACACATCAGGGTCATCCGACATATCGCGCCCACGGATGGCCTCCCAAAGCATCGCCCGGGCAGCTAAGGCCTCGCTATCCGTTGCCGCGCCCTCAAAATATCGCTTAGCAACCAAAACAGAAGATTGCGCGATAAGGGGCAGACATTCGATCACACGCGCCAGGGCGCTGACCATAAAGCATTGAGCATCACCGTGCTCTGCCGAATCATCCAGATCAACGGTGGATGAAATAACATCAAAAGGATTACGGTGAGACATGCTGACTTTCCAAGCAAAGCTTGCTTGGTCATACGTCGCGTAAACGGAAAAACCCAGCACCGATATTATACAAACGTATAATATACAGTACTGGGTTTCTATACAGCTTGCGCCGTAAGTCCTTGAATCTAATGGTCGGGGCGAGAAGATTCGAACTTCCGACCCCATGCACCCCATGCATGTACGCTACCAGGCTGCGCTACGCCCCGACGAGGTGGGAATTATAGCAGACGCTTTTAGGTTTTTGCCATGCTTTGCGCATGATTCATATCGAACTGCGCAAACTTTTTTGCATGCCCCGTCCAGGCGCCCTATTCGCTCAGCAGCAGCGCCGTGAGGACGATGCGGAAACCGGCGATCAGCGGTTCGACCTTGACGTCTGGATTGTGCACCACCCGCACGGGCAAGCCCTGGTACATGGCGATCATGGCGTTCAGGCGCCCTTCCAGCATCTCCTCATCGGCCGGCAAGCCGCGCTTGATGCGCGCGTCGCGGATGATGGCGAGTAGCTGCTGGCGCGAACGCACGTCCGCGCAGCGCAGCATCTCGGCAATGGCGGGATTGCGCGAGGCCTCGGCAAAAATTTCCAGCGGCATTACCCACGTTTTCGGGTCCAGGCTTTCCAGCACATGCTCGCCCGCATTGTCGATCACGGACTGCAGCGGATCTTCGCGCTGCGCCAGATCCTGCATCAGGTTCGACACCCGCTCGGTGTTCTTCATGACGAAGGCGGCGATGATCGCATCCTTGCTGTCAAAATAATTATAGATGTGGCCCGCGCTCATGCCGGCCGCTTTCGATATCTCGGCCATGCTGGCGCCGTGAAAGCCGCGGCGGCTGAAACAGCTTTCGGCCGCATCGAGGACCTGCTTGCGCCGCGTGTTGGCGCGCTCGGGGTCCGGATGCTTCTTTTCAACTTGGTTCATGATTTTCCAGTAGCGCGCCGGCCTTGCCCCTGCGGACAAGGGCAAGGCCGGCGTCGGCGTCCCCGTGATTATTGGGCGCCGCCAGCCGCCGCGACGGCTGTCTGCTCAGGCTGCCAACCGCCGCCCAGCACCTTGTACAAGGTGACCAGGTTGGTCGATTTGGCCAGGCGCGCCGTGATCAGGCTTTGCTGCGCCGTGTACAGCGCGCGCTGGGCCACCAGGGCGTTCAGGTAGGACTCGGCGCCCTGCTTGTAACGCGCATCGTGGATGGTGTAGCTCTTCGTCGACGCCTCGACCAGCGAGACCTGCGATTGCAGGCGCTCGTCGATGGTGCCGCGCTGGGCCAGCGCATCGGACACTTCACGGAAGGCGACCTGGATCGCCTTTTCGTATTGCGCCACGGAGATTTCACGCTGCACCTTGGCGATATCGAGGTTGGCGCGGTTCACGCCGCCATCGAAGATCGGCAAGCTGATCTGCGGCAGGAAACTCCACGTGCCGCTGCCGCCCTTGAACAGGCCGGACAGGTTGTCGCTGACCGAACCCGCCGTCGCCGTCAGCGAAATGCGCGGGAAGAAAGCCGCGCGCGCCGCGCCGATGTTGGCGTTGGCCGCGCGCAAGGTGCGCTCGGCCGCCAGCACGTCGGGACGGCGTTGCAGCACGTCCGACGGCACGCCGGACGGAATGTCCGCCAGGGCCGTCACGGCGCCGAACTCGCCTTGCGGCAGCAGGTCGGCCGGCACGGGGCCGCCCACCAGCAAGACCAGCGCGTTCTGGTCGAGCGCAACCTGGCTCGTGTAGACGGCCACGTCGGAACGGGCAGCCTCCACGCTGGTCTGGGCATCGTACTTGTCCAGGCCCGACGTGGCGCCGGCACTGAAGCGGCGCACGGCCAGGTCATACGACGACTGCTGGCTCTTCAGCGTGTCTTGCGCCACGCGCAGGCGCTGCTGGTCGGCCACCAGGTTCAGATAGGTGCTGGCCACTTCGGCCACCAGGCTGATCTGCTGTGCACGGCGTGCTTCTTCCGTGCCCAGGTATTGTTCCAGCGCGCTGTCGGACAGGCTGCGCACGCGGCCGAAGAAGTCCAGCTCGTACGCCGACACGCCCAGGTTCGCCGTGTACTGGCGATTGATGGACGCTTCGCCGGTGGCGCTCTGGTTTTTCGAGATACGCGTGGCCGACTGGCCGCCCGAGGCCGACAGGGTCGGGATCAGGGCGGCGCGTTCGATGCCGTAGGTGGCGCGCGCCTTCTCGATGTTCAGGATCGAGACGCGCAGGTCGCGGTTGTTGGCCAGCGCCAGTTCCAGTACCTGGCGCAAACGCGCATCGGCAAAGAACTCGCGCCAGGCGACGTCCGCCACCGGCTTGGCGTCGGCGGCGGCCATGTCGGCCTTGTAGGAAGGACCGGTCGGCCACGCCGTGGGCGCCGGCGCTGCCGGACGCTCGTACGTGGGGGCCAGGCTGCAACCGGCCAGCAAGGCCAGTGCCGCCATGGAGAGTAGCGTTTTTTTCATATTAATGCGCATCCTTAGAAAGCGTGACGGCTGGCGAACCAGGCGTCGCCGGCGTGGTTGGCGCGTCCGGCTTCGAGAAGAAGCCGCGCACCAGCACGAAGAACACCGGCACGAAGAAGATACCAAGGAACGTGGCCGTCAACATGCCGCCCAGCACGCCGATACCGATGGCGTTCTGGCTGCCGGAACCGGCGCCGCTGGAAATCGCCAGTGGCAACACGCCCAGACCGAAAGCGATCGAGGTCATCAGAATTGGACGCAGACGCAGACGCACCGCATGCAAGGTCGCGTCCAGCAGCGACATGCCCGATTCCTGCATTTCCTTGGCGAATTCGACGATCAGAATCGCATTCTTCGCCGACAGACCCACCACCGTGAGCAAGCCCACCTGGAAGTACACGTCGTTCGACAGGCCGAAGAACCAGGTGCCCAGCACGGCACCGATCACGCCCAGCGGTACCACCAGCAGCACCGAGAAAGGAATCGACCAGCTTTCATACAGCGCGGCCAGGCACAGGAAGACGATCAGCAAGGACAGCGCATACAGCTGCGGCGTCTGCGAACCGGATTCGCGCTCTTCCAGCGACACGCCGGTCCAGCTCATGCCGATGCCTGGCGGCAGCTTGGCGACCATCTCTTCCATCGCGTTCATGGCGGCGCCCGTGCTCTGGCCCGGCGCCGGCGTACCGAGGATCTCCACCGACGGCAAGCCGTTGTAGCGTTCCAGGCGCGGCGAAGCATAGATCCACTTGCCCGTGGCGAATGCCGAGAACGGCACCATCTGGCCAGCGCTATTGCGCACGAACCATTTGTTCAAGTCTTCCGGCAGCATGCGCGATTCGGCATTACCCTGCATGAACACTTTCTTCACACGGCCGCGGTCGAGGAAGTCGTTCACATACGAACTACCCCAGCCCACGCTCAGCACGCGGTTGATTTCCGAGATCTGCAAGCCCAGCGCGGTAGCTTTCTGCTGGTCGATGTCGATCTTGTACTGCGGCGTATCTTCCTGGCCGTTCGGACGCACGCCAACCATGGCAGGATTCTGCGAGGCCATGCCCAGCAACTGGTTACGCGCCGCCATCAGGGCGTCATGGCCGACACCGCCGATATCCTGCAACTGCATGTCGAAACCGGTGGCGTTACCCAGTTCCAGCACGGCAGGCGGAGCGAACGTAAACACCATCGCATCCTTGATCTGCAACAGCTTGCCCATGGCGCGACCGGCCACGGCCGGCGCTTTTTGCGCCACGTCCTTGCGCAGCGACCAGTCTTTCAGGCGCACGAAGGCGATACCCGTATTCTGGCCGTTACCACCGAAGCTGAAACCGGCCACGGCAAACACGGAAGCGACGTTGTCTTTCTCGCTGTTCATGAAGTGGTCTTCGACCTGCTCGATCACTTTCAGGGTGCGCTCTTGCGTGGCGCCCGTCGGCAATTGAATCTGCGTAAACAGGATGCCCTGGTCTTCTTCCGGCAGGAAGGAGGTCGGCAGGCGCATGAAGACGAATACCAGGCCGGCCAGCAGGATGACGTACAACAGCATCGAACGGGCGCGGTGGCGGATCATGCTGCCGACCATGCCCTGGTATTTGTTGCTGCTGCTATCGAAGCTGCGGTTGAACCAGCCGAAGAAACCCTTGTTCGTTGCGTGATGGCCCTTTTCGACCGGTTTCAGCAAGGTGGCGCACAAGGCTGGCGTAAACACCAGCGCGACGACGACGGACAGCACCATCGACGAGACGATCGTGATCGAGAACTGGCGGTAAATCACGCCCGTCGAACCACCGAAGAAAGCCATCGGCACGAACACGGCCGACAGCACCATGGCGATACCGACCAGCGCGCCCGTGATCTGCGTCATGGACTTGCGCGTCGCTTCCAGCGGCGACAAGCCCTCTTCGCTCATCACGCGCTCGACGTTTTCCACCACCACGATCGCATCGTCGACCAGCAGGCCGATGGCCAGCACCATGGCGAACATGGTGAGCGTATTGATCGAATAGCCGAATGCATTCAGGATGCCGAAGGTACCGAGCAGCACGACCGGCACGGCCATGGTCGGGATCAGGGTGGCGCGGAAATTTTGCAGGAACAGATACATCACCAGGAATACCAAGATGACGGCTTCGACCAGGGTTTTCACCACTTCTTCGATCGACAGTTTCACGAACGGAGTCGTGTCGAACGCCACTTGGTAGCTCATGCCTTCAGGGAATTGCTTGCTCAGGTTGCCCAGCATGGCTTTCGCCGCATTGGCCGTATCGAGCGCATTGGCGCCCGTCGCCAGCTTGATCGCCACGCCGGTCGCCGCATGGCCGTTGTAGCGGGCCACGGTGTTGTAGTTCTCGCGGCCCAGTTCCATGCTTGCCACATCCTTCAGGTGCACCATGGCGCCCTCGGTGGTGGTTTTCAGCAAGATGGCGCCGAACTGCTCCACCGTTTGCAAGCGGCTTTGCGCCGAGACGGTGGCGTTCAGCTGCTGGCCCTTGACGGACGGCGTGCCGCCCAGTTCACCGGCCGACACTTCCGCATTCTGCGCCTGCACGGCCGTGATCACGTCCGCCGGGGTCAGATTGAAGCTTTGCAGCTTGGCCGGGTCGAGCCAGATACGCATCGCGTACTGCGAACCGAACAGGGTCACGTCGCCCACGCCGGCAACACGGCTCAGCGGATCGACGACGTTGGCGGCCACATAGTCGCTCAAGTCGGTCTGGTCCATCTTGCCGTTTTCGGAAATGAAGCCGAACACCATCAGGAAGTTCTTCGTCGCTTTCGACACAACAAGACCCTGTTGTGTGACAGCCGTCGGCAGCAGTGGCGTGGCCAGCTGCAGCTTGTTCTGTACCTGCACCTGGGCGATGTCGGGATTGGTGCCGCTGGTAAACGTCAGCGTGATGCTGATGCCGCCAGTCGCATCGCTCGACGAAGACATGTAGCGCAAGCCGTCGATACCCTTCATCTTTTGTTCGATGACCTGGGTGACGGCATCTTCCACGGTCTTGGCGGAGGCGCCAGGATAGGAGCCGCTGATCGAAATCGACGGCGGAGCGATGCTCGGGTACTGCGCGATCGGCAGGCTGAGGATCGAAATCACGCCGGCAAGCATGATGACGATCGCGACCACCCAGGCAAAAATCGGGCGGTCAATGAAAAAACGGGCCATTAATATTCTCCTGAATTAGTGGGCGCTGGCAGCCGATGCTGCGGCAGAGGCGGCAGCGGCGGGCGCAGGTGCAGGAGCGGCTTCGGCCTTGGCTGGTACGGCAACGGCTGGGGCGCCTGGCTTGACTTTTTGCAAGCCTTCCACGATCACGCGGTCGCCTGCGGCCAGGCCGGACGTCACCAGCCAGTTGGTGCCGACGGTGCCGCTGGTGGTCAGTACGCGCTGTTCGACCTTGTTTTCCTTGTTCAGTATCATGGCCGTGGCCTGGCCCTTCTGGTTGCGCGTCACGCCCACTTGCGGCACGGTAATGGCTTTCTCATCGACGCCCGTTTCCAGCTGCGCGCGCACGTACATACCTGGCAGCAATTCGCCTTTCGGGTTCGGGAACAACGCGCGCAAGATCACGTTACCCGTGGTCGGATCGACCGTCACGCCGGAAAACTGCAGCTTGCCCGATTCGCCGTACTTGCTGCCGTCCGGCAAGATCAAATCGACCTTGGCCTGGCCTTCGCCCACTTTCTTCAGCGAACCATCGGCCATCTGGCGCTTCAAGCGCAGCAAATCGGTGCTCGACTGGGTCACGTCGACATAGATCGGGTCGAGTTGCTGCACGGTCGTCAGCGCTTCGGCCTGGCCCGCCGTGACCAGCGCGCCGGCCGTCACGGTCGAGCGGCTGGTGCGGCCGCTGATCGGCGCCGTCACGGTGCTGTAGCGCAGGTTGATGTTGGCCGATTCCAGCGCCGCAGTGGCGGACTCGACGTCTGCCTTGGCTTGCTCGAACGCAGCGACGGCATCATCGTATTCCTGGCGGCTCACACCTTCGATGGCGACCAGTTCCTTGTAGCGCGACGCTTTCGGACCGGCCGTCAGCAGATTGGCCTTGGCTTTCGACAGCGCGGCCTTGGCCGAATTGGCGGCCGCCTGGTAAGTGGCGGAATCGATCTGGTACAGGGCCGTGCCCGCTTTTACGTCGCTACCTTCGACGAACAGGCGCTTCTGGATCAAGCCGCCGACTTGCGGGCGCACATCGGCGACCTGGTAGGCATTGGTACGGCCGGGCAATTCGGCGCTCATCGGCAACGCGGCCGGATTAACAGTAAACACGACCACCTGTGGCGCTTGCTGCGCGTGAGGTGCTTCCTGTTTTTTACTGCAGCCGGCCATGATTACAGTGGCGCACAGAACGGCAATAGCGCCGCTCGTACGCGGCGACGTCAGGGAAAAGGTTGGTTGCATCTTGGACTTTCTGAAAAAGAAGCTGGCTAGTGTCGTTAGAAATGACTAAATTTATTAACGCAGATCAAAGAATGAACGATCATTCTAAAATCGTCAAGCATCGTTACAATTGAAACATAGCAACCATCAAGCGAATTAAATTATCAATGAAGCAACAAAATGAGGACAACTACAGCGGCGGCACGCCAGCAAAACCGGCTACGAAGCTGACAGATGGTGGCAAAAATGGCAATGCGGAAAAGGTGGATTGAGTGAATACTGTAGCAGGGTCATGATTTCTTTGCTGAACTGGCCGACACGGACGCAACACCGCCCTTCCTGGCAAGCATGGCGAAATAATTATTTACCAATGGTATCGAAAAGACACATCCCGGCAGACGCGCTACTATATTGTCCACGGCGTGGCGAAGCGGGGGTGCGATGATGATGGCACAGGCGCAAGGAACGCAAGGAACGGCCCAACACGATGGTGCGGGCGGCCTGGACGCACTGCTGTCGACGGGCGTGCCCGGCCTCGACGCCATACTCACGGGCGGCCTGCTGGCCGAGCGGCTGTACCTGGTCGAAGGCGTGCCCGGCACAGGCAAGACCACCTTGGCGCTGCAGTTTCTGGCCGAAGGGGCGCGCAGCGGCGTGCCCGTGCTGTATATCGCCCTGGCCGAATCCGAGATCGAACTGCGCGCCGCCGCCCTGTCGCACGGCTGGGACCTGGCCGGCATCGCCATCGAAGAAGTGGCGCCCAACGACGACATGCTCGACCCCGAACGCCAGTACACCATCTTCCACCCATCGGAAATCGAACTGGCCTCGACCAACCAGCGCATCCTGGCCGCCATCGAAAAGCACCGCCCGGCCCGCCTCGTGCTCGATTCGCTGTCCGAATTGCAACTGCTGGCGGAAAACCCGCTGCGCTACCGGCGCCAGGTCGTGGCCCTGAAACAATACATGGCCAGCCGGCACTGCACCACCATGCTGATCGATGACCGTTCCGCGCTCGACGACGGCTTGCAAGTGCGTAGCGTGGCCCACTGCGTGATCTCGCTGGAGCTGCAAAACCAGGACTACGGCACTGACCGGCGCCGTGTGCGCGTGGTGAAATACCGGGGCGTGCCGTTTCGCAGCGGCACGCACGACTACAAGATCGCCCATGAGGGCCTGGTCGTCTTTCCGCGCCTGGTGGCGGCCGACACGCGCCGCGATGGCGGCCATCGGCGCCTGTCGAGCGGCGTGCCCGAGCTCGACGCCATGATAGGCGGCGGCCTGGAAGAAGGCATGAGCACGCTCATTTCCGGCCCCGCCGGCAGCGGCAAGTCCACCCTGGCGGCGCAATTCGTGCACGCGGCCACGGAGCGAGGCGAACCGTGCGCCATGTTCCTGTTCGAGGAAGCGCGCAGCAAGCTGCTGACCCGGGCCGACAGCGTGGGCATGCGCCTGCAGGCGGCGCTCGATACGGGTTTGCTGAGCGCACAGCAGATCGACCCGGCCGAGCTGACACCGGGCGAATTCGCCCAGGCCGTGGTCGACGCAGCGCAGCGGGGCGCCAGGGTGATCGTCATCGATAGCCTGAACGGCTACATGCATGCCGTACCCGATGAGCGCTTCCAGAGCACCTACCTGCACGAACTGCTCAATTACCTGAGCCAGCACGGCGTGGCCACCCTGCTCGTCGGCGTGCAGCAAAACATGCTGGGCACCGCGATGACGACGGCGGCCGACGCCAGCTACCTGGCCGACAGCGTCATCATGCTGCGCTACTACGAAACGGAAGGCGAGGTGCGGCAAGCCATTTCCGTCTTCAAGAAGCGCGGCAGCGCGCACGAGCGCAGCATCCGCCGCTTCGACATCAGCCCGCAAGGCGTGCGCATCGGCCCGGCCCTGGCCGGTTTTCACGGCATCCTGTCGGGCTTGCCCACCATTGGCGGCACGCCATTTCCCTAGGAACGCCATGGAGCTGCGCATCCTGATCTATGCGCCTGCCGGCCAGGATGCCGCCCTGGCCGGCACGGTATTGGCAGGCAGCGCCATCGCCAGCCACGCCTGCCGCTCGCCCGGCGAACTGGCCGAAGAGCTGGCGCTGGGCGCCGGCGGCGTGCTGACGGTGGACGAGGCCTTGCACGCCGGCGTCTACGCCGTGCTCGACGCCTATACACGCCAGCAGCCGGACTGGTCCGACTTGCCGATTACGGTGCTGACGCACGCGCGGCTCGATTCCCTGCCCTTGCGGCAAGCCATTGCCACCCTGGGCAACCTGACCCTGCTGGAACGCCCCGTGCACATATTGACCCTGATCACTTCGGCCCACGCCATGCTGCGCGCGCGCCAGCGCCAATACCAGGTGCGCGAGACGCAGCGGCGCAAGGATGAATTCATTGCCAGCCTCGGGCATGAACTGCGCAATCCGCTGGCGCCCATCAAGTCGTCGGTGGCCCTGCTCAAGCACCTGTTTCCGTCCTCGGAGCAAGTCGCCAAGCTGAGCGACGTGATCGAGCGCCAAGTGACGCACCTGACGCGGCTAGTGGATGACTTGCTCGACGTGGCGCGCATCACCAGCGGCAAGGTAGTGCTGCAGCGCAAGGAATTTGAGCTGCAGCAAGTGCTCGAGCATGTCATCGAACTGTGCCAGCCTGCGGCCAGCAGCCGGCGCATCGGCATCACGCTGGAATTGCCGCCACATGCCGTGACCTTGCACGCCGACTATGCCAGGGTGGTGCAGATATTTGCCAATATCGTCTCGAATGCCGTGAAGTTCACACAAGAAGGCGGACACATCAACATGACGGCGCGCCTGGCGCAGGGCCAGTTACAGGTGATGGTCGAAGACAATGGCATCGGCATCGATCCGGACGCCCTCGCGCGCATCTTTTCCATGTTCGAACAGGGACGCACGGTGGCAGGCCAGATAAAAAGTGGCCTGGGCATCGGCCTCAGCCTGGCGCGCCAATTTGCCGAAATGCATGGCGGCAGCATCGAGGCCTACAGCGATGGCGCCGGGCGTGGCAGCCGCTTCATCGTCACGTTGCCGGCCAGCGCCGGTGGCGCCCCGGCCGCCATGCCGGCCTCCAGGAACGACGCGCCCGTGAGCGCGGGCCAGCCCGTACAAGTGCTGGTGGTGGACGATAACCGCGACGCGGCCGATTCCCTGCAAAGCCTGTTCCAGCTCGAGGGCTATGCGGCCACGGTCGCGTATGGCGGCGCGCAGTCGCTGGCGGCCGTCGAGCTGGCGTGGCCGCAACTGGTCGTGATGGATCTGGGGATGCCGGACATGGATGGCTACGAAGCGGCGCGCCAGATCCGCCAGCGCGCGCACGGGCGCGACGTGCTGATGATCGCCCTGACGGGCTGGGGCCAGGGCGAGGCGCGCGCACGCACGGAGCAAGCCGGCTTCGACCATCACCTGACAAAACCGGTGGATTTCGACGCCATCGCCGCCCTGCTGGAACAGCACCTGGCGCAGCGGACGGCGGCCGCTACGCAGACGCAGTAGCGTTTACTTCCACTTGCCGCGCAATTCCTGCACCTTCTGTTGCAGCAACTCCGGCGTGGCGGCCTCGGGCGCCACGGGTACGCCGACGGCCAGTGACAGACGCGAGCGCAGGCCCGCCTTGAAGGCGCGCTCGAACAAATGGCCATTGCGATGGCTCAACAAATGTCCCCACAAGCCGCGCAGCGCCAGCGGAATCACGGGCACCTTGCTGCGCTCGACGATTTTGGCGATGCCGCCCTTGAATTCGCTGATCTGGCCCGTGCGGGTCAGCTTGCCTTCGGGGAAGATGCACACGAGTTCGCCCTCGTGCAGCGCTTGCGCGATATCGATGAACGCCTTTTCCATCAGGAAAGGATCTTCCTTGGCGGGCGCGATGGGAATCGCCTTGGCCGTACGGAAAATCCAGCCCATCAGCGGCATTTTGAAGATGCGGTGATCCATGACGAAACGGATGGGGCGGGGGCTGGCCGCCATGATGACGATGGCGTCCACATAGCTGACATGGTTGCACACCAGCACGGCCGCCCCTTCCGTGGGAATGCGTTCGCCATCGACGACTTTAACACGGTGCACGGTCTGGATGAGTATCCATGCGAGGAAGCGCATGAGGAATTCCGGCACCAGCGAGAAGATGTAGGCGGCCACCAGCGCATTGAGGATCGCCGTGACGAGGAACAGTTCGGGGATGGTAAAGCCCTTGCCCAGCAGCACGATGGCCACGCCGGCGGCAGCCACCATGAACAGGGCGTTGAGAATATTCATGCCGGCGATCGTGCGCGAAATGTGTTTCGGGTCGCAGCGCGTCTGGATCAGGGCGAACAGGGGCACGATGAAGAAGCCGCCGAAGACGCCGATCATGACGATGTCGATCAGGATGCGCGGCACGCCCGCCTGGCTGACGAACGCCAGCGCATCGACCACTTGCGTGTTCGCATACGCATTGCTGGCGAAATACAGGTCGATGCCGAACAGCGACAGGCCGATGGAGCCGAACGGCACCAGGCCGATCTCGATCTTGTGGCCGGACAACCTTTCACACAGCAGGGAGCCCGTGCCGATGCCGACGGAAAACACGGTCAGCAGCAGCACGAACACGCTGTGGTCGCCATGCAGGAAGTCCTTGGAGTAGACGGGAAACTGGGCCAGGATCAGCGCGCCGTAAAACCAAAACCACGAATTGCCCAGCATGGCCAGGAAAACGGGACGGTTCTTGCGCGAAAAATTCAGATTGCGGAACGATTCGGCGACAAAATTCAGGCTCACCTTCAAATCCGGCTCCGGCGCGGGCGTGCGCGGCACGCGGTAGCTGGCGATCAGGCCGAACACGGCCACGGCAATCGTCGCGCCGGCCACCAATTCCACGCCCAGCGGCTTGTGCACGATCAGCACGGCGCCGAGGATTTCACCCAGCAAGATGCCGACAAACGTGCCCATCTCGATCAGGCCATTGCCGCCGACCAATTCCTCGGGTTTCAGTTGCTGCGGCAGGTAGGCATACTTGACGGGGCCGAACAGGGTCGAATGTACACCCATGCCGACGACGGCGGCCACCAGCAGCCACAAGGTGTGCGTCATCCAGCCGGCGGCGGCGACCGCCATGATGGCCAGCTCCATCCATTTCACGAAGCGGGCCAGGCCCGCCTTTTCAAACTTGTCGGCCAGCTGGCCGGCCGTGGCCGAGAACACGACGTAGGGCAGGATGAACAGGCCGGGGATCAAATTGGTGATGGTGGACGGGTCGAGCGTGGTCCAGCTCAGCGCATCGTAGGCGAGGATCACCATCAGGGCCGTCTTGAACAGATTGTCGTTGAAGGCGCCAAAGAACTGGGTCCAGAAGAAGGGCCCGAAACGGCGCTGCGACAATAAGGAAAACTGGCTGCTTTGACTCATGGCATGGGGAACCGGCAATTAAGGAATTGCTAAAATACAGCACTATCTTGCGCACGACAATCTGAATGTCGCCATCTTGCTTAGCGTCAATACGGAAAGCGCCGCGCCGCGCCATGCTGGCCCCGCACCTGACGCCTTTCCCCTACACAACAAAAAACGCCCGTTTCTTGATAATAAGGTAATGTGCGCATACTGCGGAGTCTTCGCCCCGCCCCTCCAGGAAAGCTGACCCATGTTTGGATTGATAACGCTGTTCATCCTTGGCGTGCTGATCACCGGCTTCGTGCTGGTGCTGCAGTACCGCAGAAAAGTGGCGGATCTGGAATTGCTGACGGCGCGCCTGCGCAAGGAAGTCGACGGCATACAGCAGCGCCTGCTAACCTTGGAAGGCCAGGACGTAGCGCCAGCTGCCGCGCCTGCCGTGCCCGCTGCCGTTGCGCCAGTGGCAGTGCCGACGCCCGTTTCCGTGCCTGCACCGGCGCCGGTGCAGGTGTCGAAGGCAGCCGTGATCGAACCGGTCGAGCTGGCAAAGGCCGCGCCGGCCGCGCCCGTGCCGCCG